>DATKQY010000084.1:0-33278 GCA_035532475.1 Acidimicrobiales bacterium | reverse complement strand
GTCGGTCGGCGGGCGGCAAACACCGTCGCCGTCGTGAAGCCGCGCACGACCCACTTGTCCTCGCCGGTATCGGCGTCCTTCACCTTGTAGCGGCAGGGAGCGAGCACCTTGAGTCCCGTCTCGCCGCGCTGCACCTGGCGGCCCATCGCCTGCCAGGCGCGGTACCCGGCGACGTGGTCGAGCGGGTCCCACTCCCGTCGGGCGGCCTGTGCCATCAGCCAGCAGACGTTGTTCGCCGAGTAGGTGGGGAGCTGGCGCGAGAAGTCGAGGAAGGCCCGCCAGTCGTCGCTGGTGGCGATCCGCTCGACGGCGGCGACGAGCTCGGCGTGGGCCTGCTCCGTGCGCTCCTGGCGGCTCGGGCGATCGGTTTCGGTGCCCGGCACGGAGGAATCGGCGCCCCTTGTCTGGAGCGACCGGATCGCCTCGACGAGCGCCGCCGGAGCGAGCGGCTTGCGGCCGAGTGGGTGCTCGGGGTGGCCGTCGCGGCCCTGGCTCTGGAGCAGCCAGGTCTCGCCCCCGTCGAACGACTGGACCCACAGGACTCCCGGCTCAGTCGTCGTGCCCGGGTGCTCGGCGGCGGTGGACGCGTCGACGTACCGGTAGCCGAGCCGGCCCGCGAAGTGACGAGCTGCGGTCTCGACCTCGGGGAGGGCGATCGTGGTGTCCCCACGGGCGGGCGTGGTGGCGAGCGCCTCGGCCAGAGCAGTGCTCGTCTCCTCGGTATCGATCGCGCCAGCGTCGACCGGGTTGCTACCGGCGAGCCTCCTCGCCTGGTAGGTCGCGCGTCGGTAGGCGTTGCGGTACTCGGGCTGCGAGCAAGGGCAGCGCCGGCCGCCGTGGTCGCTGAGCGCCCTACACACGGGCGGCCTCCTTCGCCTCGTCCGTGAATCGCGACAGCAGGGCCTCCGAGAGGCGATCCCAGGGCACGTCCCCGTGGAACTCGGTCCGGTAGTCGAGGACGACGGACATGACGGCCATCACCGCGAGGGGGTCGTCGCGGTCAGCGGCGAGCTGCGGACCAGCTGGGGTCAGGTCGACCGGTGTCCCCGCGTCGCAGAGGGTGTTCGCCTCGACGACGAAGGGCCGGTGGCCGGCGAAGACCCCGTCTGACCACGACAGGACCTCGCCGGTGTCGAGGTGGCGGCCGGCGAAGGTCCCGTGCACGGTGTTCGGTGGGCGGCCGAGGCGGCGGCGGGGCGAGGACTGTTCCATGCCGGGACCATTCCTGGAGCCGCGCCTCAGGTCATGCCGTGACGACCTCGGTGCCCAGTACCGGCCTCAGGCGTGCGTCTGTCGTGACGAGCGGCACGTCGAGCGCCGCTGCCAGCTCCACATAGAGCGCGTCGGCAAGTCGGAGGTTGCTCCTACGGCCCCACGCGCCAGCGAGGAGTCCTGCCAGCGGGTGGCGCTCGATCGGGGCGTCGGCAAGGTGGCCGAGCATGGTGGCGACGGTCGACGCGCGCAGCGCGCCCGCCCGGTTGAGACGCCCGAGCGCAGAGAGCACCTCGGCATCGAGGTGAGCGGGGCCGTGGATCCGGCGACCGGAGACTCGCCGGGCCACCGCGTCGCCGAGCGGGCCGCCGAGGAGCAGGTCCACGAACGCGGAGGCGTCGACGACGGCCTGCTCAGCCATGGCGGGTCGGCGGCTCTTCGCGCGCGGCGTCGAGCGCAGCGAGCGCGCTCTCGTGGGTGGCGCGGTGGCGTGGTGCTGGTCGCAAGGTCGCGAGCCAGTCGTCGGTCGAGCGGGCGGCGAGTGCCGAGCGGATCGCCTCCTGGGACAGCGAGGACACGTTCAGGCCGGCGCGCCGCGCCTCCTCGGCGAGCTCGTCGGGGACGTAGACGTTCAGCCGTGCCATGCGCATAGAGTACACACATGGCGAAAGGGCTGTGCCGGCCGTGTGCTGGAGACGAGATCGAGGATGCTCTCACGCCACCAGGTTGAGCGCCTGCTGCTCTCCGACGGGGCGGATCGTCGCGGACACCGTGACCTCGAGGTAGCCGCGTCCTCCGCAGTAGCCGCAGTCGGGCCGGACGTAGACGGACGAGGGTGTCGTGATGGCCGGCAGGCGGCTCTCGGTGCGCGACGAGGTCAAGCCGTTCGTGCTGATCGCCGCCGTCGTGGCCGGGATCGTTGCCAACCGCCTCGTGAACGGCCGCCTGACCCACCTGTCGTGGCTTGCCGACCTCACTGTGTTCGCCGTGATGTTCACGGTGATGGCCTTCGTCGAGGTGAAAGACGTCGCCGTGGCGTTCCGAAAGGTGAAGCCGACGGCGTTGGCGCTCGTCACAAACTTCGTGTTCACCCCGGTGTTCGCCTGGGTGCTCGGATGGCTGATCCTGCGCCACTACCCGAGCCTGTGGGCCGGAGTCATCCTCTACACGCTCACCCCGTGCATCGGCTGGTACCTCATCTTCACCGATCTTGCCCAGGGGGACGTCGCCTGGGGGGTGTCGCTTCTGCCGTGGAACCTGGTGCTCCAGATCGTCCTGTTGCCCTTCTACCTGTGGGTGCTCGTCGGCAAGGCCGTCCCCACCTCGGCGGCGACCCTGTTCGAAAGTGTCGGGCTGTACCTCGTCGGGCCGTTCGCGCTCGCCTACGGGGTCCGGCTGCTCCTCGAGCACCTGAAGGGCCGGGAGTGGACGTACGGCACCTACAAGTCGGCCATCGGCGAGATGAAGGTGTGGGCGCTGGCTGGACTCGTCATCACGATCTTCGCCTTTCAGGCCAGCTTCGGCGCCTTGGCGCTGGCCGATATCGGCCTCATCATCGGGGTGATCTCGCTGTTCCTCGTCGGACTGTTCGTGCTGAGCCTCTCGGTCGGACGGCGCTTCCACCTTGGCTATGTCGACACCGCCACCCTCGTGTTCACCACCACCGCCCGCAACTCCGAGTCCGTGATCGGCGTGGCCGCCGTTGCCTTCGCGGGGCACCCCCTCGTGCTGGTGGCCATCCTCGTCGGCCCGGTCGTCGAGCTTCCTGCCTTGCTCGGCCTCAGTCGGCTCATGCTCTGGCTCCGGACGCGGTTGCGATGGCCCGAGCCACCCGCCGTCCGCACTCCCTCATCGACCATCGGCGACCAGCCGACCAAGGGGGCCGGCCGATGACGCAGGGGCAGGACCGGCTGGCGCCATTCCGCCTAATCCGTGGCCGGCAACGACTGAACGACCGGCGCCATCAGGGCGCCGCCTTCGGGCGGCGGGCCTCCGCCCGTCCTCGACCGCCCGTCCTGGACGACGCGGCTCTACGCGCGCCGGGGAACGACTGCGAGCCGCTACCACGGCAGGAGAATGCGGACTTCGTCCTCGCCGAAGGCGTGTCACGGGATGCGCTCCTCCAGGAACGTCGATCTGTCCGGCGACGGGATGCCGCCAAGGAGCCAGCCGCTGACCCCGAAGGATCGCGCTGCCGCGCTCGCGAGCGCCTCGGTGTCGCGGTCGAGGGCGCCTGTCGAGGTCAGGCGATGACATTCGGCGTGTTCGCAGGGCGCGTGGGCGACAGCCCCGGTCCGGGCGCGCCGGCGGCCGGCCGGAGGAGCCAAGGCTGGGGGAGGCCCCATGATGATCATCAACTCGCTTCGCAGGCGGGGACCGCGCACCCGTCGAACCGTCATCGGGCTGATGGTGGCGGTGATGGGCGCCCGCATGGTGGTGCTCGCGTTGGCAGCCGTCGGAGTGATGAGCTGGGGCGGCTCGGGACAGGCCGCTAGTTGGATGCCGCTCGTCCTTCTCCCGATGCTCGTGATCGTCCTCGTTCTGCTCTTCGGGCGAAGGGGAACGATGCACCACCTCATGTTTGGTAGCGCCCCAGAGACTCCCCTCGAGCTGCTGCAGAGGAGGTTCGCGCGAGGCGAGCTCACCAAGGAGGAATACGAGGAGATGAAGAACACCCTCCTCGACAGCAAGCCGGCGTTTCCTCCCCTTCCAGACGATCAGCAACAGGTGCAGTAACCCAACGGCGCTCACATCCTCGGACTGGGCAGTGAGACGGATAAGAGCCGGGTGAGAATCCCGGCGACAGGCGAGGGGCGGTTGCGCCGCAGGATTCGAAGGCCCCCGGTTGCGCCGCAGAACGCTTGCTTCGTTCTGATCGAGCAGCGCAGAAATGCCGATAGGGCCCACCCTCAGGGGCGGGCCCTATCGGGATGTGCCGGTCGTCACGCGGAGGATTAGCTCGACCACATCGGCCCGCCCCGCATACCGGGACCGTAGTTGCCGCTAGCACCGGGCCCTTTACCCCAGTGGGCCCTTGCCTGCTGCTGGACCACGTTCGTGATCGCGGTGGCCTGGGCCTGGGTGATCGTGCCGTCCTTCACGAGCTGCGCGAGCACCGTCGTCACCGGCCCGTTGGGCTGGAGGGCAGGGGCCGTGTCACCGGACCCGAAGGCCGGCCGGTGAGCGCTCATGTACTGGAACAGCGCGTTCTGTACGGCCGTGGCCTGGGCCTCGGTGATCGTGCCGCTGTCGACCAGCGAGGTGAGCGGGGCGCAGACGAACGGGGCCGTGGTCGCGCTGGCCGCGACGGTCGTTGCCGACGGGGCGGCTTGAGCCGTCCCTGCGGCCAAGGCGGCCGCGGTGCCTCCGCCGGCCAGGATGGCGCCGGCCGCGAGAGCTGCTACCAACTTCGTGCGCATGATGTCACTTCCCTTCTTCTCTTCGGTCTTTCTCTTTCCGCTTATCACGGTAGGGCTGGCGGGTAAGAAGGCTGGCGGAGGGGGGTAAGAGCGGGGTGAGAATCCCGGCCCGGGGTGAGAGACACCTCGGCGGTCTGCTACCACTGGGGAGATGACGAGCGGCGACGCCCCGCTGGTGGTCGTGGCAGAGGACGATCGCGCCACCCGCGACTCGCTCGTGACCGCGCTCGAGCTCGAGGGCTACCGGGTGGCGGGCCTGGCCGACGGGGCACGGGCCCTGGACGTGATCGCGTCGCAGCGTCCGGACGCGGTCGTGCTCGACGTGGGGATGCCCGAGGTCGACGGGCTGAGCGTGTGCCGGCGGCTCCGGGCGCGCCAGGACCACACCCCGGTGCTGATCCTCACCGCCCGAAGCGAGGTCTCTGACCGGGTGTCGGGACTGGACGCGGGGGCCGACGACTACCTGGCCAAGCCCTTCGCCCTCGACGAGCTGCTGGCGCGGGTGCGGGCGCTCATGCGCCGCTCCACCTACGGGGAGGCCGACACCACCATGGTGGTGGACGACCTTCGGGTGGACGAGGCGGCCCGAAGGGCCTGGCGGGCGGGCCGGGAGCTGGAGCTCACCAAGACCGAATTCGACCTGCTGGAGTTGCTGGCGCGCAACGCCGGGGTGGTGCTGGAGCACACCACGATCTACGACCACATCTGGAACTACGACTTCGGTCCGGACTCGAAGAACCTGGCCGTCTACATCGGCTACCTCCGCCACAAGCTCGAGCAGGACGGTGAGGCCCGTCTCATCCACACCGTACGGGGCGTGGGCTACACGCTGCGGGCGTCATGAACCTGCGGGCGCGCCTGGCCATCGGGTTGGCGGTGCTCGCAGCCGCGGCGGTCACGACCGCGGCGGCCTTCGCCTACGCGGCCACGGCCGGACGCCTCGCCGCCGAGGTCGACCAATCCCTGGAGCAGGGCGCCGCCCGGCTCGCCTCTGGCGGGCCGGGCGCGATGGGCCCCCTCGCCGGCTCGGGTTCCACCCCGCCGATGATGGCCGGCCACGGCCCGCTGGGGATCTTCGGTCTGGTCGTCGTCCAATACCTCGACGCGGCGGGGCACGTGGTCGCCACCCAGGGCCAAGCGTCACTTCCGGTCGAGGCCCATGACCGGGCCCTAGCCCGCTCCGGCGGCAGCCCCTGGCTGCACACCGCCACCGTCGGCGCGCTGACCTACCGGATCCTCACCCAGCCCCTCGCGGGGGGAGGCGCCGTGCAGCTGGCCCGCGACGAGAGCGAGAACCAGGCGGTGCTCGGGTCCCTGCGCTGGCGCTTCGGGCTGCTCGACGCGGCCGTGGTGGCGATGGCCGCGGCGGCCGGATGGATCTTCGCCAGGCGGCTGACCCGCCCGCTTCGGCGCCTGGCCGCCGCCGCCGGCGAGGTGGCCGCCACGGGCCGGCTCGACGTCGCTGTCGACGCCCAGGCCCGCGACGAGACCGGCCGGCTGGCCGGCGCGTTCGCCACCATGCTCTCTGCGCTGTCGCGCTCGCGCGACCAGCAGCAGCAGCTGGCCGAGGACGCGGCCCACGAGCTGCGCACCCCGCTCACCAGCCTGCGGGCCAACATCGACCTGCTCCGCCGCCACCGCGACCTGCCCGACCCGACCCGCGAACGAGTCCTCGCCGACCTCGATGGCGAGCTGCGCGGCCTCACCGGCCTGGTCGACGAGCTCGTCGAGCTCGCCGCCGACCGCCGCGCCGAGGAGCCCATGCGGTCGATCGCACTCGAGCGCCTCGCGGCGCGGGTTGCCGAACGGGCCCGCTCTCGCACCGGGCGGGAGATCACCCTCACCGTCGCCGAGGGGCCATCGGTCGTGCTCGGCCAGGAACAGGCCATCGAGCGGGCCGTCGCCAACCTGGTGGACAACGCCGTCAAGTTCAGCCCGCCCTCGACACCGGTTCACCTCGCCGTGAAGGGGGCGCGGATCGAGGTGCGAGACCACGGAGCGGGCATCGCTGCCGCCGACGTCACCCGCGTCTTCGACCGCTTCTACCGCTCCGCGGCGGCCCGCAGCCAGCCCGGCTCCGGGCTGGGCCTGGCCATCGTCCGCCACGTCGCCGAATCCCACGGCGGCCACGTATTCGCCGACAACCATCCCGAGGGCGGCGCGGTCGTCGGGTTCGAGCTGCCGACCGAGACGAGCCCGCCGACCTCGTTGTCGGCACGGACCGGGAGCCAAGACCCCGAGCCGTGATCTTCCGCACCCGAGGCACCCGAGGCACCCGACGTCGCCGACGACGGCGCGCGTCCGGCGGCGCCAGGGGTCCCGGGGCCGAACGTTGTCCGCGATGAGCGGCCGAACCGGCGGGCTCCAGGCCACGAGACCGGCGACAGGCACCGTGCGGCCAGCGTGTTCCACCGGAGCACCCGCACGGCCACGAAGGCAGCGGCCGCCAACGCGACGGCGGCATGCACTGCGACGATCGGGCGTCCGAGGGTCAGGACGATGCTGGCCAAGAGACCAGTGAAGCCGGCCATGATCCCGGCGATGGCGCCGCGCACCCAGCCGAGGCGTCGCAGGAAGGGATAGACCTCCCCGACGATCATCGTCAACGCCACGCTCGGCGCGAAGATGGCGAGCCCAGCGGCAAGGCCACCTCACCAACCGGCCGCCGCGAACCCGACGAACGCGGCGGTAGTGAGGATCGGCCCGAGGGTGACCTGACCGAACGCGACGCCGACGCTGAACTGGCTCACCGTCAACCAATGATGAGCGACCGCATCCTGCTGGAAAACGAGCAGGATCACCGTGCCGTTGCCGAAGGCGACGCTGCCGATCTTGGCCATCGCCCCCCGGATCCGGCGGAGCCGGTAGCCGATGAAGGCCGCGAGGTCCATCATGATCGCCCCCGGGTAGAGCTGGACGACCCCGAATCCCTCGTCGACCTCCTCCTGCGACAGCCAGCCGCGTTGCACCGGGGTCGAACGGAGCGACTGCATGGCCGCCATCCCGAACGCGCTCGCCCCAAGCACCAGAAATGTCCGAAAAGAGTTCCACCGTCCCGCGCTTGCGCGCCGCGGCCGGAGACAGCGAGCGCACGGAGCCGACCCCCAGGAGCCCAGCGGGCTCCCGGGCCGATCCGCCGCGGCTGTCAGCATCTCGCTCGACACGGTCTGCCGGGCCGTTGACGGCTTCCACAGGCTTGGCCCGTGCCGCTCGGTGGCGTTCGAACATCCGGCCGATGCCTCGTGATCACACCGGCTTGCGAGGGAAAGGGGCGACCGGCCCTGCGCGTCAGGGTGAACCGCCGTCAGCTGCGGCTTGCTCACCTCGATGAACCAGGCGCTCGTCGGGGCGATGGCCGGTGCCGGCGCGGCCGTGACTCAGCCAAGCGCCGCGTTCTCACCGCCATCGTGTGATGATGGGTCATCAGACCCGGCGCCGGGATCGCCATCGCTTAACTGGTCGTCCGAGCTGCCACCGCCATCGCCGACCAGGGCGGTCTCAGCTGACGCAAACCGGCCCGTACGCCGCTGACGTCAACGAGTACTGGGCCAAGTTGGCCGCGGATGGTAGGTGCACCGAGCCGGAGTACTTCTCCCTCGGCACGGGCGGGATGTGGATCACCAAGGGCCGCCGAGACGAGTCAGTCGGGCTCATCGGCGCAGACTAGAGCCGCAAGCTGCTGGCCAAAGAATCCTCGCTGCTCCTGGGCTCCAGCTGGGAGTTGGCCGAAACCGGGCCCGCAGCAGAGACGCACCTGCTGATCGTTGCCGGCGTCGTCCAGGACTACGGAGCGATGTAGCGACGTTGGAACGACTGCGCAGGCGGCCCCGAATAGGATCGAGGTGGGACCGGTGCGCTCGCCCCTAAAGGCGCCCCGGCCCACGAGAGACAGCCGAAGTGCCGCTTTCGAGCGCGCCGCCGGAGTCAAACTCTGGACGTACGGCCCTAGGCGAGGAGAGTCGACCTCGTTAGCGTGTGCCATTGGGAATCGAACAATCGAGGTGCCCTATGGCGAGAATCACAGGGCTAGGTGCTCTTGCGGCACTCGTCGTTGCTCCCCTCGGTGCCTTGGCCACGACACCGCAGCTGGGCGCGTCAGGGACAGCGCAGCGGGCCACGTCGCTTGGTGTGCGCATCGTCGCGGTGCAGTACCATCCGGTCTGCGACGCCCACGGCGGTGCTGACCACGCTACGTGCAGCGACGGCGGCACGGCCGAGCTCGATGGCGAATGGGTCGAGCTCGCGAATACGGGTGGCGCGGCCAAGATGGCGGGGTGGACGCTCACCGACGCGCACCACGGCAACGTCTACCACTTCGCCAATTACAGGTTCACCCACGACGGGCTCGTGCGCATTCACACGGGTCCCGGGCACAGTGGGGTGCACGACCTCTACTGGGGCATGAAGCACGACGTCTGGGACGACCATGGCGACACCGTCACGCTCCGCTCTGCCTCCGGCGCGGTCGTGCAGAGCTTCCACTACGCCGGCGGCCATTCGATCGCCTGGTGCAGCGGCTACCACAGCTCCGGTTCCGGACCATGGGGTCCGGGGACTGGCGTGTCGTGCCCGGGTTCCACCATGCCGGACCATGGCAGCGGGGGCATGCACGGCCTCTCGCGCACGACGCTCTGACAACGGTCGCGATTCGGCCGAATGACGAGGCTCGTTTCCTGGGCGGGTCGATCTGGGCGAACTGAACCGTCCAGGTGCGTTGGCAGCGCGTGCATGACGTCGCGGTCCAACGAGCGCCCGATGTGATCGGCTGCGTTGAACAGCGCACCGAGCGTATTGCTCAGCCCGATGTCCGATTGTTGGTGTCGGCGCAACGGCACGCGTGACCTGTTATGAGCAACGCCCTCGCCGGCAGCGCGGAGGCGCGGAGCGCTCGGGTCCGGCCAGCGACCGTGGCCAGTTAAGTCGAGGCGATGCGTCGGTCGTTGCGCCCAACTGCCACCGAGTGCGGAGTCCAGTCCCGTACAGCTATCACGTGCAGCGCGGTGTTCGATCATCAACCGGCCTGCTGTCTCCCAGCGCAGCCCCGACGCACATCACTCAGCTCTGCGGCCCGCAACAACCCGAGACCGAGGTGGTCCAAAGCATCCGTGCTCGAGAAGCGCGCGGTTCAGATGGCGGGCACGTATGTGTCCTCTCCGGCACGGACGTCCTCACCGCTACCGCGACGAGCACGACCGGAGTCCACGCTCACGGCGACAGTTGGCTACGGTGCCCTCGCCTCGAGGGCGACGAACCCCGCGCCCGGCACGAATCCCTCGCGAACGGGCTCGTCGACGAGCGCTTCGCCCGGGGCCTGAAGGAGCGTGGAGCGAACGTCGGTGAGCTTGAAGCCGGTTCGTTCGAGTAGTCGCCGATGCAAAGCAAGGGTGAGGAGGCGGACGACGCGGTAGAAGTAGTGACCGGAACGTCGCTTGTCGTCGTACGAGCGACCCCAGGCACTGTCCAGAGGAACGACCCCGAGGACGAGCTTGCCACCGGGCCGGAGCACTCGCCGGACCTCTCGAAGAAGCATCGCCGAATCGTCGGCGAAGCAGATCGTCGCGACAACGAGCACTGCCCCGAACGCGCCGGCGGCGAAGGGCAGCCGCTCGGCCGTGCCGCGCACGGCGCGCACGCCCCGGCCGGATGCGAGGCGCAGCCGCGCCGCAGCGGGTCGAGTCCGACGGCGAGCTCCAGCGCCTCAGCAAAACGCCCCGAGCCGACGCCGACCTCGAGACGGGGGCTGGTCGTCTCGGCGAGGAGGGGAGCGATGCAGGCGAGCTCGAGACCGAAGAGCAGACGGCCCTCGGGCGTTTCGTACCAGGCGCCGTAGCGTCCGGCGGGCTCCTCGACGACCGGTCCCACAGGGATAGCGCCGATCAGAGCTGCGCGGTCACGAGGCCCGGAGCTGCCCCGTGGCAGCGGCCAGCCGGAGGTCGACGTCGGGCCGTCGCTCGAGGAGCGCCCGTCTCCCGGCCAGTCCCGTCCATGTCGCCCGTGGGCCCCACCGCGGCCGCCTGACCGAGCAACCCCGGCACCGAGCCCGCGGGCCGCGCCCGAGGTCGTCTCGTTCGAGGATCCTCGTCAGCGTCCGCCTCCTTCGTGACCTTCCTCCGGCGCTGCTTCGCAACGCCACACCAGCGCGCCGATGCCACCGTCCCGCCCACCCTGGACGACTCCAGCAAGGCATCGAACGGGGCCCTTCCCAGCTTGCCTTCGACGAGCATATCTGTTATCCATAGATCTATGGAACAACGATTCCCGGATGCAGGTCGGGCCAGTCTGTACGAGCAGCTGGCACGGATCGGCAAGGTCGTCGTGCACCCCAAGCGCATCGAGCTGCTCGAGCTGCTCTGCCAAGGCGAGCGCAGCGTCGAGGCGCTGGCTGCCGCCACCGGCCTCAAACTCACGACGGCCTCGGCCCACCTGCAGGTGATGCGCCAGGCGCGACTCGTCGAGACCCGCAGGGAAGCGACCCGCGTCTACTACCGGGCTGCCGGCGAGGAGGTCTGCCGGTTCGTCGGCTCGCTCGGCGATCTCGCACGGGCCCGCCTGGCCGAGGTGGAGCAGATCTTCCGAGAGATCGGCACCGATGCGCACGGCACCGAGCGGGTGAGCCGCACCGAGCTGCTCGCCCGGGTCCGCGCGGGCGACGTGGTGGTGCTCGACGTGCGACCCCCAGAGGAGTTCGACGCCGGTCACATCCCCGGCGCGATCTCCCTCCCCCTGGAGCATCTCGAGGCACGCCTCGACGAGCTCGATCCCGCCGTCGAGGTCGTCGCTTACTGCCGGGGCCCGCTCTGCCTGCTCGCCCCCCAGGCGGTCGCCACCCTCCGAGAACGGGGACGACGGGCGCACTGCCTCGAGGATGGCATGCCCGAATGGCGCCAGGCCGGGCTGCCCGTCGCCGTCGGTCCACCAGCGTCGGGCGCCGGCGAGGAACAGCGAGGGCGGTCGGCTCCGCTGTGTCGTGCCGGTCAGCCGAGCCCGATATCCCAGAAGAAGAAAGGGAGTCCCCGATGAAGGTTCTCGTCCTGCTGAACGACCCCCCCTACGGCACCGAGCGCTCATACAACGGATTCCGCCTCGCCGGCTCGCTCGCCAAGCGCGAGGGCGTCGAGGTCCGCGTCTTCCTCTTCGGCGACGCGGTCGGTTGCGCGCTCGCCAACCAGAAGGTTCCCGACGGCTACTACCACCTCGACCGGATGGTGACCTCCGTGATCCGCCACGGCGGCGAGGTTGGTTGCTGCGGCACGTGCATGGACGCGCGGGCCTTCGCCGACGAGGCCCTCGTCTCCGGCGCCCGGCGCTCGACCCTCGAGGAGGTGACCGAGTGGACGATCTGGGCCGACAAGGTCGTGAGCTTCTGAGCACGAGGCAGCCACGTCGCCCCCAACGGAGGCACGGCGCGACGGCACGGGCCGCCGGCATCTCACCCGGCAGGCGGCCAGGAGAGGAGATCAAGCGATGAGCAGCCGCGTGCGGATCGTGATCATGGGTGGTTCCTTCGGCGGTCTCACTACCGCCTACGAGCTGCGCCGCCGCCTCGGCGCCGATCGCGCCGAGATCACCCTCGTCTCGAAAAGCGAGCGCTTCACCTTCATCCCCTCGTTCACGTGGGTGGCGATGGGTAGCCGCACCCTCCCCCAGATCTCCTTCGACCTCGCCCCGCCCCTTGCCCGAAAGCAGGTGACCTTCGCGCACGAGACCGTGACCGGCATCGACACCGAGGGCAAGCTCGTCACGACGACGCAGGGCGAGCATCCCTACGACTTCCTCGTCGTCGCGACCGGGCACCGCAGTGCGAACGAAGCCGTGGAAGGCCTCGGCCCCTTCGAGGGGCCGGGCCACTCGCCGATGTCTCCCCCCGAGGCCGAAGAGCTCGCCGTCGCGGTGCGCGCGCTTCTGGCGGACCCGGGTCCGGTCGTCGTCGGGGCCGCGCCCGGCGCGAGCTGCATCGGGCCCGCCTACGAGCTCGCCTTCGAGCTCGACCACCTGCTCCGCCGGCACAAGCTGCGTCACCTCGTGCCGATGACCTTCGTCACCCCCGAGCCCTTCCTCGGGCACATGGGCATGGGCGGCGCGGGGAAGATCCGCCAGCTCCTCGAGGGCGAGCTCGAAGCGCGCGACATCGGCTATCACACCTCCGCGGCGGTGACGAGGATCACCAACGACGCCGTGGAGGTCGAGGGGAGAGCACTGATCTCCTCGGTGCTCTCGATCGTCATCCCACCGCTCGCCGGGGTCGGCGCCGTGGCGGGTAGCCCCGGGCTCTCGAACCCGAAGGGCTTCGTCCCCGTCGAGGGCCACTACCGCCACCAGGCCGCTGACGGTGTCTACGCGGTCGGGGTGGCAGTCGCCCTCCCTCCGGTTGGAGAGACCCCGGTGCCGGTCAACTTCCCGAAGACCGGTCACATGACCGAGCAGATGGCGAAGATCGTCGCCGCCGACCTCGCCGCGAGGATCGAGGGAAGGGAGGGGCCGACCGCCGAGCTCTCGGCCCGCTGTGTGCTCGACATGGGCGACCGGGGCGTCTACCTGGCCGTCGACCCGGTCCGCCCGCCGCGCGACGAGATCCCGACCGTCTCCGACGGGCACCGCTGGTTGCTCGTGAAGCGGGCCTTCGAGCGGACCTACCTGTGGCACGCGCGCCACGGGCGACGGATGCCGACCGCATTCGGGTGGTGATCCGGTGCCCGAACGCGCGCCCCGGACAGCCCGCACGGGAGACGTCTCGTTGGCACGCCCGGATCCTGTGAAGACCTCCACCACGCATGATCCCGGCAATGTCCTGCCGGAGGCCAAGGAGGTGCTGGCGGTCTGTGCCCACCTCGATGACGAGTCCTTCGGCTTCGGCTCGGTCCTCGCCGCGCTGTCTGAGCAAGGTGTTCGGGCAGCAGAGGCCCCGGACGAAGACCGTTTGTGAGCGTGTACATGAGCCGGCAGTCACCGAGATCCCTGGCGGCGCGACCGGCGATCTCCACCACGAGGCTCTCCAGCGACAAGCGGAACGATCGCTCCCTCGCGTGCAACCGTGGCCGTCAGTGACCGGTGAACCCGCGAGAAAAACGGCGAGCTCGACCGCTACGACTTCCTCGACGAGGTCGGTCGGTGGATCGAGGCTAAGGTGCGCGGAGCGTCTCACCTCGAGAACGAGCAGACCTCCGCGTGTTGCGGAGGAGATCGGGGGTCCTCATGGGGCCCGTCCCAGCTACGTCGGTTCCGGCGAGGTCCCGACCGATCCTCATCAGCAGCGAGCGGCAGGGCACGCTTTGCGATGGCACGCTGCATCTGCGGTTGATGTTGAGTGAAGTCCCCGACCGATCTTGGCTCGAGTCGTTCTACCGACGGGAAGCGTCGAAGTCGCCCTTCGACGGTGTCGCCGCGGGCCAGTTACCGAGAATCAAAGGTGACCGGATCTACTGGTCGATACGAGAGGCGGACTTGATGTCGGCGTGGTGGTATCTCGGTCGCTGTGTTGATCGAGCAAACGCCGCTTGCTCGCGTTTTCCTGCGAGAACGAGCGGTGCGCGGACCGGGCATTCGTCGAGCCGTCTGGACGAGGGCGATCGTGACATCACCTGAAGCACTGCAATTGGGCTCTCGGCTCGATGAGCACCATGCGCCGGAGACCAACGGGCGGATGTCCGTCTGCCGGCGCTGCGGAGCCCAGACACGTGGTCCGAACGGGCCTCACGTTCCGGACGAACGACAATTGGAACGCGCGCTGCAATGGCTTGATGCGCAGTCGCGAAGCAGTGGAATCGAGCGCGCGAGGAGTCGGCGTAATACCTGATCCACGTGCTTTGCCGTACGTTGACTAGTCCCCACTGGTCTGGTGACCCCCGCGACCCTCGCCGAGCGCGGACGGCGCGGCGCCGACGGCGCGGCGCCGAGAGACCGACCGCGACGTGGACCGCCGAGGTCGAGACGGGTCGTTGCCGAGACGAGCGAGTCGGCCAGCTGCGGACGGCGTGTCGGGGGAGAATGTCTTGTGCGGGCCGATCCATCGTGTCGCCGGGCATGCGCCAAGCGCGCGGAGCTCAGGCTGCGAGACGATCCACCCTCGCCGAGGCGTCTCCGCGTACGCTCTACGGACTATGGCGATCCGCTCCCGCCCGAGTCCTCCGGTCGTGCCCGAAGACGCGCGCCCATGCATCGAGCTCCTCGGGCAAGGGGAGGGGCACGGTGCGGACGAGGTCGCAAGGACGGTCGCCACGGTCGTCGTCATGCATAAGGGCGTCGAGGACTGCCGGAAGGCGCTCGCTCTCGCCGAGCAGCGTGCCGACGCAGCCATCGCCGGGCTCGCCAAGATGCTGAGGAGTCAGAAGGCCGCGGCGGAACTGACCGGCATGCCGGTGAGCCTCTTCCACGCGGCGTCGGCGCGCATATCCAATCGAGCTCGCAGGCGTGGGGGACATCGGCTGCCTCCCCTTCCGATCGCTCGACACGGAGACTCGAGGCCCCACGCACGCTGATGGCCCTCGCGCCAACGAAGGACACCCTCGTGCTGCCGCGTCCGTAGGCACAGGCTCTCACTGATGAGGGGGTTTTGGCTGCTGGCCGCCAGTGTCGTCGCGGCCATCGGGATCGGCGCTGGCGTGGAGGCGGCGACGTCGCCGACCATCTACGGACCGCCCGGCGCCCGTTTCACCGCTGCGTTCCCGGTCGCGCCGGTCGTGCGGGTGACGAGATCGCCCGGCTTGGTCGCCTACACCTACACGGCCACCACCTCGACCGAGCGGCTCTCGATCACCGCCGTGGTCTTCCGGCTGTCCAGCCGTGTCACGCCGCGCGGCGCGGCGAGCTACGGCACGGGCTGGACCGGGTACAGCCCGGCGTACAGCTCCTCCGTATCGGTCACGTTCACCCACCGGGCGGGCGCGCGCTCATCGACGCTCGGCCCGCAGGTGGCGCCGGCGGGTCCGAACTCCTTCCATCGGATGACGGTCGCCGGGGTGCCGGAGAGCCTCGGCATGAGGTGCGGGCGCGCCGGCATCGGAGCTCGAATGGAGTGCGTCGGCACCGAGTCCCCGCTGATCCTCCGGCCGACGTCGTCCGGCATCGCCCAGTGGACAGCCTTCGCCTTGACGTACTCTCCAGCCGGCGCTCGGAGCTTCCTCGAATCGCTGTCGCCGATCGACGCGATCCGATAGCCCTCCTCCCGCCACCGTCCAGCACCCCGGGGCCGACGTCCGGTGGTCGGCGTCAGCTTTTCTCCGCGACCCGAGCTCGGCCCACGGAACTCCGCCGTGCCGCAGCCCCCGCACTCCCGATCAGCAAGAGCTGCAGCCCGTACTCGAGCAAGGCCAAGGGGTGAGCAAGAGAAGTGCGGCCCAACGTGGATCAGGATGCGCCACACCGCGTCCGGCGCGAGCGCCCGCCAAACGAGAGACGGAGACAAGGTTGCGCGCCGCGCCGGTGCCACCGAGGGTTGTGCAGCCGCTCGGGACGCGGCTCGCCGGGACACTCGCGGTCCTCGGGCGGAAGCACGCGGCCCCCGCCTCTCGAGAGCGCCCGACAGCGCCCACATAGGCCGCGGTGGACCTCGTCGTCCGACCCGCACGGCTCACACAGCGCGTTGGATGCGCCGCCGCCCCGCCCGGTCCCAGCTGTGGAACCCGCTCACCGCTCCTTGCCGATCCGCTGTGAGCGACCGCCGCAACCTCGATGTTCCGAACGGACGGCACCCGCCGCGTTCTGCGCGCACGGCGGCACCAGTCCGGGAGCCGGTGCCTCGGTAGGGAAGTGGCCAACGTCCCATCCGCGCGCGATCGCGCCAGTCAGCCTGAGGGGTGCGCCCCGGTCATCTCGAAGTCTCCCGAAGACGTAGCGGCCGGCAGCTGCACGCCAGGCCCAGCTCGTGGGGCTCGTCAGGCGCCAGCTGGACGCAGCTCGAGAGTCGTCGCGACGACGGGCGGGCTGACCATGTCGTCCACCTCTGCCTCGCCCGCGTACTTCGTGCGGTATGCGGCACTCACGGCCGCGAGTACCGCGGGATCGGTCACCTTGTGGACCGTCGCGTCGACGATGTCATCGCCGATCTCGACATTCGCCGCGCACTCGGCGCGGACGTGCTGATACCAGTGCCCCGTCTCAGCCCGGTACGAGCGCACGTAGGGCGCGCCGCCCGCGGTGACGATCCAGATCGGGGTTCTGGCCTCCTCGTCGCCGTTGTGGACCACGACGTGAATCTCTGCCGTGCTGGCGGCCTTGTCGAGGAACAGCGACCACTCCATTGACGATCTCCTTGCCGTTGCCGTCACCTCGGCTCAAGTCTGGCATCGGGTGGACGCGGTGCGCCGGTCCGCAGGGTGGCGGCCGGCGGGAATGCATCATCCGCGCCACATGTTGGACTCTACAGATACCTAGTGGGGTATAGGCGATGGGCAGCAAAGGGAGGCCTCTGATGGAACTGGTCCAGTTCATGAGCACGAAGGCAGGGCGAATCGCTCGGGTCATCGCTGGAGTCGGCCTCTTAGTCGCCGGGGCTGTGTTGGGCGGAGGCTGGTGGGCGCTGGCGGCAGTAGGTCTGGTGCCGATCGCAGCTGGCGTGTTCAACTTCTGCCTGCTGGCCCCGCTGTTCCACGCGCCACTTCGACCCGCGCCGCATAGCTGAGCAAGCAGACGCCTCGGCGGTCGGCCGGCGGGGAGGGTCGAACGTCCGGTCCTCGCCCGCTACCGGCGTCGGCGGATGATCCCGGCCATCTTCATGTTGATGCGGATGAAGCGCCAGATCTGCCATGGCACGAACGTCCTGAGGAAGAGCGTCGAGCGCGTCGGTCGCGTCGCGTACGGTGCCGACTCGGCGTTGACGCGGGTGGGGCCAGGCTGCGGCATGTCACTACTCCGGGATCACGTGCCAGCCGGGGCGCAGCTTGGCCTTGTAGAGGAACAGGTGGTGCAGGAGGATCTTGATCCAGTGTCCGGCGAGACCGATCTCGCCGAAGGTTCGGTCCATGTCGCGCCCGTACTCAGGGTACCTGGCGAAGCCGGGGACGATCGGGAAGACGGTCATCGAGGCCGCCGTGCCCCTGAGCGGGTTCGCGCCGGCTGAAGCGACGCAGGCAGCGCCCATCTCGGCCATCGAGGTCGAGCCGGTCGGACGGTCGCTACCGTTGACCATGTCGACGACGCTGCGCGCGACGGCCTTGCCGATCTCCGCCGAGGGCATCCCCGTCCGTGGCGGCGCGGGCGAGATGAGGGTCCCATTGGGGCTCGTGTGCGGGCGCGAGATCGCGTGTGGTGGCGCGAAGGCGATACCGGCTGCGAAGAGGTTTGGGTACTCCGGCGACTGGTAGGTGCGCGGCCAGTCCTCGACCGACCACCGCTCGTACGGTTTCGCCTCGTAGGCGGCATCGACCTTCATAAAACCGTTCGGTTGGAAGAGCCGGCCGGTGATGTCGGCACCCTCCTGATCGAAGGCCGTCAGGCCGACCCCGGAGAAGGGGGGGAGCAGCATGGCGAAGTCGAAGGGCTGCTCGCGCTCCTCGCCCGCCAGGTTCTCGTAGTAGAGCCGGTCGGGCTCGACCTTGCGCACGTGCGCGCGGGTGACCCAGTCGATACCCCGCTCCACGAACAGCGATTCGTTGAAGATGCTGCTCGGCACGACGTAGCCGGCTTGCTTCAGGTACATCCCGCCCATGCCGAAGTCCCCGAGCTCGTACTCGTTTGTGAGCCAGAGGATGTCAGCCTTGTCGCGGACGCCACGGGCCCGCAGCTCGAACTCGACGTTGACGATGTACTCGAAAGCCGCTCCCTCGCAGGTGCAGGTGCCGTGGCCCATGCCGACTACGAACCGCTGGCGCTCGCCGCGGCGCATCCGTTCGACTGCCTCGGAGAAGGCGGCGGAAGTCTGGAGCGCGTGCTCGACGGTGCATACCGAGAGGCTGTTGTCTTCGGGGCCGAGTCCCTCGGTCAGGTCAAAGCGCAGGCGAGGGCCGGTCGCGTTGATGAGGTAGTCGTAAGGGACCCGCGCGAGCGGCGATTCCGGCCCGCTCCCGGTCGTCTCGATACTGACATAGGGCGTCGGGCTCGCAGCGTCGCCCTCGGGATGGAGCTCTCGAGCGAAGGCCTGCGTGAACTCGATGCCGTGACGCTCGTAGACGGGTCGGAGCGGGAACGTCACCTGATGAGCGCTCATCAGGCCGACCCCGACCCAGATGTTGGAAGGGATCCAGTTGTAGACGTCGTTCGGAGAGATCACCACCACCGTGTCGGCGCGACCGAGCCAGCGCCGGGCGTACGCGGCCGCGGTGTGACCGGCGATGCCAGCTCCAAGGATCACGACCCTGCTCATTGCTCGTCGCCGCTCGCTTCGCGCGGTGGACCCCTCGCTCCGGCCGACGGGCCCTCCTCTTCTGCCAGCCTGGTCGCCGTGCCCGGCCGACGCTAGGGCCGAACGGCCCGACCCGGAATGCGCCAACGTGCGCGGCCGGGCCGGATCGCCGCGGGAGCGTCGCTCAGCCGTGCGCCGATGCGACGTCCTTATCGTGCCCGGCCACCTGACGTCGGACCTCGTCCATGTCGAGCTCCCTGATCTTGCCGATGAGCTCCTCGAGCGCCGCGCCCGGCAGGGCACCCGGCTGGGCGTAGAGGAGTATCTGGTCCCTGAAAGCCATGAGGGTCGGGATCGACATGATCCCAAAGCTCCTCGCGAGCTCCTGCTCGGCCTCGGTGTCCACCTTGGCGAAGGTGACATCGGGATGCTGCTCGGAGGCCTGCTCGAAGACCGGCGCGAACATCCGGCAAGGACCGCACCACGCCGCCCAGAAGTCGACGAGGACGATCCCGTCCGAGCTCACGAGATCCTCGAAGTTCCCCTGACCTGCCGTCACCGTTGCCACGTCTCCACCTCCATCGCTGCGGGCGCCACGGTGGCCCCTGCACATGCGTGAACAAGAATACCCCGGTGGGTATTCCTGACGCGTGAGCGCCCGCGGGGAGCGCCCTTCAGCTTCGAGCCGGGCACGTCCCGGTGGGCCTCCGAGCTGGCCCTGTGGGCGTGCGAGATGACCTTCGGCCCTAACGCACCGACGATTTCGGAGACACGCTCGGTTGAGCTGGCTCCGAAGGTCAGCGGCACCTCTTGGGAGGTCCCACATGAACGCCCCGGCCGAACGCGGCTCTCAATCGTCGGTGGCGCAGTCCGACCTGCCTGGAGCGCCGGCCGTGTCGGAGCCGGCGATCTCCGAGCCCAGTCTGGCTGAGCTCGCCGAGGCGCTGTCCGCCAAGGTCGACCAGAAGGGTGCCGTGCCCGCTGGTGTCGCCGAGCGGCTCATGAACGAGAAGCGTTGGGGTGGCCGCCTGCTCCAGCTCCTCGAGGTGATCACGAACGACAGCCAGACGATGGGCTACCTGGCGGGCGGGCAACGCGCCGACGAGGTGACGAGCTGCCTGTCGGCCTGGGCGGAGTCGCCGCTGTCGCTCGAGGAGATCCGCCTCGTGGTCGCATCTGGGGGCTGGGACCCCGAACCCTTCGTCGCCCTGGCGCGAGCCGGCCTCCTCGAGGCGCTCCTGCGCAGTACCGACGGCTCGCCCCGACGGATCCGCGGGGAGCTGGCCGGCGGGTGGGTGAGCGACGAGCTAGCCCTCGCCTCTGACGCCGACGTCCTCGAAAGGGTCCGCCAGCTGCTCGACGAGGAACACGCCTCGTCCAACCAGCCAGCGGACTCAGCGCCAACCGACTCCTGAACACGCGCGATCGATCGAGGCCGCCGGTCCCACGTCCTCTCACCGCCTGCGTGCATCGCGCCCGGCCGAGGACAGCTGCGGCGGCTCCCAGGAGCCTCCGCGCTGGGCCGACCGCAAAGGCTCGGCTGTCGTCGCGGACAACCGACCGACCTCGGTCGCGATCGGCTCGTGCTCGTATGGCCGGTACGAGCCTCGTGCACCGCTACCAGCCGCAATGCGGGCAGTGACGGTGCTCGTGCCAGAAGTAGCCTCCCGGGTCAACCGGCCAGGTTGACGCACCCCGGGGACCCCGCTGGCGCCGTGACTGACCAGCCGCGAGCAGCGCCTCGAGGCGAGCGACCCGCTCCCCGAGACCCTCGTCCGCCTCCGACTTCTCCCGCCGAGCTTCGAGGAGCCGATCCAGCAACGCGTCCCGCTCAGCGTCGCTCAGCCCTGCAATGATCTCGTCGACATCCATCGCCACCACCTCCGCAGCTCAGTGTCCTCGCCGGTTCGCCAGTCGGCTAGTGCCCAACGTCCCCGGCGCATCCGTTGCAGAGGGCGTGCACCAGCTCGATGGCTGCCGCGCCCTGGCACCGGTCGCGGCCGTGCTGCCTGCTCCGGCTCGCCGCCCGGGTGCTCCCGGACCTCGGCCGGTCCACGTGTCCGTGGGCGGCTCCAGACGACGTCGTCTGCCCGCCCGTTCCTGCGTGTGAGAAGGTCGCGGAGCGATCAGCGTCGCGTGCGGCGCGACCGCGGATCGCGACACCGAGTCACACGTTCCCTTCCGGGCTCCGCGTCGCAGGCGGACGCCGGCCGCCGGCTACGGACGCGGCTGGCTGCCCGCCAGCATCGCCTCGACCGCGACGAGGGGGGCCGTGCCGTTCACCCCGGAGGATTCGGGCAGGAACAGACCCGAGACGGGATCTCGTCGCCGCTCCCACATGGCCGTCGCGTAGGACTCGGCGACCGCCCGGTAGCGGGCGTTCGGGCGCAGCGCGTCGAGCAGCAGAAGACTGCGCAGGTAGACCGCGACGAAGATCGGGAGCTCTCCGGCCAGCCTGTCGACGTCCGCGTAGTGCGCGAGCGACGCCGCCGCGGTGCGTTCCGCCTGGTCCAGGTACTCCCTGTCGCCCGTCGCCTCGTGGAGGAGCACCCCCGCTCCGATCATCGAGCCCTGGTTGTAGCTCCAGATGGCCGCTTCGACGCGGCCGTCCGGACGGATCTGGTCGGCGTAGAGGCCGTCCTCCCCGAGTAGCGCCCCGCGCGCCCAGTCGTAGATGCGTCCAGCCCAGTCGAGAAACCAGCGCTCGGAGGTGATCAGGAAGAGCTCCGCTCCGACCTCGGCCGCCGGTCCGTTCGAGCACGTGTTGCGCCCGACGCTCCACGCGGCCTCGGCCCAGCGGATACCGCCGGGATGGGACCATTCAGGGATGTCGCACCAGCCTCCGACGGTGAAGGCGAAGATGCGCCGGGCAGTCTCGACGCAGCGGGGATCGTCGGTCACGCGGTGCTGGTGGAGGAGTGCGAGGGCGATCCACTCGTTGTCATCGTGGTACGCGGCGCCCACCCGCCACAGTCGCCGGGCGAGTGGGCTCCACAGCGGCCGGTAGACGGTCGATCCGAGCCCGAGCGGCGCGGCGCTCGCCGGTTGGCGGTCCCGCCAGGATGCATAGCGGAGGGCCGCTCGGATGCGGCTGTCGAGCAGGCCGGATGCGTTCGACGAGTCAACGGCGGGGCCTTCCACCGTTCCGTTCGCGAGCGCCGCGAGCGAGCAGGTGGAAGCCCACGCGTTCGCGAACGGCCACAACACCTCGAACGGTCGTCGGAGCAGGAAGCGGCGGGCTTTGCGGTACAGGCCGGTCCGCCCGTCGTAGAAGGTGCGCTGGAGCGCGTCGAAGGTCGCGCTCGAGCGCTCGGCGTGCTCCTCGCGGGTCGGGGCGGCGCTCACCGGGACGACGCGGTCCAGCCAACCACGCCCGCGCCGCGTACCGCAGGTCGGACGCCCCGCGAGCGGCCGCACGAGCCGGAGCGCTCGCGGTCAGCGACAGGACCGCTTCGTGAGACGTCACGAGGTCGGCGAGATCGAGCGCACGCCGAGCCGACCCGCGCACCACCTCCTCGGCGCAGCCCACCGGGTCCGCGCGTCCACCGCCGATGCCCGACGTCGACCCCGGTGCCGAGCGCCATCGGCGAGCTGCTCGACCTTGCCGGCCTACGCCGGGAGGCGGGCGGGAAGGCCGAGTGCTGGGCCGGCGCCGGGATCGGGTCGGTGCTGCCCGGCCGGCGGGCTGCCGTCGGCCGCCGCCGGCACCAGCAGGGTGACTCGGCAGCCGATGCCGGGATCGAGGATCCAGCTGGCGGCCTCGGCGGAGCCCCTGAGGTCTTCGGAGGCGAGCGCGCGAGAACCGAGCGTCACGGCCTCGTATGTTACGGCGGCCTCCAGGACGGGAGTGCGACACCTTCGGTGCGCGAAGACGTGCGTTTCGGCTCCCCTCCGCCGGCGTGCTCGTCGTCGGTGGGGGAGCGTCAGGTCGAGATGTTGGGCACTTCCGCCGCCATCGGTGACCGCCCGAGCCCGCAGCGGTCGTAGTAGCATAAGGGTGGATCGAGGGTCGTTTCGTTCCATGGTGTGGTCTACGAAGCTGTGGACTGGCGGTGGACGCGCGCAGCGCCCAAGGGCCCCCGATCCCGATCACTGGGCATTTCCCAGTTCATCTTCTTGTAAGGATCGAGCCGTACCCTCCTCCTTGTGGATCATGAGAACGCATCGCATCGCCTCGCCTGAGTCCTCCGGGTCGTCCCGTCAGCGAGAGTTGGCGTGAGCCCTGATCGGGAACGCCCCTCGAGCACGGCACTCGAGCAGCGCAGCACCTTCGAGGACGCCCCAGCGTCTGTCCGGGGCGCCGACTCCCGGCCGGGAGGTGCGACGCGTCGCAGGCCGACCCGGCGTCAGCGTCGCGCCCGCCGACGGGCAGTCCGCGCCGCTCGGAGGACGATCGTCGGCCGTCACCCGGTCGCAACGGCGGCAGCCGTCGTGCTGCTTGGCCTGACGCCGGTATGGATCTCGCTCGCCAGCGCGCTCAACAACCCGGGACTCGGTACCTCCGTGCCCGCCCGCTTCGCGGAGTGGGCACGCGAGCACGGGGGCGCACCGGTCGTCCGATGGGCCGAGAACCTCTGGTACTCGCACCACGCGCCCCCGGTGGGCGGCAAGCCGTTGAAGGGCGCGATCCCCCCGCCACCCCGGTCGACGTCTCCCGCCTCCTCGACATCGGGACGTGTTGCCCACCTCCCGGCGCCCGCCGCGATCACACCCTTTGCGAGCCCCGCGGTGCCCGGCGAAGGCGTCTGGCACCCAGTCGGCCGCAAGGTGGACGGCCTCAGCGCCGTGTACGAGGCGTTCATGCGACCCGATCCGATCCACACGAGTATCGTGGTCGGCGTCGCCTGGATGGACACCAAGCTGCTGCGGGCCACGCTCTACTCGGGCAGCACCGTCCCCGGCGGTGGGCCCTATCCCTACACGGCGCCGGTCGAGCCGACCGCGGCGAAGAGCCTGGTCGCCGCGTTCAATGCGGGCTTCCTGATGGCCGACGCGAACGGCGGCTACTACACCGACGGCCGGACGGTCATCCCCTTGCGCACCGGCGCGGCCTCCTTCGTCATCTACCGCAACGGGACGGCGACGGTCGCGGACTGGGGACGGGACGCGCGGCTCACGCGCAACGTCGTCGCAGTGCGCCAGAACCTCGTGCTCCTCGTCGACGGCGGCAAGCCCGTGCCGGGCCTCAACGCGAACGACACGACCCAGTGGGGCGCCACGCTCGGTAACCAGGTCTATGTCTGGCGCTCTGGCATCGGCGTGACCGCCGACGGCGCGCTCGTCTACGTCGGGGGACCCGGGCTGAACATCACCACCCTCGCCAATCTCCTGGTCCGTGCGGGTGCCGTCCGGGCCATGGAGCTGGATATCAACACGGACTGGGTGGACTTCGCGGCGTACTCGCCGTCGACGGCCACGGGGGCCGCGGCGCCGGCGAACGGCGCGGATCTGCTGCCGAACATGATCGGCACACCGGTCCGCTACTTCGAGCCGTGGTGGTCCAGGGACTTCATCACGATGTCGGCCCGCTCGGGCGGCTGAGCACGCGGTGCGGCCATGACCCAGTCGCGTCTCCGGCAAGCCGCGATACTTCAGGTCGAGATGGCCGCGCCCGCTGGCGGAGAACCGATCGAGACTCCGGCGCGCGCGGCAGGCGACCCCGGCCCGAGCCCGGCGCGGCGCTCGACTCCTCGCCTGCTCCTCGACGCCTCGCGTCCGCGTCAGTGGATCAAGAACGCGCTGGTGTTCGCTGCGCCCGGCGCGGCCGGCCTGCTCTCGCACCCGTCGGTGCTCGGCCGCACCGCCGTCGCAGCGGGGATCTTTCTCGTCGCCTCGACCGGCACCTACCTCGTCAATGACACGGTCGACGCGGCGGCCGACCGCGTCCATCCGGAGAAGCGGAGCCGACCGGTCGCCTCCGGAGCGCTCTCGCCGCGGCTCGCGCTCGCCGTCGGGGGCGTCCTCCTCGCGCTCGCGGTGACCGGTGCGGGCCTCTTCGCCGGTAAGGCGCTGCTCGCGGTCGTCGCGGCCTACGCCGTCGTCAGCGTCGGCTATTCGCTCTACCTCAAGCACGTCCCCGTCATCGAGCTCGCGTGCGTGTCGTCGGGCTTCGTGCTTCGCGCCGTGGCGGGGGGTGCCGCGGTGCACATCCCGATCTCGCCCTGGTTCGCGATCGTCACCTCCGCATGTGCGCTGCTGGTCGTCACCGGCAAGCGCAGTGCCGAGCTCACGACGCTCAGCGGGAACGGCGCCTCGCATCGCCGGGTGCTGGCGTACTATCCGGCGAGCTTCTTGCGCTCGGTCCGGGTCCTCGCGGCGACGGTCGCAGTGATGAGCTACGCGCTGTGGGCGTTCGATCGGGCCGCGCACCTGGATTCCGGTCGCGGGGACATCGACGACATCGTCTTCCGTCTGTCGATCCTGCCGTTCGTGCTCGGGGTCCTCAGCGTCGAGCTCTCGATTGAATCCGGACACGGAGGGGCCCCCGAAGAGCTTGCACTGCGAAACCGGGGGCTCCAGGTACTCGGGCTCGCGTGCGTCGTGCTCGTCGCTGTCGGCATCTACACGTGAGCCCGCTCGGCGCCGACGAGACCCGCGAGCTCGTCACCGGCTGGGGCCGGGCGTCGAGCTCCGCCGCACATGTCGTTCCGGTGCGGAGCGGGGACGAGCTCGATCGTCTCGTGGCGGGCGCTCGGAGCTCCGCCATGCCGATCCTCGCTCGGGGGCTCGGACGCTCCTACGGCGACGCCGCCCAGTGCGCCGGCGGGATCGTCCTCGACGTCACGAGCCTCGACCGAGTGGTGGACGCGGACTTCGACTCCGGCGTCCTCACCGTCGAGGCCGGACTGTCCATCGATGCACTGCTTCGACGCGTCGCCCCGCTCGGTTGGTTCGTCCCGGTGACGCCCGGCACCGCCCAGGTGACCGTCGGCGGAGCGATCGCCGCCGACGTGCACGGCAAGAACCACCATCGGGACGGCGCCTTCGGCCGCTACGTCGACAGCCTCACGCTCGTGGGCGCACAGGGGCGTGTCGAGCTCAGCCCGACGCGGCAGCCGGACCTCTTCTGGGCGACCGTCGGGGGCATGGGCCTGACCGGGGTCATCGCCCGGGCGACCCTCCGGCTGCGCCCGATCGAGACCTCGTTCATGCTCGTCGACACCGACCGCTCCGTCGACCTCGAGGACTGCATGGCGCAGCTCGCCGCGCACGACGACCGATACCGCTACTCGGTGGCCTGGGTGGACTGTGTCGCACAGGGGCGCCATCTCGGTCGATCGGTGCTCAGTCGTGGCGACCATGCGAGCCTGGTCGATCTCCCGACGGCGCTCCTGTCCCGGGAGCTCTCGTACGCGCCGCGGACCCGCCTCGACGTCCCCTTCACGCCACCGGCGAGCCTCGTGCGCCATGCGACCATCGCCGCATGGAACGAGCTCTGGTACCGAAAGGCGCCGGCGCACCGGTCCGGGGAGCTCCAGTCGATGTCGTCGTTCTTCTACCCGCTCGACGCTGTCGCGCGCTGGAACCGCCTCTACGGCCCGCGGGGGTTCACGCAGTACCAGTTCGTCGTCCCCTTCGGGGAGGAGGCGACGATCCGCAGGGTCATCGAGCTGCTGCAGGCCCGCCATCTGGCCCCGTCGCTCGCCGTCTTGAAGCGCTTCGGCGAAGGTGACGCGGCGCCGCTGTCCTTCCCGATGCAAGGGTGGACGCTCGCGCTCGACCTCCCACTCGGCGGCTCGGGCGTCGCCGCCGCGTTGGACGCGCTCGACGAGCTCGTGGTCTCGGCGCACGGTCGCGTCTACCTCGCGAAGGACGGGCGGCTGGAAGGCGATCGCCTGCGGGCGATGTACCCGCGCCTTGGCGAATGGCTCGAGGTCCGTCGAAGGATGGACCCGGACGAGATGTTCGTCTCGGACCTCTGGCGTCGCATGGGCGCGAACGCCCTGTAGAGGACCGAGGGCCCGACGCCGTGGAGCGTTTCTTCGCCGAGCAGCTCGTGGAGGAGCGGTGAACGACGTTACCGGGATGCCCCAGACGGTCGTCGTGCTCGGTGGGAGCTCGGACCTCGCGCACGCCGTCCTGCGTCGCCTTGCCCTCCGCCGGCTGGAGACGCTCGTCCTCGCCGGACGGGACCGTTCGTCGCTCTCCGCAGCAGCAGAGCAGTTCCGGCGTCTCGGTGTGCACGTCGCCGAGGCCGTTCACTTCGATGCGCTCGAGACCGGGCGGCACGAGAGCTTCGCCGAGGACGTCGCCAGCCGGTTCGGCGCTCTCGATCTCGTCCTCGTGGCGACGGGCGTGCTCGGCACGGGCGATCTCGCCGTCCTCGACGCGGCCCAGGTCGCCGGGTCGATCGAGACGAACTTCTCAGGACCCGCCGCGGCACTGATCGCATTCGCAAAGATCATGCGCCGACAAGGGCATGGTCAGATCGTCGTCCTCTCCTCGTTCGCCGGCGTGCGGATCCGCCGACAGAACTTCGTCTACGGCTCGGCGAAGGCCGGTCTCGACGGCTTCAGTCAGGGTCTGGCCGACGTCCTGGCGGGCTCGGGCGTGCGAGTGATGATCGTTCGCCCGGGCTTCGTCGCCACCAAGATGACCGCGGGGGCCGCCCCGCTTCCGTTCGCGGTCAGCGCGGACGACGTGGCGGCCGCCGTCGTGCGGGGCCTCGAACGACGTGCCGACGTCGTCTGGGTACCGGGCATCTTGCGCCTGGTCGGCGCCGCCGCGCGTTGCGTGCCACGCTGGCTGTGGCGCAGGCTTCCTGGTTAGGGTCGTCCGGCCCGGTGGGCAGGCGCCGGTGGTCGCTTCAGCCGTCGACGTAGAGCTCGCCGCCCGGACCGAGCGCGATGGGGATCCGCTGCAGGGCTGGGGGCGCCGGTCCTTGGATCACCGTTCCGGTGGCCGCATCGAAGACCGACCCGTGGCACGGGCAGACGAATGCGTCGTTCTGCCCGTCGAACTGCACAGGGCAGCCGGCGTGGGTGCATACGGCCGAGAACTCGCGAAACGTCCCACGGGTGGGCTGCACGACGAACGCCGGCACGCCCTCGGCAGGGTCGGTCAACGATGCCGCCCCACCGACGGGCACGGCGCTCGCGAGCCCGAGCCGCACCCCGTTCGGCGAGCCGCTCGAGGCGCTCGACGCCGGTGTCGAGACGAGCCGGGATCGCGACGAGGTGACCGTCCGCAGTGCGACCGCCGCGGTCCCGGCCGCCTGCACGGCTGCGCTCCTTGTTGCCGCCTCGGTCGCCGACCGGTGCTCGCCGCCGTCAGCTCGGCGCTCGGGACGACCGGCTGGGTCAGGCCGAGACTCGTCCCACCCTGACGGGCTCGGCCCGCGGCTCGACACTCTCGGCACCTGCGACCCACCAGCCGAGGTCCTCCTCGGGCAGCGGGAGCGCGGCCGAGCCGGAGCCGACCATCGGCACCGGCCGTCGCGGCCGGCGTGTGCCCGAGCTGCCGCCGCGTCCGCGATGGATGAGCAGACCGTTGACGCGGTCGGGGACGGCGTCGAGTGCGGCCTCGACCACCGGGAGGCTGCGGAAGCGCTCGAAGTCCAACTCGTCGGCGAACTCGATCTCGAGCAGGCTGCCCCACGGGTGGTGGCGCCACTGCCAGTCCACGGCCCCCTCGCTGATCCCCGCCTGGGTGAGGACGTCGGCGAAGGCGTCGGCCCAGGCCATCGCCGACGACGCCCCGTTCAGCACCTCGATCGAGAACCACTCTGCCATCGTCCGGACGATACGCCTCGCGGCACCTGCCGTCCTGTGCGGCCCGATCGCGTGGCCCCGGGAGGGCCCGGCCGGCGGTCCCGCCGCTGCGCCCGGACGGTTGGCTCTCCTGAGCCGGGCGTGACCATGACCCTCAGCGATGCACAACGGGCAGCGGTCGAGCTCGTGGCGACTCCCTCCGCCGGGCACCGGCGAACGCCGGACGTCGACCGCCGCGGCGGGTCGTCAGCTCACGAGAACGCCCGTCGCCTTCCCGGTCGGTCGGTGGCGAGCCACCGGCGCCTCGTCATGCGCCAGACCCACTCGGTGCCGGTCCCGCCGGGCGCCTCGGTCGCCGACGGCAGCTCGGCGCACTTCGTGAAGCCCAGCTTCTCGGCCACGCGTCCGCTCGCGCGGTTCGCGGCGTCGTGGCGGATCTCGATGCGGCTGATGTGCTGCACCTCGAAGCCGATCTCTGTGAGGAGGCATGTGGCGTCGGTCGCGTAGCCCGTTCCGACGCAGCTGGTCCGGATCCAGTATCCGATTTCGAGGCCACCCTGGCCGAGCTGTCGGTGGAGCCCGCGGGCCCCGATGACCCGGTCCTCGACGAAGATGCCGAAGCCGTACCCGGTGCCGGCGTCCCACTGTCGCTCGGAGTCGAGAATGAACAGCCGCCGTTCGTCAACCGTGAGCGGTTCGTGACTCGCCCAGGCGAGCCAGGGCATCAGCTCCGCGCGGCTTTCGACGACCGCCTCCTGGAGCGCAGCGGCGTCGTGAGCGCTCCATCGGCGCAGCACGAAGCAACGGTGGACCACCTCGGCCTGCAACGCCAGCGGCCTCGCCACACGGTCACGGTACCGAGTGCGGGCCGCCCCGGCCGGCACCACGCGCCTCGTGGCGGGCGCGTGCCGGCTCAGGTGCTGACGGACGGGCGACCTCCCGTCGTCACGACGAACCAGTCCCACATCCCGTCAGCTTCGTGGGCCGTGACGAAGCAGACGATCCGGTACCGCCCGGCCCTCGTCGGCACGAAGCTGAAATGCGCCGTGGCCCCGAACGGGAGGCCGGTGGTCGGATCGGGGGTGGTCGCGCCGAACACGACGGGCCCGGCGTTGGTCGAGATCGGCGCGTCCCTCGCGACGCCGCAGCTGTGGGTGAACGTCGTCGACTCGTTCGTGAAGGTGACGTCGACCGTCCAGCCGGCCGGCACGCGCACCGTCATGCCGCCGTTGCCGTAGCCGTCGAAATTGAAGCCGTCGTACGCGCCGTTCTCACCTCCTTCGAGCAGGAGATGGACGGTCCTTGTCGCGGCGTCGCTGGTGAGGATCGCCCGTCCGGGGAGCGCGGCGACCGGCCCTGACGAGCTGCACGCGGCGAGGAGCAGCGAGGCGCCGAGCGTCGCTGCGGTCCCTCCGGCGGATCCGACGAGCCACCGCAGCCGCCGCCGTGTCCCGCGCTCCATGCCCCTGGTCTATCCGGACGCCGGCACCGGCGGCGAGCCGCTCCCGTCCCGGGGGCCGGTCTCCGCATCGCCTACCCGGGGCCCACCAGACGCCGGAGGGTCTCGATCGCATCCGGAAGGCTCCACTCGACCGAGCCTCCGTTGCGGACGATGAACCACTCCACCTGGAGGTTGACGGCGGCCGCCTCGTTGTCGCCGGCCTGGCGCGAGTCGCTGCGCCAGCCGACGACGGGCCTGCCGAGCGCCGCCGCGAAGCCGATCTCGGCGGCCGTGCCGGAGTCGACGTCGGGGCCGTCGAGGTTCGCCAGCACGAGCTGCGACTCCGTGATCATCTCCTCGTTCAGGCGCCCGGCGAGCCGGTTCACCTCGGCTAGCGCCGCACGCCGCTCGTCGCCGGCGGGGGAGCCGGCCGCTGTGGCGAACAGGGCGGCGGCCTCGGATTCCCACGGGTCGAGCGGCTCGAATCCGGCCTCGCGCAGCGCCGCACAGACCCTGCGCTGCTCCTCGAGGCCGTAGGGGGTGAACCCGAGCGGGCCGGCCACGTAGACCGCGCGCGGCGTGTCGCCCGCCCCCGCGGTGGAGCCCCGTGCCTCGCTGACCATGGTCGCGATCCTGGCAGACGCCGGAGACTCGGCGGGCTCCCTCGGTGGGACCGCTGCCCGCGGCCGTACCGGGCGGCCGTCCGACAGCGGCATCGTGATCGGGCCTCGCCGTCCGCCCGGGCGTGACACTGGCCCGATCCCGGTCGGGCGAGCCGGGCCTCGGCCTTGCACGTCCTGCCTATGGGGCGCGCCCGGGATCCGGGACCGCCGCCGCGGCGGCTGGATGCCAGACCTCGAGCGTCACGACGCTGTCACGGCGGACGCGGCTGCCGGGCGCTGGGCTCTGGTCCACGATCACGCCGTCTACCGGCGCTGGATGGAGAGTCAGCCGGACGATGCGCGGGTGCAAGCCGGTGTCCGCGAGCAGGCAGAAGCTCTCGCTCACGTGGTGCTTGCGGAAGTCGGGGACGATGACGTGACGCGACGGACCCGGATGCGGCGCGATCCAGTCGGCGACCACCTCGAGCGAAGCGAGCAGCGCAGCGCCAAGTGTCGGCGCGCCGTACTCGGACGCGGCGGACCGCTGCCCGGACGGTCCGCCGCCCGGCGGTCGCAGACCCGCCGGTCCCGGGTGTCCGTCGCGGGTCCCCGGACGGCCGGCGGTGGGTCGCGAGGAGCGATCGGCGGGGGGCGACGGCGCAGCCACGGGTCCGCCGTCCGCCCCCGCGGTTGCTTCGCGCGCCGGGTCGGGACGCGCCGCGGGCCGGTCCCCGAGCGCACGCCACGCCTCGTTGAGGAGCGCCATCACGCCGTTGGCGGCGTCGGCCACCTCCGGCGGCGCGCCGGCCAGGCGGTCCGGGTGCAGCAGCTTCGCCTTCGCGAGATAGGCGTGCCTGATCTCGTCGTCGGATGCGTCTCGGCAGACTCCGAGCACGTCGTACCAGCTCATGGCGCAGGCAGGCCTTCCCCGTCGCCGATCACCGAGGCGGACCGGCCGCCGAGGCGACCGCCGGATCACGGTACCCGCCAACGCGGCCGCGCCGCAGATGCTTGCCGCCAGCGCAAGAAGCGAGAGTCGCCCCGTCTCGGGCGAAGCCGGCCGCGCGCCGGGCCCTTAGGGAGTCGCCGGGCACGCGGCCTTCGGTGCGCCGGACTCGCGCCGTGGCGGACGGGTCCCGGTCAGCTCGGCGGGGCGGCGTGCTCCTCGGCCGGCACGCGCAGCCCGTCGCAGACGATGGCGAGCATTCTCGCCGGCGAGCAGGCGGCGGCGCCGGGGCGCTCGGCCGCCATGCACGTGCCGGAGACGAGGCCGACGAGATCCGCCACCGTGACGTCCTCCCGCACCGTCCCGGTCGCCTGGGCCCGGGCGAGCAGGGTGCCGATCGACTGCTCGAGCTCCTGGACGAGGCCGGACGTGGCGATGCGTTCCTCGAACCCGGAGCCGGCGAGCGCGTCGGCGAGGTCGCGTTTCGCGATCCCCTGGTGCACCAGCCGGTCGAGGAAGCCGAACAGCGCGCCGGCCGGGTCCGCGGACGGGGCGAGTGCCCGTGCGGCGTCGACGAGCTGGGCGAGCCGGTCGAGGACGATCGCCTCGAACAGCGCCTCCTTCGTCGGGAAGTGGCGGTAGAGGGTGCCGACCCCGACGCCGGCCCGCCGCGCGATCTCGTCGACCTGCATGCCGGCGCCCGCCGCGGCGAAGGCGGATTCGGCAGCCTCCATCAGCCGCTCCCGGTTGCGGCGAGCGTCGGCGCGACCCCCCACCACGGCGGCGCCACGCCAACGTCCACGGCGCGAGGCCTGTTCGCTCGCGCCCGAGGGCGGGCCGTTCCACCGAGAGGAGCACGAATGAGCACCACCATGATCGAAGCCTCCGGCTCGTCGCCGGACGCGCCGGGCGCGCTCGACCCGAAGCGCTTCCGTGTGCTCGCCATCATCGCGGTGGCACAGCTGATGATCGTGCTCGACGCGTCGGTCGTCGCCATCGCGCTCCCGTCGGCTCAGCGGGCCCTGCACATCTCGATCGCGGACCGCCAGTGGGTGCTCACGGCGTACACGCTGGCCTTCGGCGGTCTGCTCCTCCTCGGGGGCAGGATCGCCGACTTCGTCGGGCGAAGGAGGATGTTCGTCCTCAGCCTGCTCGGCTTCGCCGAGGCGTCCGCCCTCGGTGGCCTCGCCCAGGACCCCGCGATGCTGTTCGGGGCGCGGGCGGTCCAGGGCGCGTTCGCGGCGATCATGGCGCCTGCCGCGCTCTCCCTCCTCACGGTGACCTTCACCGAGCCGCACGAGCGGGCGCGGGCGTTCGGCGTCTACGGAGCCGTCGCCGGCGGCGGCGCCGCGATCGGGCTCATCCTCGGTGGCATCCTGACCGAGTACGCCTCGTGGCGCTGGACGCTGCTGATCAACGTGCCGATCGCCCTCGTCACAGCCGCGCTCGCCCAGTCCCAGGTCCGCGAGAGCCGGGCCGAAGGACGCGCCCGCTACGACCTGCCCGGTGCGCTCACGGTGACGGGCGGTCTGGTCGCCCTCGTGTACGGCTTCACCCGGGCGGAGTCCGACGGATGGGGGGGCGTCGATCACCGTCGAGCTCCTGGCCGCCGCGGCCGTCCTGTTGGCGAGCCTCGTGATCATCGAGCGCCGCGCCGCGCACCCGCTGCTGCC
>DATKQY010000083.1:0-74657 GCA_035532475.1 Acidimicrobiales bacterium | reverse complement strand
CCCGTCGACCCTCGACCATGACACTTAGATACTACCTTCTGTGTCACGCTGGGTGGTGGACCGTCGGTGAGGCTTCTCGCCCCGCAAGTAGGGCAACGCGACCTCGAACTCGAAGTTCGCTATTGCGTTGGAGGAGTCAGGGCGCCACTTTGGGGCGGGAAGATTACGCGACGGTCGCCTACAACGCTGCCACCGGCGCGCAGCTGTGGGTCAAGCGCTACAACGGCCCGGCGAACGGCGACGACAACGCTTCTTCCGTCGCGCTGAGCCCCAACGGGACCAGAGTGTTCGTAACCGGGCACAGCGCCGGGCCGGCCTCGCGTCCCGACTACGCGACGGTCGCCTACAACGCTGCCACCGGCGCGCAGCTGTGGGTCAAGCGCTACAACGGGCCGGGCAACAGCGACGACGAGGCTTCTTCTGTCGCGCTGAGCCCCAACGGGTCCAGGGTGTTCGTGACCGGGACCAGCGCCAGCGTCAACTCCGGTCCCGAGTACGCCACGGTCGCCTACAGTGCCGCCTCCGGCACGCAGCTGTGGGTCCGCCGCTACAAGGGCCCCGGCGCTCGCCCCAGCTTCGCCGGGTCCGTGGTGGCGAGCCGAGACGGGGCCAAGGTGTTCGTCACGGGGACCAGTGCCACGGTCGCCTACCACGCTGGCACCGGGGCCCAGCTGTGGCTCCGAAGCGACGGCGCCTTCATCGGTGTCGGTGGTGGATCTACCCCGCCCCCGACCGTGGTGGTGAGCCGAGACGGGGCGAAGGTGTTCGTGGCCGGGACAGCCAGGGGGGTCATCTCGGGCGAGGACTACGCGACGGTCGCCTACAGCGCCGCCACCGGTGCACGGCTCTGGACCAGCCGCTACAACGGCCCGGCGAACGGCGACGACACCGCGCGGTCGGTGGTGGTGAGCCCGAGTGGGCGCACGGTGTTCGTGAACGGGATCAGCGAGGGGGCCGGCTCGGGCCCCGACTACGCGACGGTCGCCTACCGGGTCTGAGTCGTTCGTCCTGCCGAGGGTCTGGCCACCCGGTGCTGCTGGTAGACAGGAGGAGGTGGTAATGGCACCTTTGCGCGCCGTGGCAGCTCTGGCGGTGGCGGCCGCCCTGGTCACCGGGACTGCGGCGAGCGGCGCCGCAGCCTCGGGGCCTCTCCGGGCGACGCTCACCCCGTGGCGGCTCCCGGCGCCGGTGTACCGCACCGTCGCCGTTGCCAGTGGCGGCAGGATCTTCGTCCTCGGCGGACACGACAGCTCCGGTGGCTCGATCACCGCCGTCTACAGCCTCGACCCGCGCACCGGCAGGACGGCACTCGCCGGCACCCTGGCGCTTCCGACCCACGGGGCGGCCGCCGCCCTCGTCGGGGGTCGGATCCTCGTCTTCGGCGGCGCCTCGCTGACCGTGCGCAACACCGTCCAGGCGTTCGATCCCGCGAGGCATACCGCCTCGATCGTCGGCTACATGCCCGGGGTGCGTGCCGACACCACGGCGGTCACCGTCGGCAGGCTGACGGCACTGCTCGGCGGCTTCAACGGCGTCGGTCCTCAGTCCGACGTCTGGACGACGTCGAACGGGACGACGTTCCACGTCATCGCCCACCTTCCACAGCCGGTCCGCTACCCGGCCGTCGCCTCGCTTGGCACCTCCGTCTACGTCTTCGGTGGGCTCCTCGCCGGCGGCGAGTACAACGGCGAGTTCACCGGCGACGTCCAGCAGGTGAACCTGCGCACCGGGAGCGCCCGGATTGTGGGCCACCTCCCCGCACCACTCGCCCACGCCATGGGGAGCGAGATGGGCGGACGCCTGTACGTCTTCGGGGGCTCGACGCCGTCGGGAGCAAGCAGGCAGATGCTCTCCTTCAACCCGGCGAAGGGTGCCGTCTCGGTCGTCGGCCGCCTCCCCGGGCCGATGACCGACGCTGCTGTGGCGACTGTCGGCCGAACGGCCTACCTGCTCGGCGGGATGTCGAGCGGACCACTCGCCAGCATCACGACGGTCCACCTGCTCGGTCGTTAGGGCCGTCGCCGACCAGAACAGCGACTGCGAGTGGTGCGACGATGCGTCATTGGCCACTTCGCACGTACAGACCTTCGTCCGGTCGGGGATCAGGATCCCAGACGTAGCTGCTTCGTGTCACCGCAGGCGTCATGCGCGTTCTGCATGTCCCAGACCACCGGCGAGATCCCTGGTCGATCGCCTTCCTAGCGACCGAGACCCCCCTTGGACCAGTCGCGGGAGCAGTTGCGGAGTCTGTTCCACGCAGCGGGCCACTGCACGAAGCCCGAGCTCGATTGTTCGCTATTGCGCTATCTCGGGAGCGCCGTCGCGGTCGGATCGCTCGTCGGAAGAGACCTCAGGCGCCACCGGTCTTTCGAGACGGCCGACGAGCGTCTTCAACGCGGCGAGCTCGGCTCCGAGGGCGCGGCGACCCGGCTTGGTGATTCTCAGCCATGTCCGGGGGCGTTTCCCCTCGTAGCCCTTCTCAATTTCGACGAAACCCGCGTCCTCGAGGATCGTCAGGTGCCGCGACAAGTTGCCGTCAGTCAGATTCAGCGCGTCCCTCAGGAACCCGAACTGGATCCGGCCGGCCTCGGCGAGCACCGCCAGGATTCCGAGTCGGGTCCGCTGGTGGACGATCTCGTCGAGTGCCTCGGTCGGATGGCTCATCGACTGGTGCGTCGGTGTGCAAGGCCGAAGCCCAGACCACCGAGCGCAGTGAACGCGCCGAGAACGAACACTCCGACCTCCGGCCCGACGTCCATCCCAAGCCGCACGGCGAGGTTCTCGAGATCGTAGAGACTGACGAGCAACGCCAGCGCGAAGAACGCGCCGGCGAAGAGCGCGAGCGCGCGACTGCGCTCGCTGTAACTGAGCACGAACAGCCCTGCACCGACGGTGAGAAGCGGTGTGAGGCCACGGATGTTGAGGTCGCCCGGAAAGCCGAGCCACGCGACCTGGGCCGGCAGGCGGAGGAGGTGCGTGATACTCGGGGAGGTGATGACGAGGAGCGCGAGGAGCGCGAGCCCGGCGAGGACGAAGGCCACCGGTGAGGTCGCCACGCCACGCTTCGCTCGCCTGCGCCGGTACGACCAGCCGATCAGGAGGTAGGCGATCGGGAGCGCGATGAGCCAGTAGAGCGCGATCGCGCTCGGACTCCACGTGGACGTCCCGCCTGGGAAGTAGTCGGCGCTGCTGCGCTGAAATACGCCGTTGCAGGGTGTGTAGACGACGCCGTGGGTCGCCACGCACGTCGGGGTCTCGTACCGCCGGCCGTCGATCTCGCTCGCGGCCTTCCCGGCCTCGGCCGGGGGAAGCGGCATCGAGGCGGGGCGCGGCTTGAACACCACCGTCGCGGGCAGCCCGAGCACTCTCTGTTGAGAGGGCTGGAAGTAGAGCGGCGTCGAGACGAGGATGACGATCCCGAGGACGATCAGCGCCAGCCAAAAGCCCTGTCGGGCGATTCGGGTGCGCCGCTGGAGGTATTCGACCTCGCCGATCCATTGTCGGGCCTGACCGGGTTCGAGATGGTGCCCGCCGAATGTCATGCCAAGTACTCTACAGTGCAAAGTCGAAGTGTCAATGCAGCGACCCTGCGAGGGGTGACGCGTTCAAGCGGTTCGCGAGGGCTTGGCGAGCCTCTCCGGTGCTTGCATGAACCGGAGTGTCTTTGGGCGCCAGTTGTTGGTCGCAACTTCCTGATCGCGCCGCAAGGACCGAGGACAGGATCCGGTCCGCCGACCGGCGCGCGCTGGGAACCGACGTGAGGGCACCCGAGCCGCGTGCTGCCGTTCTTGGTGCCCGAGCCGAGGCGCGGATCGTCGATCCGCAGCCGAGCCGTCCAAGAGCGGCTTGGCGGGACGTCGCCGATGGTCGTGCGCTCTCGGCTCCGCGCTTCGATGCCCGACTTCAGCGGCTCGCGCAACCATTCCGGCTAGGCGGCGCCGCCAGGTGGAGCACCTACGATCCGCAGGCGGTCGCTAGGTGCTGACAACGAGCTCGCTCGCGCAGTACTTGCACTTCGAGGCAGCCACCGGAATGTCGGCGGACAGGCAGTTCGGGCACGTCTTCGTTGGCGCCGGTTCAGCGAAGACCGCCGTACCCCGCCTCCTCATGTACGCACGGTACGGGACCACGATCGCGAAGTAGATGACGGCCATGAAGACGATGAAGTAGATGATCGCCGAGACGAACGCACCCAGATCGATTCGTTGCCCGTTGAGTGTCCAACCGAGTCCCTTCCCGGCAGACCCGCCACCGCCGGCGGCATTGACGAGTGGGGTGATGACGCTGTCGGTGAAGGCCTTGATCAGCGTGCTGAAGGCCAGAGCAACTACCAAGCCGACGGCGATGACAACCAGTTGGCCTTGCATCAGGAAGTTCTTGAAGCCTTTCAACATCGTCTCCTCCTCACGCCGGTCGGCCTCATCGAGGTCGAGAAGACTACGGCCAGCACATCGTTACACGTCGCGCGTGAGATCCGTCGAGGGCCCATTGGCGTTCCCACGTCGACTCGCGAGGGGTGCTGACGTCGCCCGGGCGGCCGACGGGAGCCGTCGTGCCGGTTGTCACCTTGACGCGGCGATCGCCGTGTCCAGTTGCCGTGACCAGCTCGGTGCCAAAGTACCGAGCTGTCGGTCGGCAGCCCTCCGGGTGGCTCCTACGCCGAGCCGGCAGCGGGCGATCTCGCCCAACGATCGACGGCCGCCGAGAGGACCGGCAGCGGAACCGGGCCGATTCGGAGGACGAGGTCGTGGAAGGCCCGCAGATCGAAGCGCGACCCGAGGCGCCTCGACGCGCCGAGCCGGCACGACTCGAGCTCGAGCCGCCCGACCATGTAGGAGAGCGCCTGCGCCGGGAACGCAATGTAGCGGTCGACCTCGCTCTCGATCTCGAGGAGGGCGATCGGCGTGTGGTCCCGCATCCAGTCCACGGCGGTCTGACGAGACCATCCGAGCGCGTGGAGCCCGGTGTCGACCACGAGTCGCGCAGCCCGCCACGAGTCCGTGCTCAGCATGCCGAGGCGCGTCAGGTCGCCGCTGTAGAGCCCCATCTCGTCGGCGAGCCGCTCGGCGTACAGTCCCCAGCCCTCGGCAGCCGCAGTGTCGTGGACGACGCGCCGTGCCAAGGGGAGGGCCGTCTGATCCTGGGCGACGGTGAGCTGGAGGTGATGGCCCGGTACGGCCTCGTGGAAGGCAATGGCGTCGGCGAGGTAACGGTAACGCGCTCCGGGCTGCGAGGTGTTGACGAAGAACGCGCCGTTCCGCGAGCCATCGACGGCACCCGGGAGGTAGTACGCGGGAGGCGATCCATGAGCGAGCGCTGCTGGGACGGCTTCCACGGCGCAGGGCGCCTCGGGGACCGACGCGAACCAGCGGGGCGCCTCGTGCTCGGCGCGCCGCACCGCTGCAGCGGCCTCGGCAAGGATCTCTTCGCCGCTCGTATAGCGAAGCTCGAGGTCATCGCGCAGCTGGCGGCGGATCTCGGCGACGTCGCTCGTGCCCCAGAGCCGAGAGCCGATCGTGGCGTACTCGGCGTCGAGCTGCTCGACGAGCGCCAGTCCGGTCGTGTGCAGCTCGTCCGCGGATCGGTCGGTCGAGGTGTGCAGGCGCGTGAGCCGTTCATACATCACGGCGCCGTCTGGCAGCCAGCAGAGGCCGGGATGCCCGTCGTCTCGGCCGTGCGGAAGGATCTGCTCCGCAAGCTGGCATCGGTAGCGGCCGAGGGCCGGGAGCACCGACTGGTCGATGATCCGGTCCTCCTCGTCGACGAAGTCGTCGCTCGCCCGGGCGTCCGCCGGTCGGCGCAGCCCGTTCAGGGATCGGTCGGCGATCACATCGTCGAGCTGTTCGATGGCCGAACGGGCCAGGCTGGCCACCGGCAGGCGGCCCGCCGCGATCCCGTCCAGGTGCCGCTCGGTTGCCTGCTCGAGAAACCGCGGCAACGCCGCCAGGCGCGCGAGGTAGCCGTCGGCGCGGTCCGCGCTGTCCAGTGGCAGCTGCGGCAGCAACGTGAGGAGGCCGGCCAGGGGCGCCGCGTGGAAGTCGGTGATCGTGAACTCGGCGAGCGGGACGCTCGCGCCGGCGGCGAGGTTGGAGGCGGCGTGCCGGACGAAGTCGAGCGTCTCGGTCTCGTCCTCGTCGAGCCTCCCTCCTTCCGCGACGAGCCGGGTGGCGAGGTCGTCGGCCCTGGCGGCGACGTGCTCGTAGCGCCGCCCCGTCTCGCGTTCGGCTGAGGCGCTCAGGTCGGCGAGTCGATCGTCGCCGCCCGGCAGCCCGAGAAGCGAGGCCCACACCGGGTCCTGCGCGCACACCGCGGCGAGGAACGTTTCGGCGAGAGCGTCGACCTCGGTGGCCACGAGTCGACGCTAGCGGACGACCGGGCCGCGCCACCCGGCCCGCGATCACCGTCCTCCGTAGCGTGCCAGGCGGACCCGGCGACAGTCGTCCTGCTCACCGGGGGCGTGATGGGGGCTTCGCCGGTGGGTCCTGGCGGTCGCCGGGCGGCTTCGGGCGCGTCGCGCGCCGGACGGGTTCAAGCTTTTCAGCTACCCGGCGGGCCGCCGCAGGGCATGCCCGCGCCGGGCGCACCCGGCGAGGCATCGGCGGCGTGCCGCTCGATGTCGAGAATGCGAACGCAGCGCCGACAACGGTGTGAGCGTCGCCGCGGGGCGACGTGTGACCAGGAAGGATCGAGCGATGCGTTTCATGCTGCGGCAGAACTACGGACACGTCGAGTCTGACTGCGCGCCCATTACGGAGTGGAGCCCGGCGGACGTCAGGGCCCACATCTACTTCCAGTAGGCGTTGAACCAGGAGCTCGCCGAGCGCGGCGAGCTGGTCGACGCCCAGGCGCTCGCCGGGCCCGAGCGTGCCCGCTGCGTGGTGTCGGACGGGGTGAGCGCTCCGGTGATCACCGACGGCCCGTTCCCCGAGTCCAAGGAGCTGCTCGCCGGCTACCGGCTGGTGGACGTGGAGAGGATCGAGCGAGCCGTCGAGATCGCCGCCCAGGCGTCGGCGGCGCCCGGGTAGAACGGGGCGCCGATCCGCCAGCCGATCGAGGCCCGTGAAGTGCTGAGCGCCCCGGACCCCGAGGTGTGACCACGCCTGCGAGCACCGAGGACCTGCTGCGCGAGCTGACGCCGCAGGTCCTCGCCGTGCTCGTCCGCCGCTATGACGACTTCGCCGGCGCCGAGAACGCCGCGCAGGAGGCGCTGCTCGCCGCCACCAGGTGGTCCACCGAGGGGGCGCCCGACAAGCCCCTCGCGTGGCTGATCCGCGTGGCCACCCGCCGCATGGCTGACCAGTACCGGCGCGTCGCCGCCTGACGCCGTCGCGAGGACCTGGCCGCATCGTGGTCGCTCGTCCCGCCGGACCCGGCGTCCGGCCACGACGACACGCCGATCCTCATGCTCATGTGCTGCCACCCCGTCGCTCACGCCGGCGGCGGCCATCCCACTCACCTTGCGCGCGGTCGGCGGCCTCACCACGCGCGAGATCGCCGCGGCGTTCCTCGTGCCCGAGGCGACCATGGCCCAGCGGATCAGCCGGGCAAAGGCAAAGGTCAAAGCGTCAGACGAGGCGTTCACGCTCCCGCCGCCCGATGGGCTCGCCGGACGCGTCCGGTCGGTGATCCACGTGCTGTACCTGCTGTTCAACGAGGGCTGTGCGGGCAGCTTTGGCCCCGACCTCGCCCGCGCCGTTCTCTCGGGCGAGGCCATCCGGCTTGCCCGGTCCGTGCGCGCCGCGCTGCCGGAGACCCCGAGTTGTCCGGCCTCCTCGAGCTCATGCTGCCCACCGACGCACCGCGCCCAGCTCGCACCCGCGCTGAGGGCGAGCTCGCCCCCCTGTCCGAGCGGGCACGCACCCGGTGGGACCGCGCGCAGATCGCCGAGGGTCTGGAGCTGGTCACCGCTGCCCTGCACGGGAGGAAGGCAGGCGAGTACCTGCTGCAGGCGGCCATCGGCGCGGTCCACGACCGGGCCGCCCGCTACGCGGACACCGACTGGCCCGAGATCCTGTCCCGCTACGGGGGGCTCGAGCAGATGACCGGCAACCCGATGGTGTCGCTGAGCCGGGCCGCCGCCGCCATGGTCGAGGGCCCGAGCGCCGGGCTCGCGCTGCTCGACGGTCTCTGGACCGGCTCGGCGAGCACCACCGCCTGCACTCGGTCCGAGCGCACCTCCTCGAGCTGGCCGGCGACGCCGAGGGGGCCACCGCGGAGTTCCACGCCGCGGCCGTGCGCACGACGAACCTGCGCGAACGTCACTATCTCTCATCGCGAAGGCCGCGCGCCTCGCCAGCGAGACGAGCGAGGAGTAAGGCTTCCCCCCGAGAACCCAGGGGCGGAGCGAGGGTCCCAGCACCGACGGACGGCGCGTCGCGCCGGGCACGGGAGCTCGCTACGCGACCGCTCGGGCGATCCGGCTCCGGAGCACGCGACGCCCACCGCCGGCCTTGGCCCGGTAGAGGGCCGCGTCGGCGTCGGCACGGAGCTCTGCCATGCGCGCCGGGACACCGGCGGCCACGCCGGCGCTGACGGTGACGACGAGACCGCTGCTCGCGTCCTCGAAGTGCTCCTCGTCGATGAGCCTCAGGAAGGCGGCCGCTCGATCGACGGCTGCGTCGATGTCGACGTCGGCGAGCACGACGGCGAACTCGTCGCCACCGAGGCGCACCGCGAGGTCGCACGGGCGGATGCTGCGCTCGAGCGCGCCCGCGATCCCGACGAGCACGGCGTCGCCCGCGAGGTGGCCGTGGCCGTCGTTCACCTCCTTGAAGGCGTCGACGTCGAGCAGGATGAGGGCGATGCGGGCGACGTCGCGGCGCTGCAGCTCCGCCAGATACTGCTCGAGCGCCCGGCGGTTGCCGATGCCGGTCAGGTCGTCGAGGCGCGCGTGCTTGCTCAGCAGCTCACGCTCGGTCGACAGCCGTTCGGCCTGGACCCGGGCTCGCATCGCGCCGAGTGACGCGAGCCGGCCCGCCCAGTGCTCCGAGAGCTGTCGCCGGGCGTAGCGCAGGCCGGCCCCGGCACCCGTTCTCGCCTCGGCCTCGGCCGCGAGGCAGAGCGCCAGGTCGTGAAGCTGGGGGTAGAGGTTCGGTTGGATCGACGCGACCGCCGCCTCGGCGCCTACCGTGGCCTCGGGCCGCCCGGCCCTCGCGTCGCTCAGCGCCACGGCCAGCCTCAGGTGCCCCGCGGATCGTGGCTCGTCCGGCTGTGTCGACAGCGTCTCCTCGAGCAGCCGTCGGGCTTCGCCCGCGGTGTCCTCGCCGGTCATCGCCCCGAGGACGAGTCCGAGCGCCGCGAGCTCGACGCGCCAGGAGTCAGCCATGGCGAAGGATGTCGCGGCGGCCCGCAACGCGTTCCAGGAGCTCCAGCGCTCGCTCACCCCCTTCGAGTCCCCGAGCTGGTAGAGCATGCTCGACCAGGCGACCTGGATCTCGGCCCGATTGAACATGATCGGAGCGAGGAGGAAGTCGACGGTGCCGGGCGGCAGCGACGCTCCGACGGCAAGCGCCGCCGCGTACTGCTCGTCGCAGAGCTCGAAGAGCCCGCGTGTGTAAAGGGCGTTCCCGCAGGCGGTGTGGGCGCTGATCCGCTCGAGCGGACCGCTCTCGGCTTGCTCGAGCAGGACGACCGCCCTCGCCAGGTCCGCGTCGCGCGACGTGGCGGTGGAAGAGTCGTCTCCTGAGACGCCCTGGTCAGCGCGCATGGCCAGGCCGAGCGCGAGCATCACGTCGTCGCCGTCCAGCGTGCTGCGCTCGATGAGCTCCGCCAGTGCCGCTGAGGTGTCCCCCGATCGCGTGAACCACGCGCCGACCACTCGGCCGAACAGCCCTGCCCTCACCACATCGCCCCAGCCCAGGAGCTCCGCGCGCGCGACGAGCGTGGAGAGCTCGGTTGCCGCGTCAGGGATCGTCGCCTGGATGTCGTGGATCAGCCGGTATGCGCGAGCGAGCGCCGACTGGCGATCCGGCTGAGCTGCCGTGGCGGGCATCAAGACCGCTTCCTCCGTGTCGTCCTCGCCGGCCCTGCTCTCGCTTGCCACTGCTCGGGCGAGCGAGCCCGTTCGGTCGGCGCGGGGTCGCAACGAGGTTGAGGTGAACGAGCGGGTACTAGTGCATAACGACCGCGGCCCCCGTGACATGGAGAGCGGGAGGTTCGCATCCCTTCGCTTCGTCCGTGCCGCCTGGCGGCACGTGCGCGCAGCTTCGGCGGGCCTGCGATTGCCGAGCGCCCCGCGGCCAACGGCAGGGGGCTCCGGACGCCGCCGGTGCCAACGTCGTCCGCCGATGGATCAGCCCGATGCGCCGATGCGACGAGACGGAGGCTCGTTCGGTGGCGGGCGCCGGCGCGCCGGCAGCGCGCGGATGAGATCCGACGTCGCCTCGGCGATGCGCTGCACCGCGCGCTCAAAGTCCGCGTCCGATCCACTCGGTGCGGTCCGCGCGCCGCTCACCTTCCGCACGTACTGGAGCGCCGCTTCCTCGATCTCTCCTCGCGTCGCCGGCGGCTGCAGGCCACGCAGCGTCGTGATGCTCCTGCACATTCGTCGAACCTCCTTGTTGGATCTGCGAGGGCCTCGTCTGGCGGCCGTCCCCCGAGCCGGCGACGCTCGTCGAGCCCGGCTCGCCGCCGCTCGTGCTCCCGACGCCACGGTACGCGGGGCTCGCCTCCTCGACGGCCACGGGACCATGGTGCGTGCCGACGCGACGGTCGCCGGCGACTGCGCTCGGGTCGAGCAGGTCAGGCAAGGGGGTCTGAACCGATCGCCCACTCGGCAGCCGCGCCGGCGTGGAGCCGGGTGGTCGGAAAGTACGGCACGGCGACCAGCGACGGCGGCAGGAGGAGCTCGATCTCGGTACAGCCGGCGATCACACCTCGGGCCCCGTCCGCGACCATCCGGTCGATGATCTCGAGGTAGCGACGGCGGGAGGTGTCGTGGACGATGCCCTTCACGAGCTCGCCGTAGATGACCTCGTGGACGACCCGGCGGTCCTCGTCGCCGGGCACCCGCACGTCGAGGCCGTGCCGGGCGAGGCGGTCCCGGTAGAAGCGTTGCTCCATCGTGTAGCGGGTGCCGAGCAGCGCGACGGTCTGGACCCCAGCGCGCTTCACCGCGTCGGCGGTCGCGTCGGCGATGTGGAGGAAGGGCACCGTGACCGCCGAGACGATCGCGTCGGCGACCCTGTGCATCGTGTTGGTGCAGAGCACGATCAGCTGGGCACCGAGCGCTTCGAGCATCGCGGCGCCCCCGGCGAGCAGCTCCCCGGCCGCCTCCCAGTCGCCGTCGGCCTGTAGCGCCTCGATGTCGGCGAAGTCGTAGGAGCGGATGAGGAGATCGGCGGAGTGCACCCCACCGAGCCGCTCGCGCACCGTCTCGTTGATGATGCGCTCGTACTCGATCGACGACTCCCAGCTCATCCCACCGAGCAGCCCGATGCGCTTCACCCTCGGGATTCTGTCACCGCCATCCGGGCACCGGGGCCGCCACCACGCGGGTGACGGGGTCTCGGCTGGTGGGCTGGTGGCGTCCGTGCTCGGTCCGATCACCGAGCGGGACGAGCTTGGCGCGCTCGAGGGGTTCGCGCCGGGCGGGCCGGCAGAACTTGGCATGATCTCGGGCGTGGTCACGATGAGGCTCGAGCAGTTCGAGGAGCTGGTGGCCAGCGCGCTCGACGGGATACCGGCCGAGTTCGGCACCGCCATGGAGAACGTCGCCGTCCTCGTCGACGATCTCAGCCCACCCGGCCGGCTGCTCGGCCTGTACGAGGGCGTCCCGCTCACCGAGCGGGGCGCCCACTACTCGGCGACGTCCCCGGATCGCATCACGGTGTACATGGCTGCGATCTGTGCGCGTTGCGAGTCGAGCTACGAAGTGGTCGAGCTGGTGCGAAGGACGGTCATCCACGAGGTCGCCCACCATTTCGGCATCGGCGACGAGCGCCTGAGGGAGCTCGGCTGGGGCTGAGCACGAATCCGTTCCGGGCACCGGCGCCCGCTCGATCAGCGACCTTGTCGGGCGGTGGCGGTCGGTATGCCGCTTGCGGGTCACCCGGGGAACGGACGCTCGCCGTCGGCCCCTGCTCCTCGTCGGGCGCGACATTGCTTCGGAGACGTGGCCCGATTGCCTCGAAGGGCGCTGGGCGCGCGGCCGGCGACGACGGGTGGACCCCCTGCGGGGCCCTCGGGCCGGAGCGCACGCGCCGAGGGGAACGTCGCCGTCGAGGCGCGCGCCTCCCCTGGCGGAGGAGATGACCAGCGATCGGCGCCGGGGGCCGGATCGCGACGCGCGTTCGCGATCCCACGAGCAACCTCGCCGACCGGTACCCGGAGCCGCCCGGCGAGGAGCTGGAACCCGGCGACCGTTCGCCTGCCGGCGGGGCATCCAACGCCCCCGCCGGCACCGCGGGGTGCCACCCCATCTCGGGGTCATCCCGGGCCGTCACAGCGACCCGCCAAGATCGCCGCGTGCACGTCACGGCGGTCAGGGTTCCACCCCAGCACGCGGAGCGCTCCTGGCCCTTCACGATCCCCGCGATCGCTGACGTGGTGCGTCGAGGGCTCGCCTTCTCGAGGCCCGTGACCTTTCTCGTCGGCCCGAACGGCGCGGGCAAGTCGACGCTCATCGAGGCGATGGCGGAGGCGTACGGAATCGATGTCCGCGGGGGCCACGCCGGTCGCAAGTACGCCTCTGCGCTCCCGCGGAGCCGGCTCGGAGCCGTGGTGCAGCTCGAGATGTCGAAGGAGCAAGGCGCTCTTCGGGGTCGCCGCGGCCGGGGGCTTCCTCCTCAGGGCCGAGACTGCGCTCGGCGTGCTCGAGTTCATGAACGGGCTGCCCGGCTACGGCGACGACCTCGACAAGAAGCGCCACGGGGAGTCGTTCCTCCAGGTGTTCGACGGCCGATTCGTCGACTCGGGCCTGCACCTGCTCGACGAGCCGGAGTCGGGCCTGTCCTTCACCTCGACGCTGCAGCTGGTGATCGTCCTCGACCGCCTCGCCGCCGTGGGGGCACAGGTCGTGTGCGCGACGCGCTCGCCGCTGCTCACGTCGCTCCCCGGCGCTCAGCTCCTCCAGCTGGGCGCCGACGGCATCGTCCCGGCGAGGTGGGAGGACCTCGGGATCGTGGAGGAGTGGCGGGCCTTCCTGCGCGCGCCGCAGGCCTTCATGCGGCATCTCCTCGCCAACGGGCCCGGCCGGGACCGCTGATGACGGGTGCTACCGCGTGAGCTGGTGGATGTCGATCACCATCAGGGTGACCACGAGCGCCATCACGGCCAGGTAGATGCCGGTGACGCTCCAGCGGAGCCGGTGGTTGGCGAGCCAGAAGCGCCGGATCCCCATCACATCGAACACCAGGGCGACGACAGCGAGCGGAAGCCCCACCGCGGGGCCGACGCCCGCGGCGGCGCCGAGCAAGGGCGTGAGGACCGGCAGCAGGACATAGGTGAGGAGGCAGCGCAACGCGGAGAGCAGGATCGACGTGCTGAAGATCCGTTGCACGTCCCTCTCGCGCACCCGCCGGGCGTCGTCGGGGATGTAGAGCAGCCGGCGCATCAAGACGTCCGCCGAGTTCATGGAGCGTGGCGCGGGCCCTCTCGCCTGACCGGTGGTGTCGGACGCAGTGACGGCTCGGCTCACGTCGACCAGGCTACGTCGACCGGACCGCCCCCTCCAGCCGGGCGGTCAGTGGACGATCAGCACGGGAGTCTTTCCGAGGTGCAGCACCTTGTGTGCCGTGCTGCCGAGCAGCAGGCCGACGAGGTCGGTGAGACCGCGCGAGCCCATGACGACCAGGGACGCGTCCCAGCTCTCGGCCTCCTCGAGGATCTCCCCCGCGACGCGCCCCGCGAGCGAGGCGCGCAACATGCCGCTCGCCGGGACGCCCGCCTCGGTGAGCGAGGCGACGGCGTCGTCCACCAGCTTGGCCGCCTCCTGGTGCGCCTCGGCCGGCACCTGCCCCGCCCTGCCGATGAAGTACTCCTCGCGCACGTGCAGCACACGGACCTGGCTCGTTGCCAGCAGGGCCAACGCCTTCGCGTGCTCAAGCGCACGCCGAGAATGCTCCGAACCGTCGAGTGCGACCAGGATGCGCTCGTACATGTCAGCCTCCATCCACACCCGGGCAGCAGATCACAGCCGCTGCACCGATTCCGTCATGCGGACTGCAATGTCAGTCTGCGCGTGGCGGGACCGCTGAGCTAGTGCCACAAGTCCACGCGCGCCGGCGAAGGGCGCGGACTCAGCGTTGCACGGCGCGTGCTCAGGTGGGTTCACCAAGGCCGGCGGCGCTCGGGCTCGCCGCGAACGCGGCGAGCCCGAGCGCGCAGCGCTTGATGAAGCGGCCGAGGAACCAGCGGTAGAACCGGCCCGTCCCCGGGATCGCCGCCGAGAAGGACGCCGACCACCGCACGGTGGTGCCACCGCGATCCTCGGAGAGCTCGACTGCCGCGCGGTAGTCCCGCAGGGGCATTCCCTGGAGGAGGGCGTAGCCGAACGGCCGGTCCTGCTCGAGGCTGCCGATCTCCTCGTGGCTCCGGACAAGTCCCGTCCGGAAGAGCCGTACCGCGCCGATGCCCTCACCGCCGTCGGGGCCGGGACGCTCCAACTCGAACGAGCCGATCGGTGACCAGGTCGGCCAGGTCGCGCCGGTGCACAGCAGCGAGTAGAGGACGCCGGGATGCGCTCGCGACCAAGCGGTCACCGATATCTGCTGGCGCGCCACGCCGTGCCTCCTGCGTGAGGGTTCTGTACCGGATGGTACATGTACCGTCTGGTACGGTACAGGCCTCGTGAGGCCGGCACAACCCCGCGATCGGCTGCTCGCCGCGGCCCTCGACTACGTCGTCGGCCACGGGGTGGGTGATCTCAGCCTGCGTGAGCTCGCCGCCGCGATCGGCTCGAGCCACCGGATGCTCATCTACCACTTCGGATCGAAAGCGGGGCTGCTCGTCGCGATCGTCCAGGCGAGCGAGGAGGCCGAGCGCCGGTTCTTCGCTGCGGGTGCGCCCGGAGGGGAGGCGTCGCCGGTCGAGGCCGCGAGAGCGTTCTGGCGCCGGGTGTCGGACCCGGCGCTCTGGCCCCGCGAGCGGCTCTTCTTCGAGCTCTACGGGCAGGCGCTACAGGGCCGTCCGGGGACGACGGGCTTCTTGGAGGGGATCGTCGACTCGTGGCTCGACCCGGTGACCGAGTACGGGACCGAGCACGGCATGTCGCGCGAGGAGGCCAGGGCCGAGGCGCGCCTCGGGGCGGCGGTCGTGCGGGGCCTGCTCCTCGACCTGCTCGCCAGCGGTGACCGTCGGGGTGCCGACGAGGCGTTCGAGCGCTACCTCGGCGCGTACGACGCTCGCCGGTCGGCCGCGAGCGGGCAGGTATCAGGAGCGCCGGGTCAGCCGGCGGGCTGAGCCGTTCGCGGCGTTGCCCTGCGCCCGCCGCGCCGCGCAACCACCTGACCCGCCGCCTCGCTGCCGCGACAGCGAAACGACACCCTCGCCTGCGCGAGGGTGTCGTTTGATCGTGCGAGGTCGGCTGGTGACCCGCTCCGCTCAGCCGGCGACGCGCTCATGGCGCGCGACCGAGAACCCGAGGACTACGGGGATGTTGACGGCCGCCAGGATGAGCACGACGGTGAGGATCACGAGCGGCGTGCCCCGGGTGTCGTCGTAGGCGAAGACGTACTCGGCCATGGCGGCGAAGACGAACGTCAGGGCAAGGACCCAGCGGGCGACGTTGAAGAACAGGTGCCAGGCGAACCTGCGCAGTCGGGTGAGCAGGACGATCGCGCCGAGCGACATCACCCCGGAAGCGACGAGCAGCGCGACCGGCACGGCGAGGGGGGCGTTGCGCGGCATGTAGGCGGCGATGTAGCCGACGGAGACGAAGGCGGTGACGATGGCTCCGACTGCCAGCGCGACGATCGGTGAGCGGGTCGTGTCCCCGGCGTCGCCGGCGGGCGCGCTCACCACGTCGCCAGCTTGGTCATGATGATCAGCGTCGCGACCTGCATCACCCCGGTGATCCCCGCCGTGTAGATGAACCGACGCATGAGGCGCCCGATCAACAGCCCGTTCGGCTCGGGCTTGCGCAGCTCGAGCAGCACGCTGATGTTCGCCGGCTCCAATACCACGTAGGCGATGATCGCCATGACGCCGACGACGATGAACGACGCCACGATCCACCAGTGTTGGGGATACGGCACCGTGAGGTTGCCGAGCCGCCGGGCGAGCTGCCATCCGGAGGTGAGGGTCGCGACCACGAGCGTCGGCATGATCAGCAGCATCTTCGGCATGAACCGTCGCATGAACGCCATGCGGGCAGGGATGTCCAGGTGTCCGATGATCGGTCCGATGACGAAACCGACGAACAGGTCGATGCCGGTCCACAGGCCGCCGCCGGCAACGTGGAAGAAGTCGAGCGCCCACTGCCAGTTGCCCGCGATCGCGCCGATCAGCGCCACAAGCACCCCGCCGACGATCCACAGCCCCCTCAGCGGGACGATGGATCCGGATTTCGTCCCCGCGACGCTCGGTGCCGGCGGCGCCTGGACTGCAATGTCTGCGACGACGTCAGCCATCGGACCCCCAATTTCGGCTTTGACGGCCCGTCCAGATGTCGGGCCCTGATCGTTGCCACCGGCACGCCGTCATGATCCCAAGCGCGTAAGTGCACGTCAACCGGTTACGGCCCGGCGGCCGCCAGGGTCGGACCACAAGGGCCGGGCGCCGGCGCCCGCGAAGGCGGCGCCGGGGAGATTCGCCGCCCCTAGAGTTCGCCGGAGCCGAACGACGGCTTCGGGACGCCTTGCGTCTCGCCCGCTGCGGACGCCGGGGGTGAGGTGGGAGCCGGGGCCGACGTCGCCTCGGGGGCGGTGGCCGGGCCTGGCGACGGGACGAAGGTCGTGGTCGGAGCAGAGCTCGCGACGGTCGTCACGCCGTCGGTCCCGTCGGCGTCGGCGAGGGATCCGTGCTCGGCCTCGTACTGGCGGAGCTGGTCGACGATCTCGCTGCTCCTCGACTCGTCCGCAGGCGAGCTGGTGCCGGTGCGGGCGCGGTAGGTGATCCTTCCGAGCTCCTCCAGGAGCGCATCCGCGCGGCGCCTCGCCTGGACCGCTTCGATCTTGGCCTGACCGGTCTTGCCGGCCTCCTGCGCCTTGTCGGCGAGCTGCGTCGCTTGCGCCTTCACCTTGTCCATCAGGCCCATCTCTGCCTCCTTGCAGCCGGGTTGCTACGACATCGTCGCGCGTGCTCGAGGTTCGCGCACCTGGTGGCGGGGCTGCGGTCCCTTCGGGGCGCGAACGAGGAGGGCGGGAAGCCCCGCCCGCGCCGGCGGGTCGGGGCTCACCCGGCTTCGGACGACCTCGGGCGGGCACGGTCGAGGAGCAGGGATAGCCCCGTGCCGAGCAGCCAGACGTCCTTCGCGATCGGCGTCCCCTGCTGGGTGGGCCGGATGGTGCCCTCCTCGCGCATCCCCGGGGTGCGGAGGTAGAGGCCGAGGAGGCTGGCGGCGAAGGCGGTCAGGGCGAACCCGGCCTTGCGATCGGGGACGAAGGGCACCAGCAGCGCCGAGCCGAGCGCGATCTCGCTGATCGCGAGGATGCGAACGAATCGGCTCGCTGGGATCGAGCCGAGGAACGGGTACGTCCCGGTCGCCATGCCGTGCAGGCCCTCGGCCGTCTCCGGCTCTGCGGAGAGCTTGCCGAGCCCTGCGTTGAGGATGAACGCACCGGCGGCGAGACGCGACGGGAAATTGTGGAGCTTCATGCCGGGGGACCTTCCTGTCGACGATGGTGACAGGCGCGATTCTGCCCGATGACGGGCTCGGCTGAACTTCCGGAGGAAGAGGGCTACGGCGCCGCCTCCTCGAGGTACCGCTTCAGGTCCTCGAGGTGCGCCACCTCCTCCTCCATCCCCCTGCGGACCGCACCGTCGGCCAACCTGGCGAGGAGGCCGCGGGGCCGGAGGTCCACCGTGCAGCGAACGCTCGTGCTCGTCGCTGCCAGCTCGTGGAGCTCGAAACCGATGCTCGGCCGGACCGGGCCCGAGGTCACCTCGACCGCCAGCCGGTGCGGGGGGTCGAAGCCGACGACCCGGTAGTCGCCCGCGAGGCGCCGTCCCCCGGGGCCCCGCACGCCCTGGGCGTAGGTGGCCGTGGCGCCCTCGCCGGCGGTGAGCGTCACGTCGAGCACCGCGTGGCGCCACTTCGGGTTGTTCGTGCCGTCCGCCAGGAAGTCGAACACCTCGCCGATCGGCCTGCCGATCGTCACCGTGCGCTCAGCGTGCGCCACGGGTCCCTCCGCCCGGGCGCTTCGGCGCGTCGAGGCGCTCGTCGGGGACCGGCAGGGCCTTATGCGTCGACGATGTCGTGGAACTGGAAGAGGGGCGGCGCGGCGACTAGCTCGCCCATCCTGCCCGAGTCTCCCCGCCCGGCGCGCCAGGCGCCGTACGTCTCGAACTTCGGGCGGCTCTCCCAGGTCTCGAGGAGGATGATCCTCGTCGGGTCGTCCTGGTCCTGGTAGACGGTGACGCCTTCGCAGCCGTCGAACGAACGTGTGTCGGGCAGGATCTCCCGGAAGAGCGCCTTCAGGTCTTCGACGCGGTCGGGCTTTGCGTGGCTGCTGAGCACGACGAGAACGCTCACGGATCCTCCCTGGTCAACACGTCGGACGCTCCGACGCCGACGGGATCGTATCCAGCTCGCGCCCGCGGGTCACGGGCCGTCGAAGCTCAGCTGGACCGATGCGTCGTCGGGCGCGACTCGGCGCGACCGCCTGGGTGGCAACGAGCAACGCTCGGGCGGGAACATCCGCACGTTGCGCTGGTAGTGGCCGTTGCGCTCCAGCTTGCCTCCGACCACCTCGATGAAGCACTCGCCGGTGACCGTGTTCTGCACGAAGGCGAGGAACTCCCACCGGCGTTGCTGGCCGGGCTTGCCGCGGACGTGGATGGCGTCGTGCGGGCGAAGACCCCGCCACGTCGCCGTGCGCACGAGGCGGTCGTCGGCGGACGCGGCGCTGACTTGCCTGCTGGGGCTCCGTCGTCGTGCCATCGTGGACGCGACCGTAGCAACGCGCTCCGCCGCCGCCACGCGATGGGTGCTGAGCTGGGGTGTCCGGCCGGGAAGGAGCGCGGCCGAGCGAGAACGAGGTGGTGTGCGCCGCCGCCCGCGATTCGAAGCGAGCCCGGTCGCCGGTCGCCCGGGTGCAGGCACTGGCGCGCGCCCAACCTCCCGACGCGTCCGCGCCAGGGTAACCAGCGCGACCGACGAGGACGTGAGAGTCGAACCCGCACGACCAGCGGGGCCGGCTGGGGCCGATTGCGGGCCCGTGATGCGCCCCCCGCCCACCACGGCATCGCGCCCTTCGCCCGGGCCGGTCGGGCACGCGGGCCGCGCTCTGTCGTCTCGGGCCGCGGCCCACGGCGCGACTCGGTCAGTCTCAGGGCAGCGTGGGACAGGTCACCGGGTTCTCGGTGGCGGTGTTGACGTCGCCGCAGCTCGTGGAGTTCACCTCCTGCCACACGGCGCCGGAGATGTTGAGGAGACCGGGCGGGGTGAGGTAAGCGAGGCGGCTGTCGAAGGAGAAGACCTTGTTGTAGCCGGTGCACACCCCGTTCGGACCGCTGCAGTTCCCGAACGTCCCGAATGGACCGCGGTAGTCGCTGACGTCGGCCCCGTTCAGGTTGAGGTTGCCATCGGACTGGCCGAGGCTGAAGCTCTGGTCGCCGAACGAGCCCTGCGTGGCGATCACGGCAGCATCGACGATCGGGTTCTGGATCTCGCAGGTCGGGGCGACCGCCGCCGTCAGCGCGCTGGACGACGTCGAGATCGTGCCGGTGCCGTCGTTGGAGCAGTACGTGGGGCTGCTCCCGACGCTCGGCCGGGAGACGATCACATCGTTTCCGGCGTCGAGTCCAAGCACGTCCGGCGTATTGGTGCTGGTGCAGGCCGAGACGCTCGCCGGGTTCGCCGAGCTCGCCGAGCCCGACCCGTCGACGCAGTGGTAGGTGATGTCCCTCGTGATGACGATGTTGCCGGCGGCGGCGATCGTCAACTGACCCGAGAGCTCACCCTCGACGAACGCGGTTCCTGCCGTGCAGGTCGAGTTGCCCGGGTTGCCCGTGCTGGGGGAATTCGTGCTGACGGCGTTGGCGTCGACACAGTCGGGAACGCTGACGCCAGTGGAACTCGTGGCTCCGGTGACGTAGACGATGCCGTTCGAGGGAAGCGCGATCCCGGTGACCCACGGGGTCGTCGCAGAGAAGCTCCCCCCGCCGCACGAGGATACGGTGCCGCCGGCGACGGTCGAGAGCGGGCTCCACACGTTCATGGTCGTCGTACCGCTCGACGGGGTGACGAGCTCGATCATCGTCGGTCCCGAGTAGACGCAGCCCACGCTCGTCGCTAGCTGCGCGTTCGTCTGGGGCATCGCCTGGTTGCCGTTCAACGCCGGGCCGCCGGCGCCGCCGGAGGCGTACGTGGGGTTGTTCGTGCATGACGAGTCGCCGATGACGCCGCCCGGCGCGTAGTAGCCGTTCGAGCTGGCGGGGTAGGTCTTGCCCGTACCGGAGTTGTTGCCGTTCACCGCGACCGAGCCCGGGAGGTCGTAGGCGTACACCTCGTTCGAGGATGCACCCGAGGTCAGCGAGACCGGCTGACCCTCAAAGGCCGGACTGCCGCAGATGTGCAGCTGGTCCTCGGTGTAGACGGGACCGTTGAAGGTGTCACCGTTGATGAAGTGGAACTCCCCGCCGCAGACGCTCTGCGAGTTCGGCACGGTCACGGTCTGCGAACCCTGCGTGAACTGGAACGAGCCCGGCGCGTTCTGGCTGTTCGACGCCCAGCCGTACAGCCCGAAGAACGGGCCGTAGTACGGATAGGAGGAGGAGTAGTAAGGATTCGCAGCGTTGTTGGTCGGCACCTGGCCGAGGGAGTCGATGAACGTGTTCGGCTGGTAGGTGTAGTAGCCGCACATGGCGGTCCACAGCGAGACGCTTGGCGCCCCCGCGTCGGTGACGGTGGCGGCGAGCACGGACTTTGACGACCCGTTCACGGTGACCATGTAGCCGGCGGCGGTGTACACGATGTTCTGGTCGATGCCGCTGATCCCTGCGTCGTCGACGTAGGACTGGATGACGCTCGGGTCGAGCAGCTCGTAGTTCGAGAAGTAGGTGTTGTCGAGGATCGAGGCGCGTCTGAAGCTGGCCTGGACGGAGGCGTAGGCGTAGTTGCCGGGGACGCCCGCCCGCCCCGTCACGGTGAGCAGCAGCTCACCGGCGCTCGCTCCGGTCGTCGAGTACAGCGGAGATAGGTCCGGCGTGTAGTGGAAGGCCTCCTCGGGTGTGCTCGAGGGCAGCCCGCAGCCGGCCGTCCCCGACGTGCACCAGCCGTTGTCGGGGGGATTGGTGGCCATCGCCGGGTCACTTCCCGGGCTCTCGTAGTAGGAGGGGTTGGTGTTCAGCTGGTTCTTGTACCACTGCACGCCCGCGTCCGCCGCCTCGAGCGCGGCGTGCTGATCGGTCGCGGCCAGGAGAAGGCCGGTGTTCCCACTGATCTGACTCACCATGAGCGGTGCCACACTCGCCAGCACCGCGATCAGGAGCGTGACGATGATCAGTGCCGCGCCGGCATCGTCGCGGGACCCCGATAGCCGCTGCAGCCGCGAGACCCCGGCGCTACGCAGCCGGTTGGCCAGTTCGCGGGAGCGGAGATGGCCCATCAGTAGCTCCATGTCGACGACGGCGACGACGAGCCGTAGTAGGAGCCACTTGTCGGGACGAACGTCGCGGTCCCGGTGTACTTGTTGCCGGCGCCGGCGGTGATCGGGACGTTCTGACAGATGGCCTGTCCTGCCGAGACAGCGATGCCGGTGACGCAGGCCGACGGGGTCACCGTGGACTGCCGCCCGTACTTGTTCGTGCTGATGATGGTGAACTGCACCTTTCCGCCGGGCGCCGGAGGTTGTGCGTAGGTGGCGGGCACCGAACCCGCGACCGTCGCGGTCACGTTGATCGTCGTCACGCCGCCCGAGGTGGTGGATGCGGGCGGCGCCGACGAGGGCGGGAGGCTCGTGCTCGTGTCGTAGGCGATGTTCAGGGTGGTCGACGAGGTCGACTGGTTGAAGCTCTGGTCACCCGAGTACTGCACCGAGACGGCGTAGGACCCCGTCTCGATAGGGGTGAACGTGCAGCTTGATGCGCCGTTCGTGAGCGCCGACGACGGGCAGGCGACAGAGATCCCGTCGGGCTGGGTGACGCTGAAGCTCGTCGCTCCGCCGTCGGGGCTCGGCAGTACGTTCGCGCTGAGCGTGACCGGCTCGTCCACCGCCGGCGAGGATGCCGCGCTCAGGGTGGTCGCGGTGTTCGGTGCCGGCGTGGCCGAGGCGTTCTGGAGGTAGATCTCGGTCTGCAGCGTGCTCGGCTGCGCGGCCGCTCCCTCGGTCGGTATGCGCGGTCCGGGGAGGAAGGTCGCGGTGATCTCGAGGGCGACGGTCGGTGCCGTCGCGCTCGGGCTCGCCGCCCACTGCACCGCGGAGCCGGAGTGTCCTGCCTGGACGTAGCCGAACTGGAAGATCGGGCAGGTGCCGGAAGCCGCGGACTGCGGAATCTCGACGTAGTAGGTGTCCTGCGAGGTCGGGCTGCCGCCGAAGGGCGTCAACGTCACCAGGAGCTGGCCCACGCCGCTCGTCGCCGTTGTCGAGCACGCGGCGCTGAGCGTCGCGATCTGCGGCGTGGCGGTCACGGTGCTGTAGCCGACCTCGAGGTTGGCGCTCAGGCTGCTCGAGGTCGAGGACGACGCCACGCTGTAGGCGCTGTGCAGGTACTGCAGGAGCGCCTGGCCGGCGACCTGGTCCTGCTGCATGCTGCCGACGAGATCTTGGACGTTGGTGCTCTGCTGGACGAGGTTGCGGATCGTCCCGAACGCGATCGGGATGACGATCGCGAACACCAGCAGCGTGACGATCATCTCGATCAACCCGAAGCCGTCCTCCCGGTTGCCGGGTGTCAGGCGTGATCGGCGCCAGCGTGAGCCGCGCATCCCTCCGGAGCCGTGGTGGGGCGCTCTCATTGCAGGCTCACCCCGATTGCGGTGGTCGAAGGACTTGCGCACGGCTGGCTGGCACTGCTCGACGACGCCGTTCCTGCGGCCGAGGTCGCCGAGCAGACGCCAGCGGGGGTGATCCACACGTACTCCGACGACGCCAGCGGCGGTGTCGCGGTGATCTGGTACTGACCGAGGGGAAGGCCCGTGGTCATCGTCGCCGTGGAGGTTCCGCTCGCGGGGTTGAGCGCCAACGGGGTCGTCGTGCCGACCGGGGTTGCCGTGAAGTCGACCGAGGTGACTCCGGGCTTCAGCGTGACCTTGAACGTGAGCGGGTAGACCGGGAGCTGCACGACGCCAGAAGCGGAGTTGAAGTATGTGGGGCCGGCCGTCGACCCGTACACCGTCGGCGAGGGGAACCCCCAGGAGCCCCCGGCCCATCCCAGATAGTTGTTCCCACTTGCCGCGCTGACAGGGAACAGCTGCGCGGACTGCTGCCCGTTGAAGCTCGAGATCCCGTCACCGAGGGTGCACCCGAGCGTCGGACAGCTGAGCCCTGGGCTGTTCGAGTTCACCGTGACCGGCAGCACCGCCGCTGAGGCGGAGGACGGAGAGCCGGTGACACCGGTGAAGTTGGTCATCTGGAACTGGACCTGGACGGTCGCCGCGGGCGCGAGGGTGAAGCCGGCGCCGCCAGCGGGCGTCGAGATGGTGCCCGCGGTGGCCGTAAGTGTGGTCGCAAGCGCAGGTGCCGACGCCCCGGTGCCCGTCGTCGAGCGTTCGGACGGGTCGACGTACCCGTTGCTGTTCGTCACCGATGCCGTATAGGTCCAACCCGAGTCGGCGTAGAGACCGGTGAAGACGGCGCAACCAGAGGTTCCGGTGCTGACCGTCTCCGTGGCGTAGGGCGGTCCGCTCGGGTAGGGCTGTGCGGGGCAGGACGATCCGGTGCACGCGCCGGTCACGGTGATGCTCACCGGCTGCGCGGTCTCGAGCGGCCCCGAAGGCTGGTACACGGGGATGGCGATCTCGCCGTTGCCGCTGCCCGTCCCTTGCGATTGTGGCGCCGGGATGATCGTGCTCTGCTCGATGTAGTTGCCGGCCGCCACCTGCGAGGTGGCGCTCCCACCACCCCAGCTGACGGTGGCCTGGGCTGACCACGCCTGCGGCACGCCGCCGCTGTGGCAGAGCACCGAGGCGTTCACCGGTTCGACGTCGACCGACACGTTGAAGCGGTCAGTCCCGGAGCTTTCGGTGTCGCTGGTGACGCCCTGGCTCCACTGCTGACCCTGCTCCGCGTTGTAGGCGACGTAGGCGAGCTTCTGGGAAGCGAGGTCCGCCGCTTCGAGCCGGAGGTGCATGGAGTTCGAGACGCCGGTCGTCGTGATCGCGAGCCGCGTCACGGGGACCATGACCAGGGCCAGCAGGAACAGGGCGACCACGGCCTCGACCAAGCCGAATCCGTCGTCCCCGCGTGCGGCACGAGCGCGGCGACGCGGCCGCTGCCGTGCTCGGGCCTCCGGGCGTTCGAGCATCCGGAGGAAACGCTCCGCGTGCTGAGGGAACGACTGCATGCCGTCAGGCTCTCCGGGCTCCGCCGCGCGGCCTCATCCGCTCCGGGCGGTCGTCTTGTCGACGTGGAGCGTGTAGGCCGTAGCCGAGATGGTCGCGGTCGTGCTGACGCTGCTCGACTGGTTGACGTTCCCCGTGCCCGAGAGGCTGAGCGACTGGATTGTCAGGAGACGAGGGATCGAGTAGATGCCCTTGACGAAGCTGAGTACGTTGTCGTGCCCACCGGAGACGTTGACCGACACGGGAATCGTCGAATACCGACCGTCGGCGATCAGCGAGTTGTCCGTGATGCTGAGAAGCTTGACGTTGTCGCGCGTCGCAAGGTCATAGACCTGCACGACCAGGCCCGGAGCGTCGGGGTAGGAGGGGATCGCCCGACCGAAGCGCGACAGGTAGGTGGCCGCAGCCTTGGCCTGCTTGGCGTCGTGCTGCAGCTCCTCGAGGCGGAAGAGCAAGGCGCTCCGAGTCGTCTCGGCCTGCACCTGCTGTGCGCGGACGGAGGCGAGCTTGGCGCTTTCGGGCGACATCCACGCGAACCACCACCCGATGGCCACAAGCAGCACGCCGAGCAGCGAGGCGATGACGATCGGTCGCTTGAACAGCTCACGGGAGAGCGTCACGGCTTTGCCTCCTCGAAGACGGACAGCCGGTCGGTCCGGATCGCTCCCGTGATGCCGAGCTCAGCCGTGAAGTGCACGGCGTTGCTGGTGCTGGAGATCCCCGAGTACTGGACGATCTGGAAGGCACCGGACTTGAGCATTGCGTTGAACCATTGCTGGAAGGACGGGTAGCCGTTGCCCGAGAGGTTCAGGTTGAGGGTACCGATCTGGGTCGGCGCCGCAGAGGTTGGCGAGCCTGTCGCCGCGGACGTGCTCGTGACAACGGGGGCTGCGGCCGAACCGGAGAAGCCGCTCGCGCTCACCGACGAGGGGGTGTGCGCGCGTAGCGCGACCAGCACGGCGGGCCAGTTCACCTCGTGGCTCACGAGCGGCATCGCGAGGCTTTCGTCGGCGAGTATCGCCTGATGCTGCTGCGCGACCTGGTTGTACTTCGGAATGTCGCGCTGCAAGGTGGCGATCGACGCCTGCAGCAATCCGGCGTCGTGCTCCGCCGAGCGGACCTGCACGAACCTCAGCACGCCCAGGCCGGCGAGGATGAGCGCTACCATCGCGGCGGCCGTGAGGATCATGCGCTCGTTACGCCTGATCCGCCGTCGGGCAAGGATCTCGGGAGGCAGCAGGTCGATGCGCTTGAGGCCCGTGGGCTCGTTGAGGGCCATGCCGACGGCGACGGCCGCTACTCGGTCCACGGCTGTCGCGTGCTCACGCAGCACGCCGGCATGAATACGCTCGAAGCAGTGCCCGGCCTCGACGGGCGCTCGCATCTGTAGCTGCAGTCGCTCAAGCAGTTCGGGGAGCTGCGACCCGCCGCCGGTGAGGACTACCCGGCGCACCTCGGTCCGGCCTCGCAGCATTGAGTAGTACTCGATGGAGCTGCGGATCTCGTTCAGCAGTTCCATGGCCCCGTCGCGAGCGGCGGTCACGACTTCCGGGCGGACCCGCGCGAGCTGCTCCGCGGTGGCAGGGAGGTCCAGCTTCAACCGCTCCGCCTCGGCGAACGGGATGTCGATCGCCCGAGCGATGGCGCGTGTCACTGACGATCCACCGCCGGAGATCGTGCGGACGAAGCTCGGCTCACCGCCGTCGTGGACGACGACCGTCGTCAGCTCGGCACCGATGGAGACGATTGCCTCGGCTGCGCTCTCGACCCTCCGTGGATCCGCGAAGCAACGAACGAGGGCTGAAGAGGCCAAGTCGACGCCTGCCACGGAGATGCCCGCCTCCTCGACCAACTCGACGACGGGCTCAACAAGATCGCGGTGGGCGGCAGCGAGCAGCACCCGGGAATCACCCGACGGTGTCGGTCCGCCGGCGACACGTCGAGCCGAGAGCAATGCCTCGTCGACGGGAAAGGGCAGGATGTCGAGAGACTGCAGCTGCACCGCGGCGTCGAGCTCGGCGTCGGGGACCTCTGGCATCTCGATCTCGCGAGTGATCGCGCGAAGACCAGCGACGCTCAGCCACGCCTCCGCCCTGGCGAAGGAGCGACGCGGGAGCTTGACCTCTTTCACGCATTCCGCGAGCGCTTGGCGCACCGCGCCACGATCGACGATCCCGCCGTCGGCCACGGCGCCGTAGGGCAGCGGGACTTGCGCGAACGCCAGCAACTTCGGCCGCGGCTCTCCGGCGGCCACCACGGCGATGCGAACCGCGGTCGTGCTGACCTCGATGCCGGTGCGCCGTATCACGTCGTGCTCCTTCCTGCTTGTGTTCCACTCATGCCGGGCGCTACTTGGCGTTGTTGACGAGGGTGATGTACTTGAACATCGGCAGGTACAGGCTCACGACGATCGTCCCGATCACGCTGCCCATGAAGACGATGATCAGAGGCTCGAGCACGGAGGTGAGGCTGCTGACGGTCGACTCGATCTCGTTGCCGTAGAACGTGGCGACCTTGTCGAGCATCTCGCCGACCGTCCCGGACTCCTCACCGGTCTCGACCATCTGGGTGAACATCGTCGGGATCACCTTGCACTCAGACAGCGCTGAGCCGAGCGACCGTCCTTCTCGCACTCCTGCCTGCGCAAATCGGGCGGCGTCGGCGATCAGTCGGTTGCCGGCATTCTCAGCGGCCAGCTCGAGGGCCTCGATGATCCCGACACCGGCTATGAGCAACGAAGCCAGCGTGCTGGCGAAACGTTCCAGCGCGACTTTGTGCGAGAGCGGCCCGAACACCGGGGGACGCAGCTTCAAGGTGTCCCACACGCGTCGGCCACGATCCGTCGCGATCCAGCGCCGGGTGCCGAGGACCGCCACGACGACTCCGCCGACCACGGCGAGCACCCAGACGCTCGCGAACAGGTTGGAGATCTGGATCACGAGCTGCGTCGGTAGAGGCAACTTGCCGTGGAACTGCGAATAGAGGCGTTTGAACGTCGGGACGACGACGATCATCATCGTGACCACGACGGCGATGACGACGAGCACCATGATCAGCGGATAGGACATCGCCGAGCGGACCTTGGCGCGAAGCGCCACCTGCTTCTCCGTTGAGGTCGCCAGCTTCGTGAGCACCTCGTCGAGCTGTCCGCTCACCTCGCCGGCCTGGATCATCGACACGTAAAGAGGACCGAAGATCTTCGGGTGTCGAGCGAGAGCCGACGACAGCGACGAGCCCCGCTCCACTTCGGAGCGGACTTCGGTGACCGCAGCTCTGAGCGGCTTGGACTCGATCTGATCCACCAGCACGCTCAGGGAGCGAACGAGGGTGAGGCCGGAGGAGACCATGGTCGCGAGCTGGCGACTTGCCATCGCGACTTCCTTCAGCTTCACGCGATCGGTGAGGCCGGGTATGTGGATCTCGCGGTTCAACGCGAGGCCCGAGCCGCGCGAGATGTCGACCGGGACGAAGCCCATCTCGCGGAGTCGCCTCGCCACGAGGGCCTGGCTCTCGCCCTCGAGCTGGCCTCGGATCAGCTTGCCGTCGCGATCGCGGACCTTGTAGTCGAACGTCGTCGATGCCATGGCTAGGACCGCTTCTTCTCGAGTGCGCCGGACCTCAGGTAGTCGCGCAGCTCGTTCGGGTCGTGCGAGCGGTCGAAGGCGACGCTCTCCGTTATCTGACCGGCCATGACGGCCTTGGCGAGTGACTGGTCCATCGTCTGCATGCCGGCGTCGCCTCCGGTCTGGATCAGCGAGTACAGCTGGTGGGTCTTCGCCGTCCGGATGAGGTTCTTCACACCGGCGGTGCAGACCATGACCTCGGTCACCGGAACACGGCCTGAGCCGGAGCGGCCGATGACGAGCTGCTGGGTGACGACGGCCTCGAGCGCGCTGGCGAGCTGCATCCGAATTTGTGACTGCTGGGAGTCGGGGAAGACGTCGATGATGCGGTCGATCGTCTGGGGAGCGTCCTGCGTGTGCAGCGTCGAGAAGACCAAGTGACCGGTCTCGGCGGCCGTTAGCGCCGTCGATATGGTCTCCAGGTCCCGCATCTCACCGACGAGGATGACGTCGGGGTCCTGACGCAGGACATGGCGCAATGAGTCGGCGAAGGACTTTGTGTCGACGCCGACCTCGCGTTGGTTCACGATTGCCGTGCCGTGCGCGTGGATGAACTCGATCGGATCTTCGACCGTCATGATGTGTAGTGGTTTGCTGCGGTTGATGATGTCGACGACCGACGCGAGCGTGGTCGACTTGCCGGAGCCGGTCGGACCGGTCACGAGGACGAGGCCGCGGCGCAAGGTCGCGAACGACGCGAGCACATCAGGAAGTCCCAGGCTGTCGAAGGCCGGGATCGAGTCAGGGATCATCCGCAGAACCGCTCCGACGTTTCCGCGCTGCTGGAAGACGCTCACCCGAAATCGTCCGATGCCGGGCAGCGAGTAGGCGGTGTCGAGCTCGCGGGTCGCCTCGAACCGCTCCCGTTGCACGGTCGGCAGTGCTCCGAAGACCATCTCGCGCAGCTCCGAAGCCTCGAGCGGCCGGAGGGCGGCGATCGGGCGGATGGCACCGTCCACGCGGATCGCGGGCGGGAACTGTGCCGAGAGGTGGAGGTCGGAGGCTCCCTGGTCGACGGCGATCATCAGGAGCTGGTCGAGTGACGGCGTCTCCTCGTTCACCGGCAGCCTCCCCATGGTTGCCGTTGGCGCAACAGGTTTCACCCCCGTCGTCCCTCCGTGCAGGGCCGCGTCGGCCGCGCCGCCGGCAGAGGAGACTCCGGCGCTCTCGCTGTCACGGGACGCGAGCTCCTCGATCGTCCGCACGATGATCCGGGCGTTGGCGAGAACGCAGCGACTGACCGGACCACCCAGACCCGCCTCGACCGCCCGGAGGTCATCGGCGTCGAGCGGCTCGACGCAGGCGATGACGAGCTGGCCCTCTTCGAGGCGATAGCCGATCGCGGCGTATTGGCGAGCGAGGATGAACGGCATCGTGAGCAGCGCTGCGGGCTGAGGCGGGGACGTGGCAAGGTCCACCGTGGCGAGGCCTGAGATGCCGGCCAGGTAGCGCAGGCACGTCGCGGCGTCCACCGATCCGCGACCGTCGAGCAGGACGACCACAGACGTGCCGGACTCTGCTGCCTCGACGAGCGCCCGACTTCCGTCCTCGGGCGCGAGCGCCCCGCTCGCGACGAGCAGGTCCACCAGCGCACGCGCCCACCTCGAGACGGAACGTGCGATGAGGCTCATGTGATCACCCTCACGATCTCCTCCAGGCTTGTGATGCCCAACGCTGCCTTGCGGAGCCCATCGAATCGCATCGGGCGCATGCCCTCGGCGACCGCGACTCGCTGAACCTCATCCGTGTGGGCCCGCGCGAGCACGGCACGTTCGATGCTCTCGCTAAGAAGCATCACCTCCTGGATGGCGACGCGTCCGCGGTAACCGGTCCGACCGCACGCTTGGCAGCCCACCGGTCGCCGAAAGCGCACCGGCTCGCCCTCGGACGCGATGCCCTCGTGCCATCCCGCGGCTCTGAGCTCGTTCATCGTCGGCTGGTACGTCTCCGAACAGCTCGGGCACAGGATCCGTGCGAGCCGCTGCGCGAGGACGCAGTCGAGCGACGAGCAGACGAGGAAGGGTTCGACGCCCATCTCGATGAGCCGCATCGGCGTGCTCGCGGCGGCGTTGGTGTGCAGGCACGACAGCACCAAGTGGCCGGTCAGCGCCGCCTCGACCGCGATGGTCGCGGTCTCGCGGTCCCGGATCTCACCGATCAGGAGCACATCGGGGTCAGAGCGCAAGATGGCGCGCAGCGCGTTGGCGAAGTTCAGACCCGCCTTGGGATTCACCTGGACCTGGTTGATGCCCTCGAGCTGGTACTCGGCCGGGTCCTCGACGGTGATCAGGTTGCGCTCACGGGAGTTCAGCTTGTTGAGGGTGGCGTACAGGGTGGTGGACTTGCCCGACCCGGTCGGTCCGGTGACGAGGATCGTGCCTGAGGGCTTCCGGTAGGCGCTTGCATAGCGCGCCAGCACGTCGGGATCGAAACCGAGCTTGTCGAGGTCGAGCGGCGCCGTGGAGCGGTCGAGCACGCGGAGCACCACCTTCTCGCCGTTCACGGTCGGCAACGTCGCGACCCGCATGTCGATGTCGCGGTTGCCGGCCGAGATCGAGATGCGGCCGTCCTGAGGCACGCGGTGCTCCGCGATGTCCAGGTTCGCCATCACCTTGAGGCGGGTCGTCACCCCACCCTGGATGGCTTTGGGTACCGTCGTAACCTGATGGAGCACGCCGTCGATGCGAAAGCGCACCTGCAGGTTGCCGGCGGTGGGCTCGATGTGGACGTCCGATGCCCGTTCGTTGAGGGCCTGGCGCAAGATGAGGTTGACGAACTGGACGATGGGAGCGTCCTCTACGACGACGTGCAGGTCGTTGAGGTCGGCGACAGGGGTGGCGTCGCCCGCCGCCGTGTTGAGTGCGGCGCTGGTGGCGGCGATGTCAGCTTCCGCGTTGTGGCTATAGGTCCGGAGGATGCACTCGTCGATCTGGTTCCTCAGACACACGACGATCTCGATCTCACGCCCGAGGAGTGCGCGGACGTCATCGAGTGCTACCACGTTCGAGGGATCGGAGATCGCGACCACCGGACGCTCCTGAGAGAATCCGATCCCGAGCACGTGGTGGCGCCGTGCGATCGACTCCGGAATCAGCTCTGCGGCTTGAGGCTCGACCGACCACTTATTGAGGTCGACGAGCTCGAATCCGGCCTCTTGCGCGAGGGCCCGGAGGAGGTCGAGCTCGCTGACGAGCCCGAGGCCCGCGACGATGTCCCGCAACGATCGCCCGGAGGACGCCTGCTGACGGAGCGCTGCTTCCGCCTGCTCACGTGTCAACAGGCCCGAAGTGACGAGGATCGACTCCAAGCTGGCACGACGGCTGCTCCGCGGCACGAGCGTGTCCGTCGGGGACGAGGAGCCGTCTCGGGCCGCGATCGACGTCGGTTGGCCGTAGATCTGCTCGACGTAGCGATCAACCTGCGCGCGCTCGGCTGCGAACATGTCGAAGTCGTCACCGATGGCGGCGCGGATGTTCTCGAGGGTCCGGAAATCGGTCGGAACACCGACGGCGATCGTTGGTCGCCCACGGCGGACGCCGATCGGAACAACGTGCTCGCGCCGGGCGAGCTGGTCCGAGATGAGCGTCTTCGCGGCTGGCGTGAGTTCGAGTTCGTTCAGGTCCACGAACTCAAAGCCGAGCGAGAAGGCGAGCGAGCGAGCCGCCGAAAGGTCCTCGGCCGGTGCCGCCTCGAGAAGCGAGGCGCGACTCGCGGTGTCGCTTTGGGTGTCGTCCCCTCGACCGTGGTCGGTCAGGGTCATCGGGCCGCGCTCCCGCGCGCCATCGTGGAGACCTTGCTACTCGACTCCCAGTTCCGTTGCATCGGCTTCTCGCTCATGCTGACGCTCAGCTGTCTCGCTGTCGCCCTAACGGCAGCGGCGCGCGTCGGATCGAGGCCGAAGCAGCAGATCCGGCGGACTGGTTGCACTCGAAACCTCTGGGACGTGGGGCGATGAATCGATTTGGCCACGGACGGTGGCAGAGCCGAGGCGCAAGGTGACGCCGCTGGCTGTCGCGTTGAGCGGGGTCATCGGGCTTCCGATCGGCTCGTTCCTGAGCGTGGTGGTTCATCGCGTTCCCGAAGGAGCCTCGATCGTCACTCCGGCCTCCCGATGCCCAAGTTGCGGCCAGCCGATTCGCACGTTCGACAACATTCCGGTGCTCTCGTACGTGCTGCGACGGGGGCGCTGCCGGAGCTGTCGAGCTCGGATTCCATTGCGTTATCCGCTGCTTGAGATCATGACCGCAGGATTGTTCTGCGCCATCGCTGCTCGTGTCGGTTCGCTCTGGGCATTGCCCGCATACTGCGTGCTGGCGGCTTCGCTCGTCGCTCTCAGCGTCATTGACCTCGAACGGATGCGGCTCCCGTCCTCGATCATCTACACGACTGCGCTCGTCGGAGCGCCACTGCTCGTGCTGGGCGCCGCAGGCACGCACTCCTGGTCGTCCCTGGTGCAGGCTGCCCTCGCCGGGATCGGCGCCTTCGCGATGTTCTTGTTGCTCTTCTTCGTCGTTCCAGGAGGGATCGGATTCGGAGACGTGCGACTCGCCGCCGTGTGCGGAACGTTCCTCGGTTGGCTGGGGCTTCGAATCGCGCTCACCGGGTTCCTTGCGAGTTTCGTGATCGGCGGCATCGTTGGTCTCGCCGTTCTCGCCTCGCGGCGCGGCGGTCGCAAGTCGCGGATTCCGTTCGGACCGTTCCTCGCGGCCGGCACCATCCTCGCCGTGCTGTTCGGAGCGGACATCGCGCGCATCTGGCTCGGATGAGCAGGTGCCTGTCGAGCGCGGCGGTGCCCCCGGTTCGTCGTTGCCGAGACGATACCGAGGGCACAGCCCCTGCCTGTGCTGAGGGGTAGGCGACGGAGGAAGTCGTCGACTACCAGGCTGAAGTGCTCATGCTCCAGGAGGTGACGTTCGTGCTTACCTCGGCGTTCTTCGCCGAGCACGCATTGGCCGCCGCCGTCCAGGACCCGTACCACGCGCCGGACTGGGAACTCGCGGCGAGACTCCCGATCGCGGTTGCGTTCGTCGCTTCCAGGTCGATGATGGCGTAGCACTTGCCGTTCGTCGACTGGGCCGCCATCACGAGGGTGTTGTTGTTGATCGTGTTGTCGAGGTCGATGGCACTCGGACCGGACGATCCGTTGGTGGCGTTGAGGCTGTACGTCAGGCTGGTCCCCGTAATCGGGTTCGTGCCGCCGCTCGCCGTGACGGAGCCGTAGCTCTGGTTGTTGCTCACGTAGAAGGCCTTGGCCCCGGTGAGCGCGGTCTGCAGGTTGGACTGCGCGGCCGTCTTGTTGGCGGTGCCCGTCAGGGACAGGTAGGTCGGGATGGCGATTCCGAGCAGGATCCCGATGATCAGCAGGACGACGAGGAGCTCGATCAGCGTGAAGCCCTCATCACCCTCCTTGGATGTCTGCTCGAGACGCTGCTCGAGGTACTTGCGCACATCTCCTCCTTAGGTCGCGACCGACAGCCGGTCGTTCGAACTGACGACGCGCGCGCGGCTGAAATTGAGGGTTCCCTGCCCGATTTCTTGTGATGTGAGCAGCGAGTTCACCAATCGCGGAATATCTGCCACGCTCCGGAGCTCTCACAGGTCCGCGTGTGCTTCGTTCGGGTGCGCGTACCGGCTGGCGCTTCGTCGAGAAGCGACCTCTCCAGGTAGCGATGAGGTCCGCGCATTGTCCGGAGATGCACGTGCGGCGCTCGCTGTGTGCCCAGGCCGCGCGTCTCGTGCGGATCGACGCCTAGTGGATCAGCGAGTGCGTCACTCCTTCGCGCTGGAGCATGATGCGCAGGTCCTGAGGGGTGGCGGTCGCAGCTATCGCTCCGTCCACGGTGATCCGGCCTTCGCGCACCAGGCTCGCCAGCGACTGGGCGAACGTCTGCATCCCGTAGTACTCCCCGTCGCTCACGATGTCCGCGATGTCGCCGGTCTGTTCGCGGTTCGCGATGCACTGTGCGATCCGGCCGTTCGCGATCATGATCTCAAGGGCGGGGACCCGACCGTTCCCGGACGCCGCAGGGACCAGTCGCTGGCAGATCGTGCCGCGCAGGACGCCCGCCAGCGAGACACGTGCCTGCTGCTGCTGCTCGGGCGGGTAGAGGCCGATGATGCGGTTGATGGTCTCGACCGAATCGCCAGTGTGCAGGGTGGACAGGACGAGGTGCCCGGTCTCTGCGGCGATCAGCGCGGTCGAGACCGTCTCCTGGTCGCGCATCTCGCCGACGAGGATCACGTCGGGGTCCTCGCGCAGCGCCCCCCGCAGCGCCGCCGAGAAGCTGACGGTGTCGAAGCCGACCTCGCGCTGGTTGATCGATGCGAGCTTGTCCCGGTGCAACACCTCGATCGGGTCCTCGATCGTGACGATGTGGCACTCGCGGGTGCTGTTGATGTGGTCGATCATGCCGGCGAGGGTGGTCGTCTTGCCGCAGCCGGTCGGTCCGGTCACGAGGACGATGCCGCGCTGCTCCTCGGCGAGCCGCCGCACCGCGTCAGGTAGGCCGAGATCGTCGAGCGACCACGCGGTGATGTGGACGTGACGGAGCACCATGCCGATCGACCCGCGTTGGCGGAACGCGTTGACACGGAAGCGGCCGAGCCCGCCGACCGAGTAGGCGAAGTCGGCTTCGAAATCGCGCTCGAAGGCCTCCCAGGTGCGCGGCTGCATGATCTCCTGGGCGATGACGGCCACATCGGCGGCCTCGACGACGGGCTCACCTTCGAGACGGATCAGACGGCCGTCGACGCGCACCCGCGGCGGCGAGCCGACCTTCACATGCAGGTCAGAACCCTGCATCTCGGCGAGCCGGCCGAGAACCCGATCGAGGTCACGGCGGTCCATCGTTCAGCGGGTCCCGGCGAGGCAGACGCGCGAGGCGCCGATGCCAACCCGCTCGAATCGATCGCTCACCCGTTCCGTCCTTTGCTCGGCCCAGCTCCCGCCTCGGGCGCGTGGTCATTGCATGCTCCGTGATCTGGGGTGCCTAACGGACGCCACGAACTGGCGCTTGAGCATCCGACCTACGTGCTCCCGGCGACAGCGCGGTGACGCTCGCGGTGGCGCGCGACTCATCGGTCATCCGTCGCCTGGCCCCAGCGCGGCGTTCTCGCCGGTGTGTGGCGACGAGCCCTCGAACCACAGCGATGTGAATCCACCCGGGTCCTCAGGCCGTATCCTCGAGAGAGGTTCGGGGCTCCACAGATCGAGGAACGCGTCCGTAAGTACCTCGAGGCCGATCGGGGCCGGTGGAACAGCAGAGGCGACGGAGACGTTGGTGATGGGTGCGACCGCTGGTGCAGGGGTCACGAGAGAGGATCGAGGGCGATGACGGACGACGTCCAGGCGCTTGAGCAGGCAATCGAGAGCTTTCTCGACGACATCAACTCCCAGGACAGCCGGGTGATCTCGGCAAGCCGCGTCATCAACCCGCTGCTCGCCATCTGGGGACACGCGCACGACATCGACCCGGCGGTGGCCGTGCCGGTGGAGCAGCTGCTCACGGTCCTGACCGGCCGCAAGCTGACTACGCCGTCCGAGCTTGCCCGGACGATGGGCGAGGTGCGTGTCGCCCTCGCCGACAGCGACCGGTTGACCCGGGTCTGACCACGCAGCATCCGTAGCGCCTACTGGCTGGGCGGCTCGCCGGGCATCGAGAACAGCGGCTTCCAGGGCGAGCCCGACGGATCGGTCGGCTCGGCTGCGGGCGACGTTGCCTGGTTGTACCACTTCGCCTGGTAGGGCTCGCCGTTGAACAGCACCTTCGTACCGGGGGTGTACGCGGCCTTCGGCGACCAGGAAGGGTATGTCCCGGGTGCCAGCGTCGTCGTCGTCGGGGCATGGTCGCCCGGCAGCACGGGCCCGATGAGGAGCCACGGCGTCTGCCACGGGTACTGCGTCTGGATGGCGGGGTCCTGTCCCTGGTTGTACCACTTCGCCTGGTAGACGCTGCCGAAGCGCACGACCTTGTACCCGGTCTCGTACGGGTCCGCCGGCTGCCAGATCGGGTAGGGGCTCGTCGCCGGGTTGTCAGCGGTGAACATCTTCACGGCCTGGGGTGTCACCGTTCCGGCGACCGCGGCCGCCGTGCCCTTCAGCTTTCCGAAGATGTGCGCGAACTGGAGGCTGTTTTCGGCGACCCCGCTGCAGGTGTTCGCGTGCACCCCGATCTCCGCGTAGGAGGTGCCGCACCGCGCGTCGCGGTTGAGCGACCACATCGAGAGGCGCGCCATCGAGTTCGACATGGCGAAGCCCTCGAGCTGCGAGGCGTCGGCCACCGTGAACTGCTCGCCGGCGCTGTCGTTCTGGCCAATCATCACCGTGGCACCGATCTTGTTCCACACCCCCTTCGAGCTCAGATGGATCCCGTAGCGGGGGAAGACCGCCGAGAGCTGCCGGTGCGTCGCGACGAGGGCCTGCTCGACGGGCCCGATCATGTCCGCCTCGCTGACGCCGAAGTCCATCGTCATCACGTTGATCCCGGCGACGTCGACGCCTTCGTGCAGCATGGTCTCGACGACCGAGAGCGCGTCGGCCTGCATGCCGTTCGGTGCGACCGGGAGCGTCAGCCAGACCGCCAGGTTGCCGTGCTTCGCGCGGACCTGGCTCTGGACGGCTTTGATCGCGACCGCCCGGCGCTCGATCGACCCCCAGTTGGACGAGGCCGCGCCCTCGATGTCGAGGTCGATAGTCGTGAGGTGGTACCGCTCGATGACCGAGGCGTAGGCGGCGGTGAGCGACTTCGTGTCCGTGCAGTCGACCGCCAGCTCCGTGTTGGCCTGTCCGCCGAACGAGACGATGACGCCTCCGCCCTCTCCCCGCAGCTCGGCGATACGCCGGTCGAGGTTCAACGTCTGCGCGGCCTGGTCGAGCGAGTAGGCACCGCCCCACGAGGGCGTGCACGCCGAGCCGGGCTGGGAGACGACGAAGCCGAGCACGACCTGCCTGGACGGGTCGTACGCCGGATCCTGGAACTGGTACGTCGGCGTCAGGGTCGCATCGACGTAGGGCGCGAACCACGACGGCGACACCTTCCCGCCCGCGGTCGCCACGGTGCCGCGGATCCACGCAGCGCTCCCGACGACGACGCCGGCGAGGAGTGCCAGCGCGAGCAGGACCCGCAAGAACGAGAGCTGCTGGTGGGGCTGTTCCTCGTCCTCGTCCTCGTCACCGTCGTCCGCGTCCAGCTCGGCGACCGCGCCCCCCACGGCGCGAGGGCGCACCTGGCGGGCGTCGGGCTCGAGCGCGCCGTCACCCGGGCGGGGGAGCTGCCGCGAGTCTGCGTCTTCGGTGGACATCCATCTCCTCGGGAACCGCAATTACTCATCCAAACGGCGTATTCATCTACTGCATATAAAGTAGCGATCAGGCCGAACTTCCCAGTGAATATAAGGCATTGCTAGAGTGCTGCACAATCGGCTCCGAGTACATCTACCGGATATCACTGTGCAGCAATTGGCTAAATGGCGGATGAACGCCTTCGCGGAGGAATCGTGAGGAACAAGCTGAGCGGCGCTTCGGGCGTCCGGCGCCAGTGGGGCGGAGACAAGCGGGAGCACCCGCTGCCCGCGGTCGCGACACCGATCAGCGACCGGAGGATCGCGATGGGACGCGTCGCCGTCGTAACGACCGTGGTGGGCTGGGCGCTGTACTTCTGGACCTGGCTCTCGGGCGAGTTCATCCAGGGTCAGGCCTGGAACTCGCGCTACAAGGTCGAGGCGGTCTTCTACCTCCTCGTCGTGACGGCGCTGACCTGCTCGGCCCTCGCCTACCTGGTGAGCCGCCTCGGCTTCTTCTACCGGAGCCGGGCCCACCGGCGCGTGCCCCGGGCCGGTCTCGACGAGTTCTTCGACGGCACGACGCCTTCGCTGACGGTGATCGTCCCCTCCTACCAGGAGGACGCCCGCGTGGTCCGCACCACGCTGCTCTCGGCCGCCCTGCAGGAGTACCCAGGTCTCGAGGTCGTGCTCTTGATCGACGACCCGCCACAGCCGAAGAGCAAGCGGCACCGCAGGTTGCTGCGGGAGGCCCGAGCGCTTCCTGGGCAGATCGAGGCGATGCTCGCAGCGCCTGCCGGTCACTTCGCCGCCGCGCTCGAGCGGTTCGAATCCTCCACTCCCGAGGGGAGCGGTGCGACGGTCGCCGACATGGCGGTCCTGTCGTCGCACTTCGAGCAGGCGGTCCACTGGCTGAACGAGCTGGCGAACGGGCAGGAGGTTGTGGACCATGCGGACTCGTTCTTCGCCGACCAGGTCGTCCGGAGCCTCGCCGCCGACCTGGCCGTCGGCGCCGCGGCGATCCGGGCCGCCGCCCGCGAGGGCACGGTGCTCCCGCGCGAGCGCATCGTCCAGCTCTACCGCCGCCTCGCGTGGACCTTCCAGGCGAAGCTGACGAGCTTCGAGCGCAAGCTGTACGGGTCGCTCTCCCACGAAGCCAACAAGGCGATGAACCTCAACAGCTACATCGGCCTCATGGGCAACAGCTACCGCGACGTCGTCACCGTTGCCGGCCGCGTGCTGGTACCGGCCGACGCCGATGTCGCCGACCTGAACGTCCGGGACCCCGACTACGTGCTCACCCTCGACGCCGACAGCGTGCTGCTCCCCGAGTACTGCCTCCGCCTCGTCTACCTCATGGAGCAGAGCGAGCACGCGCGGGTCGGCGTCGCGCAGACTCCGTACAGCGCGTACCCGGGTTCTGCGACGCGCCTCGAGCGCATCGCAGGCGCCACCACGGACCTCCAGCACATCGTCCACCAGGGCCTCACGCACTACGACGCCACGTTCTGGGTGGGCGCCAACGCGGTGCTGCGCAAGCGCGCGCTCGACGAGGTGATGGAGACGGCGTACGCGGGCAACTGGGAGATCCGCCGCTACATCCAGGACCGCACGGTCATCGAGGACACCGAGTCGACGATCGACCTCGGCACACGCGGCTGGCAGCTCCTCAACTACCCCGAGCGGCTGAGCTACAGCTCCACGCCGCCGGACTTCGGCTCGCTGTGCATCCAGCGACGGCGTTGGGCCAACGGCGGCCTGCTGATCCTGCCGAAGCTGCGGCGCCAGTCGAAGGCACGGCGGGCGAGGGGGGAGCGGACGCGCTTCGGCGAGCTGTTCCTGCGGACGAACTACATGGCCTCGATCTGCTGGAGCACGATCAGCCTGCTGTTGCTCCTCGCCTACCCGTTCAGCAACCAGCTCGTCAGCCCCCTGCTCGGGCTCGTCGCGCTGCCGTACTTCATCGCGATGGCGAGCGACCTGAAGTACTGCGGGTACAAGCGTCTCGACGTGCTGCGCGTCTACGGGTTCAACCTCATGCTGCTCCCCGTCAATCTCGCCGGCGTCGGCAACTCGGTCGTCCAGGCGCTGACCGGCGACAAGAGCGTGTTCGGGCGCACCCCCAAGGTGCGAGACCGGACCGTCCCGGGGCTGCTGTTCATCGTGGCGCCCTACCTGCTGGTCGGCCTGGCCCTCTTCACCGTGCTGCGCGACTACGAGGGGTCGCGCTGGGACAACGCGGTCTACGCTGGGCTGAACGCCGTCCTGGCGAGCTACGCGATCGTGGCGTTCATCGGCGTCCGCCACTCGATCGTCGACATGTTCGTGCAGGTGAAGGCACGCCTGTACAAGCCGGAACGCCCGCGTCAGCAGGCGCCCGTCCACCCTGCCAGCGTGGTGGCGAACCCGGCCGTCGTCGACTGGGCCGCGGCGTTGCACTTCGGTCGTCTCGATCACGCCTATCGCACCACTGCGACACCCGTGTCGCCGGTCGCCGGCCTGGCGACCTCGACCTCACCGCCACAGCCCACGCTCGACGTCGAGGCGTTGCCGGACGAGGCGCCGACGGCCGAGAGTGCCCCGGCTCCGGCTCCCGCTCCGGCTCCGGCGCCCGCCGCTGTCGGCGCTGCCGCGCCCGCTGCGCCTGCCGAGCAGTACCCGAGGCTCGCCTTCCGCACCGTGTTCCAGCCGGTCGTCGACCTCGAGACGCGCGAGACCGTCGGCTGCGAGGCGCTGACGAGGTTCGAGGACGGGGTCTCGCCGGTCCGGCGGATCGCGGACGCCGCGGAGCTGGGGGTCGGCATCGAGTTCGAGGCGACGTTGGCGCTGGCGGCGGTCGCCGCCGCCAGTTCGCTGCCCGCCGGCCTCTGGCTGTCGCTGAACGCCTCGGTCGAGTTCGCGCGCTCGGGCGACACCTTGCGCAAGGTCGCGGCGTCGTCGCCGAAACCCATCGTGGTCGAGCTCCCCGAGGGCGACGACCTCGACGACGGATCCCCGCTTGGGCGCGCCCTGGCCGAGCTCCCCGAGGAGGTCGGGACGGCGATCTCCTGCGCGTCGCCGAGCTATGAGAGCCTCCGCCACGTCCAGCAGCTCCGGCCGCGCTTCGTCAAGCTCCAGCGGGCCTGGGTCGCGGGCGTCGACGAGGACCCGGCGCGCCGGGCGCTAATCGGCGCCATGATCGCCGTGGTCCGCGAGTACGCGGGGACGGTCATCGCCGAGGGGATCGAGACCGACGGCGAGCTCGCCGCGCTGCGCGCCGCCGGTGTCCGGCTCGGCCAAGGTTACCTGCTCGGCATGCCGGGCGGGCTCACCCGGGTCCCGAATGTCGTGTCGTCCCTGGACTCGATCTCGGCGTAAGCGGCGTCAGGACAACCGCGAGCCGACGTCGAGGAGGCGGCTCGGCGCGGGCGGCTCGGCGCTCGTCGTTCCGGTGGCGGAGCGAGCCGGCTCGCGCGCGCGCCGGCCGCGGCGCGAGGCGAGCACCGAGCCGGCGGCAAGGACCAAGAGCGCTCCGAGGGCGAGCCCGAGCGCCAGGCTGAGGTGCTCGGGCCAGTAGGAGAGGGTGAGCACGTGCTTGCCGGCGGGGACGCGAACCTGGATCTCGCCTCCGCTCCTGCCCCGGGTCGCCGCGGCATGCCCACCGACTGTGGCCGACCATCCAGGCTCGTCGTCGACGGCGACGGTCACCCAGCTGGGGCGCGCGGCGCGCAGCGTGATCGTCGCGGTTGCGTCGGCCGTGTAGCGAAGCGATGCCTCGACCGCGCCGGCGGCAGGCGTGACGAAGCTCGCCCCAGCCGGGCCCGGCACCCGGTACAGCTCCTCGCGTCCGAGGGTGGCGACGGGCACGAGGCCGGGGACGGGAGCACTCGTCACGAGCGCCTCGAGCTCGGGCTCGAGCGCAGGGCGGCGGTCCAACAGCGCGCTCACCGTCTGCGCGGCCGGCGTCCCGAGCGGGCTCGGCGCCTGGGCCGCTCCGGGTGACAGCGAGGCCTCGGCGGCCAGGTACCTGCCGACGAAGCCCGGGAGGCGGCTGGGGAAGGCGCGGATCAGCGACCCCTGCTCGACGTACCACTCGAGCTCGTCGAGCGTGCCGGTCACGAGGTCGACCGACCGGTTGCCGGCGCGGGCGAGGGCGCCGGTCAGCAGGGACCGCGCATTGCCGACCAGGCGCAGCGCGGGGCGGGCCGGCTCGAGCACGTAGGAGACGCCGAGGGCGCGGGCTTGCGCGACCGTCGTCACGTCCGGGGCGAAGTCGGTCACGGACCCGGCGAGCTCCCACCTGGCGAGATCCGGAGCAGGGGCGAGGTCCGTCCAGGTGTCGAGGAGCGCTCGGGAGGTCATCGCGTCGTAGCCGGCGAGCTCGCGGACACGGTACGCCGCGTTCAGCTCCGGGACGAGACCGAGCTGCGGCGGCTGTGACGGCACGTGACCCCCACCGAGGGCGACGAGCGCGCCGCCGACGCGTTTCGCGTAGGCGTCCACTGCGGCGTTGCGCGGGAGGTACCGGCTCGACCAGGTGTTGACCGAGGCGCCGGCGACGACGAGCGTGACGGCCACCGCGACGAGGGTGACGCCGCCGCGAGGCACAAGCGGTGCCGCGCCGACCCGGCGCGCCCTGAGCAGCGCCGACGTCGCGCGGGCGCGGGCGCGCAGCTCGGACCAGCACAAGAAGGCGCCGAAGACCGCGAGCTCGCCGCAGTCCAGCCAGAGCCCCTCGAGGCGCAGGTGGCGCTCAGCGCCGCTCAGGCCGCCGCCGGCCGTCGTCGAGATCAGGTCGATCGTCAGCGCCGCCGCGAGGGCGAAGGTCCCCCATCCGGCCCACCCCGGCCGGCCGCCGCGCAGCTCGTCGAAGCCGACCGCGGCGAGGATGCCGAGGAGCGCGCACACGACGAGGAGGCCCCGGCCGAAGGCGATCGACCTGAGCAGCGGGGCCGAGGTCGCGAGCTCGCGCAACGGCGGCACGCCGAGGGCGAGGAGCAGCACGAGCGTCCCCGCCAGCGCGAGCGCCAGCACCTCGGGTCGCCTCCACCGGCGCAGCAGGGCGACGGCAACGCAGCAGCACACGACGGGACCGACGAACGCGGCGGTCTCGTAGTAGTTGATCGGTCCGAACCACGTGCTGGAGGCGGTCGGGAGCCCCCAGTAGGTCGGGTCCCAGAACAGCGCCAGCTCTCCCGCAGGCAGGAAGAACGGCGAGGGCCGGTTGACGGTGACGCTGGCGCGCAGGACCGCGAGCCCCGGCAGCCATACGGGCGCGGCGAGGAGCACGCCGAGACCGACACCGCCGGTCACGCCGCCGAGCCGACGCCGCAGGGACGGGCCGGCCACGCCGCTGCGCCGTTCCCCGTGCAGCATCCGGCCGACCCCGAGGCGAGCGAGGAGGACCGCGCCGGCCGCGATCGCGAGGATCGCCAGCACCTCGGGAAAGCCGCCGGCGATGGCGAACGCGACCGCCACCGCGAGCCCCACCACGTAGCGCCACCGTGGCCTGCGGCAGATCAGCAGGACGAAGCCGAGCACCCAACCGGTCCAGGCGGCGACGCCGGCCTGGGGCCAGCCGACCCAGGCCGCGCTCGGGCCGGCCAGCTCGCCGACGACCCCGGCGAGGAGGGCCGCGACGCGGGAGGTGCCGAGCACGCGGGCGGCGAAGAAGCACCCGGTCCCCGCGATGAGCAGCTTCACGAGGACGGCGACGGTGTACGCGGACGACAGCGGCACGAGGTAGCTGACGAGCGAGGGAAGCGCGGCCGGAGCGGACTGGAAGTTGGCGAGCTCGGGGATGCCGAGCTCGTTGTAGGGGTTCCAGAGCGGGAGGGTGCCGTGGTGCACCGCGAGCCAGTTGAGCTGCGCCCACACGGCGTCCTGCCTAGCGGTGTCCCCGCTCAAGGGGTTGTGGACGCTCGAGACGAGCGAAGCACCGAGCCCGGCGCGCAGCGCGGTGTCGTAGCTGCCGAACAGGGTGCCGTGGGCGAGCGCCGGCGCGCACCACGCGAGCGCGATCGCCACCAGGAAGGCGACGCAGCCGGCGCTGCGGTACCGGCGAGCGAGCACGCCGACGGAGCGGGCCAGGGTTCGACGCACCCGGGGGGCGACGAGCCGACGCCATGGTTCGCTCGTGATCCACACCCCCTCTGCGAGCCACGCGCCGCGGGCGGTGCCCGACGCGGGTACGCCGCTGACCGCCCACGTGGCGGCGCGGCTTCAGCGTTCGGCCGCGCAGCCTAGGCAGCTGCGGCGGCCCGCGCCCGGGTACGCGCGCACCGTGAGTGGACGGCCGTTCTGCGTGGTGACGTTCAGGGCGCGCCGTGGCGGCGCTTGTGCTCCCATGCCTTGGCCGCTCCCCATCTGATGCCAAGCTCGCCGACCTCGTCGCCGAGCGCCTGGAGATTGGCGGGCGTCAGGTCGTAGAGGTCGTCCGGGAGGCGGCTCGCGGCGAACGCGTCACGCGCCGGGATCGGCGCGCCCTGCTCTCGCAGCACCGCGGTGGCGAAGGGCACCGCCTCTCGCACGAGGGCGAGGGGCGTCGTCCACTGCTCGTCGACGTCGCTCGCGAGCAGCGCCCGCAGCTTCGGGACGATCTCGGCAGCGGCCAGCCGGCCCGCCTCGCGCGCACGCTCCAGCGCCTCACCGGTCGCGCCCGGCGGACCGGGCCGCTCGGCGAGTCGACGCGCCACGCATCGTTCGACCCAGCCGGGGAGCGAGGCGGCGACGGCGTCGGCGAGCGCGCTGGCGGGGTCCTCCGGCTCGTCCGCTCCGCCGCGCCGGCTCAGCTCCACGGGTTCGCGGCCTCGGCGTGCTCCAGGGGGACCGGCGCGTCCATGGCGAGCGAGGCTAGTGGCGGGAATAGCTCGGAGCCGGGAGCGGTTGCTCCCCTCGAGCCCAGCAGTGCGCCTGCTTCGGCGCGCACGGAGGAGAGCGATGGCGACAGTTCGCGAGGCGGCGGCCCGCTTGCGGGGCGGTTCGGGCCGCGCGCCGTCGTGGATGATCCTCGCGCTCGCCTGCACCGGGCAGTTCATGGTGGTGCTCGACATCTCCGTGGTGAACGTCGCGCTCCCCTCCATCCACCGTGACCTCGGCTTCTCGACGGCCGGACTCCAATGGGTGGTCAACGCGTACACGCTCACCTTCGCCGGCTTCCTCCTGCTCGGAGGCCGAGCAGGCGACCTGTTCGGCCGACGCCGGATCTTCCTCCTCGGACTCGGCGTGTTCAGCTTGGCCAGCCTCGTCGGCGGCTTCGCCACCAGCCAGACGATGCTCGTCGCGGCGCGCGCCGCGCAGGGGCTCGGCGGCGCCATCCTCGCCCCGTCCACCCTGGCGATCCTCACGACCGCCTTCACCGAGCCGCGTGAGCGGGCAAGGGCGATGGGGACCTGGGCCGGTGTCGCTGGGGCCGGTGGTGCCGTCGGCAATCTGCTGAGCGGGATCATCACCCAGGAGCTGACTTGGCGCTGGGTGCTGTTCATCAACGTCCCGATCGGCGCCGTCGTGCTGGTCGCCGGCTACGCGGTCCTCTCGGAGAGCCGCGGCCGTGAGCGTCGCGGGCTCGACCTGCCGGGCGCCTTCCTCGTCACCGCGGGTCTCTGCGCGCTGGTCTACGGCGTCGTCCGCACCGATGCCGTCGGCTGGGCCTCGAGGGACACCGTGCTCGCCTTGGCGCTGGCGGTGCTGCTGCTCGTCGCCTTCGTCGTCCACGAGGCCCGGATCGCCGCCGCGCCGATCATGCCGCTTCGGCTCTTCGGTTCGCGCTCGGTGAGCAGCGCGAACCTCGCGATGCTCGCGGTGGCGGCCGCGCTGTTCCCGATGTGGTACTTCCTCTCCCTCTACTGCCAGGAGGTCCGCGACCTGTCGCCGATCGTCACCGGCCTGCTGTTCGCGCCGCTCTCGCTGAGCGTCGTCGCGGGCTCCCAGGTGACGGTCCGGCTGGTCGGGCGCCTCGGCACGCGGCGGTTGGTGATCGCCGGCCCCCTGCTCATGGCGGTCGGGCTCGCCGTGCTGTCGCGCATCGGTGTCACCCGCGAGCCGTTGACGGTCGTGATCCTCGCCGGCGCCGTCGCGGCGTTCGGCATCGGGGTCGCGCTGACGCCGATCACCCTGGCCGCGACGAGCGGGATCCGCGGCGGCGAAGCCGGTCTCGCCTCGGGGCTGGTGAACACGTCGCGCCAGGTGGGCGCTTCGCTCGGACTGGCCGCGCTCGCGACCGTCGCGACCTCGAGGTCGGACAGCCTGCTTGCCCGCCCGGGACCGCACCCTGCGGGGGCGGCGCTGAGCGCCGGGTTCGGGCTCGCGTTCGCCGTGGCTGCGGGCATCGCAGTCCTCGCCGCGCTGATCGCCGTGGCGCTGCCCCGTCGGGCGAGCGATGCCCAGGTCATCGCCGTCGAGGCGCACGACGAGGCGACGCTTGCCACGGAGCTCGGCGCCTAGCGCACCCCCGCATCGGTGGCTCGAACATCGTGAACCGTCCACATCGACGACTCCAGGAGGTCGACAGTGTGGAGCGTGGAGCCGCTTGCCTTGACCGTGGAGGAGCACACCGAGTTCGAGCACCGGGTGCGCGCCCAGACGACGCCGCATCGCGATCGCCAGCGCGCCGAGGTGGTCCTACCCGCGGCGGACGGCGTGACCGGCCGCCGGATCGCCGGGGAGGTCGGACGCTCCCCAGTCGGTCTGCAAACGGCGGATCGGCATCCTGGATCTCGGCCTCGCCCTCCGGACGACGCTGAGCGCTCCGGTCGTCCCCCCGTCGACCGACCGACCGGCTCGTGCTCGTGGCCGAGGTCACCTCCCGAGCATTCCGAGCATTCCGAGCATCCCGAGCTCTCCCCGCAGTGGAGCCACTCCGAGCTTGCAGGAGCGATGGCAAGGGCCGGGATCGCCATCTCCACCTCCCAGATCAGGTGCCTCCTCGCGGCTGACGACGGCGCCCCCACAAGGTAGAGGGCTGGCTGACGCGGCGGGCCACCCCGGAGTTCTCGGAGCGGGCAGCGGGCATCTGTCGGCTCTACCTCGCCCCGTCGGAGAACGCCGTCGCGCTGTCCATCGACGAGACGACCGGCATCCAGGCAAAGAGCAGGAAGCACCCGAGACGCCGGTCCGCCCGGGTCGTCCTGCCCGGCGCGAGCTCGAGCACGTCCGCTACGGCACCGCCTCGCTCGACGTCGCGACCGGCAAGGTCCGCGCAAAGGACATCGGTCGCAACGACTCGGTCACCTCCATCTCCTTCTTGGAGGAGATCGACGTAAGCATCGAGGACGACCTGTCGATCCACGTCGTCACGGACGACGGCTCCCGGCACACCTCGAAGGCGACCGAGGCCTGGTTGGCAACCCATCCGCGCTTCGTCGTCCACCACACCCCGCGCACGCGAGCCGGCTCAACCAGGTCGAGTGCTTCTTCCGGTCCTCACCCGCGAGCTGCTCCGCCCGGCGAGTTCTCGCGAGACGACGTGGTCGAGGAGCTGCTCGCCTTCATCGAGCACCACAGCGAGACCGCGGAGCCTTCATGTTGGTCTACGGCGCAAAGGTGGCGGCGTGGCTCACGTTCACGCGGTGCTCCGGCCCGGCTCCGTCCATTCGCTCCGACCCGTGCTCCGCGCGCCCGCCCGGCCGCCCGCGCAGCCGTCTCGTCGCGCCGACGTGAGCCGCGCGGTGGTCCCGGCGGGACGTCCCGCGCCCTGCCCGACGGGCCACCGCTTGCTGACAGGAGATGCACAGCGAGCCCACAGAGATGAGCGGCACAATGGTGCGGTGGAGTCGACTGCGGGACGCGTGCTGGTCGTCGACGACGAGCCGAACATCACCGATCTCGTCGCGACCGCGCTCAGGTACGAGGGATTCGAGGTGGAGACGGCGGCCACGGGTCGGGCGGCGATCGAGCTCCTCGCCTCCTACCGTCCCCACCTCCTCGTCCTCGACGTGATGCTGCCCGACCTCGACGGATTCGAGGTCGCGCGCCGGATCCGCCAGGAGGGCCGGCGGGTCCCGATCCTGTTCCTAACGGCGAAGGACGCGACCGAGGACAAGGTGCGCGGCCTCACGCTCGGCGGCGACGACTACGTGACGAAGCCCTTCAGCCTGGAGGAGCTGCTCGCACGGGTGCGCGCGGTGCTGCGCCGGGTCCTCGACTCCGAGGAGGTGTCGTCCCGGCTCGTCTTCGCCGACCTCGAGCTCGACGAGGACACCCGCGAGGTCTTCCGCGGCACGACGTCGATCGAGCTCACGCCCACCGAGTTCAAGCTCCTCCGCTACCTGATGCTGAACCCGCGCCGCGTCCTGTCGAAGGCGCAGATCCTCGACCACGTCTGGGAGTACGACTTCGGCGGCGACGCCAACGTCGTCGAGACCTACATCAGCTACCTGCGCAAGAAGATCGACACCCTTGGACCGCCGCTGATCCACACGCTGCGGGGCGCGGGTTACAGCCTGCGGGTCCCGGCGACGACGTAGGCACCGCGATGCCGGCGTCGAGGCGGCTCCGGGCGATCGGCCCGGCCGCCGCTCGCCATGCCCGGAGGCTGTCGCTCCGGTCGCGTCTGCTGCTCGGGCTCGTCCTCGTCGCCGCGGTCGGTCTCGTCGTCGCCGATGTCGTCGTCTACAACGAGATCGGTGCCTACCTGAACAACCAGGTCGACACCCAGTTGCAGACCGGGGCGCAGATCGCGCTCGCCGAGCTGCGCAACCCGCACTTCTCCGACCTGCCCAAGCTCCCGTTGAACACGGCCGCGGAGGTCGTCTCGACGAACGGCGTGCCGCTGTTCTCGGTACCGAGCGGGTTCCACCTCACGATCGCGAAGGGCTCGTTGGTGCCCCTGCTCAACGCCTCCTCCGGCGCCACGCTGCAGTTCACCATGACCGGAAGCCTGAACGGGACGTCGGGCTCGTACCGGGTCCTGGCGGAGAACGTGTACGTCAGCTCCGGTTTCGGGTCGCTCCCCTCGCTCGGCGTCGCGCTCCTCGGCGTCCCCTTGAGCGGGCTCGAGGGCACGCTCGGCCAGCTCGTCCTGATCGAGATCGCGGTGTCGGCGGCGGCGCTCCTCGTCCTCATCGGCCTCGGCTACGCCGTCGTGCGTGTCGGGCTGCGCCCGCTCGAGCGCATCGAGGAGACGGCCGGGCAGATCGCGGACGGCGACCTGTCGCTCAGGGTGGACGACGACGACCCCGCGACCGAGGTCGGACGGCTCGGTGCCGCCCTCAACGTCATGCTCGCCCAGATCGAGCACGCCTTCACCGAGCAGCGCGCCTCTGAGGACCGGCTCCGCCAGTTCCTGGCCGACGCCTCGCACGAGCTGCGGACGCCGGTCACCTCGATCCGCGGCTACTCGGAGCTGTTCCGGCGCGGGGCGGCGAACCGGCCCGAGGACCTGGCGCTCGCCATGCGCAGGATCGAGGACGAGGCGGCGCGCATGGGGGTCCTGGTCGACGACCTCCTCCTGCTGGCCCGCCTCGACCAGGGCCGGCCGCTCGAGCGCGCCCCGGTCGACCTCGCCGCGATCGCGATCGACGCGGCCGCCGACGCACAGGTGGTCGCACCCGACCGCACCCTGAGCGTCGAGGCGCCGACGCCCGTGGTGCTCGAGGGCGACGAGCAGCGCCTCCGGCAGGTCGTCGGGAACCTGGTGCAGAACGCGATCCGCCACACACCGCCGGGCACCGCCGTCGAGGTCTCCGTGCGCACCGAAGGAGAACGCGCGGTCCTGGCCGTCCACGACGACGGCCCGGGCGTCGCGCCCGAGCACGCCCCCCACGTCTTCAAGCGCTTCTACCGCGCTGACCCCTCCCGCACCCGCGGCAGCGGCGGGTCGGGCCTCGGCCTCGCGATCGTCGCGTCGATCGCCGAGGCCCACGGCGGGGTGGCGCGCCTCGACACGGGCCGCGGCGCGGGCAGCACCTTCGTCGTGGAGCTTCCACTCGGGAGCGGGATCGAGTCGCCCGCGGAGGACCGTGACGCCGCCATCGGACCGCCGGACGGTCACGCCGACGGCGCAGAGCCTCCCGCGATCGCCACCGATCGGGCGCCGTCACCCCCGGAGGTCCCCGTCGTGACGGCGGCGCCGGACACCGAGCGATGAGCCGGCGCCCCGCTCGGACGCCCTACTCGAGGTGAGCGGTGTCGTTGAAGCGGCGCACCGTCCAGCGGTCGCCCGCGACCACGAGCGTCGAGACGGACGCGTTGTCCCCCGCGACGAAGGCGAACGGTGAGGAGCGCGCCGCCTGGGCGAGGACCGTGCCGATCGACACGGCGTGCGCCACGACGACGACCCGGCCGTCACGGTGGCGTTCGGCGATGCGCCCGATGGCGGCGCCGGTGCGCGTGAACAGCGACTCGTTCGACTCGGCGCCCGGGATGACGTCCCAGCGCTCCTCCCTGAACACCCTCATCGCGAGCGGGCTCCGCTCCGCGATCATCCGTCGGTAGAGGCCCCCCTCCCACTCGCCCATGTTGACCTCGACCATGCCGGGCTCGACGACCGGCTCCACCCCGAGTCGAGCGGCGAGCGGCGCGGCGGTCTCTGCGGTGCGGCGCAGCGGCGTGACGTAGATCGCGTCGATCCCCACTTTCGCCAGCCGCTCGGCGAGCGCCTCGGCCTGGACACATCCCTCGGGCGAGAGCTCGGGGTCACCCCGCCCGTCGAGCAACGTGAACGGGTTGCCCGGGTCGGCGACGGCCGACTCGCCGTGGCGGACGAGGAGGATCTCCGTGGAGCCCGGCGCGTGCTCGAACCGCACCTGTCGATAGGTGCGGGGAGCGCTCGCGTCAGCGGCTTCGGTCATGCGAATCTCCTATGTCAAGCGGGCGCCGGGACCCAACCTGGCGCGGCGGCCCCTCCGGCGCGTCAGCGTCCGATCGCGCGGAGGGTGCCGGCAGGGTCGTCCGTCGTGAGGACGATGCGGCCCCAGTCGGCCCCGTCGAGCTCGATGACGACCCCCGGACGCTTGCCGTAGACGGCGGCGAAGTCCTTGCCGAACCCGCCGCGGCGTGTCCCGAGCGCGATGACGCCGGGAAGGCCGGTCCCGGGCGAACGGATCCCCCGAAGCTCCGACCAGGGGTCGTCGACGGCACGCGCCGCGGCGATCGAGGACAGGGGCACCCTGACGTCGCCGAGGCGGAACGCGCCGAGCTTCTCGAGCGGCGAGAGACGGACGACGAGGTCGCTGCCGGCGATCGCGGGCGTGGCCATGGCGGACACGTTATCCCTGGTCCTCGGGCGTCGGTCCCGCGCGCGCCTGCTCAGGCCCAGGGCCGGGCGCCGGAGATGTCCGCGGTGAGCACCGTCGCCAGTTGGCGGAGCAGCGCCGGCGCGCTGAGCTCGATCCCGAGCTCGCGGTTGTAGCGGAGCGAGGCGACCGAGAAGTTCTCGGACCCGACGAACCCACGCTCGTCGCCGAGCCCGACGTCGGCGAGCAGCGCCTTGGCATGGATGTAGAGGGGCGCGTCCGGTGCGTACGTGCGCACGTGGACACCTCCGGCCGACAGCCGGGCGAACGCCGCGTGCCACCGAAGATCATCGGTCATGCAGACATTGACGTCGACGCCGCGGCGCGCCGCGGCGACGAGCGCCGCGACGATCTCGGGGTCCTCCATCTCCTCGTTCTCGACCAGCAGGGAGCGCCGGGCGCCGCCGATCAGGGCCAACAGCGCGGCCTGCGAGTCCTCGGGGCTCCAGACGAGCGCTGTCCCGGCCGGGGCCGGCCCGGCGCGGCCGGCCCAGTCGGCGTCGAAGACGGCCTCGACCGCCGCCGCGTCGAGCGGGTCGCGCACGACCACCGCGAAGTCCCTGGTCGACGCGTAGTACTCGCGCTCCAGGTTGAGCGACATGATGGTCGCGACGCGGCCGTCGACCACGAAGGCCTTCTCGTGGACGAGATCGAAGGCGGCCGGCGCCCAGCGGACCGCCACGCCGTGGGTGGAGAGGTAGCGGTAGGCGGGGAGGTTCCTCGCCTCCAGGTAGTGCCGGTCGAGTAGGACGCGTACGCGTACGCCCCGGCGGGCGTCGGCCGCGAGGAGGCGCTCGGCCAGGGGATCGCGCAGCTCGTAGAGCTCGACGTCGAGGCTGCGGCGCGGGGAGGAGAGCAGGGCGTAGAGCGGTCCGACCCCGTCGTCCGGCTCGCTCAGCAGGGTCAGCGCCCCCGCCGTCGTCGGGGTGGCGCTGCCGTGGCCCGCCGGGTGATCGGCGCGGGACGTCCCCGGCGGTCGCAGCGCGGCCGAGGCGGGCCCGCCGAGCGAGACGGCGAGCGCGAGCGCTGCGAGGAGGATTCGGCCAGGGAGCACGCCGAGGTTCTACCAGGGCGCTGTGACCGGCAAGCGGCCGCCGGGAGGCTCGGCGGCGGATGCCCACCGTGCGACGGGGCCGCCCTGCCGCCCGCCACCCTTGCGCACCAATTCTGTCTCGTGGAATCGTTGCTTCCTTCATTGCCTCTAGGCGAAGGCGTCGATAGTCTGGCCGCGAGACCCGCGACGGGGCGGGGAGGAGGGGCCGGCGGGTCGCGATCGCGCGTCGTAACCCCACATGGCGTCACTCGGACCGTGCGGACACGCCGACCGGCGCCGGGTCACATCGAACGCCCGGTCGCGCCGGGCAGGGAGGGTCGTACGTGCTGTCGGCTGACGAGCTTCAGTTCTACTTTATGCACTTCATGCCTTATGCGGACCGCCCGGCGGACGGCTCCGATTCGGTGTGGGTCGACTACCCGAACAGCCATTACGACCCGGCGGTCGGCAAGCGCTACTACGAGCGCTACGTCGAGGAGATGGTCCTCGCCGACCGGCTCGGCTACGACGGGCTCGTCGTCAACGAGCACCACTCATCCCCCTACTCGATGATGCCCTCGTGCACGGTCATGGCATCGACGCTCGTCGCCCTGACCGAACGGGCGAAGATCTGCATCTTCGGCACGCCCGTCAACCTGACGTACCCGAATCGCCTCGCCGAGGAGTACGCCATGCTGGACGTGATGTCCGGGGGGAGGACCGAGCTGGCCTTCCCGCTCGGCACCGGCATGGAGTACTGGTCGAACGCGAACGAGATCGCCCCGGCGACGGCGAGGGCCCGCTACCGCGAGGCGCTCGACGTCATCCGCCAGGCCTGGACGACCGACGGGCCGTCCACGTACTCGGGCCGTTACTACAACTACCGCTACCTGAACGTCTGGCCGAAGCCGTTCCAACAGCCGCACCCGAAGCTCTACATCATGGGGAGCGGCAGCCCGGGCACGATCGACCTCGCCGCCGAGCTCGGCTTCGGGTACTCGGTCACCTTCATCCCGATCACCCAGCAGCTCGCCGCGTTCGACCGCTACCGGGCCAAGGTGACCGAGGCGGGCGGCTCGCCGAGCGCAGACTCGCTCATCCTCGGGGTGATGGCCTACGTCGCCGATACCGACGAGGAGGCGCTCGAGGAGGGCCGTCAGCACATCCTCTTCTACTTCAACAACATGATGCGGACGACGCCCCGCTACCTCGCGCCGCCCGGCTACGTCGAGCTCGGCGAGTACCGCCGCCGCATCGAGCGGATGCTCGCCCAGGGCGTCCACGGCAACACGAACTGGGACACCTTGACGAAACTGTCGCGCGTCATCTGCGGATCGCCCGACACCGTGGCCAACGCCATCGCGGGCTGGGTGCGCGACGCCGGTTCCAGCAGGGTGATCTGCCACCTGCACCTCGGCGACATGCCCCACTGGAAGACGGTGAAGAACCTGACGCTCTTCGCCGAGGAGGTCGTCCCGCGTGTCCGCCGCCTGATCGGCTCGGACATCGCCGGGGACGGCGTGACCGGCGAGAGCGTCACTGCTGCGGGAGGCATGCATGTCGGGCGTTGAGGCAGCCGGCACCCGCGCGCCCACGCGCGGCCGTCGAGTGCTCGAGATCAGCGGCATCCCGAGCGCAGTGGACGATCTCGGCGACGGCACCCCCGTCGTCTTCCTGCACGGTGCGGGCCGCCTCGGCGGCACCGCCTGGGCCGAGACCCTCGCGGACGAGTACCGGGTGGTCCTTCCCGTCCATCCCGGCTTCGGCGACTCCGGTGACGACCCGACGATCGACTCGATCCACGACTACGTGCTGCACTACCTCGACCTGTTCGACGAGCTCGGCCTGGAGCGCTTCCACCTGATCGGCCACTCGCTCGGCGGCTACCTCGCGGCGAGCTTCGCGGTCGAGCACGCTGCCCGCCTCGCCAGCCTCGTGCTCGTCAGCCCGGCGGGCCTGCTCGTGCCCGAGGCCCCGACGGTCGACATGTTCCGGATCCCGCCACAGGAGGTGCTCGGCTACCTCACCGACCGTCCGGAGCGGTACGGCGATCCCGCCGCTCCGCCGGACGTGGACCAGCTCGTCGAGCGCTACCGCGAGAGCACGACCGTCGCCCAGCTCTTCTGGGAGCGCAACTTCGACCTGAAGCTGGCGCGCTGGCTGCACCGCGTGAAGGTGCCGACGCTGATGATCTGGGGGGAACGGGACCGGCTCGTGCCAGCCGCCCAGGCGCCGACGTGGCTCTCGCTGCTGCCCGACGCCAGACTCGAGCTCGTCGCGGATGCCGGTCACCTCGTGCTCGGCGAGGTCCCCGAGGCGCCCGACCTCATCCGCCGCTTCCTGGCGGAGCACCCGCTCGGCTGAGGACGCCTCCGGGGTCGCGCTCGGTCGTCCCCGACGGCCGCCTGACCGCGCGGCCGCGAGCGAGCGTGCGGCTCAGCTCGCGCCCGGGCCGGCGTCGGCCCGGGGGGCCCTCGGGCCGGCGTCCTCGGCCAGGGCGCGGCCGAAGAACAGGTCGCTCAGGTCGGTCATGCCCCGCAGCTCCGCGGCGGGTCCCGAATGGCGGTGGCGGCCGTCGACGAGCACGAGGACCGTGTCGGCGCGCTCGAGCGCGACGGCGACGCGCTGCTCGATCAGCAGTACGCCGCGGTTCAGCCGGCTCAGCCCCGTCACGACCTGCTCCAGCACGCTCTCGGCCACTCGTGGCGAGAGGTTGGCCGTCGGCTCGTCGAGGATGATCAGCTCCGGCTCGGGAACGAGTGCACGGGCGACGCCGACGAGCTTGCGCTCGCCGCCGCTCAGCTGGCGTGCGGGCCGGCGGAGGAACGCGGTCAGCTGCGGGAAGGTGTCGAGGACCTTGGCGATCCGCTCACGTGCGCGTACCCGGTCGAGGCGGTAGCCGCCCATCTCCAGGTTCTCCTGGACGGTCAGGCCGGGGAAGACGTCACGGACCTGGGGCACGTAGCCGACGCCGGCGGCGGCCCGCCGCTCCTCGCCCCAGCGCGAGACGTCGTCGCCCCGCAGGTACACGGCGCCGGAGAGCAGCGGGAGCTCACCGGTGACGGCCTTCACAAAGGTGCTCTTCCCGGCGCCGTTCGGCCCCATCACGAGGGCGACCTGGCCGTGGTGCACCTCGAGCCCGATCCCTTTCACGATCGGCTCGCGCCCGTAGCCGGCGGCGATGTCGACGGCGCGGAGCAGCGCAGGCCGTTGGTCGCCGCCCGCTCGCTCCGTCACCACGTGCTCCTCCTCGACTGTCCCCGTTCCGGTGGCATGGTGCATCGTGGGCGTCCCCGATCCGTCTCGCCGGCCCGCGTCAGCCGAAGTACGCCGTCTGCACGGCGTTCGCCCGCATGACCTCGCCGAAGGTCCCCTCCGCGATCACGCTGCCGCGGTCCATCACGACGACCCGGTCGCAGACCTGCTCGACGACCTCGAGCACGTGCTCGATGATGACGACGCAGACGCCGTCGTCACGGATCTTGCGGTACTCGCCCATTAGCTGCTTCGAGAGGTGCTGCGCGACGCCGACGGTCGGCTCGTCGAGCAGCAGCACGCTCGGGTCCCGCATCAGGCAGCGCATCACCTCGACCAGCCGGCGCTGACCACCGCTCAGCTCGGAACCGTAGGCGTCGCTCAACGGGGCGAGCTCGAAGCGCTCGAGCAGCTGCCAGGCGCGCTCACCCATCTGCTCGGAGCGGCGAGCCTGGCGGGCCGGGTGGAAGGTGCATTGCCAGAGCGAGCCGCCGATGTGGCCGAGCCCCGCGACCAGCAGGTTCTCGAACACGGTCATCCTGGCGAACTCGCTCGTGTCCTGGAAGGTGCGCGAGATCCCCTTGCGAGCCCGGTTGTGCGCCGGGTCCCGGGTGACGTCGCGCCCGTCGAGCAGGATCTTTCCGGCGCTCGGCCGCATCTGGCCGCCGATGGCGGCGAGGAGCGACGACTTGCCCGCGCCGTTCGGCCCGACGATCCCGACGACCTCGCCTCGCGCCGCTCGCAAGCTGACGCCGTCCACGGCTCGGGCCCCCCCGTAGTTGACGACGAGGTCGTGCACCTCGAGGACCGGCGGAGCGCTCGCGGGAGCGACCGCCTCGGCGCTCAACGCTCGCCTCCGACGGCCGCCTCGGCGGCACCGGCCTGCCCGAGCGCCGGTACGGGGGAGCGCCCCTCGTCGACGGCTCGCGTCGCCCGTTCGGCGCGGCCGAGCGGGTGCGGGGCGCGAAGGCGCCGCTCGGGGACGATGCCCTTCGGGCGGTAGGCGAGGCAGAGGAGCCACAAGACGCCGACGATGACCCATTCGAGGGAGTCGATGAGCCCGATGTAGCCGATCTGGGGGAGCAGCTGGGGCACTTCTTGGAAGACGATCTGCACGAGGAAGGTCCCGAGGATCACCCCCCAGTTGTTGCCGACGCCGCCGACGATCACCGAGACGAAGATGGCGAAGGTCTCTGCGTAGCCCCACGAGGCCGGCGACCACGCGCCGAGGTACTCGACGAGCAGGCCGCCCGACAGCCCGGCGATCGCTCCGCCGATGACGAACACCTGCATGCGAAGCGCGGTGCCGTTCAGGCCGACCGATGCCGCCGCGTTCTCGTGATCCCGCTGGGCCCGGAGGGCCCGCCCCCAACCCGAGCGGGAGAGGCGTCGCACCAGGGAGAAGACGACCAGCGCGAGCGCCCAGACGAAGCCGGCGAAGATCCACTCGTAGGCCTTGAGCGAGACGTTGAAGAAGCCGGCGAGGGGCTTTTGGATGCCGGTGACGCCGAGCGAGCCGTTGAACAGCGGGACATCGGCGGTCACCACCTGGGCGATGATCAGCGACACGATGAGCAGGATCGCCGCCTGGTAGTCGACGCGCATCCGCCGCACCGAGAACAGGCCGATCAGGGCGGCGAGCGCCGCGCCCGCCGCCGCCGCGACGATGAGCGGGACCGGGAAGGGCAGGTTCGCCCCGAAGATGTAGCGCTGGTACCCGGTCGGCGTCGTGGGCCCGAGGGTGACGACGCTCGCGACGTAGGCGCCGGCGGCCTGGAACACGATGAAGGCGAAGTTGGGCACCCCGGCATAGCCGAACTGCAAGTTGAGGGCCCACGCGGCGAGCAGGTCGACGCCGAAGATCACGAGCACCGTCGCGACGTAAAACTCCATCGCGCCGAGATTCACAGCGTCACCTCCGTCTTTGCCGCGATCTGGCCGATCACACCACCGGGCTTGACGAGGAGGACGATCACCAGGATCCCGAAACCGGCGACCGTCGAGTACGCCGAACCCCCGAGGGCCGAGACGACCTCGATCACGATCCCGATGGCCAGCGAGGCGAGCACGGCGCCGGCGACCGAGCCGGCGCGGCCGAGGATCGCGGCGGCGAGCACGAGGGGCAGGAAGTCGGTCCCGCTGAAGGCGGTGACCGTCAGGCTGTTCACCACGTAGGCGACGCCGGCCAGCCCGGCGAGCGCCCCGCTCGCGATCCAGGCGACGTTCACCACCCGGCCGGTCGAGATGCCACACGCACGCGCGAGGCGCGGCTCCTCGGCGACGGCCCGCAGGGCCTTGCCGAGCTTGGTGAAGCGGAGCATCCCTTCGAGCAGGGCGAACGCGACGACCGCGATGCCGATGATCACGAACTGAGTGGCGGTGATCACGAACGCGCCGAACTTCACCGACGTCCCCTGGTGGAAGGCGAAGTTGTACACCTGCTCGTGGTCGAAGGCCTGGATGCCGTACTGGATGATCAGCTCGAGGGCGAGGGAGACCATCACGAGCTCGAAGATCCCGTTCCCCCGCCGCGCGAAGAAGACGAAGACGCCCTTGCCGATCAGCACCGTGACGACGATGCCGAGCGCCGCTCCGGTCGCGAGCCCGACCCAGGGGTTCGCGCCGATGCGCTCGGTGATCAGTGCCGTGAACGCGCCGACCGTCAGCACGGCGCCGTAGGCGACGTTGAAGACGTTCGTCAGCGCGAACTGGAGGCTGAAGCCCATGGCCGCGATGGCGATGATCGACGCCGTGACGACGCCGAATCCGATGGATTCGAGCAGCGTGTTCATCTCGTCACGCGACGGGCTCGCCCGTCGATCCCGTTCTCCTCGCCAGACTGGCCGGAGTCGTCTTCTCGGTCACTGCGCCGTCCGTGGGGGGTCCCCCGCAGCGACCCCGGCGTGCGCCGGGGTCGCTGCGGTCAGCGTGCTTATCATCCAAGCTTCTCGATCTGCGACGCCAGGACGTTGGCGATGGTCACCAGCCCCTTGGACTGGCTGTACTTCTGGACCGCCTGGTTGCCGTAGAAGTTGTGGTACTTGTTGAAGTTGATCACGCCGCTCGCGCCGATGTACTGGATCTGCTTCCCGGCCTTCAGCGCGGCCACTCCAGCGGGGTAGGTGTAGACGACCTTCTTGCCGCGCCCCGGCGACGTCACCTTCGTGATCCAGGCGTTGATGGTCGCCGGGTTGGTGCTCTTCGCGGCGGTGGCCGCGAGGCCCTCGATCACGAAGGAGTCGAAGAAGGCGTCGGTGAACGGGTTGTTCTCCCACTGGCTGAGTGGCTTCTGCAGGTGCGAGGCGACGTGCCGCAGGGCCGAGTTCAGCGCTGCGGTCGCGGGGTTGTTCGGGGGCGAGCCCTCAGAGACGAAGGTGAACATCTTGTTGAAGGTCGAGGCCCCGACCGCCTGCAGCACGGGGTTGATGTACGTCGAGTTCGCCGTCGTGCCGTCGGGCATGACCTGGGGCAGCGCGCCGAGCTGCTGGACCTCGCTGAAGAACGTCGCCGCGGTCGGCCCGTCCGTCTCGGTCATGATCACCTGCGGCTTCGCCGCGAGCACCTTCGCGACGTCTGAGCGGTAGCTCGACTGGTCGGGGGTCAGCCCGACGTTGGCGACGAGCTTGGCGTGGATGCGCCGGACCCCGTCGAGCACGCCGGGCAGGTCGCCCTGTGATCCGGGGTCCGTCCCGAACACCGCCGCGATGCGCGTGTAGCCCTTCTTCTTGGCCCAGATCGCCATCGCCTCACCGTTGGCCGGGTCCGGTGGGAGAAGTCGCCAGAAGTACGGCGAGCTGTTCCGGTCGTACTGCGCCTGGCCCGCGGTGACGAACATCGGCAGCTTCTGGGAGGTGAACAGCGGGACGAGCGTCGGCGCCGAGGTCGTGTCCGGCCCCTGCACGCCGATGACGTTCGAGTTCGTGGCGAGGGCCTGCTGCGCCGAGGTGAGGGCGTCCGCGGGGTCGCTGCGCGTGTCGACGATGGTGATCTTCACCTGGTGGCCGAGGATGCCGCCCGCGCTGTTCAAGGCGTAGAGCGACGGGAAGTAGCCCGAGGCGGCGTAGTTGGCCTCGAACGACTCACTGCCGGTGAGTGCCGTGATCTGGAGGATGTCTAGTGCCCCCTTCGCGGCGTGCGGGCGGGAGTGCGTCGTCGCGCCGGCGGTGCCGAAGCCGGCGAGGACGAGCACGCCAACCCCGGCCGTGACGAGCGGCGACCAGCGTCGGCGCAGCCGGCGACCTCGCCGGCCGGCGCCCGGCGCCGGTGCGTTGCTGCTGTCGTCGTCCGAAGAGCGTCTCATGCCTGATCCCCCTAATCCCCTGGTCGAGGCGAGCGGAGACTCCCGTCGGGCACCGCAAGGTGCCAACGGGGCGACCGACGAGCCTGCACGGCGCGGCACCCCGGTCGGGTGGCCGACCGTGTCCTCACTCCGCTGCGACTCGTCGATTCGTCGTCCTGCTACCGGTCCCCCGCTCGGCTCACCGTCCGGTCCGGCGTCCCTTGGCGCCGTGGTCGTGAATGTAGGGGCGCGTCCCGGGAGATGCAAGAGAGCCCCTCGCCATTCCTCAGGGCGCAATTGGATGCCCGGGACCGGGTCAGGCCGAGACGCGGTACCAGGGCGGGTCCAGGGGTGGGTTCACCGACCTGGGCAGCTCGTTCGCCGACGCGAGCCGACACCTGGCCCCGACGGCGGGAGGGAGCGCAGCGGTCAGGTTGCGCCGGCGCCGTACACGACCTGCGTCGGGACGAAGCCGGGCTCGTCGTAGACGAGCTTGCAGGCGACGGCGCCGGAGGACTTGTGCAGGTACTGCTCGATCTCGGCGACGGCGCCCAACAGGACGGGCGCGAACCGCTCCGCTTCCACGCGTCCCGAGATCCGGAAGGACGGCGCTGCGATGGCGAGCGCCGCGATCGCGGTTCCCCCAGTGTCGTGGATGCAGGCAGCGACGGCGCTGATGCCGGTGTCACCCTCTTCGAAGTTCGTCGCCCAGCCGGTGCGTCGTACCTCCTCGAGCTCCTGTTCCAGCTGCTCCCAGCTATTGATCGACCGGGTGGTGCGGTAGTCGAGCCGACGGTCCGGGTAGCGGCGGGCGAGGTCCTCGGGCGAGAGCGCGGCCAGGAGGGCTTTGCCCGCCGAGGCGCAGTGGGCGGGGAGGACGAGCCCGGTCCGGGAGCTGACCCGGACCGGGCGCGTCCCCTCGACCGAGTCGAGGAAGCAGGCGCGCGCCCCGTTGAGCACGACGAGGCTGACGGTCTCCTCGAGCTCCTCCCGTAGACGCTCCAGCACCGGTCGCGCCGCGGCGGTGATGCTCATGCCCCCGAGCGCGGCGAGGCCGAGCTCGGTCAGCCGCGGCCCGGGCGAGTAGGCGCCACCGCGGTGGTCCTGGACCACGAAGCCGTTGTGGCGGAGCGTGGCAAGGAGGCGGTGGGCCGTCGACGGCACGACGCCCAGATCCTCCGCGGCCTCGGCGACACGGACGCGCCCACGCTCGACGACGAGGACCAGGAGGCGAAGGCAGTTGTCCACCGAGCCGAGGAGGTACGAGGGCGCCGCGTCTGGCACCGCTTCATAGTACTGCGAGGCGTTGCGCGCGCTCCGGTGAGCACCGCCGGGCATCTCCTCCAGGAATCGACGGGTAATCGTCTCGGAGCGATCAACGGTGCGCCACCTCCGGCCGTTAGCCGAATCGTGGCCACCGAAGAACCAGTTGACGCAGCCAACGCCAGGCAAGCGACGATCGGCCCCTTTGTCGGCCCGTACTCCTTCCTCCTCAATTCCTATCCTGCGCCCGTCAAGCTCGACGGGGAGATGTACGCGAACGTCGAGGCCGCCTACTCAGCGGCGCGCACCGAGGACGAGAGCGTGCGCAAGGCGATCCGGGAGGCGCGTACCCCGTCGGTCGCCCGCAGGATCGGACGGGCGGTGCCGAAGCACTGGTGGCACGTCGGCGAGGACACGATGGTCGAGCTCCTGCGCCAGAAGTTCGCGCCCGGAACCGAGCTCGCCGATCGGCTGCTCGCGACCGGCGACGCGCTGCTCGTCAACCGGAACCTCTGGGATGCGACCGACACCTACTGGGGCGTCTACAAGGACCGCGGCGATAACCAGCTCGGCGTGCTCCTCATGCAGGTGCGCAGGGAGCTCCACGCGTACCTGCGAGCCGAGGGCGCCTGATCGCGCCGCTCTGCGCGGCGCGCTCACGGCGCCTCGACTATCAAGAACCTCTCATCTCGCGCACAACCCCCTCCCAGCCGCGCTACCTACGGTGCACTCGAGCGGAAGAACCCCGCCGGGCCGCAGGCCGGCCAGGAGGGGACGAGCGCCCAGCACGGGGAACGTGCAGGTGGATCGGGGTGAGGGAGATGCAGGCAGCCGTTCAGGTGGATCAGCTCGTCGGGGCCGGGTCGCTCGACTGGTCCGAGTTCGCTCGTTGCCGGGGGATGGACGTGCAGCGCTTCTTCCGGCGTGATTCCGAGGGCGTCGCCGCTGCCAAGGCCGTCTGCTGGCGCTGTCCGGTCCGGCTCGAATGCCTGGACGAGGCGTTGCGAGCGCCGGACCTCCGCGGCGTGTGGGGTGGCACCTCGGAGCGCGAGCGCCGAGCGATGCGCCGCTCCGCGGTCTAGCAGCGGGGCACCGCCGGGCCGCTCCGGGCCGCTTCGGCCGCCGCCGCGGCCTCGGCGCCGTGTGGCGCGGCGGCGGTCCCGGATGCCGCGGCGGGCGCGGACGCCCGCTCCTCCTCGAGCCACGCCTCGGCGTGACGTGCCGCCCAGGCTTCGCTGACCCACCCTTTGACGATCGCGCGGAGGGCGTCGCGGTGGGTGAGTGCGAACGCCACGTGGCCGACCACGACGACGAAGATCGCGGCCGCCAGCACGTCGTGGACGAACGTCGCCCCGGTTCGCCACTGCAGCGGGAAGACCCGGACCCACTTCAGCACCAGCCCCGTCGCCAGCATCACCACGATCGCGCCGGCGGTGAAGACCGCGTTCAGCTTCTGGCCCGGATTGAACTTGTCAAAGCGCGGGGTCGCCCGGCGCCCGAGGGAGACGAGCCAGCGGATCTCGTCGTGGGTCCACAGGTTGAAGCGCCGGATATCGCGCCGGAGCCCGGCGCCCCAGCGACCAGACATGGCCACGATCAGCGGCACCGGGAGGACGATGCCCGCCCAGGTATGGATCTCGGCCACGAGCGCCCGGCGCCCGACGACCGCTTCGACGCCCGGGAAGTAGAGCGGCAGCGCCGTCAGCATGAGGATGGTGAACAGCAAGGCGTTCGCCCAGTGGGCGGAGCGCTCGGCCCGGTCGAATCTGAGGAGTTGCCGCCTGGGCGAGGACGCGGCGCCGGCCTGGCGGTGCCGCCGGTCAGCTGATGGGCGCGTCATGGCGGCCGTTGGAGGCGCCCACCCAGCCGTCGACCGCGTACCCGTTCTGCTCCCAGAAGCCCGGCTCGACCCGATCGAGCACCCGGATTCCCGACAGCCACTTCAGCGACTTGTAGCCGTACATCGGCGCGACGTAGAGCCGCACGGGGCCGCCGTGCGCGGTGGTGATCGGGGCGCCGAGCATCCGGTCGGCGACGATGACGTCCGGGCGCCTCGCCTGGTCGAGCGTGAGGCTCTCCGTGTCGGCGCCGTCGTAGGAGTCGAACGCCAGCGCGAACGCGCCGGGCTTCACCCCGGCGGCGTCGAGGATGTGGGCGAGCTGGACGCCCTCCCAGTGGACTCCGGGCACGCGCCAACCGGTGACGCACTGGAAGTCCTTCACGAGCTTGGTCCGCGGCATCGCCTCGAGGTCCGCCAGGGTGAGTGCCACCGGGCGCTCGACGAGACCGGACACCCGCAGGCGGTAGGCCGACTCGGTGATCGCCGGGTACGACCCCGTGATCGTGTAGATCCGGAACCGGTTGCCCCCCGGCAGCAGGCCGCCGAGGCCCGATCCGAGGGCGTCGCCGACGACCCGCTGGACGCCCGCGCCGAAGGCGATGCCGAGCGCGCCGAGGGCGGCCATCCCGAGGAAGACCCGGCGCCCGACCGCGACCCGTCGGAGAGGGTCCGACGCCGGGAGCGGGGTGGTCGCCACGCTGTGACCATACGGCGCGGAGGGGGCCGGTGGATTGCGGGCGTCCCCATAGCCGCGCGAGGCGCGGACAGGACAGCGAGGCGGCCGCCGAGCGAAGATCGGTCGGCACGATGATTCATCACGAGGAGGGCGCCGGGCGGTGGAGGACGGGAGTGGAGCGGGCCGGGCGTCGGACGGGCGCCGGCGTCGTCCCGGGCGGGCGGTGCCAGACGCGGTGATCGAGCGCCTCGGACTCGCCGCGCACCCAGAAGGGGGCTGGTACCGGGAGACGTGGCGGGACGCGCCGGCGGCCGGCGGACGTGGTGCCGGTACGGCCATCTACTACCTGCTCTGCGAGGGTGAGCGCTCGCACTGGCACCGGGTCGACGCCACCGAGGTGTGGCACCACTACGCGGGCGATCCTCTCGAGCTCCTCACCTCGGCCGACGGGGTCGAGGTCAACCGGCAGGCGCTCGGGTCCGACCTCGCCGCAGGCGAGCGGCCTCAGGTCGTGGTGCCGCCCAACACCTGGCAGGCCGCTCGGCCGCTCGGTCCTTGGACGCTCGCCGGCTGCACCGTCTCACCCGCCTTCGAGTTCGCCGGCTTCGAGCTCGCACCGCACAGCTGGGAGCCGGGCGCTTGAGCGCCCTAGCGGTCGCGGGTCCGGCGTGGCGCTCGATATCGTGCGGACGGTGCTCGCCCGTCGGCGGCGCGGTGGGAGAGGAGCGGAGCCGGTGGGGGTCCGTGGCAGCAAGGTGAGGCGCCCTCCGGTCGCGCTGGCCGAGCAGGGGCACTTTTGGGTTGGGGTCGAGCGGGTCGTCGACGAACAGGGCACCCACGCGAGCGGCGGGCAGATGTTCGTCGAGTTCAGGATCCCCGCCGAGCTGCGCCACGAGCTCCCGGTGGTCCTGGTCCACGGCGGAGGCGGTCAGGGGCTCGACTATCTCGGCCGGCTGGACGGCGGGCCGGGATGGGCGGAGCTGCTCACCGCCGCCGGCTTCGCCGTGTACGTGGTCGACCGCCCGGGCCTCGGCCGCTCGCCGTTCTACCCCCCGCTCCTCGGGCGGATGACGCCGACGCCGACCTACGAGATGGTCGCGTCGATGTTCGCGCGCTCCGCCGACGCTGCGGCCGGAGGGATCGACCGCTCGATCGACGCGACGATGGCGTCGTCGGGCCCGTCGATGGCAGATCTCGGGCGCTCGCACGAGCTGTGGAGGGTGCGCGGCGCCGAGCTCTTGGACCGGATCGGTCCCGCGGTGCTCTTCACGCACTCGATGGGAGGGTCCTTCGGCTGGCTGGTGGCCGACGAGCGGCCGGCGCTCGTGCGGGCGGTCGTCGCGGTGGAACCGGTCGGGCCGGCGTTCACGAGCTTCGGTCCCGGCGCCGACCTCACCTGGGGTCTCACCGCGAGTCCCGTCGCCTACGAGCCCCCGGTGGCAGACCCCTCCGAGCTCGAGAAGGTGGAGGTGTCCTCGGCACGGGTGCCCTACCTCCTCCAGGCGGAGCCGGCGCGCCGGCTCGCGAACCTCGGGGCCGTCCCCATCCTCGTGGTGTCGACCGACGAGCCGTTCTTCGCCGACCGCGACCCCGCGACGGTTGCGTTCCTCGCCCAGGCCGGCTGCGACGCCACCGAGCTTTGCCTGCGGGACCACGGCATCGGGGGCAGCCGCCACTTCGTGATGCTCAGCGATCTCGCCGAGCGGGCTCTCGAGCCGATCCTGGACTGGCTGGACCGGCGCTCGGTGACGAGCGGTGCCCCGCCGGAGCCGGCGCCGGAGGAGCCGGGCGAGGATGCGGTGCAGCTCCCGGCCGCGTTGACGAGCACCTACGAGCGGCTCGGCATCCCGGAGGCGCAGCGCAAGTACCGAGCCGGCGTGACCGCGCCAGCTCTCGCGGAGAGCGGGCACTTCTGGGTCGGCGTGGCGCCGCTCGCGATCGAGCCCGGCACGGTCGCGCATGGCCAGATGTTCGTCCGCTATCTCGTGCCGGCTGCCGTCACCCGGCCGTATCCGGCGGTGCTCGTCCACGGCGACGGGATGCAGGGGCTCGCGTTCTTCGGGCCCGGCGGGGGCGAGCCGGGATGGGTCCACCGTTTCCTCGCGGACGGCTACGCCACCTACGTGCTCGACCGGCCTGGCCAGGGTCGCCCCCCGCTCGACCCGGCGGTCCTCGGCGAGATGGCGCCCCCGCCTTCGCTCGAGCGCATCGCACGGATGCACCCCCCGGCCGCCGGTGGCGGCATCGCGGGGGTGGAGCGCGACGCCGTCGACCAGCTGCTGGCCCAGCTCGGTCCTTCGATCGCAGACCCGTCCAGCCGGCGGGAGCTCGACCGGACGAGGGGGGCAGAACTGCTGGACCGGATCGGGCCGGCGGTGCTCGTCACCCACGCCTCCGGCGCCGAGCTGGCGTGGCTCGCCGCGTGCGAGCGACCGGAGCTGGTGAAGGCCATCGTCGCGGTCGCGCCCGGCGGCTGGCCGGGCGAGGCGTTTCCACCACTCGCCCCGGCGAGCGAGGTCCGGATCGACGTCGAGCCGCCCGGAACCGCGGTAAGCGTGGTCGGCCGCATCGCCGACGCCGTGGCGCCGCTCGGGGTGCTCGGTCTCGCGCCGACGGATCCGACGGAGCACCTCGTGGGCATCCCGATCGCCTTAATCGGCGGCGACGCTCGGCTGCCGTCGTCAGAGGACGAGCTGGTGGCCTCGGCGCTGCGACGGACGGGTGCGCCGGTGTGGCAGATGCGCGTGTCCGGCCTCGGCATGCGTGCCGCGAGCCCCTTCGCGCTCGTCGGCGACCGGCGGGACGACATGCTCGGCCCGGTGCTGGAGTGGCTCGCCGAGCAACTCCGCTAACGGGCCGCCAGTTCTCCCGGCGGACTGCGCCAATTCGGTGTCGCCGTGCATGTAACGGCATGCGATGGCTTGCGAATGCTCCGAGGGCGACCGCAGCGCTGGACGCCCGGGCGGCGGCACAATCCTTTCGGAGTCGCACGGGCCCTGACTCTTTCGCCAGCGTGAAAGATCCGGCTCCTAGCCGGACTACGTATCTCCTGAAGCGTCCGCGGCAGGACGTGGCCTGCTCTGCCCGCCCATGGGAAGTGCGGTTCTCGTGGGCGGGTGGGGCCGGCATGCCCCCCGCGGGCGTCGATCCCCGTCGCTCCGCTTGCTCGCGCCGCGCGCGAGCGCCGCGCGAGGCCTGGTGACGCCTGCGCCGTCCTCGTCGCTGCGTGACCGGCCGATGACGCCCTCGCTCACCCCGCTGACCAGTGCTCCCCGCAGCCCGGCAGCCCCCGGCTGAGACGCACGCTCACGGGACCGTGCCCAATCCCTGCGACGCGGTGATCCCGTTGTGCGAGGGATCGGCCCGCCACATCGGCCACGGTGGCAATGTCGCGGGGGTGGCCGGAAGCGGATAGTCAAACAGGCGGCCCGTCGAGATCTCCTGCTGGGGGCCGCCGCAGGTCTCGAAGAGGTGCCAGCCGGCACCCGATCCGCTTCCGGGCACGTAGGCGACGGCGGGAGCGCCCTGCATCGAGCACGTGTTGATCGCCACGGAAGACGTGGTCCCGAACAGGAAGCCACCCGTCGAGCCGTCGAGCGGGAAGAGCCCGGAGGCCGCCCCGACGAGGACGTCGTTCTGACCGGAGCCGGTGAGGTCGACGAGCACCGGCGAGGAGAAGTCTTGCGCTCCCTGGAGCGTCTGGGACCACAGCTGAGCCCCCGAGCCGGTCCACGCGTAGACCATCGACGTTCCCGGCGTGGCGTCGCAGCTCGTGCACCACGAGGTGTCGACGACGACCGGGGTACCGCTCGAGCCGACGGTGCCGATCGCGGGAGACCCGAAGGTCGGACCGGCCGTCGCTACGGGCCAGCCTGCGACGGGGGCGCCGTTGTCGGCATAGTAGGCATAGACCGCGTTCGCTCCCGACTTGTACGGCGGCGGCCAGCCGAAGCCGGTCCCGACGACGATCGCGAGGCGCCCGGTGGAATTGATCACCCCGGCGGCCGGGCTGGACCAGATGGTCTGTTCCTCGCAGTGCTGCCAGACGATCTTCGGGTGCTCCTTATGGTACGTGACGTCGTAGAGGAACCCGCCGTAGCAGCCCCGGCGGCCTGACGCGTCGCCGCCGATGAAGATGTCCTTCTGTGTCTTCTTGCCGCGGGCGTGGACGAGCGCCGGCGAGGACCAGATCGTGTCCTCGGTGTCGATCGGGAAGCCCGGGACGAGTGTCCCCTGCGGCGTGAGCGCGTAGAGGCGATGGTCGTAGGAGCCGAAGACGATGTCCCGCTGGCCGTTGCCGGTGAGGTCGCCGACGGCTGGTGTGGAGACCACCCCCTCGTCGTAGCCGTCGGGCCGGGGGTCGCTCGTGCCCGACCACTCGTTGTAGATGTCGTACGTGTGGAACGTGAAGCGCACCGCGCCGTCCGCCCGGAAGGCGACGAGCCCACCTTGCTGGTTGCGGACGTAGGTGGAGCCTGCTCCGACGATGATCGTCGGGGGCTTGTCGGGCCCGTCCAGGTAGGCGACGGTCGGGCTCGACTCGATCGCGGTCGCGGCGCCACCCGAGAGGTTGACGGGCTCCGGCCAGCCCGGCAGGTTCGCGCCGGTCGCGGCATCGACCACGTAGAGCTCGCCGTTCTCCGAGGCGAAGACCACCGCCTCCACGCCGTCGATGGTCGCGACCGTCGGCGAGGAGAGCGCGATCGGTCCGACGGTGTCGATCCAGGTCGGTGCCGGGAACGGCGTCGGGGGAGCGCCTAGGTGGCCGGTCTTCGTGGTCGCGCCGGCCGGCGCCGCCGTTGGATGTCGGGTGACGGCACCGGCGCCGGGAACCGCAGGCGCGGCGAGGAGCGCGGCGAGGGTGACGAGGGCGGCGGCGAGGGTGGCGCGGGGGCGATGCCGGCGGGCCGGCTTCATGCGGCGCTCGCGATCGCCACGGCACCCGCCACCGGCGCGACCTCGACGGCGCGAAGCACCGATGCGCTCCTGAACGCCTCGACGGTGCCGTTGCGCAGCGCGATCCAGTAGCCGCCACCATCGGGCGCCGCGGCGATACCGACCACGGAGCGCACGTGCCGGCCGGCGGCGATGGAGCCGGCGACGGCGGCATGCCCGAATGCGTAGACGCGCCCGGCCCGGCTGACCAGCCAGTAGCCGCTGATCACCGGGTCCGCGGCGATGGCGACGATGCTCGGGTTGAGCCGTACCCTGCCGCGCTCGCGGAGCGTGTGCGCGGTGCCGAACGCGTAGACATGCCCCGAGGAGCTGGCGAGCCAGTAACCCCTCCCGTTGGGGCTGGCGGCGATGCCGACGATCGTGCCTGACAGCTGGCGTCGCGCCACGGAGCCGAGCGACCGCGCGCCGCCGAAGCCGTAGACGTGGCCGGTCGAGCTCGCGATCCAGTACCCCGAGCCGTCGGGCTTCACTGCGATACCGATGATGCGGCTGGAGAGGTGCTTCGCGCCGACCGACCCGAACGCCTTCGTCCGCGGGGAGGCCGAGACGTGACCGGTCGCGGAGACCATCCAGTAACCGGACCCCGTCGAGTCGGTCGCGATGCCGGCGACGTCACCGGGGAACTCGGAGGTCGTCTGGGGAACTTGGACGCCGGGGCTCGCGAAGGCGCTGACGCCGCCGACCCCGGAGGTGACGAGGTAGGTCTCTGGCGGCAGCGCCGCCGGAGCGACGGTCACCTCGATCGTCGCGCTGGCGCTCGCGCCGGCGGAATCGGTGACGGTGAACGTCGTGGAAGTGGTCCCGACCACCGCCGGCAGCCCGGAGAGGAAGCCGGTCGAGTTCAGCACCAGGCCGACGGGAAGGGGACCGCTCGACACCGACCAGGAGTAGGGCGGCGCTCCCCCGCTCGCCGAGAGCTGGCCGGAGTAGGGCTGGCCGATGCTCGGCGGAGGGATGGCGTTCGTGGTGACGGTCGGGCCGCTGCCGATCTGCAGGCTGAGCTGGGCGCCCTGCACTGCGCCAGTCGCGTCCCGGACAGCGACCGCCAGTGGTCCCACCGCGGTCGACTGCGGGGTGCCGGCGAGCACGCCGGCCGCGGAGAAGGTCAGGCCTGCGGGGAGCGGCGATGAGGTGGACCACTCGTAGGGAGGGGTCCCACCGCTCGCCTGCACCCGTTGCGCGTAGGCGACCCCGACCTCGCCCGCCGCGATCGTCGACGTGACGACCGTCAGTTGCGTCGTGCTCGCTGAAGCGGCTGCGCTAGGCGCAAGCGCCGCGACCGTCAGCACGAACCCGACGAAGGAGGCGCAGCCCGGAAGCCGGCTCGCCCGCAGGCGGGCGTGCACGTCGATGCGCGACCCGCGTCGGCGACGATGTCGGCGCGCGCACGTTCGACCAGGCAAGTTACCTCCCAAGCTGCGTGTCGGATCGCGAGAAGCCCCTTCTCGGGGCCCGTTCGTGCCCGGGGCTCGGCCCTTCCGTGCTGCAGCGTCCCGCTCGTCGCAGCCCGGAGTTCCACGCGCTTGGCCCCGCGCTCCTGTCTAGTTCGCCTGACCTGTCTAGAACAGCGCGGTAAGGACCGTATGAGGGAACGAAGAAGAGCGTGTGAACTCCCCACCACCCTCACGCGTCTTCGGTCGCCCCTCAGGCGCGACACGCCGGACGCACGATTCCGCGTCAGCGCGGGATCCGATCCCGAGCCAGAGGGAGGACGCCAGCCGGGCACGCCCGGGGGCTGGCTCTCGACGCCTGGATCCGATGGGCGAGGCGCTGCCGCATCCCGCCTTCGTCGAGCTGCAGCGCAAGATCCTCAAGCACCGCGAGGCGATCGACGTCGCCTTGGACTTCGGCCTGTCGAACGCCCTGATCGAGTCGTGGGAGGGCCGCTCAGAAGACGACGTCGAGCTCCCTGATCCGCTCCCGTCCAGCCACGACCTCGATCGCCACGATCCGGTCCCCCTCGGTGACGAAGCCGAAGACCGCCATCGGCGTTCCGCCGGCCGCCCATACCGCCCCCGGCGAGCCGTTCACGAGGGCGGGCCGGGCGGCGGCCGCCCCGCCAAGGAAGACGCGGGCGACGGCATCGGCGCCCCGGATCTCGTCCTCGAGTGGCGGCGCCCCCGCGCCGGCCCGTCGCTTCGCCATGCCGACGGCGACACGGTCGGCACGGAGTACGACGCCAGGATCGAGAGCCGCGAGCAACCTCTCGAACTGGCCGCCGCGGGCGGCGGCGAGGAAGGCGTCCACAATCTCACGCTGCCGGCGACGAGCGGCCGTGTCCGTGCGCGCCCCGGCCACGGAGTCGGTGCCACTGTCGGAGCCCCGCACCCTGCGCCGCGCCCGGCTCGCGAGCTGGCGGGTGGTGTCGGGCGCGCGCCCGACGATGAGGGCGATCTCGTCGAAGGGCACGGCGAAGAGGTCGTGGAGCACGAAGGCCAGGCGCTCCGCCGGCGTGAGCCGGTCGAGGACGACCATGAGCGCCGGGCCGATCGAGTCGGCTAGGAGAACGTCGTGATCCGGTTCTTCAGTCCCGCCTTCCGAGATGGTATGGGCCAGCTCGGCCCCCACGTCCGCCTCCAGCCGCGACCTCCGGGACCGGAGTATGTCGAGGCAGATCCGCGACACTACGGTCGTCAGCCAGCCCGAGAAGTTCTCGATCGTCGCCGGGTCCGAGCGGCTGAGCCGCAACCAGGTCTCCTGGACGACGTCGTCAGCTTCCGCCATCGACCCGAGCATGCGGTAGGCGACGGCTCGCAACCGGGGCCGGCTCTCCTCGAACGTCTCGGTGACCCATTCGTTCATGTCACATCCTCCGATCGCCAACCGTCATACCAGTGACGAACGAGTCGGAACCTATGTGACGAAGGAGGCAAGATGCAGGCGCGGATGGAGAATCCCGGCCTGGTCCTTCCCGAAGCGACCAAGGCGATCCAGGACCTGGTGAAGGCGGCATTCTCGGCGGGCGTGCCCCGCTCGACGATGGAGCTCGTGCATCTGCGGGCGAGCCAGATCAACGGCTGCAGCTACTGCGTGGCCTCAGGTTCCACCTCGGCCAAGAAGGCCGGTGAGTCCGACGAGCGGATCTTCGGCGTCGCTGCCTGGCGCGAGGCGCCCTGGTTCGACGAGGCCGAGCGGGCCGCCTTGGCCCTGGCCGAGGCCATGACCCGCCTGAACGATCGCCCCGATGCCGTGAGCGAAGACGTGTGGGATGCGGCGGCCAAGAACTTCGACGAGCGCCAGCTCGCGGGCCTGATCCTCTGGATCGCCACGAGCAACCTCTTCAACCGGATCAACACCGCCGTCCGGCAGCCTGCCGGCGAAGTCCACTGGGGTGACCCGAGCTAAACGGCTCGATTCAAATCCGGGTCCGGTGTTCGGCCTCCGGGTACTCGCAAAATGTACCCTTCGGAACTGTCCGATTCGTGAACAGGTGAATCGTGATGCGGTCGACCCTCCAGATCGACGGGCAGGGAGCGTTCAGGCGTGATACTCCCTGAGGTCGACAGGCAGGCAGCAAAACGATGCGACGTCGAGGCGGACCGTCGAGGGCGAGCGCGTCGTGGTGGAAGCGCTGCGCCGACGTCGTGAACGGGTTACGTCATCTGCAGCCGACTCTTTGAAAGGAAGCGAGATCGATGAAGACCATGACATGCAAGCAATTGGGTGGAGCATGCGATTTTCCTCACCACGGGAATACCGCGGATGAGGTGATCAAAGCTCAAGACAGCCACTTAAAGGAAATGGTCGCGGGAGGCGATAGAGCCCACGAAGGTGCCCTGAAGGAAATGAAGGGTAGATGGAAGCACCCCATCGCAGGAATGGGGTGGTATAAGCAGGCCAAGCGCGATTTTGCCGATCTTCCTGAAGATTGATCCGCCGATCGCGGCCGTGGATGACGGTCCGTGATCAACGGGCGAATCAACGTCTGGTAGGGCAGCGTGCTATGGCGCTGCAGTATGCAGGGGGCTATGGGCAGCCCGCTCGTCGAAATTGAGGCGTGAATCCTTCGAATTGGTGCAAAGGGCTCGCGCGATAACGACGCGAGCACAAGATGTAGAGCGCACGACTGGGCGCCAGGTCCAAGATGTAGGGCGTCGCGTAGTTATCGCGCGAGCCCTTTTTGGTGCATTCCCGCAACTATGCGAATCGACGGCCTCCTTCAGACCTTGCTGTTCCACGAACTGCCCTCGTTACAGAACATCCGATCTAGCGCTATCTGGATAATCCACAGGCCCACCCGACCCGAGCGCCGACCGACGGCTCGGGAGCGTCGCTGCGTTAGGTAACGCCTTGTTGTCTGATCAGCGAGGAGTGTGGTGTTGATAGAGACGCCTCGCCCAGAGATACGAGGTCAGCCCAATGCCGATGCTCCAAGCGGTTGCGGCGATCGAGTTCGTACCGATGCCGGTTCCGGTGAGCAGCCCGCGCAGCGTCTCAGTTATCGGCGTGAACGGCTGGTACTCGGCGAACTGACGAAGCCCGGCCGGCATCGTGGCAGTCGGAACAAAGCCACTGCCGAGAAAGGGCAACAAGGTGAGGAACATCGGGGTGTTGCTGGCGGTCTCAACGCTCTTTGCGGCGAGCCCGAGTGCGGTTGCGAGCCACGCAAGCGCGATCGAGAACAGCATGAGCATGCCGATCGTCGCCAGCCAGGCCGTCGGTCTTGCAGTCGGCCGAAAGCCGAGCGCAACGGCGACACCCACGATGACGACGCAGCTGGCGAAGTTCTGAATGAGGCTCGCCAGCACGTGGCCGGTCAACACTGCGGAGCGGGTGATCGCCATCGTCCGGAACCGATCGATGATGCCCCCGGTCATGTCCATCGCGACCACGATCGCAGTGCCCTGTACAGCTGCGGCCACGGTGACGAGGAGTATCCCAGGAGTGATGTAGTTCAGGTATCCGGCGCGGCCCGAGTGTCCACCGGCGAGCGCGCCTGGGAGACCATGGCTGAGCTGTCCGCCGAAGGCGTACACGAACAGCAGCATGAACACGATCGGCATGCCAACGAGCATCAGCGTCATCGACGGGTAGCGTCGCAGACGCCGCAGGTTGCGCCTGAGCAGCGTGGCAGAATCGGTGAGGGTGTACGAAACAGCGGTCACTCGATCATCGCTTCCTCGGTGGCATGGCCCGTGACCGCGAGGAACACGTCGTCCAAGTCGGGTGTGTGGATCGACAGTTGCTCTACCTCAATGTGGGCGTCGCCGAGCTGATCGAGCATGCGCCGTAGCGAGGCCACGCTTCCGTCGCTCGGCACCTGAAGAACCAAGTTCTCCTCATCGTGCGAGGCGTCGTCGATGATGCTGGCGGCTGCTAGCAGGGCATGTGGGGCGGCGAACTCAAGGCGGACGTGCCCGCCCGGGATGCGCCGCTTCAACGCATCCGCGGTGCCCTCAGCGACGATCCGACCTCGGTCGAGAACGGCGATTCGGTCCGCGAGGCGGTCGGCTTCGTCCAAGTACTGGGTGGTGAGGAAGATGGTGACGCCTTGTGCGGCCAGGTTGCGGATGATCTCCCACGTGGTGCGACGACTACGCGGGTCCAACCCCGTGGTGGGCTCGTCGAGGAAGATCACGTTTGGACTGCCGACCAGCGTCATCGCCAGGTCCAATCGGCGGCGCATCCCACCGGAGTACGTCGACACCGGCCTGCTCACCGCGTCCACCAACTCGAACCGCTCGACGAGTTCGCCCACCCGCGCCCGGCCGCTCGTGCGGTCCAGATGGTTCAGGTCGGCCATCAACCGCAGGTTCTCTTCACCGGTCAACAGCTCGTCCAGGGCGGAGAACTGGCCCGTGACCCCGATCGTGGCACGCAGCGCGTCGGCGTCACGACAGACGTCGTGACCTGCGACGGACGCCACGCCAGAGTCGGCAGGAATCAGCGTCGAGAGAATCCGCACGATGGTCGTCTTGCCCGCGCCGTTGGGGCCGAGCAGCGCGAAGATCGTGCCCTCTGCGACGTGCAAATCGACACGGTCGAGGACGACGGTGCCCCCGAACGACTTGCACAGCTCGGTGGCGACGATTGCCGGTCGACGCACGCTGTTCATCGTGATCGCCCGCGTGGAGCCTGCTCCGCAAGTTCTCCCGAGAGGACCAGGGCGGCGCGGCGTTCCTTCCATGCCTTCTGGAGTTTCGGCACTTCCTCCACTACGAGGTCGGCGAACGCGGACATCTCGAGGAGTACCGCCCGGCGTTCGACTGGGGCGTCCCGCAGCAACTCAAGACCCTCGCGCGCCAGTTCGCTCATCTCCTCGTACTCGGTGATGTCCATCCCCATCGATTGCGGTGAGCTCAGGTCCATCCGGACCCGGTCCATGCGTTCGCCGGCCGCGCGAGACCGACGGATCGCGTGCATGGTCTCCAGCGCCTTGACCGCACCGGCAATCGCACTTCGACTGGCAAGGAGCGCCTCGGCCAGGTCACCGATGCTCTGATCCGGCGGATCGCAGACCGCGAGGTAGCCGAGCAGTCGACCGACCATCGGGGGAAACGCGTACCGGCGGGCGTAGAACCTGCCCACATGATCGGCGTAGGTCAGTTCAGCATCGCTCGGCACGGCCCTCAATGTACACAGACAACTGAGATAACACAAATCGGTGTCATGCCAGTCGGCGGTGCTCGAAGGCGCTCCCA
>DATKQY010000082.1:0-147129 GCA_035532475.1 Acidimicrobiales bacterium | reverse complement strand
GACGAGGCCACCGACCGAAGGGACCGGCCCTCGATCACCACAGCGTCGACGGCATAGCGAGCACGATCCATGGACACCACCTGAGCAGGTGTCCACGATGTCCTGGGACATGGTGTCCACTATCTGGTGGAACCGGACACTCTCGCCCGCACCAGGATCTTTGTAGCGACCGAGGCCTCTCTGGGGCCTTCGGATGCGAGTTGCTAACGGATTGCTAACGGCACGACAGCTTTGCTTACGCCACGCGCGGGCACTTCCGGAAGAGGGGCGACCGGTGGTACTTCTGGGCCGAGCTCGAGCCCGGAGCTGAGGGCCGGCGCCAGCAGGATTCGAAGGGCGGGTTCCGGACTCGCAGGGAGGCCGAGCGCGCATTCGCCGACTTCGGAGACCAGCTCCGCCGGGGCGAGTACGTCGCTCCGAGCACGGTGTCGGTCGGCACCTACCTCAAGGACGAGTGGTTGCCGGCGATCCGGGCGAGCGTGCGGCCCGGCACCTGGGACCACTACGCGAAGATGCTCCAGGCGTACGTCGTCCCGAGGATCGGCGCCCGCCGCCTCGGCGAGCTCCAGCCGAACCAGCTCAACCGCCTCTATGCCGATCTCCTCGTCGACGGGCGGCGCAACGGCGGCCCGACCCGGCCTGCCGGGTTGTCGCCGAGGACGGTCCGCCACGTCCACACGATGCTCCACAAGGCGTTCGCCGACGCGGTGCGGTGGGGCCGCATCGCCCGGAACCCGGCGGACCGCTCCGAACCACCCCGACCAAAGACGCCCGAAATGAAGGTCTGGGACATCGGCCACCTGCGAGCGTTCCTCAGTCACGTCGCCGACGATCGGCTGCATGCGATCTGGCTGCTCATGGTGACCACCGGCATGCGCCGCGGGGAGGTTCTCGGACTTCGCTGGTCGGACGTCGACCTCGAAGGCGCACGGTTGTCCGTGGTGCAGACCGTCGTCATGGTCGATCGGAAGATCATCGTCTCCGAGCCGAAGACGGCAAGACGTCGGCGCTCGATTGCCCTCGATGCCGCGACGGTCGCCGCGCTGCGACAGCTCCGCCGGCGCCAGGCCGAAGAACGGCTCCGGTACGGCGAGCTCTGGAAGAACGCAGGACTCGTCACCGTGCACAAGGACGGCAGCCCGATCAGCCCGAGACTGCTGAGTTCGTGGTTCACCCAGCACGCCCGCGCCGCGAACCTGCCCCGGATCCGACTGCACGATGTCCGCCACTCCTACGCCACCGCAGCCCGACGGCGAGCGCGGCCATCAGGAACCAGCCGAGCAGCGAGCCGAGCAGGCCGGCGGGCACGTTGACGAAGAACTTACGGCGCCACCCACCAATGGATATCAGCAGCCCACCGACGGCCGGGCCCAGCGCCAAACCGAGGGCCTGGGCCGCTCCCTGCATCCCGATGGCCCGGCCCAGGCGCTCTTTGGGCATGGCCCCCACGATGATGGCGATGCTGTTGGCCTGCAGCATGGCGGCGCCGAAGCCCTGCAGGCCCCGGAAAACGATGAGGGCGGGGAGATCAGACGCCAGCCCGCAAAGCGCAGATCCGATGATGAAGATGACGAACCCGTAGGTGTAGAGAAGCTTGCGGCCCACCATGTCGGCGTGGAGCCCAACCGCGGTCAGCAAGCCGATCAGCACCAGCAGGTAGGTTTGGCCTACCCACTGCACGCTCGCCAGCTAGGCACCGAAGTCGTGGCGCAGGGTTGGGAACGCCAGGGTGACGATGCTGGCGTCGAGTTGGCCCATGAACGCCCCGATGCACACCGTGCCCACCACGAGCCACGGCGCGTGGGGTAGTTGCGGACCGAGAGCGGCCGGCGCGGCTCGACCAGCAGGCGCCGCAGGCCGACCGTCAACCGTTCAGGCATTCTCATAGCCCGGAGCCGACGCTCCCCCGAGCCGGCGCTCCGTCCGCCGCCTGGGCGGCCAACTCGGCGAGCGCCCCGTGGGTCGTGCGGGCCCGCTGCGCCCACCACCGCGAGCAGGCGTCTTCACCCGCAGCGTGGCGCCGGTACCACCGGCCCGCCTCGCCGGCGAGCCAGCGCAGCGTCGCCGCTGGCGATTGCTCGAGCATGGCGCGCAGCGCGAAGCGTCGTTCCCCGATCCGGTGGCCCACCTCGGCCGCCCGGGACCCGATCGTCAGGCGGTGACGGGTCAAGACGATCCCGCTTCGCACCGGAGCCACCAAAGCGTCGAGGAGGCCATCCAGATCGTCGTCGGTCGAGAGGCAGCCAGCTGCCTGGCGCAGCGCCAGGGGGAGCGGTGCCTGGTAAGCAGGGCCAGCCGATTGCATCAGCTCTGCCGCGAGCAGGCGGCGGGTGAGCACCGCCCACGCCGCCAGGCTCGGCGTAGCCAGCTCGCGAACGGCGCCAAGGTAGCCAGGGGCCCAGGACCACAGGTGCTCCCAGAGCAGCACCTGGCGGGCCCGGTCCACAGCCGCCTTCACCGCGGGCCGGCGGGCGCCGTGCGCCGCGTCGCACAGCTCGGCGTAAAGGGCGAGCAGGCTGGAGAGGTGATCGGGCTCGGCCGGTGGGACGAGCCCGAGCGCGCGCCAGAAGCCGGCTACCCGGTCGGCGGCCTCGCCTCCGAGCCCGCCTTCACCGCCGAGGTGCACCGCCGCGTAGGGAGGGCAGTTCATGACAAACACCTCGGTGTGCTCGGCCGCTTCCGGTGGCCTGAGTCCCAGTACCCCGGCCGCGGCCTGCGCAGCGGCCGGGGCGTCGCAGATGGCGGCGAGGGCGCGGACCAGCTCGGAGCTCATCGAGCGCTAATTGTCTGCTCCGCCGGGATCCCAAACGCCTCCGGGGCGGGCCTCAGCGGGCGCATCAGCCACGACGGCCGCCGGGTGGCGTCGGGCGAGACCTGACCGGCCGGGCGGGTCTCGGCCAGCCATCGCCGGTACACCTCCCGGGCTTTGGCGGTGTCGACGGCGATGTCGCCGGCGGCGTCACCGCTTGTCGCGGGTGAAACGCGCACCGCCTGATGCCAGCAGTGCATCCCGGAGATGGGGTCGGGATGGACGGGGAAGGTGAGGTTCTGGTGAACGCCCGTGTCGCTCCACCAGATCCGGGCGGTGTCCGGGTCGGACGAACTGTAGGGTACCACCGGCGCCACCCTCCGCATTTCCCATCCGTTGTCGCCACGGCTCAGATCGACCGTGGCCATCATGGCTCCCGCCCCTCCGCCCGAGCCGCCGGCCAGCTTCCAGCGCCCCATGTGGTGGCTGCAGGCCACCACGCCCGGCCGGATGCCCTCGGTTATCCACGCCCTGGCGACGAAATAGCCGATCTCGGTTTCCACCCTGACCAGCTCGCCGGTCCGGTCGATCCCCAGGCGCGCGGCGTCGGTCGGGTGGATCCACACCGGGTTGGTGTGGGAGAGCTCATCCAGCCACTTGCTGTTCGCCGAGCGTGTGTGGATCTGGGTGGGCAGGCGGAACGTCGAGAGCAGAACCATCTGGCCGGGTTCGAGGGCGGCGGGGTGGACATGGCTGCGGATGTAGCCAGGCAAGGCGTGCTCCGGCCAGCCCCAGGCGGCCAGGGTGGAGGACCAGAACTCCAGGCGGCCGGACGGCGTTGGGAAGCCCCGCCGGATCGTGCCCTCCACCTCGACGCCCACCGCTCTCCGCCCTTCTTCGTCGGGGGCGGGGGCTCCCATCGGGACGATGTTCGGGTCGCTCGGCTTCTGTGCGGCGCTGTAGACGCGGCCGAACGGCCCGACGCGGAGGTCGTCGAGCTCATCGGCGGGAACCTCGGCTTCGAAGACGGCGCCTTGCCCGCGACTTATCTCGAAGGCGCCATAGCGTCGCATCCACTCCAGGGGAGTGAGATCCTCCGCGGCGGCCCGCTCCGGAAGGCCAGGCACCGAGTTCTCGAACATCCAGGCGTAGTACTCGTCTACGGTCAGCTTCTCCCCCGGCCGGGCGCGCGACTCGTGGTACTGGCGGATGCCGAGGGAGCCGTCAGGGTCTATGCGCCAGGACAGCTCGATCCACCACTCGTTCTCCTCCCACACCTCGCCGGGGTTGACCTGGCGGCTGTCGGTCACCCGCTCCCCCATCCGTTCGCGCGCGGCGCGGACGACCGGCTGGCGGAAACCAACCCACTGGCCGTCGTACTGCTCGTAGGAGTGCGTGTCATGGCGTTCCGAGGCGTGGCCCATGGGCAACACGTAGTCGGCGAAATATGCCGACTCGTTCCAGGTGGGGGTCAACGCCACGAAGCAGCCGACCTTGTCCTCGTCGCTCAGCACTTCCATCCAGCTGAGCCCGTCTGGGTTGGTCCACACCGGGTTGTAGACGCGGATGAAGTAGGTGTCCAACCGGCCACGGCCGTCCTTCAAGAAGTGGGGAAGGAGGAACGACATCTCGTTTTGGGACAGCGGGTACTCCATCGGCCAGGCCAGCTCCTGCCACACCTTGGGATGGGGCGGAACGTGGATCGGGCGGGGTACGAACTTGTTGTAGGCGTTCGGGAACGTGCCGCCCTCGGTGGCCACCGCACCAAGGAGGCCGGCGATAAAGAACAGCGTGCGCGACACCTGCCAGCCCCCCAGGTTGGAGGCCGCCGCCGAGCGCCACGAGTGACAGGAGAACCGGGTGCCCGCGCCGGCCACCACCTCGGCAACCTCGGCGATGACGCCGGCGTCTATACCTGACTCGGCGGCGGCGAACTCGAAGGTGTACTCGGCGTAGCACTCGGCCAACGCCTCCTCGAACGCCTCGAAGGTGGGCGGCAGGTCGGGCCGGCAGTTGGCCATGTACTCCTGCCAGTTCCACCACCGGCGGATGAAGTCGCGGTGATACCGACGGGTGCGGATGATGTGGTTGGCCACCGCAAGGTTGATCGCCGCCTCGCTGCCCGGCTGCGGTGACAGCCAGTAGTCGGCGTGCGTGGCGGTGTTTGACAGCCTGGTGTCGAGCACGATCACCTTGGCGCCACGGGCTCGTCCTTCGGTGATGCGCTGGGCGTGCGGATTGAAGTAGTGGCCCGCCTCGAGGTGCGAGCTGATCAGGTAGATGACCTTGGCGTTGGCGTGGTCGGGGCTCGGCCGATCGATGCCCGTCCAGAACTGGAATCCGGCCCGGCCCCCGCTGGAGCAGACGTTGGTGTGCGAGTTGTGGCCGTCCACCCCCCAGCTGGCCAGCACCCGCTCGGTGTAGCCGTCCTCGCCGGGGCGGCCGATGTGCACCATGATCTCGTTGTGGCGCTCCTCGCTCAGCGCGGCGCGCAGCCGAGCGGCGATGGCGTCTAGAGCCTCGTCCCAGGTGATTCTCTCCCAGCGGCCTTCTCCGCGCGCGCCCGCGCGCTTGAGCGGGTACAAGATCCGGTCGGGGTCGGTCACCTGGTTGAGGGTGGAGGGGCCCTTGGCGCAGTTGCGACCCCGCGAGCCGGGATGTTCGGGATTGCCCTCGAACTTCCGGACGGCCAGGGTCTCACGGTCCACGTAGGCCAGCAAGCCGCAAGCGGACTCGCAGTTGAAGCAGGTGGTGGGGACGAGCATGTAGTGACCGGGCTGGCGGGCGGGCCAGGCTCTCGAGCTCAACTCCACCCAGTCGTCCCAGCGTTCTTTGGGAGGGAAGGCGGCGAGGTGCACCCGGCTGGCGCCCTGGTAGAACGTCTCGCCCCGCGCCTCGACCTCGGCCCGGGCCGCCGAGACCCTGGCGTTCAGCACCTCGAGGCTGTCGCTACCGGCCCCGTTTGGCGACGTCGGCGGACTCATCGTGGCAGACCTCCTAGGCCAAGGGGACGCATTGGCCGGACTGGACGTAGGCGTGCTCGTGGGCGAGCAGGCCGAGCAGGGCGAAGGGGGTGGCCACCGCGCCGATCCAGGGGGCGGCTACCGCAGTTGCGACGCCGACGACACCGGCCCAGAAGTACAGGGCGTAGCGGCCCCGGGTCATCTCAGCGACCGCGAGGTGCGCGTGGGCGGTGGGATGGGTCAGGGTCACCTCCCCGTAGACGGCCAGGAGATGGGTGGCCGCAGCGGCGCAGAGAAGGGCCTCTGCGCCGACGACGGCGGCGTGGGGGCTCAGCCACTCGGCGAGAGGGATGACGGCTGCGGCACCCGCCATCACTGCCTGCACCGCCAGGTGGGGCAGGAGGAGCGGGCTCTGCCACAGGTCACGCGCCTTGGCTTGGGCGAACAGGTAAGCGGTGTAGACCGCGGCGGCCAGCGACAGCGGGATGGCAAAGCCGGTGAGCACCTGGCGCATCACGGTGGAGCCGGCCAGGGCTCCGATCAGGTACAGGGCCGCAACCCCTCCATAGGCTCCGATCACGAACGAGCCCTTCACCAACCAGCTGCGCCAGTGGTGACGGGTGAAGATCAGGTAGAACCGCCGCGGGTGCTTGAGGTCCCAGATGAGCAGGGCGCCGGTAACGGCGAGAAAGGCCAGCGCGAGCACAGGGGAGGCCCACCGGACGAGCGGGTCGCCCCAGTCGAGGCGTCCGGCGATCGCCAGGATCAGCGGAACCAGCATCCCGCCGGCGGCCAGCCCCTTCGTCCAGGTGTACAGGCTGACCCTCCAGCCCCACGGGGCGTGGTGGGGAATGTCGTAGGAGAGGAGGGCCTCGGCGCTCGAGTTACCCCGGCGGGGATGGCCTGACCCCACGTGGAGCGGGTCGCTCGAGTCCCCCTGGGTGGCCCACGCATACAAACCGCCGTCGGGGCGGCGGGCGGCCAGAGGGTCCAGGGTGGCATGATGCGCGCCCTTGTAGAACAGGCCCGGACTGGTTTCCTTCTCGGGCCGGCGCACGCTCACCACGTCCCGCTGGACGATGCGCGCCACCTTCGAATCGGCGTCGTTCAGGTCCCCCACGAGGATCGCCTCGGTGGGGCACACCGACACGCAGGCAGGCTCGAGGCCGATGTCCAGGCGGTGGGCGCAGAAGTTGCATTTCTCCGCCGAGTGGTCGTCAGGGTTGATGAATATTGCGTCGTAGGGGCAGGCGGCAATGCAGGCCTTGCAGCCGATGCAGATCCGCTTGTCGAAGTCGACGATCCCGTCGGGGCGGCGATACATTGCCTCGGTCGGGCACGCGGTCACGCACGGCGCGTCCTGGCACTGGTTGCAGCGGGTGACCTGGAACGCCCTCCTCACGTGAGGGAACACGCCGATGTCCACCGACTTGACGTACGTGCGGGTGACGCCGAGTGGCACCTCGTTCTCGCTCTTGCAGGCGGTCGTGCAGGCGTGACAGCCGATGCAGCGGGTCTGATCGATGACTTTGACCCAGCGCGGCGCTTTCTCGCCCGCGGGGCCCGCCAGCTCGACGCTCACGACTCCAGCGGCAGGCCGCACTCGCTGGCGCGGTCCCAGTCGTCGTCCACGAGCACCACCTGGCGTCCGGCCCGCTCCAGGATCGAAGCTCCGATCGAGGAGCGGTAACCGGCGGCGCAGTAGACCCACACCTCACCCGGCGGGACCTCCGAGGCACGCTCGTCCAGCTCCCAGAAGGGGGTGTGCAACGCACCGCGAAGATGCCCGGCGGCCCACTCGTCGGGTGCCCGCACGTCCAGCACCACCAGGTCTGCACCGCCCCACGCCCTGGCCAGGCCCTCGAAGTCGCTCACCCGGTAACTGCCGAGGCGCCCGAGGGCGATGGCATCCACCCCGCCGATTGCCCGGCCGGCCAGGCGGTCGATACCGATGCGGCAAAGCTGGCGCTGAGCTGCGCTCACCTGCTCGGCCGTGTCGCCTATCAGGGTGATCGGCTCGCCCCAGGGAATCGCCCACCCGACGTAGGTGGCGAAGGGGTCGCCAAGCTCGATCGACACCGTCCCGGCCACGTGGCTGCGAGCGAAGGCCCGGCGCTGGCGGAGGTCCACCACCCACTGGTGGGCGTCGATACGCCGGCGAAGCTCCACAGGGTCCACCTCGGCTGGGGGTGCGAGGTCGGGAGCGGGGGGCCCGGCCGCGTTGGCTGGTGCCATATACGCGTAGTAGCGGGGGTAGGCGCCGAGGCCGGCGATCAGGGCCTTGACGAAGCAGTCCTCGTCGTCGGTGACCAGGGCTACGTTCTGAGCACGCTCGTTGCCGATGGTCGAGGCGTCACCGGTCGTCCTGCTCGCCGAGCAGAAGCTGCCGAAGCCGTGGGTGGGGTGCACCGCCACCTGGTCGCCGAGCACCCCGGCCAGGCGCCGCACCGAGTGGTACTGCGCCCGTGTCAACTCCTCAATGCGCTCGGCGCTGATCAGATCGGTCCGCCCCACCGCCCCGAAGAGCATCGAGCCGCCGGTGAACACCGCCAACGGGTCGCCGTCCGCCTCACTGAGCACGTAGGAGAGGTGATTGGGGGTGTGCCCAGGGGTGTGCAAGGCGGTGAGCGACATGCGCCCGGCGGCGAACCTGTCGCCGTCGCCGGCCGCGACTCTTTCGAAGCTGAGCTCGTCGTCGGCGGCGACTATGTAGGAAGCGCCGGCCGCTTGCGCCAGTGAGTAGCCACCGGTCACGTAGTCGTTGTGAAGGTGGGTCTCGGCCACGAGCACCACCCGCAATCCGAGGGAGTCGGTGATGGCCGCGACCCTGTCGGTGTCCCGTTGGGGGTCGATCACCATCGCCACGTCGCCGTCGTGGGCCACGTAGCTGCGGTCGCCCAGGCCGGGAGTCTCGATGGTCACCACGTCGATCATCGGTTCAGGCAAGTCCCTTCAGCATCAGGTTCCAATAGAGCAACGGGAGTCCGTAGCGCTTGAGCACCCCCATGTCGTAGTGCTCCTTCTGGATGTTGATGAGCGGCAGCGTCGGACGGGGCTTCATCGTGTAGTCGAACTCGGCCAGCAGCATCCGTTTGCGGCCGGTGGTGAGCGGGCAGGAGGCGTAACCGTCGTAGATGGCGGGTGGCTCCCGGTCCGCCATGACCGCCCGCAGGTTCTTGACGACCACCGGGACCTGCTTGCGCACCGCCGCCCCTGTCTTGGAGTTGGGTGACGAGCCGGCGTCGCCCAGGCTGAACACGTTCGGGTAGCGGGCGTGACGCATCGTCGCCTTGTCGATCTGGACGTAGCCGCCCGGATTGGCCGGGTCGGCCAGAGGGCCGCTCTTGATCCAAGCCGGTGCGCTCTGCGGCGGCACCAGATGGGCCATGTCGTAGCCCAGCGAGAACTTCTCGTCTCCGCCACCCTGGCGGTTGGAGACAACCACCTCCTTGGTGTCGGGGTTGACTTCCACGACCTCGTGTTCAAGGCGCACGTCGATGCCGTAGCGGGCCGCAACCTTTTCGAGTATGTCGGAGAACTCCGGTACCCCGAACATCTTGGGCGTGGCCAGCACCAGCACTATGTGGATGTCCTTCAGCACCCCCTGCTTGCGCCACCAGTCGGCGGCCAGGTAGGCGGCTTTTTGCGGGGCCCCGGCGCACTTGATCGGCCCCGACGGCATCGAGAACACCGCTGTCCCCCGGCGGATCGCCTTGACGAACTCCCACGTCTTGGGGGCGAGGTCCGCCCGGTAGTTGCTGGATACACCGTCGCGGCCGAGCGTCTCAGTCAAGCCGGTGAGGCGGTCCCAGTCGAGGGCCAGACCTGGGCAGACGACCAGGAAGTCGTAGCCGACGTTGGCTCCCGACGCCAGGGCCACGGTCTGGGCGTCGGGATCGATCTCCATCGCCCGATCCTTCAGCCACATGACCCCCTTGGGGATGACCGATTGCTCAGGTCGGGCCGACTTCGACACCGGCGCCAGGCCCCCCCCGACCAGGGTCCAAAGCGGCTGGTAGTAGTGGATGTCGGAGGGCTCGATGACGGCGACGTCCTTCTCCCCGGCCCTCGCCAGGCGAGCGGCGACTGATATGCCGGCGCTGCCTCCCCCCACGATCACGACCCGGTGACGGCTTACGGCGTTGGGCATACGTTGACCCCCCAGGTTACCTATGCTCCGGATGTACGTACAATACGAACTCGCAGGGTGGCATACAAGCCCTTGAGAATCCATACTGGGCCCGTGGTCGTCGATCGCCGAAGCCCGATGCCCCTGTGGGCGCAAGTGCTGGACGACCTGCGCGCGCGCCTGACCCGCGGAGAGTTCAGCTCCCGCTTCCCGACCGACGTGGAGTTGGTACGCCAGTACCGGGTGAGCCGGCATACCGCCCGGGAGGCGGTCCGCCGGCTCCAGTCGGAGGGCCTGCTCGAGCGCGAACCGGGACGCGGGACCTTCCTCACCAGCCGGCGCATCGAACAGCCGATCGGGAGCCTCTACAGCCTGTTCCGATCGGTCGAGGACCACGGCTACGAGCAGCGCAGCATTGTCCGCTTCCTGGAGGAGCGCTACGAGGACGAAGCGGCGGCGGCCCTGCAACGGCCCCCCGATGAACATTTGGTGTACCTGGAGAGGATCCGGCTAGCCGGCGAGGAGCCGATCGCCCTCGACTGCTCCTGGTTGCCGGCCGCCATCGGCCGGCCGCTGCTTGCAGTGGACTTCAGTCACACGGCCCTGTACCAGCAGCTGGCCGAGCGCTGCGGCGTGAACCCGACTAGCGCCTGGGAGCGCATCCGCCCATCGCTGCCGTCCCGGGAGCAGCGGGAACTGCTCGGCGTGGGCACCCGTCAGCCGGCCTTCGCCATAGAGCGCCTCGCCTGCCAGGGGACCAAGCCCATCGAGTGGCGCCACAGCGTGGTGCGCGGTGATCGTTTCTCCTTCGTCGCCCGCTGGTCGCACCACCAAGTAGACACCTCCTTCGAGCCGACCAGCGCGGCGGTCCCCAAGGGCGCCTGAGTCTTCCAGCAGTCTTCTAAGGCCGAAGGTCATCTCCCGACGAGCCCACCGCGCCGGCGACGATCGATCTCGACTCGACGATCGTCGAGGTGCACGGCAAGAAGAAAGGTGGAGCCGCCTACGGCTACACCCGCGTCCTCGGCTACCACCCGCTGCTCGCTGTGCGCGCGGATACCGGCGAGGTGCTCCACGCCAGGCTCCGCAAGGGATGGAGCCAGCGCGGCGTGAAGCGCTCCTGTGCAGAGCTCGTCGCTCGCGTCCGGCGCTGTGGAGCGGGAGGCCCGTTGACACTTTGCGCGGACTCGGGCTTCTTCAGCTGGGAGTTGATCAAGACCTTGACCCGCCAGGGCGTCGCCTGGTCGATCACCGTGCATGTCAACGCGAGCGTTCGCCAGGCGATCCCGGCCATCGACGAGGACGACTGAACCGACATCGGCTACCCGGCGGCGGCCATGCCCAGGCTACCGAGACCACCTACGTCACCGGCGGTGGGGCGACCAAGCGATCTCAACGCAAGGTCCGGCTCGTGGTGCGCCGCACGCGGCTCGCCGATCCCCGGCAGCAGCAGCTCTGGCCCGACTGGCGCTACCACTGCTTCTTGACGAACGTCGATCTCGACGCGGTCGCTGCTGACGCGTTCCACCGCGAGCACGCGACCGTCGAGCTCAGCTTGGCTTGATGCCAATCGCGGCCTGAGCGCCGAGACGACGAGGAAGCCGGCAGTTTCCTGGGCGACGCCGCAGTCCCAGAGGCGCTCTGGCATGGTGTTGGGCGTAAGCGAGGTGAGCGCACGTCTCGGCCCAGAGGACGTCGTCTTCCTCGACGTGCGCGACGAGTCGGAGTTCGAGGGAACGCGTCAGATGCAGGGGAACCCGCGACTGGGAAGGATCCCGGGCGCGCGTTCATGCGAATGGAGGCGGTTCCTTGAGCACCGGGCCGAGTATCCAGCCGACGCTGGGACCGCGCGCGACGAAGGTTACGTTCTCGAGCGGTTTCGAGCAGCCGATGACCTCCGAGCCGAGCTCGACAAGGTCGGCGTTTCTCGGCCCGACACCGAGGTCGTCATCTACTGCCAGAAGAGCCACCGCGCTTCGCTCGTCTACCTCGCGTTTCAAGAGCTTGGATATACCAACGGCCAGGTGTACGTGGGGTCCTTCCGGGAGTGGTCTAAGCGCATGGATCTGCCCGTCGAGGCCTAACCGCGGGCCGCAGGGCGAAAGCGGCGCTTCGGATCTGACCGGGGTCAGGGGCATCCGCGGTCCGAGACAGGGCTCTGACAGTTCGACCGCTGCGACGCGGAGACGAGCCCCGAGCGGGGCTTTCACTACTCGGCCTCCAAGCACTCCGCCGGCCAGCCGATCGTCGCGGGATGGAGCTATCAATGGATCTGCCAACTCGACTGGGCGCCGGACAGCTGGACCGCTCCGCTCGACGCGCTGCGGATCTCGCCGAGCATGGACGCGACGACAGCCACGATCGACCAGGTGGGCCGGCTCATCGGGCGCTTGGGTGAGGTGGACGAGGTCCCGCTGTTCGTCTTCGACGCCGGCTACGACGGTGTCGGCATCAGAGCGGGGCTTTCCAACACTCGTGTCGAGGTGCTCGTCCGCATCGGTGCGAACCGCGTCTTCCACCCCGATCCCGCTCCGCGCAAGGACGGGACGATCGGCCGGCCGCGCCGGCACGGGATGCGCTTCGCCCTGTCCGAGACCGGGACCTGGACTGCCCCCGACGCCGAGGCGACCGCCCACGACCCGCGCTATGGCACGGTGTCGGTTACCGCCTGGCACGGGCTGCACCCGAAGCTCCAGGCCGAGGGCGCTGGGCGGCTACAGACGCCCCGCCTATCATCCGCGGCAGCGTCATCCGTGTCGAGGTCGGGCACCTTCCGAAGCCGACCGCCCGGACGAGGAAGACCCTCTGGCTGTGGTGGTCCGGCCGGGGCGTGCCCGATCTCGACCGCTGCTGGCGCGCCTACCTGCGGCGCTTCGACATCGAGCACAATGTTTCGGTTCGCGAAGGGAACGCTCGGCTGGACGACGCCAGCGGTCCGCACGCCCGAGCAGGCCGACCGCTGGACTCTGCTCGTCGTCGTTGGCTACACACAACTCCGCTTGGCTCGTGGCCTCCTCGACGATCTGCGACTTCCCTGGGAACGACCGCAGGACCCGGCGCTCCTCACGCCGGCACGGGTCCGAAGGGGTTTCGGCGACTTCGTGCGATCATCGGCACGCCGGCGAGTCCACCGAAATCCACGAAAGCAGGGCCCGGGAGACCGAAAGGGATCCGAAGACCTCGAGAACCCGCTATCCGGCAGTCAAAAAGGCAGCCTGAGCAGGTGCCGGAGGTTTACTCGCAAGCTAAGGCCTGCCGCGCCAGACTTGACCGTTATGCACCGCAGTGTGACCACGCTCGAGCCCGCACCCGTCCTTCCCGTAAAACGTCCGCTATCAGGTCTTCATGAGGACCCGGCCAGATCCTGTTCGAGCCACTCGTGCAGAACCGCACGACATTGGAGGCAGACCAGGTCGCGGAGCAATTCGCGACCTCCCAGACCTGTTGCCGGGTAAGAAGCACCGATGCTGTCGTCCAAAACGGGTACCTCCCGACGCAGTTCTGCGGCAATTCCGTACACGCGCTGACTGGACGATGAGCTGTCTACGTCCCAGCCGATGTCGTTCAGCGACTCCTGGGACGCGAAGAGGTCACTGCCACTCAACTTGAACTCTCGTCGCACGATCGTCTGTGCCGTCTCCAGGATCATGCTCGGGTCCTCCAGCCTGCCGCCGGCAAAGTCGAGGGTCGTCCTACCTACCCCCGGCCGGTATGAGCGTGGCGGCAGGATCAGCCGACCATCGTGGACCGTGACCACAAGGAGCGAGTCCGGCTTTTCCACTCGCCAATACTCGAGCTCCTGTCCCGTTCCGTCCCGCAGCCGTTCGCCAATCATCGACAGCCACGGCGATCGGACCTCCACCATCCGGGACAGGAAGTGCCAGCGATGCTCGTCGGGCGCGCCAGTCATGGTGTCCCGCCAGAGAGGAAAGTCATCACAGGAGGGTACCGACATGAACGACGATTGGGCCGTCGGCGTCGTTGGTCGTGTGCCCGAGGTGGTATCGAGCCTGCTCGACCGAGAGGCAGTGACTCGCTCAAGTCAGGACGCGAATCGCACCTGGTTCGAGGGCCGCGAGCTGTCCCTAAAATGGGTCGAAAGGGTACACAGCCGATGGTTCGCGCGGGGCGAGGGTGCCGCAGCGGGGCATCCCAGAGGAATCGGCCGCACCGGTCGCCAATCGGAGGGCACTCGATGACCGCGAGCGGACAGCTTCTTCTCACGAGCGAGAGCGTGACCGAAGGACACCCGGACAAGATCTGCGACCAGATCTCCGACGCGGTCCTCGACGCCTGCCTGGTAAAGAGCCCGCTCGCTCGTGTCGCCTGCGAAACCGCGATCAAAAGCGACGAGTCCCAGCACTGGGCGGCGGTCTTCGGTGAGACGACGCCCCACATCGCGGTGAGCGAGGTCGAGGCGCTCGTGCGCTCGACCCTAACGGACATCGGCTACACGGACGTCGCGTTCGGCACCTCGGCGGACGAGGTCCATGTGGAGGTGCTGCTCTCCAGCCAGTCGGCGGATATCGCGCAAGGCGTCGATCAGGCGCTCGAGGCCCGGGAGGGCGAGCTCGACGACGATCTGGACACCGGTGCGGGTGACCAGGGGATGATGTTCGGCTTCGCGAGCGACGAGACCGCGGAGTACATGCCGCTCCCGATCGTGCTCGCGCACCGCCTCACGAAGCGCCTCGCCGAGGCGCGAAAGGACGGGACGATCGAGTGGCTGCGCCCCGACGGGAAGAGCCAGGTGAGCGTCGAGTACGTAGATGGCGTCCCCCACCGCATCAGCGCGATCGTCGTCTCGACCCAGCACGCGCCCGAGATCCAGGAGAAGGAAATCCGTGACGCCGTACTCGAGCTGATCATCGAGCCGGTCCTCCCCTCGGCGCTGCTCGACCAGATGACGAACTACTTCGTCAACCCGACCGGTCGCTTCGTGGTCGGCGGTCCTTTCGGTGACGCCGGGCTCACCGGGCGCAAGATCATGGTCGACACCTACGGCGGCCTCGCTCGCCACGGAGGTGGCGCCTTCAGCGGCAAGGACCCGACCAAGGTCGACCGCTCGGGGGCCTATGCCGCTCGGTGGGTGGCGAAGAACGTCGTCGCGGCGGGCCTTGCCAAGCGCTGCGAAGTGCAGATCGCGTACGCGATCGGCGTCGCCCGCCCCGTTAGCGTCGCGGTGGAGACCTTTGGGACCGAGCGGATCGGCCGGAATGCGATCGCGGCCGCGATCCACGAGGTCTTCGACTTGCGCCCCGCGGCGATCATCAAGGACCTGGACCTGCGTCGCCCGATCTACCGCCAGACCGCCACCTACGGTCACTTCGGGCGCGTGGACCTCGACGTACCCTGGGAGAGCATCGGACGGGCCGCGGCGCTGCGCGTCGCCGCGGGCGCGTGAGGCGCTGCCGGGCGGCTCACACCGTGGTTCTCACGGTAAGCGCCGACGAGTGTCGGCGGTACGTGCTCGAGCGGGCAGGGGTCGAAGGTCGCAGCGACACGACACCCCCGACACCCTCAACCGACGTCTCGCGGGCTACGAGCTCGCCGGGGGCTTCTCGTGCGAGCCGACGGCGAGATCTCCATCGGGCTCGTCACGGCAAACCACATCCGACGCGCCGTCGACGATCGGCGCCGTCCCGGCCAGTTCGTGCTTACCGGATCGGCGGTACCAGCCGATGACGCAACGCGTCATACCGGGGCGGGGCGGATCACCCGACTGAGGATGCGCCCCATGTCGCTGTTCGAGTCGGGCCACAGTGACGGCTCGGTATCCCTCGCGCGCCTACTGGCCGGCGAGCCTGCTCGTGCCGCTGAAACGGCAATCACCGTGGCAGGGCTCGCAGAGCGGATCGCGATCGGGGGTTGGCCAGCCCACCTCGACAGCGATGTCGCGGACGCGCTGCAGGCGAACCTCGACTACCTCGACGAGGTCAGTCGCGTCGACGTGAACCACGTCGACGGCGGGCGCCGCGACCCGGACAAGGTGCGTCGCACCATCACCTCGCTCGCCCGGAACGTCGCTACGTACGCCGCTGCCACCACCATCGCCACCGACGCCAGCGGGGCCGATGGATCAGTCGACCGCGAAACCGTGAGCGACTACTTGAGCGCCCTCGAACGGCTGATGATCGTCGAGGGCCAGCCCGCCTGGTCTCCGCACCTCCGCTCGAAGTCGGTGCTGCGCAGCGGGCCGAAGCGCCACTTCGTCGACCCGTCGCTTGCCGTCGCCGCGCTGCGGACCGGTCCCGATCGCCTGCTGAGGGACCTCAACCTGCTCGGGCTGCTGTTCGAGTCGATGGTCGTCCGAGATCTTCGTATCTACGCCCAGGCCTCGCGTGGGAGCGTCCTCCAGTACCGGGACAACACCGGCCTCGAGGTCGATGCCGTCATCGAAGGCCCGGACGACCGCTGGGCGGCATTCGAGGTCAAGCTGGGCACGGGGCTCATCGACGAGGGTGCGGCTTCGCTTCTGCGCTTCGCCGACCGGATCGACATTGCGAAGTCTGGGCCGCCGACCGTGCTCGGCGTCATCGTCAGAACCGGCTCAGCGCAGGGCGACGAACCGGCGCAGCGCGCCGGCGAGCGCGCTCGCCCCTGCGGGGCCGAAGACGGCCGCGACGTAGCGGTCCGGGCGCAGGAGGAGAAAGTGCCCGCGCCAGCTCGCGAAGACGGCCTCCATGCGCCCGTCGGCATCTGCGACGCCGACGCGTCCGCCGCGGTCGACCGCCATGGTGTCGTCGAGGAACACCTCGACCCGGCGCCCGAGCAGCGCGTCGATCGCGGGCTCGCGCGCCGTCTCCCAGGCGGCGTCGTCGCACCCGACGCCGACGAGCGAGAACCCGGGGCCGAGCACGTCGTCGAGGAGGACGAGCGCACCCCTGCCGTCGAGGCAGCGCGGCTGGTCCACCATCGTCCCGACGAGACGATCCGCAGCCGGCGACACGGTCCGGAACACGAACCCGTCGCGGTGGCGCGCCGCCGGCTTGAACCGCATCGACGTCAGGTACCTGCTTCCCGCAGGGGTCGCGCCGACGAGGCGGACGGCGGCGTCGCGCACGCGCGCGACTAGCGGGCTGGACGTCATCACGACGGAACCGAGACGGGTCGAGAGGCGGACCATGGCCTCGGCGTGGGGTCTCCGCTCGACCTCGTAGGTCGCCAGCAGCGCGGGCGATGTCGTACCTTTGAGGACGGACGCCAGCTTCCACGAAAGGTTGTCGGCGTCACGGACGCCGGAGTTCAGCCCCTGCCCCGCAAAGGGGGGCATCATGTGGGCGGCATCCCCGAGAAGGAACACCCGCCCCTCCCGCCACCGGCTCGCCACCAGCGAGTTGAAGCGGTAAACGGTCGCCCGCTCGACGTCCGCGGGGGCGATCGGGCGCATCCGGCCGAGCAGGTCGAGCACGAGCTGCTCGGGCGCCGGCTCGCCCGCCGCGGCCTCGCCGGGGCGGAGCTTGAACTCGTAGCGGCATCGCCCGTCTCGGCCGGGGACCACGACGTGGGGACGACCGGGTTCGCCGTGGTGCATCGCGTACCGCTGACCGTGCGGGTCCGACGTCGTGTCGACTACGAGCCACTCGTCCTCGAAGCGCCTTCCGACCATCTCGATCCCCGAGAGCCGCCGGACCGTGCTGCGGCCGCCGTCGCAGCCGAGGAGGTACTCGAACCTCGCCTGCTCGACACGCCCGGAGCGCAGGTCGCGCAAGTCGGCGATGACGGAGTCGCCCACCTGGGTGAGGCCCTCGAGCCTGGTGTCGAACCGGACGTCGGCGCACGGTGAGGCGCGAACGCACTCGAGCAGGACGCGCTCGAGCTCGGGTTGCGCGAAGGGGCTCTTGAACGGATGGCCGAGGCGGTAGGGGATCGCCGCACGCGCGTGGAACAGCGGCCGGCCGCGCGTCCCGTAGTAGCGGGTCCCCGTGCCCGGATGGAGGATCGCGTAGACGGGCGTCGCGAGGCCGGCGCGTTGGAGCGCGCGCAGGGACTCGTCGTCGATGCTGATCGCCTTGGCCTCGTCGCTCGTCGCGGCGTGCTGCTCGACGAGGACCGTTCGAACCCCGCCGGCCGCCAGCAGATTGGCCGCGACGAGGCCGACCGGACCTCCGCCGACGACGAGCACGTCGGCCCGCGCCGGGCCTGCCGGGGCGTTATGCACGATCGCGGGCACGCGAGGGCGCGCTCTTGGCGCCTGCTGCCGTTCGCGCGAGGTCACCCGGGGATCCGTAGAGCAGAAGGCTATTCTGGCGCTGCCACCGGCTCAGGGGGACGGACACTTGCTCGACGGGACACCGGTCATCGACGTCCATCACCACTTCGTTCCCGAGGAGGTCTTCGCGACGCTTCGCGCCGAGGCGAGCGGTGCCGAGCGTCTCGTGAACGACGTGCTCAGCATGACCCTCGATCCGACGCTCTGCCACGTCGACGCACATCTGGAGGCCATGGAGGTCGCCGGCGTCGACGCAGCCGTGCTCACCTACTCGGCGCTCAGCGTGCTCGGCCCCGGGATCTGCCAGAGTCTCAACGACGCGTTCGCGGGCCTCCAACGGGCACATCCGCGCGTGTTCCACGGCGCGATCCACGTCGATCTGCAGGACCCGGCCAGGGCGGCCGCGGAGCTCGAGCGCGGCGCCAACGAGCTCGGGATGCGGGCCATCGCCCTCCCCACCTCCGCTCCGGCGGCGAGGATCGACGACCCGTCCTTGCGCCCGGTGTGGGAGGTGGCCGAGGACCTCGGGCTCCCGGTCCTGCTCCACCCGGCGTCCCTGCCGGCGGGGGCGTCGACCGACTACGGCCTGGAGCGCTCCTGCGCACGGCCCTTCGACACGACGACCGCGGTGGTCCGCCTGATGTACGGCGTCCTCCCCCACCATCCAGGGCTCCGCTTCCTCGCACCCCACTGCGGCGGCACGGCGCCCTACCTGAAGGGGCGCCTCCAGATGTTCTTCACCGCCCCCGGGGCCGCGCCACGTTCGCTCCCGCGCACCCAGCGCGAGCTCGCGGAGGAGGGGCTCGACGTCGCCTTCGAGCGCCTCTGGAGCCGTATCTTCGCGGACACCGCCGGCAACGGCGGCTGGACGCCCGTGACGCGCGCCGCGCTCGAGATCCTCTCGCCGGAACGTCTGTGCTTCGGCTCGGACTTCCCCCTCGAGTCCCACTCGGGCGCGACGTTGGCCGAGCTGACCGGCACCCTCAGCGCGCTCGGCCTCGCACCGGACGAGCGCGCCGCGCTCGCCGCGGGGAACGCCGCCGCGCTCCTCGGCATCCCGCTTTCGGCCGTCGGCCGAGCGGGCAGCGCGACGCGAGGGTGACGCGCCGCCGATCCCGGTCGCGCGCCGTGCGCCCGGATCGGGGCACGTGCGGGAGGTCCCTGTGCCGGCCCTCCCCCTACCGCTCGTCGGCCCCTCCGAGCGCTGCGCGCACGGCCCGGACCGCCCACAGGCCGCTCATCGCCTGCTTGTAGGCCGCCGATCCGCGCTGGTCGTCGACGGGCGTCGCCGACGAGCGAGCTGCCTCGGCGACGGCCTCGAGATCTGCGGCGGACGCCGCACGCCCGACGAGCGCATCCGCCACCCCCTCGACGAGCACCGCCGTCGGCGCGACGCCGCCGAGCGCGAGACGGGCCCCCATCACCCGTCCATCGGGGGCGACGGAGACGTCAACCGCCACGCCGACGGTCGGGTAGTCGTCGTGACTGTTCGGCGTGTAGCGCAGGTAGACGTCGCGCCGCCCGACGCGCTCGGGGACGACGACCGAGGTGATCAGCTCGTCGGGCGCGAGCGAGGTCTCCATGAAGCCCACGAGGAGGTCGGCGATCTCGACGAGGCGTGTCCCGCCGACCCCCGTCACCTCGGCGCTCGCGCCCAGCGCGAGCAGGACCGGGGGCAGGTCCTGGCGGGGGTCGGCGTGGCCGAGGTGGCCGCCGAGGGTCGCCACCGCCCGGATCCGGGGATTCGCGGCGCCCGATGCCGCCCTCGCCAGGCTCGCACAGCGTCGGAGGACCTCCGGGTGGCGGGCGAGCTCCGCGAGCGTGGTCGCCGCGCCGATCCTGAGCGAGCCGTCGGTGCCGACCGCGATGCCGCCGAGCGCGGCGATGCGGCCGAGCCACACGAGCCGCTCGGGCTCGACGAGGCCGTTCCGAAGGAGCAACCCCATCGCCGTGCCACCGCCGAGCGCCAGCGCGCCGTCGCCGGTGAGGGCTTGGCACGCCTCGGGCACGGTCGCCGGCACCAGGAACTCAGCTCCGCTCGAGATAGCGCATCACCGCCTCGACGATCGTCTCGTAGCCGGTGCAGCGGCAGAGGTTTCCGGCGAGCTCCTCGCGCACCTCGGCCGCGCCGGCACCCGGCGAGCGCAGCCGGAGCGCTGCCGCGGCCACCACCTGGCCCGGCGTGCAGATCCCGCACTGCATGCCCTCGCATTCGACGAACGCGTCGGCCAGCTCGGGCTCGCGCTCGACCAGCCCCTCGACGGTCCAGACGTCGGCACCGTCGAGGAACCCGCAGAGGTAGAGGCACGAGCTCACCGGCCGGTCGTCGACGAGCACCGTGCACACGCCGCAGATGCCGACGGCACAACCTTCCTTCGTCCCGGTGAGGCCCCGCTCGCGCACGAGATCGAGCAGCATGGACGCGGGAGCGACATCGGTCTCGACCGGTGCGCCGTTCAGCGTGAAGCGCGCCCTCACGGTTCGCCTCGTCGGGCCAGGGCGCCGTGGACGCGCTCGGCGGTGATCGGCAGCTCTCGCAGGCGCACGCCGGTGGCCGCCGCGAGCGCGTTCGCGATCGCCGCCGCCACGGGCACGTTCGTCAGCTCGCCGACCGATTTGACGTCGAGCGCCCCGAGCCCGCGGCTCCCCGTGACGAGGACCGTCTTGAGCGGCGGTGCATCTCGCGAGGACGCCAGCCTGAACTCGCCGAGATTGGCGGCCCACACCTGCCCGTCCTCGATACGCAGGTCCTCCAGGCACGCGAAGCCGAAGCCCATCACCGCCCCGCCGTCGATCTGCATGCGGTGCGCCGCGGGATGCAGCACCTCGGCGCAATCGAGCGCGCTGAGCAGCTCCAGCACGCGCACCTCGCCCGACTCGGGGTCGACCGCCACCTGGGCGATCTGCACGCAGAACGACGTCACCCGCTCGTCGCCACCGCCGTCGATCTCCGCGACCACCTCGTCGCCCTGCCGCATCGACCACAGCTGCGCCGCGCGCTCGAGCACGGTGCTCATCCCGGCGGTCACGCGGCTCGCCCCGACGCCGACGTCGTAGGGGAGCGCGCCCGTCGACACCTGGGCAACCTCGACGAGCGCGCGGTCGATGCCGAGCAGACGCGCCAGGCCCTCTCGCACGACCGTGTGGCTCCCCGTCCCGGTCTCGGGCACCGGGATCTCGGCGCGCACGCCGCCGCCGGGCGTCGACCGGAGGCGGATGCTCGTCTTGCCTGCCGCCGTCTCCCTGTCGTAGACGCCGATGCCCCATCCCGTGCGCCATCCCGGCGGCCCGCTGCGCCGCTCGAACGCCGCCAGCGCGGCCTCGAGCACCTCGCGCCCGCGGAGCTCGACGAAACGTGCGCCGTGCGGGTTGGCCTCGCCGGTGGTCAGGAGGTTCCGACGTCTGATCTCGATCGGGTCGACCTCCACCTTCGCCGCGAGCTCGTCGAGCGCCGACTCGAACGCGAAGGTCACCTGTGGCGAGCCAGGGGCGCGGACGTGACCCTTCGGCACGCTGTTCGTGTAGGCAACCCGCGCGTCGAGGTAGAGGTTCGGGATCCGGTACGAGCTCCCCACGAGCTCCATGCCGTGCAGGCCGACGGTCGGGACCGGCTTCAGCGCCGCGTAGGCGCCGCCGTCGATCACCGCGTCGAGACGGAGCGCCACGAGCCGGCCGTCGCCGTCGGAGGCGAGCCGCACCCGCATCGTCGCCGGATGGCGCGGGCTCGCCGCGACGAGGTCCTCCGAGTAGCGCAGGGCGATGCGGACCGGGCGTCCGACCGCCCGGGCAAGCGCGACGCAGAGCGGGACGATCGTCGGCGACCCCTTCCCCCCGAAGTCCCCGCCGATCAGGATCGGGTTGAGGACGACCGACCGGGGGTCCACCCCGAAGGTGTCGGCGAGCTGCTGGCGCACGCGGTACGGGGACTTGTCGCTCGCCCACAGCTGGACGGTGCCGTCCTCCTCGATCTGCGCGACGCACGCCTGCGGTTCGAGGTAGCCGGGGTGGCCGGCGACGGTCCGATACATGCGGTCGACGACGAACTCCGCAGCAGCGAGCGCGGCCTGCGTCGCCTCCTCGCGCCCATGGCGCACGCGTGACTGGAGGTTCGGGCCGTCCGACTCCGCGACGACGGCACCCTCGTAGCGCCACGGGGCGTCGTGCACGAGCACCTCGGCGGAACCGAGCGCGCGACGAGCGTCCAAGACGGCGGGGCGCTCGTCGAGGTCGACCTCGACGAGCGCGACCGCGGCCTCGGCCTGCTCGCGCCGCTCAGCGACCACGGCGACGACGGGCTCGCCGACGAAGCGGACCTTGCCGCTCGCCAGCACCGGCAGGTCGCGGACGCGCCGGCCGAACAGCCCTGCGTCGAGATCCTCCGCGCGGAACACGCCGAGGACGCCAGGAGCGGCTCGGGCGGCCTCGAGACGCGCGCCGCGGATCAGCGCGTGGGGCAGCGGGCTGCGCCAGACGGCCGCGTGCGCCATGCCCTCGAGCACGACGTCGCCCGCGTAGCGGGCCGCCCCCGCGGCCTTCGCCGCGGCGTCGAGGCGCGCCGAACCCGACGATCGCGCGCCGGCAGGGTTGTCGATCAGCGCCTCAGCCTGCGACACGTCGCCTCAGTCGAGCAGGTAGGACCAGCGGGCGAGCGCAGCCTGGCGCTGCGAGAGCGGTGGGACGTTCACGGGCGGGAACTGGTCGCGCCATTCGAACGGGCGCGTGGCGTCGATGAGCGCCCTCGAGTTCGTGAAGTTGCCCACGGCCCGCTGGTCGGGCGTGATCCGCGGGTCGAGCGGGGTGCTCCACGCGCGGCGGATGATGTCGATCGAGTCCGCAGGGTCCGAGCGCGTGCACACCGCCCACATGACCTCCTCGAGGTTCGACGGGTCGATGTCGTCGTCGACGACGACGACGTACTTGCCCGCGTAGCCGCCAGTGTGGCATTGGGCCGCGACGTGGAGCACCTGGCGGGAGTGCCCGGGGTAGCGCTGGCGGATGGCGGCGACGATGAACATCCGGCTGCCCCCGACCTCGTGCTGCCACACCGCGGCGACGTCGGGCACGCCGGCCTTCAAGAGCTCTTCGAAGAGCAGGGCCGATCTGAGGGGCGCGCGGTACCTCGCGAGCTCGTCTGGGGGGCGGCCCGGCGGGCAGCCGAGGATGATCGGCTCGTTGCGGTGGTAGACGGCCTCGACGTGAAGGACCGGCTCGGCGCGCTCGCCCGAGGCGTAGTAGCCCGTCCATTCCCCGAACGGACCCTCGGGGATCAGCTCGTCTGCGCTCGCATAGCCCTCGACGACGATCTCGGCGCACGCCGGGATCGGAAGGCCCGTGACCGGGCCGCGGATGACCTGCATCGGCTCGCCCAGCACGCCGCCCACCCAGTCGTACTCACTGACGCCGTAGGGGATCTCGTTACTCGCCGCCAAGAAGATGAGCGGATGCGAACCGAAGACCATCGCGACCGGACACCGCTCGTTTCGGTCGAAGTACTTCTGGCGGTGCAGCCGCCCGTGCTTGCCGGGTGAGATGTAGTACCCGAGCTTGTTCGGCCCGTGCACCATCACCCGGTAGGTCCCGACGTTGACCCAACCGTCGTCCGGGTCCCTCGTGACGTCGTAGGACCCGGTCCCGAGGTAGCGGCCGCCGTCGTTCGGGTGCCACAGCGGCGCGGGGAAGACCGTCACGTCGACCTCGTCGCCCCGCTGCACGTTCTCCATCACCGGACCGTCGGTGACCTCGACGGCAGGGACCGGCTCGAGCCCGAGGATCCGCTCCCGCCACACGTCGGCGAGCTCGAGCTTGGACAGCCCGAGGGGCGCGCCGAGCGCAAGCGACATCCGGTCGATCGTCCCGAGCCCGTTGACGAGCACCCGGAAGCCGGGCTCGTACCCTGGGATGCGGTCGAACAGGACGGCTGGCGCGTCGCTCGAGTGCTGCAGGAGATCGGTCGCGTCGCCGATCTCGGACTCGCTCGACGCGCCGTCCACCCGGCGTAGCGCGCCGAGCTGTTCGACCCGCTCGAGCCACCCCCGCAAGTCGTAGGTCGAGGAGACCTTCACCTCGTGATCGCCCACCATCGTCCCCCTTGGCTCGACGGCGCCGAATGGCGCGGAATTCACAACAGAAACGTATTCTGTGCTGCGGTAGTGCTCACGTTAGCCGTCGGCCCGCGGTCGTGCACCTGCTGATCGCCCGTGCTCGTCGCGTCGGGCCGTCCTTACGCGCGCCGTCGCATCGTGGTCGACCGCAGCCGTGCCGTCCTCTCGGATCACGACGACGACGCCGTAGTCGCGTGCCGCCGACCGCGCGCTGCAGTACCCCGACTCCACGTCGTCGACGACGCGCGCCACGTCCCGTTCGAAGGGGTCGCCGAGCCCGCCTCCCCCCGGCGTGTCGAGGACGAGCTGATCCCCGGGACGGCCGCCGATGCCCGAGCAGCGCGGACGTAGCACGAGCTCGGAGCCGTCGCCCGAGCGCAGCGTCGCCCGGCCGGCGCGTCCCGGAGCTCCTCCCCCGCAGCCGGCCGGACGGATGGTGTGTCGGGTGGAGCGAAGTGAGATCTGCGTCGGCTGGAGCAGCTCGTAGCGGCGCCTGAAGCCGAGCCCACCGCGGAAACGGCCGGGCCCGGCCGAGTCGGCGAGCAGCGCCGTCTCGAGCACGCGGATCGGGTACTCCGTCTCGACGATCTCGACCGGCGCTATCCGGCAGTTCGAGTGGTCGACCGTCGCCCCCGAGAGCCCGTCGCCGCCCGCGTGCCCCCCGGCACCGCCGCCGAAGACTTCGTACTGCACGGCGCGGTCCCCGTCTGCCTTCATCACGATGGACCTGCTCGCGCACCCGTCCGCGCGTGAGCCAGCCGCCACGATCTGACCGAGCGCGGCAAAGCACGCGTCGACGACTGCGTGGATCGTCGGGTTGTAGGTGTTCACCGGTGCCGGGTGCCTGGCGTCGAGCAGCGACCCTGGTTCGCAGACGACATCGAAGGCGTCGAGCAGACCGCTGTTCACGTAGGGCTCACCGCCCGCCAGGGCAAGGACGCAGTAGGCGCAGGCGGCGACGACGAGCGGGAGCCGAACGTTGGCGGGACCCTCGCTCTGGGGATCGGACCCGGTGAAGTCGAACCCGACCCGGTGATTCGCCACGGTGACGCGCACTCGCACCGCTAGCGGGCGGTCCGCGACGACGCCGTCCTCGTCGACGAGACGGACCGCCTCGGCGATCCCGTCGGGCCAGCTGCGGACGACCTCCTCGATGCGACGCCGGGACAGCGCGATCACCTCATCGAAGAACCAGAGCAGTGCGTCGAGGCCGTAGCGGCCGACGACCTCGCCGAGCCGCATCCCGCCGAGGTGCGCTGCGCCCCGTTGCGCGCGCAGGTCGCCGAGGACGAGCCGGGGGGTGCGGCTGTTCGCAGCGAGGAGACGCTCGATCTCAGGCACCGGCGCGCCGCCGAGCTCGCAACGCACCGCTGGCAGCTGCAGGCCCTCGCTGTAGACGTCGGTGGCCGAGTTCCAGCAGCTTCCTGGCACCGCCCCGCCGATATCACTCTTGTGGGCCATGCTCGCGGCGAAGCCGATACGACGCGGGCCCTCGAAGATCGGCACGAGGACCGCGAAGTCCGGAGCGTGCGGGCTGCCGCCGCTGTGGGGGTCGTTCATGAGGAAGGCGTCTCCCGGAGCGATCTCCTCGCCGAAGTGGTCGAGGACCGCACGCGCGCAGGCGGGGAAGGCGCCGATGTGGAGCGGCAGCACGACGTGCTGTGCGACCACGCGCCCGGAGGTGTCGAGCAGCGCGCACGAGGCGTCTTGGGTCTCGCGCACGACGGTCGAATAGCCGCTCCGGAACAGCGATGCCTGCATTTCCTGGACGATGCCTGCGAGGCGTGACCGGAGCACCTGGAACAGGACGGCGTCGCCGGCCTCGCCGCGCCCGCTCAAAGGATCCACGCCCAGCGCTCGCGCGTGATGGCCTTCTCCTCCGGCGTCGGTCCGACCGCCGGTGGGAACTCGTCGCGCCATTCCCACGGTCTCGTCGCGTCGATGACGACACGGGAGTTGAACCCCTTCTTGCCGGGCTGGATCGCCGGATCGAGCGGCCCGCTCCACGCCCGGCGGATGAACTCGAACGAGCGTTCGGGATCCGACCTGGTACAGATCGCCCAGATGACCTCGTCGAGGTCGGAGACGTCGATGTCGTCGTCGACGACGACCGTGATGCGCCCGAGGTAGGCCCCGGCCCGGCACTGGCTCGCGATATGTCCGGCCTGGACCGCGTGGCCGGGATAGCGCTGGGTAATCGCCACCACGTTGAACAGCCGACAGCCACCGACGCCGTGACACCACGCCGCCTTCACGTCTGGGACACCGGCGAGGCGGAGCTCGCGCCGCAGGTTCGCGCTGCGCAGGTACTGACGGAAGCGGTGCGCCTCGAACGGCGGCTTCTCCGGCGGCACACCGAGCATGATCGGGTCATTACGCCGGTAGAGCGCCTTCACCTCGAGCACGGGCACCTGCTGGGCGGAGGAGGCATAGTACCCGGTCCACTCGCCGAAGGGGCCCTCGAGGCGAAGCTGGTCGGGGTGGAGGAAGCCTTCGAGGGCGATCTCCGCTCGCGCCGGGATCGGCAGGCCGGTGTATCTCCCGACCACGCACTCCACCGGGCGGCCCCGCATGCCGCCAGCCCATTCGAGCTCGCTCAAGCCGGGCGGCATCTCGAGGCAGCTCGCCACGAACAGGAGCGGGTCCATGCCGCAGAGAACGACGACCGGGAGCGGCTCGCCGCGCTCGAAGGCCTTGTCCCGGTGGATACGCCCGTGCTTCCCCGGCGAGATGTACAAGCCGGTGTGCCGCTCGTCGTGGACCATCACCCGGTAGGTCCCCATGTTCACCCAGTTCGAGTCGGGGTCGAGCGTGATGACGCAGTCGCCCGTGCCAAGGTAGCGACCACCGTCGGCGGGATGCCACAGCGGCACGGGTAGCTCGAGCAGGTTGACGGCATCTTCGGTGCTGACCACCTCGAGCACGGGTCCGTCGTCGACGATCTCGATCGGCAGCGGCTTCACGGTGTCCATGCGCCGCTCCCACTCGTCCATCAGATCCCATACCGAGATGTCGACCGGCAGTCCGAGCGTGATCGCCAGCCGACGCCGCTCGCTCTGGGCGTTGACCAGTATCCGGAAGCCTCTCGGATAGCCGGGGATCGCGTCGAACAGCACGGCCGGCGCGCCCTCGGTGTGCTGCAGCATCTCCGTGATCCGGCCGATGTTCTCGTCCAGATCGACGCCCTCGAGGATGCGCAGGTCGTCGGTCGCGGCGACCAGCGCCAGCCAGTCCCGCAGGTCCTCGTGCTGCGCCCCGCTGCCGAGCGCATCGATCTCGGCCTCGGCGAAGTCGCCCGGACTGGCCGGCACGAGGTTGATCCGGGGATCGAGGTCCGCCCGCTCGGGGCGGCGCCGCTCGGCGTTCATCGGGCACCGAGCGCGTTCACCGGATCGGGCAGGTCGCCGGCGAGCACCGCTCCCGCGTCGACCAGCAGATCCACCCCTGTGACGAGCGCCGCCTCGTCGGAGACGAGGAAGCGCACCGCCCGGGCGACGTCCTCGGGCGAGGTGGGCCGGCCGAGCAGGTTGCGCACCCGGCGGTCCTCGGCGACGTCGCGCTCGCCGACCGGGCTGCCGGCCTTGTTCGGCGCGACGAGGTTCACGCGGATGCCGAACTGCCCGAGCTGGACGGCCATCGAGCGCGTGAGACCGATCAGCGCGCTCTTCGCGGTCGGATACGCGGTGGCGTTCACGCGCCCGAGGTACCCCGAGGTCGAGCCGAGATTCACGATGCAGCCCCGAACGCCGTCGCGGATCATCGCTCGCGCCGCGTGCTTCGAGCAGACGAACGCGCTCGTGACGGTGACGTCGATGATCCGCCGCCACTCCTCGACCGGCAGGTCGACGACGGTGTGCCCTCGGTCGGTCGCCGCCACGTTGTTGACGAGGATGTCGACGCGGCCGAATCGCGCGACGACCTCGGCAACCATCGACTCGACCGCCGCCTCCTCCGACACGTCGCAGGCGATCGCCAGCGACTCGGCGCCGCGCAACGCCAGCTCGGTCTGCACGCGCCAAGCCGCGGCGGCGTCGAGGTCGACGACTGCCACCCGGGCACCGACCTCGACGAGCGCGAGCGCGATGGCCCGACCGATGTTCCGCCCAGCACCGGTCACGACCGCGACCTTCCCCTCGAGCGATCCGACCCCGGCGCTCCCGCCACCTGAGCCCTGGCTTTGCTCCGCGCTCACAGCACCACCTCCGATTCTCGAAGCCGCGTCGTCTCAGGCGCCACGACGACGGCGCTGCCGTCGGCACCGACGGAGACGGCCACGCCATACACGCGCCGAGCCGCACCGACGCTCACGTACCCCGCCTCGACGTCCGCGGCGACGAGCAGCGGGTCACGGGCGCGAGCCGCGCCGTAGCCCCCGCCACCTGGGGTGTCGAGAACGAACCCGTCGCCCGGATCGAGATCCACCCCCGAGCAGCGAGCCGGCAGCTCGAGCGTCTCGCCGGTCGCCCGAACGAGGGTCATGCGACCGCGCCCCCCGGGATCCCCGCCATCGGCGCCAGCCGGTGGGATGCGGTGCCGGGTCGAGCGCAGCGACAGCTGGGAGCGCTCGAGCACGCGGTAGCTGCGTCGGATGGCGAGCCCTCCACGGTTCCGGCCGCCGCCGCCCGAGTCGGGCACGAGCGAGGTCTCGAGGACGCGCACGGGGTACTCGGTCTCCACGACCTCGACCGGGGTGATCCGCCCGTTCGTGTGGTTGACCGTCGTGCCAGAACGGCCGTCCGCCCCGGCCAGCGCACCCGCGCCGCCGCCGAGGATCTCGTACTGCACCGGGTGGTCGCCGCTGCTCTTCAGCACGAACGACCGGCTCGCGCAGCCGTCGGCCATGCCGCCGACGTCGAGGATCTGGGTGAGCGCGTCGAAGGCCGCGTCGACCACCGCGTGCACGGTGGGGTTGTACGTGTTCACCGGCGCCGGGAACCTCGAGTCGACCACGCTCCCCTCCTCGCTGCGGACCGTGAAGGAGTCGAGGAGTCCGCTGTTCACGTAGGTGTCGGCGCCGACGAGCGCCATGACGACGTACGCGCACGCGGCCCTGAGCAGCGGTGGTCGGATGTTCGCCGGGCCGCGAGTCTGCGGGTCGCTCCCGCTGAAGTCGAACTCGAGGTCCGGCCCCGACTTGACGACGCGCACCGCCACCTTGACGGGCTTGCCGAGGTCGACGCCGTCGTCATCGATGAAGCGCGTGGCGCTCGCCGTGCCGTCGGGCCAGAGAGCGAGCGCCCCGGCGATCCGGCGGCGGGTCGCCACCAGAACCTCGGACGAGTACCAGGAGAGCATTTCGGCCCCGTAGCGCCGAACGACCTCGAGGAGGCGTCGTTCGCCGAGCCGGCCCGCACCGACCTGCGCGCGCAGGTCGCCGAGGACGAGGTGGGGCGAGCGGCTGTTCGCCGCGATGACGCGCTCGAGGTCGCGCTCGGCGATGCCGCCGCGCTCGAGGCGGAGCGCGGGCAGCTGCAACCCCTCGGCGAAAACGTCCGTCGCCCGGCTCCAGCAGCTGCCCGGCACGGGGCCTCCGATGTCGCTCTTGTGGGCCATGGACGCCGAGAAGCCGACCAGTGCCGCGCCCGAGAAGACCGGCACCAGGACGGCCATGTCAGGGGCGTGCGGGCTGCCGCCGTCGTAGGTGTGATTGAGCACGTAGGCGTCGCCCAGTCGGATGTCTCCTGCATAGGCCTTCAGCACCGCGGCGCAGCACGCCGGGAAGGCTCCGATGTGGAGCGGCAGGACGACGTGCTGGGCCATGACGCGGCCGTCGGGCGTCAAGAGGGCGCACGAGGCGTCCTGGGACTCACGGATCACCGTCGAGTAGCCGCTCCGGAACAGCGACGACTGCATCTCCTGCACGATGCCGCCGAGCCTCGCCCGGGCGATCTGGAAGAGGACCGCGTCGTTGCTGGCCACCCCGGCCGGTGCAGTCATCGCGGCTCGATCACCAGGTTTCCCCACCGGTCCACCGATGCGCGATGGCCCGGGCGGATGAGCGTCGTGCTGTCCATCTGCGCGATCACCGCCGGGCCGTCGACGACGTCACCGGCACCGAGCAGGTGCCGGGCATACACAGCGCACTGCCGCCAGGCGCCGTCAAAGCACATCGGCGCCTTGTCGACCACCGCATCGGCGACGGCGCGGCCGCTCGGAGCGCTCTCGGCGAAGGCAACCCGCGGCACGGCGGCCGAGGCCACGATCCGGTAGGTCACGACCTCGACGTCCTCGTCGGGGGCGGCCGAGCCGAATCGCTGCTCGTGCGCGTGATCGAACCGCTTGCGGATCACGTCGAGACGTCCCGACGCGATCTCCTCGGGGTCCACCGCGACCGTCAGCTCGTAGCCCTGGCCCCGGTAGCGCAGGTCGATCGCGAGCTCGAAGGCGACGTTTCCGGCGTCGATGCCGTCCTGTTCGAACTCCCCGAGCGCCCCGGACTCGAGCTCGGCGAAGATGGCGCTCGCGTCTGCGGCCACGAGACTTTCGAGGGGCGACACCTTCGAGCGCGCGACGTCTCGCCGTACGTCGGTCTGCAGCAACCCCATCGCGGAGAAGACGCCGGGATTCGCAGGAACGACCACCGCCCGCATGCCGAGCGCGTCGAGCATGGACCCGGCGTGGAGCGGCCCGGCCCCGCCGAATGCGATGAGCACGAAGTCGCGCACGTCGTGCCCGCGCATCGTGGAGATGCTCCGGATCGCCTCCTCCATCCGGGCGTCGACGATGTCGACGATGCCCTGGGCCGCTCGGTTCACGTCGAGCCCGAGCGGCGCCGCGACGCGAGCGATCGCCTCGGTGGCGCGCTGGCGGGAGAGCTCCAATGAGCCGGCGAGGGGGTTCCGCTCGCTCAGGTACCCGAGATGCAGGTTCGCGTCGGTGACCGTCGGCGCGTCGCCGCCGCGCCCGTAGCAGGCAGGGCCCGGAACGGCCCCGGCGCTCTCCGGACCGACCTCGAGCAGGCCACCGGCCGCGACTCGCGCCAGCGTCCCGCCGCCGGCCCCGACGGTCACGACATCGATCATCGGCAGGGCGACGTGACGGTCGCCGATCGTGGTACGCGTCGTGATCGCCGGCTCGCCGTCGGTGACGAGCGCGACATCGCACGAGGTGCCCCCCATATCGAAGGTGACCGCACTATCGAAGCCGCACCGGCGCGTGAGGCGCGCCCCGGCGATCACACCGCCGGCCGGCCCCGACAGCAGCGCAGTCGCAGCGCGACGTGCCGCTCCTGCGAAGGTGGTCATCCCGCCGTTCGACTGCATGACGTAGGCGGGGCGTCGCCTGCCCTCCGTCGAGCCAAGTCGGCTCTCGAGCCGTTCGAGGTAGCCGGCGAGCACGGGCCGCAGGTACGCGTTGATCACTGTCGTGCTCAGCCGGTAGTACTCACGGATCTCCGGCAGCACGTCCGACGAGAGCGAGACGGGACAGCCCGGAAGCTCCTCCGCGGCGATCGCCGCGATGCGTCGCTCGTGCTCCGGGGCGAGGAAGCTGAACAGGAGGCATACTGCGAGGCTCTCCACGCCGCGGCGCGCGAGCCGGCGCAGCCCCTCGCGCACCGCTGCCTCGTCGAGTGGGCGCAGCACCTCACCCGCGGGACCGACGCGTTCGGGGGCCTCTGCTGACGCCGCCGGGTGGGCGAGCATCCTCGGCTTGGCGTAGCGGAGGTCGAACAGGGGCTCGCCATAGGGGCGGGCCTGCTCCATGATCTCGTAGACGCCCCGGAAACCCTCCGTCACGACGAGCCCGGTGCGCGCACCCTTCTCCTCGAGTAGCGCGTTCGTCCCGACCGTCGTCCCGTGGCAGAGGAAGACCACCTCGCCCCGGCCGGGGAGGCCGGCGACGATGGTGTCGCCGGGGTCATCCGGCGTCGAGGGGACCTTCAGGACCTCGACGGCGCCGGTCTCCTGGTCCACGAGAACGAAGTCCGTGAACGTCCCGCCGGTGTCGACACCGACCCGCCAACGGGCGGTCTCGCCTCCCGCGTCCGCGCGCGTAGGTGCGCTCGCCGAAGACTCCTTCGCGCCGCCCGTCAACGGGCGGCGCGGGTCCACTTGAACCAGCGCAGCTGGACGCCGCGCAGGACCGAGACGTTCACGACTCCGAGGATGGCGGCCAGGATGATCAGCGCGAGGAGGCGCCCGGTCTGGTAGCTCTCGCCGTACTGGCTGAGCAGGTAACCGAGGCCGACATTGCTGACCTCGATCTCGCCCACGATCATTCCGATGATCGAGAGGGAGACCCCTACCCGCAGACCGGCGAAAATGTACGGCGTCGTCGCGGGGATCGCCACCTTCCAGAGCAGCTGGCGCTCCGAGAGCCCGAGTGTGCGGCCGACCTCCATGTAGCCGCGGTTGACGTTCTTCAGCCCGCCGGCGGTGTTCAGCAGGACCGGGAACATCGTGATGAGGACGATGAAGAGCACCCGTGCCTGGGCGGACAGCCCGACCCAGATGATCATGAGCGGGATCAAGATGTTGAGCGGCGTCGCGTTCGCCGCGTTGATGAACGGGCTCAACACGTTGTCCAGCAGGCGGTAGCGACCGATCAGCAGCCCGAGCAGGAGGCCGGCGACGACACCGATGGCGAGGCCGAGGTACAGCTCGCGCAGCGAGATGCCGATGGCCGCGGAGATCGCGCCCTGGCTCCACAACGAAACGAAGTCCCGGGCGACCTGCGAAGGCGACGAGATCAGGATCGGGCTGACGAAGTGCCCGGTGAGCTGCCAGGCGCCGAGCACGATCGCGACCGCGACGAGCGGTGCGACAACGCCGACGACGGGGTGCTCGACGAGCTGGCGGCGCCGCCGACGGGCCGCCTGCCGTGCCGCCACCGCCGACAGCTCAGACGGAGCGGCAACTCGACCGTGGCCGGCTCCCGCGCCGATCACGCTCATCCCGCGACCGCCCCGGCCCGGTGAAGATGCTGCATCACCTGGCTGCGCAGCTCGATCGCACGTGAGTCGGCCCGGACGTCGTAGTCGCTGCGCGGCCGCGGCAGTGGAACGTCCACGATCTCGCTGATGCGACCAGGGTTCGGCACGAAGAGCACGACCCGGTCGGAGAGGAAGATCGCCTCATCGACGTCGTGGGTCACGAAGACGATGGTCGTGCCAAGGCGCGACCAGAGATTCGAGATCTCGACCTGCAGCGCCTCTCGGGTGAAGTTGTCGAGCTGCCCGAAGGGCTCATCCATGAGCAGCACCTTCGGCTCGGTGGCGAGCGCTCTGGCGACGCCTACCCGTTGCTGCATACCGCCGGAGAGCGTGTACGGCGGGGCATCGGCGACGTCCGTCAACCCGACGAGCCCGAGGAAGTGCATCGCCCGTTCCCTGCGCTCGCGCTTCGGCACAGCGCGGGCCTCCAGACCGAGCTCCACGTTGGCGACGACGCTGCGCCACGGGAGAAGGTTGATGTCCTGGAAGACGTACGCCATGTCCTTCGAGACGCCGTCGAGGATCTGGCCCTCGAGCGAGATGATGCCCGCATCCGGGCTCTCCAAGCCGACGATGCTCCTCAAGAGCGTGGTCTTGCCGCAGCCGCTCGCGCCCACGAGGCTGACGAACTCACCTCGTCGCACAGCGAGGCTCACGTCGCGGAGGGCGACGACCTCCCGGTTGTTGGTCGTGAAGGTCTTGGAGATGCCGTGCACCTCGAGGATCGGGGGCGCAAGCTCGCCCTCCCCCGCGCGGGCGACCCGTCCGCCCGCTGCCACGCTGCTTGCGTCGATCGTCACGCCTACCGCCTTCCTGCAGAGGTCTCGTTGATCCAGGGGAACGCGCGCGCCTGGACGGTGCGGATCAGCCAGAAGAGAAACATCGCCAGCGCGGTCGTCGTGGCGATCGTGGCGATCAGCTGGCCGGTCTCGGAGTACGAGCCGAAGTCGGCGGCCAGCCCACCGAGCCCGCCCTGGCCGACCTCCTGGCCGGACAGGATCATCCCGACGGTCGCCTGGGCCATCGCGATGCGCGCCGCGACGAAGATGTACGGCGCCGTCGCCGGCAGGTAGATCTCCCACGTCTGGCGCCAGGGCCCGAGGCCGAAGGCGACGCCGACGTCGCGCAGCCCGCCCCGCACCGATCGCACGCCCGCGAGCGTGTTGATGATGAAGGTCCAAAGCCCGAGAACCATGATGAAGGCGATCCTCGCGGACGAGCCCACGCCGAACCAGACCACCATCACGGGCAAAAGGGCGATCGAGGGGGTCGCGTTCCCGAGGGCCACCAGCGGGTCGAGCGCCCGCTCGATGAGTCGGATCCGACCCATCGACATGCCGATCGTCACCCCGAGAACCAAGGCGATCACGGCACCCGCGGCGAGCTCGCCGATGCTCGACCCGAAGGCTGAGGGGAGCTGACCGTTGCCAACGAGCGACGCGAAGTCCCTCACCACCGTGACGGGGCTCGAGATGAAGATCGGGTTGAGAAAGGTCGCCGATGCCTGCCACAACCCGACGACCGCGGCGATGACGACCCACCTGGCGATCGTCGCGGCGTGCTCCCGCGCCCATGCAAGCGGGACCCTCGTGCGAGCGGCGGCGGCTGCGTCCCTCGCGCCGAGCGGCACGACGTCCTCACCGGCGATCGCGCCCGATCGGGGCGCGGCGAGGGCAGCGCCTCCGGAGCGGGCACCCGGGCGAATGTTCGCGCTCACGTGATGACTCCCCCTGCCTCGAGAAGGGCCGACCTCCGGCTGCTGTCCGCCCCCGTCGCCAGATCGCGGCGGGGGCGAACAGCGGGGCCGGCGACGGGGACGAACCGGCGCCGGTCGTGGTGCCGTCGCGTCATCCCGCGCGCCGCACCTTGCCGGTGGTGTCGCAGGAGCTGGCGGTCACTAGTAGGCCTTCTCGTGCTTCAGGAACTGCGCCACCGCCGCCTGCCACGGCGCGACGTTCGCGAGCTGGGACAGCGGGCGGTTGCCTTGGCCCTGGATCGCCCCCTGGGCCTTGGCGAGCCCGAGATTCAGCTGCACGACCTTCGTCGTGAAGGTGCCGAGCTTGGTCGGCCACCCGTCGATGAGCTTCAGCTGCTGCCACGTCTGCTTGTAGAGGGACAGCGGATCGGCGTGCGCCGTGTAGGCGTAGGCGTTGCTCACCCACGTCGACTCCTTGGTGTTGAACAGCTTGGCGGAGGCGAGCCACGCGAGGTCGATCGCCTCAGCGACAGCCGGGTGTGCCTTCAACCATCCTGGCGTCGCGGCCATGAAGCTGTCGGCGTAGCCGGGCTCGAGCGCCGCCGCGTTGGCGATGACGTGGTAGTTCGGGCCGGCCGTCGCCGGGCCGTCGCTGTGGACGAACGCCGCGTCAGCCTGTCCAGCGATGAGCTCGTTGAGCGAGGAGCTGCTCGCGCCGGTCTCGGAGAGCTTGATGTCCGACATCGTCAGGCTCCCCTGGCGCAGAGCTGCGAGGAGCAGCACGTAGTCGGGAGACGACTGGCAGCAGATCGCGACCGTTCTGCCTTTGAGCGAGGAGATGGACTTGATGGCGTCCTTGGCGAGGAGAACGTAGTCGAGCCTCGCCTGGTTCGGACCGAAGGCGGTGAGGCCCGCATCGGCCTCGACGTTGAACGGGCCGGCCGTCGCGTCCAGGCTGCCGGCAGCGACGCCGAGCTCGGTCTCGTTCTGCGAGGCGTTGGTCTGCGAAGCGTTCGCGCCCCACTTGGTGAGGAACCCGACGAGGTCGTGCACGTTGGTGTCCGCGGCGTGCGCCGACCCCGCTGCATTGCCCATGCGGATGGTCATGCCGGTGAGGATCGGTGTCCCGTTCGCCCTGAATGCCAGCACCTTGTCGGTCGAACGCTTCGCGTGCTGCGACGCGCTCGCGCCCGGCCCGACCCCCGCCACCATGACGGCGGCGCCGGCCAGGGACACGACTGCCACCAAGCGCCTTGCTCTCACTGCTCTCACGGAGCACCCCCCTTGTCCGGTCCTCGAGGACGGGTGATCCCGATCCTCGGTACTTCCTGGTGTTGTGCAACCAGCTATCGCCTCGACGGCAGGTCGACCTGCATCTCGGACCCGTGTGACCACGACGTGGAAGGTCGGAGATCCAGCGCAATCGTCAAGCCGTCGTGCAGCAACCCCCCGTCGGCGACCCCCGGAGCCGCGTGATGTGCGCCACGTGACATCGGCGCTGCGGAAACACTTTCTGTCGTATTTCACCCTCTCCTCTCCGCCGTGTCAAGGGAGCCGCCAAGTCAGCCGGGATTGCGGAGTTCCCGGGTCCCGGCGTCCCCGCCGCTGTCCGCGCGGGCACCACCCGCCCTCGCTCGACGGGCAGTGACGGGCCCGGACAGGGTCGCCGGCTCCAGACGTCGGCTGTCGGCGAGCGCGACGATGGGATCCGCACGACCGTGGGGAGCGGCGCGGGCTATCATCTCGATGGTCAAGAAGCTCGTTCTGTGAAACAGAAACCCTGGGGGGAAGCATGGGGCCCGAGGAATCTGCCGGGATCAGGGCGCTCGAGTACTCGGAGCTCCCCGGTGAGCTCCAGGATGCCTTCCGGTCCCGTTACGAGCGGCTCGGGTACCTCGGGGGCTTCTTCCGCTACGGCAGTCACCAGCCTGGCGCGATCCTGGCGTTCCACGAGTTCACGGAGGCGCTGAAGCGCGCGCTTCCCGCTGAGCTGAGCGAGGTGGTCGCGCTGACGGTCGCCTCGACGCTCGGCAACCGCTACGAGCGACACCAGCACGAGCGGCTGGCGATCAAGCTCGGGCTCGGTCGTGACGTGGTCGCCGCGCTCGTCGGTCCCGAGGCGCAGCCGGCGATCCTCGACGCCCGCCAGCTCGCGGTCCGCAAGCTCGCGCTCATGGCCGTCACGGGGGCCGGACGCGACTGCAACTCGCAGCTCGAGGAGCTGGTCATGCTCGTCGGCCCGGAGACCGCGATGGGCGTCTTGCTGCTCATCGCCCGCTACGCGGCGCACGCGCTCGTCGCCAACGCGCTCGAGCTCCAACCGCCGGTTCCCTCGATCTTCGAGCAGCCCGCCACCGACGAGGCCGCCAAGGCGCATTCCGGTGGGTAAGGGATCGCCCAATAGCACCCCGCTCGGGGCGCTCGCGCCGCTCCACCCGCCAGAGCGCGTGATCGTGGCGATCACCGGGGCGAGCGGCTCGGTCTACGGCGTCAGGCTCCTGTCGCTCCTGCGGGAGATCGGCAGGTTCGAGGTGCACCTCGTCGTCTCCAAGGCGGGGGTGGCGACGATGCGCCACGAGCTCGGCCATGGGGCCGAGGTGCCGTCGGGGCAGGCGGACGTGACGCACGGCGTCGCGGCCATCGGCAGCTCGATCGCCTCCGGCTCGTTCCCCGTGCGCGCGATGTTCGTCGCGCCGTGCTCGATGAAGACGCTGTCTGCCATCGCGACGTGCCACAGCACGGATCTGATCGGCCGGGCCGCGGACGTCACGTTGAAGGAAGGGCGGCCGCTGCTGCTGCTCGTGCGCGAGACGCCCCTCCACCTCGGCCATCTGCGGCTCATGACCTCCGCCGCGGAGATGGGCGCGGTGATCATGCCGCCGGTGCCCGCCTTCTACGCGCACCCGCGCTCGGTCGAGGACATCGTCGAGTACACCGTGCGACGCATGGTCGAGCGCGCCGGCCTCGTCTCGAGCGCGGTGTCGCCATGGCTCGGGCTCGGGCACGAGCTGCAGCCGGAAGCACCGGCACATGTGCGCGCCGGGCAAGAAGCCGGTCAGGATGCGGTCGTCCGGGGCCGCGAGGCGAGCCGCTCGTGACCTCAGCATCGGAGCGGGCTGCGGCCGAGTGGCGCGACTCCGCGTTCGTCGAGGCCTGGGTGGATCGTGACGCCTCTCGGCGGATGCTCGATCTGCCACGTGCCATCGCTGCCGCCATCGTCGCCTCCGAGGGTGAGCCGGTCCGGCTCGTCCTCGACGTCGCGGCCGGCACGGGGGTCTTCCTCGCGGCCTTCCTGTCACGCTTTCCCGCCGCGACCGGCGTTTGGTGCGATGGGTCCGAGGCCATGCTCCGGCACGCACGAGCTTCGCTCGCGCCGGTCGCCGCCAGGACGGACTTCATCCTCGGCGACATGCGCGACCTCGGGTCGATCGGGCTCAGCGGGCACGCCGACGTGGTCGTCTCCTCGCGAGCCTCGCATCACCTGGACGACGACGAGCTCTACCGCTTCTATGCGCAGTGCGCCGCGCTGGTCCGCCCCGGCGGATGGGTCGCCAATCTCGACCACGTGGGCCCGGCGACGGCATGGGAACGTCGTTACCGTGACGCACGCGCCGAGGTCGTCGGGGCGCCGCCGGCCGAGTGCGCCCACGTGCACCGTGACCCGCTCGCGGGCCTCGGGACGCACCTCGACGCGCTGTACGCCGCGGGGTTCGTCGACGTCGACGTCGCCTGGAAGGCGTTCCACACGGCGCTCGTCATGGGCCGCACGCCCGCGACGCGATGACGACCGCGGCGGCGCGGCGGCGCGGCGAGGTGGAGATCCTCCGCTCGCCGCTGCGCAACCTCGGCATCGGCATGATCGCAGGACCCGGTACCCCCGTTCCGGCCCGGACGATCGACGTCCGGCTTCTCGAGCTCGCTGCCGGCGAGCGGACGAGCACCCACCGGCACACGCACGACTCGGTGCTCGTCGTGCTCGAAGGCGAAGGCTGCTCGACCATCGGCGGTCGCCGTGTCCGCTGGTCGACGGGCGACGCCCTGCACACGCCGGCGTGGTCTTGGCACTTCCACGAGATCGAAGCGGGCCGCTCGCACGCGCTGCTCCTCGGCTTCTCCAACGCACCGCTACTGCGCGCGCTACGGCTGAACTGGGTGCAGGACGCAGGGATGGTCGAGCGGCGCGAAGAGCACGCCGCGATGCCAGCGGGGCGCCGGGACGACCCCAGCGCCTACGGGCGCGAGCTCCTCGCCGCCAACGCCGGACCCGTAGGCGCCGGTCGCGCTCCGGTCCACACCGCCTCGGGCGACCTCGAGCTGCGGCCCGGGCCAGGAGGGGCGAGGACGGCCCTGCTGGTCGACAGCGCGCTCGGGTACGAGACCTCGGGCCTCGCCCTCGAGATGATCGAGCTCCCCCCCGACCACGTGCTGCCTCGACGCCGCGACGTCGGCGAGAGCTGTATCCACGTCGTGTCGGGCAACGGCCACAGCGTCATCGACGGGACACGCCACGACTGGTCGGCAGGGGACACGCTGCTGGTCGGTCACCTTGCCTGGCACGAGCATGGCAACGACGACCAGCGCAGTCCCGCCGTCGTGCTGCGCGCCCACCAGGGCGGATCGATCCTCGACATCATGGGCTGCCTCATGGACCCGGCGCCTGCGCACGGGACCGGCGGCTAGCCGCTCGCTCGGCAGCGAACCTCAGCCGCACCACCGGAGGGACTGGCGCCATATGGACGACCGCGAGCTGGTAGCGACCGCGAGCTGCGTTCTCGACGAGTGCGGCCTCGGAGACCTCATCTGGGGCCACGTGTCGTGTCGCGACCGGCACGGTCGCGGGACGTGGATCAAGGCCAGCGGCTTCGGCCTGGAGGAGACCTCCCCCGATCACGTCGTGCTCATCGGACGCGACGGCACCCTGCTCCAAGGCGAAGGCGGCGTGCCCATCGAGCACCCGATCCACACCGAGATCCTGGCGGCACGCGCCGACGTCGGCTGCGTGGTCCATTGCCACGCGCCGCACGCCATCGCGTTGGCTGCCACCGGCGAGCCGCTGCGCCCGATCTCGCACGAGGGGACGCTGTTCACTCCTCCCGACATCGTTCGCTTCACCGAGACGGCCGACCTGATCCGCACACCTGGGCTCGGGGGCATGCTCGCCGACCGGCTGGGCGCGAGGAACGCCGCGCTGATGGTGAGCCACGGGATCGTGGCGGTGGGCGAAGACGTCCCTGCGGCCGTGATGACCACCGTTCTGCTCGAGCGCGCTTGCCGCCTCCAGCTCCTCGCCATGGCAGCAGGCCCGCTGCGCACATGGTCGAGCGACGCCGAGGCGCTCGAGAAGCGGGCCCGCTGCTGGGCCCGCTCCCAGATCGAAGGCGGCTGGGCGTACCTGGTGCGCAAGGCGTCGCCCGCGTGGGCTGAGGCGAGCCCCGCTCAGACCCGGTAGCGGGTAAGGACCTGGGGAGCGAACAAGCTCTCGGCCTGGAGCAGGCGCGCGGCGACGCCCTGCTCGGCGGCGAAGCGCAGGAACGCCTCGATGGTCGTCCGGTTCGGTTCGAGGCCATACGGCCAGACGGAACCACCGAGCAGGCCGCGCAGGCCCGACGCGTACTCGGGCAGCCACGGCAAGGGCACCCGGCTCGCCGTGATGTCTGACAGCCGCTCCTCGCTGCGGCGCTTGGCCTCCTCGAACGCGCTGAGGAGGTTCATCGCGATCCACGGGTGCTCGTCGAGGACGTCGGAGCGCAAGGCGAGAACGTGCATGATCGGGAAGATCCCGGTCCTTCGCACGTACTCTTCCTCGATCGGACGGTAGTCGGGGAACAGGCGCACGATTCCCGGATCGCCGAGCTCGAAGCTTCGGGGCGGGTGTGCGGAGAAGACGGCATCGAGGTCGCCGGCGTGCAGCATCTCGTCCAGGGTGCGATCGGTCACCTGGGTGAGTCGCACACCGTCTGGGAGGTGCAGTCTCACCTTCTCCGTCCGCCCGGCCTGGTTCACCCCGGCCTGGAACCACTCGACGTCGGTGAGCGGGACGCCCCACTCGTGGACGAGGAGCGAGCGCGTGTAGACGGAGGCGGTCTGCGACCACTCCGGTACGCCGATCCGCTTGCCGGCGAGCTCCTTCGGATGCGCCGGGCCACCCCGCGTGACGTAGATCGACGAGTGCCTGCAAACGCGCGACGGGAAGACGGGTATGGCGGTGATCGAGTCGTCTCCGCTGGCGCGCATCGAGACGTACTTCGCGAACGACAGCTCGGAGGCGTGCCATTCCCGGTAGTTGATGAAACGGAAGAAGATCTCCTCGACGGGCAGCGAGAGGCACGTGAGCTCGACGCCCTCGGGACGGACGCGGCCGTCCGTCAGATCGCGGGTGTGGTCGTAGTCGCTGATGGCGAGGGTGAGCCTCACCGTCACGGCGCCAGCGCTCCGCGTCCGAGGCGCATCTCTGTGGCTCGCCGTCGATCGGACTCGCTCACAAGATCTCCGCGCGGTTCGTCGCAAAGCCCCGCTGCGAGCCGAGGAGCCGCGGCGAAAGGCTCAAGTCCTCCTGCCACATCAGTGAATCGAGGGCGATGTGGTGCGGGCTGTCCTGAATGGTGAGCTCGTACACCGCCTCGTCGTTCGAGGCGTGGTTGTGGATCGCCCAGCCCGGCGCGGTCAGCATGAGGTCGCCGGCCGACCACTCGTAGCGCCGACCACCGACGCGGCTCCAGCCTGAACCGGAGAAGAAGTAGTTGATCGCGGCGGCGGCATGGCGGTGCGGGCGGTCGACGATGCCCGGAGGCCTGACGGTCATGGTCGCGAAGAAGCTGTTCGTCGTGCCGTTGGTGCGACCTGTCGCCGGGTTGTAGAGCAGATACAGGCGCCTGCCGCGGTACTGGGCCCCAAGGGCGCTCAACTTGTCGAGCTCGCGCTTGACCTCGGCCCAGGGCCAGTGCAGGGGCTGCTGCTCGACGATGTCGGGGTTGATCAGCCGCTCGTAGGGCATCAGCATCGCCCCGTCCATACCGAGCGGGAAGATGTCACGTACCGCGCTCTGCTCGCCCCCCCCATCCTCCTCGACGGCCGGGACGACCGGATCCTCGGGAGGGTGCTCGTCGACGAAGTGCACCTTCAGCTTCTCGAGCAGGGCGGCGTTCGAGTAGGTCAGGCGGACCTGCCGCTGTGCGCCGTCGTTCACGTGAACGTACGTCGACAGGGCCGGGGTGCACCAAACGTCGTATCGCCCGAAGTCGATCCGCTTGTGGCCGACCACCGCGAAGCCGGCACCCTCGATGCAGAAGCACACCTGGGAGGAGTTGTGCCGGATCGGTGCGGTGCGTTCGCCGGGCAGCAGGACCTCGAGGGTCACCCGGATCCCGGGCGCGAGGCCGAGACCGGGCTCCTCGGCGAGCGGGTGCACGATCATCGACGCCCGCCGGCCGTTGGCCGGAGCGGGCAGGGACGCCAGGCGCTCCACCTCCGCGGCGATATCGGCGCCCGGAACGACGAGCGGTGGCCAGATCCCTTCCTCGATCGCAGGCACGGAAGAGTCGACGCGGTCGATGAATCTCGCGGCGAGTGCCGAATCCGCGACAGCAGGGCCGTCAGTCCTCATCGGGAGCACCTTTCCTCTCTAGTTCCGCTTCGTAGTGACCGTCGACGGCCGGCGTGCGAACAAGGCGCGGCCTTGGGCGCGGCAGCTCCGCGCTGGCGATGATCGATCCGAGGCGTGCGACACGGGCACGTTCGAGGATCGCGATCCCAAGCGCCAGGTCCTCGATGCCCGAACCCATGCCTTTGAACAGCGTGAGATCGGCGCCAACGGGTCGGCGCGCGCCCTCGACGACGAGGTCGGCGACCTCGCGGACACTCGCCCACTCCCCCTTGCCCGAGTCGAAGTACTCCCGCAGTTCCGTGGAGAGCGCACGCGCCTGGGGCAGGCTGTCGGTCGCCACGACATCGCAGCGCTCGAGTAGGTCCGGCTCGAACTCCATCCGGTCGAGCGCGATCGCGCCGATCGCGTTCACATGGGCGCCTGCGGGCACGTCCTTCGTCGAGACGACGGGCTGCGTCGCTCTCGTCGCGAACGTCACCACGTCCGCCGTCGCGACCGCCTCCGCGGCCGACGCCGCCACGCTGCACTCGAGGCCGAGCTCCTCCCGCACGCCCTGCGCGAAGCGCGCTGCCTTCTCGCGGTCGCGGCCGAAGCACGTCACGTGTTCGACGGGGCGCACGCACGCCACCGCTGCGACCTGGGCGAGCGCCTGCTTGCCCGTGCCGACCATGCCGAGGCGGGAGGCGTCGGAGCGGGCAAGGCGATCGGTGGCGAGCGCGGCCGTCCCCGCCGTGCGCATCTGACCGAGCGCGAACGCCTCGATCACCGCGGCGAGCGAGCCGTCACCGGCGTCGAAGAGCAACAGGTGCGGTGCCGCACCCCCGGGCGTGTGCGCCCAGGTCTTCGTCCCCACGATGCCTGCGGATTCGAACGCGGCGCCGATGGCGTGGAGCGTGGCGTGAGCCCCGAAGCTCGCCATCGTCTTGTGCATTGCCACGGCGCTGCCGCCGCCCTCGGCCGCGAAGCCGGCCTCGAGCGCGGTGACGGCTCCGCTGAGGTCCATGAGCTGCACGACCTCTGCCTCCGAGATCCACACGGGCGGCTGGTTCACGTCGGGCACTCGCCGGCGGTCCGGATGTGTCTCACGCCTTCGTGCCCCCCTCGTCGCAGGATGGCGCTCGCCCGCGCGCGGCCTCGGCCGTACCGGGTCCCCCTGCACGCCCCATGGACGAGCATTGCAAAGAATCTCTTTCTTTGCGTGAATCTACGAACGCTGACCCGCGCTGTCAAGAAGAGCCGTTGTCCGTGCCCTTTCCGGCACGCCCGCGCGCGAAGCGTCAGGGAAGCAGCAGCTCGATGCTGGCAGCAGCCCGCGTCGTCGCCGCGAGGATCTCGGCCCGTGCCTCGGGGGTGAGCCGTGAGGTGGGCGCCGAGACGCTGATGCAGGCCACTGGGCGCTTCTCACGGTCGAGGATCGCCACGCCGACCGAGCCGACGCCGTCCTCGCTCTCGTCGGCGTTCTCGGCAAAGCCCCGCTTGCGGACCTCCTCGAGCTCGGCGAACAGTCGCGACCTCGAGGTGATCGAGTGCCTCGTGATCGCCGGCAGCTCGATCGACGGGTAGAGCTCGAGTACGCGTTCGTCGCTCTGACAGGCGAGATACGCCTTGCCGACCGAAGTGCAGTGCGCCCACATCGAGGTGCCGATCCGGGACGAGACTCGGAGCGCCTTTGGGGTCTCGACCGAGTCGACGAACAGCACCTGGTCGTCCTGCGGGAGCGCCAGGTGCACGGTCTCGCCCACCTCGTCGCGGAGCTTCACGAGGAAGGGTCGAGCGATCGCGCGGATGTCCATGTCGCGCACGGCGCTCAGGCCGAGCCGGACGAACACGGGGCCCGGCGCGTACACCTTCGTGACAGGATCCTGCTGGACGAACTTGTGGTGCTGCAGCATCGCGAGGAGGCGGTGCGCCGTCGAGACCGCCGTCCCGAGCTCGCTGCTGGCCTCCGAGACACGGATCTGGCCGCGCTCTTCGATGAGCAGCAGCAGCCGCAGGACGTTGTCGACGGACTCGATCGGGTAGTTGGGTCGCGTACGACCGTCCCCGCGCTCCGCCGCCTCTTCCTTCAGGGCGGTCATCGCGGCTGGTGGGAAGCTTGGCGCACGAACAGAGCATACCGCGCCGCAGCTTGCAGAAGCACCTTCGTTTGGCGCCAGAGCGCCCCTCGCTGGCCTCCTGCGGCATCGGCGGCAATCGTCGCCACGATCGCCGGTGCGGTTGACAATACGCGGAACGCCTTCCCATGATGTAGAAGTCGATTCTGCGAGAGGGTGACGTTGCCGCCAACCACGACCGCCAGCAGGACGCGCGTCCCCCCGCCGGTGCACGCGGACGGCGGTGGAGTCCCACTCGCCACCGAGGCGTCCGGCCCGCCCCCTCACGCTCGGCCGATCGCGGACGTCGAAGCCGTCGAGCTGCTCACGGTCGGCATCGACGTAGGCTCCTCGACCTCCCACGCCATGTTCGCCAGAGTCCGGCTCGAGCGGCTCGCCAGCGCCTTGTCGAGCCGTTACGTCGTCAGCAGCCGGGAGTCGCTCTGGCGCTCCCCGGTGGTGCTCACGCCATACCGAGGCACCGCGCTCATCGACGCCGAGGCCCTCTCGGCCTTCCTCGCCTCGTGGGGGACCGAGTCGGGCATCCCCCTCGAAACGGTCGACACCGGAGCGGTGCTGTTGACGGGCACGGCGCTCGAGCGGGCGAACTCGCGTGCAGTAGCGGACGCGGTCGCCCGTGACGCCGGAAGATTCGTCTGCGCGGCCGCGGGCCACCACATGGAGGCGGAGCTTGCGGCGCACGGATCCGGGACGGTCGAGATGTCGAGGCACACGGCTGAGCCCCTGCTCAACGTGGACGTCGGCGGGGGGACCGCCAAGCTCGCCCTCGTCGCAGGCGGAGCCGTCGTCTCGACGGCCGCGCTCGGCCTCGGCGGGCGCCTCGTGGCATGGGACGCGCAGCGCAGGATCGAACGGGTGGAGCCCTCGGCCCGATGGTTCGCCGGCGACGCCGCGACGGACCTCGAGATCGGCGCCTTCTTCACCGAGGAGCTGGAACGGCACATCGCGCGCCGGATGGCGGAGGTTCTCGTGGCTGCGATCTGCGGGTGGGCCGTCGACGAGCAGGAGGATCCTCCGTGGCTCACCGAGCCATTGGCGGGCCCGCCGGCGCGCTTCGTCACGCTCTCCGGCGGAGTCTCCGAATACCTCTACGGCCGCGAGCACCGCGGCTTTGGCGATCTCGGCGCGTCCCTCGCGCGGGCGGTCGACGAGGTCTGGAGCGGACGTGGCGGCGCACCCCGGCGCTTGCCGGCGGCGCACGGCATCAGAGCGACCGTGATCGGAGCGTCGCAGTTCAGCACCCAGGTGAGCGGGAGCACCGTGCTCGTCCCCGACGAGGCGGACCTGCCAGCCCACGGCCTCCCCGTCCTCCGACCGGTCGTCGATCTGACGGCGCCGTTCGACCGCTCGATCGTCGCCGAGGCCGTCCGACGCGCGATCGAGCGCCGCGCCGAGTCCATCGAGGACGCGAGGGGCTTCGCGCTGGCCTTCTCCTGGGCCGGCGACCCGTCGCACGCGCGCCTCCTCGCGCTGGCTGGCGGCATCGGCGACGCCCTCAGCGGCGGGCCAGCGAGCCTCGTCTCCCTGCTCGTCGTCGTCATCGATCGCGACCTCGGCGAGTCGCTCGGGCGTGTGCTGCGCGACGAGGTGGGGCTGTCCCGGCCGGTCGTCGTCTGCATCGACGGCCTCGAGCTTGGGAGTCTGGACTTCATCGACGTCGCCGCCCGCCGCGAGCCGAGCGGCGTCGTGCCCGTCGTCGTGAAGTCGCTCGTGTTCGCGGCCTGAGCGGGTGGATCGCCGCGCAGCGCGGACCAAACATGCCGGGCACGAAAAGACAGGGTGTGCCGCGCCGGCCAGCGCGAGCACGGCCGTGCGAAGGGAAGGGAGCGGGACACATGGGGGATGACGTCGACGAGCTCATCGCCGCGGCGGCGGCGGAAGGCAAGCTGCTGGTCGATCCGTACGCGCGCTGGGCCGAGGTGCAAGGCGTGCCCGTCGTGGAGGACTTCGGCGTCGACCTGCTGTCCGTCGAGACCGCCCACTGGGACCTCCTCGGCGTCCCCGGCGCCCTCGTCCACCTTCAAGGGCGCGGCGACTATGTGAACGTCGTCGTGACCGAGCTGCCGCCAGGCGGCGCGACCGACTCGCAACGGCACCTCTACGAAGAGGTCGTCTACGTCCTGTCGGGTCACGGAAGCACGACGGTGGAACGGTCCGACGGGCGTCAGCACACCTTCGAGTGGGGCACCCGCAGCGTGTTCGGGCTCCCGCTCAACGCTCGCTACCGTCACTTCAACAGCAGCGGGAGCGAACCGGCTCGCCTGGCGTCGGTCACGAGCTTGCCCCTCGTGATGAAGGTCTTCCGCCAGCAGCGCTTCATCTTCGACAACCCGTGGGGCTTCGAGGAGCGCTTCGGTGATGACCAGCGGTTCCAGGGCGAAGGGGACTTCATCGGCGTCGCCCCCGGTCGGCACATGTGGGAGACGAACTTCGTGCCGGACCTCGCCAACTTCGACCTGCCGGCGTGGGCGGCCCGCGGCGCGCGCAGCCGCAACTTGAAGCTCGTCCTGGCGGATGCGACCATGCACGCGCACGTCTCGGAGATGCCGGTCGGCACCTACAAAAAGGCGCACCGCCACGGTCCCGACTTTCACGTCTTCACCGTGATCGGCCACGGCTACAGCCTGCTCTGGTACGAGGGCGACGAGGACTACCAGAGGATCGACTGGCGCCACGGCGTCGTCTACGCACCGCCGGACCAGATGTTCCACCAGCACTTCAACACCGCTCCTGAGCCCGTCCGGTACCTCGCCGTCGCCTACGGCGGCCTGCGCTATCCCTTCACGGAGGAGCGACACCGCCACTTCCTCGGTGTCGACAAGGGCCTGAAGGAGGGGGGCCGGCAGATCGACTACGCCGACGAAGACCCGCGGATCCGCCAGCTCTACCTCGAGCGTCTCGCCGAGGTGGGCGTCGAGAGCACGATGGACCCTCCCGGTACGGTCACCGCCGGCAGCCACGCCCGATGATCGCCACGAATCTCGACGAGGCACGTGGTCTCGTCGCGGACGCCTGCCGCATCCTCGCGATGGAGGGCCTCGTCGACGAGGTCCTCGGCCACGTGAGCATGCGCGTCGACGAGGCGTCGCTGCTCGTGCGCTGCCGGGGACCCCACGAGCACGGACTCCTGTTCACGTCGCGCGAGGACATCCAGCTCGCCAGCCTCGACGGCGAGCTCGAGGACGCCAGCTCTCCCTACCGGCTGCCCGTCGAGCTGCCGATCCACACCGAGACGCTCCGCGCCCGACCCGAGGTCGGCGCGGTGGTCCATGCGCATCCCCCCGAGGTCGTCCTGTGCAGCATCACCGGTCTCGAGTACCGGCCCGTCTTCGGAGCGTTCAACATCCCCGCGATGAAGCTCGCCGGGGTCGTACCGACGCTCGACTTCGCGGGGCTCGTCAGGCGGCGGGAGCGTGCGACCGCGATGGTCGAGCTGATGGGCGACGCGCCGGTGTGCGTCCTGCGCGGGCACGGGCTCACCGCGGTCGGCGCGACCGTCCAACAGGCGGTGGTGCGCGCACTGAACTTCACGGCACTGGCCAGGATGACGGCCCTCGTGACCGGCACCGGCCGGGAGGCGAGCCTCGTGACCGACGAGGACCTGGAGGACCTGCCCGACCTCGGCTCGGCGTTCAACGACGAGCAGGTGTGGCGCTACTACCTGGCAAAGGCACGCCATCGCGGCGTGCTCGAGCCTTGAGCGGCGCGGTCGTGTGCGGCGGCGGGCCGACCCGGCGCCGACGAGGTCAGCCCCGCGGCGCCGACCGGTGTCACCGGCGGTGCGCCAGCTCAGGGCGCCGGCTGGTAGCGCTCGCCACCCGTGTCGACCAGGCGCCTCGACTCCGCGAGCAGCCGCTCGGGCGGGAGGTCCATGCTGATCGTCTTGCGGAACGGCTGTGGCACCTCCTCGCCGGTCGCGAAGTAGACCTCGAGCCGGTTGCCCTCCGGATCGAAGAAGTAGATGCCGAGCGCGTTGCCGTGGGTGACCCGTTGCTGCACCCTGATGCCCCGCTCAGCGAAGCATCGGTCGAACGCCTGGAGCTGCTCGATGCTCTCGACGCGCCAGGAGATCTGGTGGACCAACCGGGTGTCCGTTGCTGCCCGACGCCCGGCCTGGAGCACCATCTCGTGGTGCTCCGTTTCGGGACACGACGAGAGGAACACCATGCCCAGCTCCGCGTCCTCGTCGGTGACGGTGAGGCCGAGCACCTCGACGAAGAAGTCCCGCATCACATCGAGGTCGTCGACCCACAGCCCGACGTGACCGAGTCCGGTGATGCCGGTCGAGCTCGTCATGCGATGGGGGCCGTGGCGGACGGCTGCCTGGCAGCCTCGCTTCGTGGGGCAGTTCGCAGCGTGACGATGCGGAAGAAAGTAGTTCTGCGCTACAGGCCGGTCAAGGCACGGATGCCGTCCGGGTACCGGGTCCGGACATCGACGTCAGGGGGTCGTGAAGTTGGATCGTCAACGCAGCGAGATCGCCATGTGCACGAGAATGCTCGTGGCGGCAGGGGTCATGGAGTACAGCGGCCACGTGAGCGCCCGCCTGGCGGAGGGAGACCGCTTCCTGATCCAACGGGTCGCCGACGTCCGCGCGGAGCTTGAGCCCGATCGCCTGCTGGTCGTCGACCTCGATGGCCGGGTCCTCGAGGGCGACGGGAAGCCGCCGTCGGAGCTGTTCATCCACAGCGAGATCTACAAAAGGCGCGAGGACGTGGGCGCCGTGGTCCACTTCCACCACGACCGGACCACGTTGTTCAGCCTCGTCCAGGGCCTCGAGCTCGTCCCCGTCAAGAACCATGCCGCCCGTTGGGCAACGGGCATCCCCGTCCATCACAATGCGGCCCACATCGACACGCCGGCGCTCGGGGCGGCGCTCGCGCTGACGCTCGGGAGCGCCAACGGCGCCCTCCTGCGGGCGCACGGCGAGGTCGTCGTCGCCGAGGATGTACCGACCCTGTTCGCCGACGCGGTGCACTTCGTCGAGAACGCCGACACCCTCGCGCAAGCGACGGTCCTCGGCACGGTACTGCCGCTCGACAAGGACGAGACCGAGGCGTTCCTCTCGACCTTCGACCGCCAGCACCACGCCGAGAAGCTGTGGGCGTACTACGCGGCCTCGGCCGCACATGCCGGGGTCATCCCCGAGTCCTGGGCCTGACCTCCGCCGGCCGGCCGGGTGCAGCGCGGCGCCTCCTGCGCGTCGTCACGCGGTACACCCACGGTCGAGGATTCCACGGTCACCTGGAGGACCGAGGCGTCTGCCGGACCAACCGTGCCCCCCGCGCTGACGCCGAGGGGGCCCCGAGCTCCCGCCCGGGATCGGTCGGCTACGACTCGGACCCGGGCTGACGGCGATCCCGCTTCCGGGCCGACTGCCGACGCTTCGCGTCGAGACGCCGCTGCCTCGACGCGAGGGTCGGTGCCGTCGGCAGCCTCGGACGCTCGACGCGCAGCGCCGCCTCGAGCCGCTCCCCCAGACGCTCCAGCGCGAGCTGGCGGTTGCGCGCCTGCGAACGCTCGTCGGAGGCCACGACGCGCACCACGGGCCCGAGCCGCTCGAGCAGCCTGGCGCGCTGGCGCGGGCCGAGGGATCGCGATGACTCGACGTCGAAGCGGAGCTCGACGCGGGTGTTGGCGGTGTTCGCATGCTGGCCGCCGGGACCGCCGCTTCCGCTGAACCGCCACTCCAGGTCATCGGGCGCGATGGTGCACGACCGGCTCACGTGCAATCCCCGATCCGTCACCCGAGCCACCCCGACATGCTCGCACGGGGCGGGCTTGGACCAGTCTCAACGGGTACGCGGGCGGCGTGCTGGTCAGCATCGCCGCGGCGAGCAAGACTGTGCCGGGCGGGGGTGGGAACGATCGCACAGACGCATCTGGGCTCGCTGGTAGCGCTGGTGGTCATCGGCGCAGGCGTGCTCCATGCGTGCTGGAATGCAATCGCGAAGCACGTCGAGGACCGGCTGATCGCGTTCGCGTTGATCGGCGTCGTCCTGACAGCGGGCGGCGGCGCGACGCTCGCGCTGACCGGGCTTCCCTCGCGCGCCTGCCTCGCCTTCGCGATCGTCTCGACGGTCCTGCGCCTCGTCTACGACGCCGCCCTGATGAACTGCTACCGCCTGGGCTCGTTCAACCAGGTGTATCCCATCGCCAGGGGGACCTCGCCGCTCGTCGTCGCGCTCGGTGCGTACCTCTTCGTCGGCGAGCGCCTCGCCGGGCTCGAGCTCTGCGGCGTGACCATCCTCGCCGGAGGGCTGATGAGCCTGGCGCTGTCCTCCGGACGGATCGCCCGGGCGGACCTGCCGGCGGTGGGGGCCGCCATCCTGACCGGGCTCACGATCGCCTCCTACTCGCTCGTCGACGGAATCGGCGTCCGGCACGCGCACAACCCGCTCGCGTACGCGGCGCTGCTCTTCGTGCTGGAGGGTCCGGTCTTTCCCGTCGTCGCCCTCGTCCGCAGACCTCCTGCGGCCTGGGCGACGCCGCGGGTGCTCGGGACCGGGCTGACGGCGGGGGCGCTCACCTTCCTCGCCTACGGCGCGGTGCTCTGGGCCCAGAGCAGGGCGCCCCTCGCCGAGGTCGCCGCGCTTCGCGAGACGAGCGTGATCACCGCCGCGCTCATCGGGACCTTCGTGCTCCGCGAGCGCTTCGGAGCCCGCCGTGTCGCCTCTGCGGTGCTGGTCGCCGCGGGGATCCTGCTCATCAGCCGCTGAGCGAGCCACTCAGCCGACGCGGCCCCTCCCCTGCCGAGCGCGCCCGCCGGCGCGCCGGGACGTCCGCCGCGAAACGACCGCTGGGAGTAGGGTTCGGGATCAATGGGGGGGCGGCCAATGGGCCATGCCCATTTCAACAAGGAGGTGCCTCACGTGGCTCTCGAACCAGGCGAGCGCGACACAGCAGATGCGGGTTATGACCGTCGGCGCTTCCTTCGCGACGCGCTCATCGGCGCCGCCGGCGTCGCCAGCATCGGCGGAGTGAGCGCGCTGCTCGAGACGGGTGCCGGCGCCAGCACGCGGGGGCTCGTCGAGGGGCGGGCCGCGACCGAGGGCGCGCTCAACGTCATCGCCCTGCCTCCCACCTGGGCGAACTACGGGAACATCATCAAGACCTTCCAGTCGAAGTACCACATCACCGTCAACTCGGCGAACCCCGACGGCACCTCGGCCCAGGAGTTGGCGGCGGTGACGTCACTGAAGGGGCTCAGCAAGGAGCCGGACGTCGTTGACGTGTCACCCGCCATCGCCGTCCAGGGGGTGAAGGACTTCCAGCCCTACAAGGTCTCCACCTGGAGCACCATCCCGGCCAACATGAAGGATGCCGCCGGACGCTGGTACGGCGACTACTACGGCGTCATCTCCTTCGGCGCCAACCGCTCGGTGGTGAAGCACCCGCCGGTCACCTGGGCGGACCTGAAGAAGCCGGAGTACAAGGGCATGGTGTCGATCGACGGCGACCCGCGGAGCGCCGGCGACGCCCTCGCCGCGGTGTGGTCGGCCGCCCTCGCCAACGGGGGCTCGCTCGACAACATCATGCCGGGCCTCAAGTTCTTCGCCCAGCTGAAGAAGCTCGGCAACTGGAACCCGGTCGACTGCTACCCGGCGAACATCTCGAAGGGCACGACGCCGATCGCCATCGTCTGGGACTACCTGAACCTCGGCTACATCAAGCAGTTCAACGGGCACCCGCATTACACGGTGAGCATCCCGACGACCGGTCGGTTCGGCAACTTCTACTGCCAGGCGATCAGCAAGTACGCCCCGCACCCGAAGGCGGCCAAGCAGTGGGAGGAGTTCATCTACTCCGACCAGGGCCAGCTGCTGTATCTCGCCGGCTACGCCCACCCTGCCCGCTACGCCGACCTCGCGAAGCGCGGCGTGATCCCGGCATCGCTGAAGAAGCTGCTGCCGCCGGCCAGCCAGTACACCGGCGTGCAGTTCCCGAACCAGGCGCAGACGGCCAAGGCGACGAAGGTCGTGCTCGCCAACTGGCAGTCGATGGTCGGCGGGGCGTGATCGCCGGTCCGAGCTAAGGACCCAGGCAGGACGGCACAGTTGGCCCTCGCGGAGGTTGCCGAGTCGGCGCCGAGGTCCGCTGTCGACGCGCATGCCCGCCCGTCGGGGCGGGCGGGCCTGCGCCGCTGGGCGTTTCTCGGGGTCGTCCCCTTCATCGCCTACATCACGATCTTCCTGCTCATCCCGACCGGTGAGCTGATCGTCAACGCCTTCAGGGACACCCACGGGCACTTCACCTGGTCGAACGTGGATCAGGCGATCCACGGGCAGAACCTCGCCGCGTTCGGTTTCAGCATGCAGGTCTCCGCGCTCAGCGCCGCGATGGGCGGCGTGCTCGGCTTCCTCGTGGCCAACGCCGTCCTCCACGACGGCATACCGAGGTTCCTGCGCCCGGTGCTCGTCTCGTTCTCGGGCGTGGCCTCCAACTTCGCCGGCGTCCCGCTGGCGTTCGCCTACACGGCCACGCTCGGCACCACGGGTCTCGTGACCAGCCTGATCGGCCATGTCGGGCTGCACGTCACGCCGCTGTTCCTCACCAACCTCCTCGGCCTCTCTCTCGTCTATCTGTACTTCCAGTTCCCGCTCATGATCCTGCTCGTGCTGCCGTCGATCGAGGGGCTGAAGAAGGAGTGGCGGGAGGCCGCAGCGAACCTCGGCGCAAGCTCGTTCACCTTCTGGGCGCGAGTCGGGTTGCCGGTGCTCGCCCCCTCGCTGCTCGGGATGATGGTGCTGCTGTTCGGCAACGCCTTCTCGGCGTACGCCACCGCCTACGCCCTCGGCTCGACCGGCCTCGTCACGACCACGATCGGCCTGCTGATCAACGGGAACCTGACGCTCAATCCCCAGCTTGCGTACGCGCTGGCATTCGGGATGATCGTGATCATCGCCGTCACCGTCAGCCTGTACACGCTGCTGCAACGGCGGGCGAGCCGGTGGCTCGGATGAGCGTCCAGACCACCCCCGTCGCTTCGCGTCTCGCGTCGGGCGGCGAGCAGCGGCGCCCGTGGAGCTACGCGTGGCGCCGGGCGAGGAGCCGGATCCCGCTCTGGCACCTGTTGTGGCTCCTCGTCGGCGCCCTGGTCTTCCTGGTGCCGCTGTACGCCCTGGTGCAGTACAGCTTCTCCGGGCTGGCGAGCGGACAGTCGCCGTTCCACTGGTACCTGACCGTGTTCGACGACCCGCAGTTCGGCACGAGCTTTTGGATGTCGCTGCAGATCGCACTGGAGACGGTGGTCGTGGGCCTGTTGCTCATGGTGCCGACGGCCTTTTGGGTACACCTTCGGCTTCCGAGGCTCCGCCCGGCGATGGACCTCGTCTCGGTGCTTCCCTTCGTCGTGCCACCGATCGTCCTGATCGTCGGGCTGATCGCCTTCCTGCGCCCGTTCACCTGGCTGATCGACCGGCCGGAGGTCCTGGCGCTGATCTACGTGGTGTTCGCCCTCCCGTTCCTCTACCGCTCCCTCGACGCGGGCCTGCGGGCGATGGACCTGCAGACGCTCACCGAGGCGGCGGAGAGCCTCGGGTCCTCGACGGCCCGCACACTGTTCACGGTGGTCCTGCCGAACCTGCGTGCCGCGATCATCGGCGGGGCGCTGCTCACCGTGGCGATCGCGATGGGCGAGTTCACGATCGCGAGCCTGCTCGCCTTCAATACCTATCCCGTCTACATCTACAACATCGGCACCAGCCAGTCCTACGAGGCGGGCGCGCTGTCGGTGATCAGCCTCCTGTTGACCTGGGGTGCCATGCTGGCGCTGTTCGTGCTGGGACGCGGCGGTCGCACCCCGACCCAGACCGGGATCATCAAGTAGGAGCCGGCGATGTCATCCGTCCAACTGCGAGCCCTGCGCCGAACGTTCGGCGAGACGGCGGCGCTCCAAGAGCTCACCTTGGACATCGCCTCGGGCGAGTTCGTGTCGATGCTCGGGCCTAGCGGCTGCGGGAAGACGACGGCGCTGCGGATCATCGCCGGCTTCGAGTACCCGGACTCGGGCGAGGTGCTCGTCGACGGCAAGGACGTGCTCGGCCTCCCCGCAAACCGCAGGAACATGGGCATGGTCTTCCAGGCCTACAGCCTGTTCCCGAACATGACAGCTCGCCAGAACGTCGAGTTCGGCATGCGGATCCGGCGGATGAGCCACGAGGAGCGTACGACCCGCGCCGCCGCGCTGCTCGACCTGGTCGGTCTCGCGGCGATGATGGACCGCTACCCCCGCCAGCTCTCCGGGGGTCAGCAGCAACGCGTCGCCCTGGCGAGGTCGCTCGCGATCGAGCCGAAGGTGCTCCTGCTCGACGAGCCGCTCTCCGCGCTGGACGCGAAGGTGCGCGTCCAGCTGCGCGAGGAGGTCCGCCGGATCCAGCGTCAGCTCGGGATCACCGCGCTCTACGTCACCCACGACCAGGAGGAGGCGCTCTCGATCTCCGACCGCGTCGCGGTGATGTCCAACGGGCGCGTCGAACAGGTGGGCACGCCCGCGGAGATCTACGGGGCGCCGAAGACGGCCTTCGTGGCGAGCTTCGTCGGGACGATGAACCGCTTCGAGGGCACCGTCGTGTCCCAGCAGGATCGGACCGTCCAGGTGGGCTCGACCCGCTTCATGATGGCGAATCACGGGTTCGAGCGTGCCGCCGGGGAGCGCATCGACCTCTACGCGCGACCAGAGGACGTGGGCATCGCGATGATCACCAACGGCCCCGAGCCGCCTCCGGGGACCTTCGAGGGCAAGGTCACGAGCGTGACCTTCCTCGGACCGGTCACCCGCGTCGGCCTCATGACCGACCTCGGACCCCTGCTCGCCGACGTCTCGAGCGCGGTGGCGCTCGGACTCTCACTGGACGGCCGGGTCGCCGTCAAGCTCGACTCGGCCTCGCTCCGGACGATTGCCGGCTAGGCGCCTGCCCCGGGCGGCGGCAGCGACCCGCAAGGGCGCCGCTGCGCCCCCGCGGCCGCTGATCGCGGCGGTGGTGTCGCGGTGACGACCCCGACGACCCTGCAGCGGACCATCGTCGCCGGTGAGATCGCCGGCGCGGGCACCGAGAGCGCGTACCGCCGACTCGCTTTCGGCTCGGGGGAGCCCCGCGTCGTGCGCGACGAGCTCGTGCGGCGCAGCGAGGACCCGGCCGGGCGACGCAGCATGCTGTTCCTCGTCCAGCTGACCGACCTCCAGCTCGCCGACGCTCGCTCGCCCGGCCGCTTCGAGTTCTTCGAGTACCTGCGCGGCCGCACCGGCGTGCACTCCTACGTCCCAGCACAGCGGCCGCAGGAGGTCCTCGGGCCTTGGGCGTGCGACCTCATGGCGAGCACCATCGCCTCGCTTCGCGAGAGTCCCGACACCGGGGTGCCCCTCGGCCTCGCGCTGTGCACCGGTGACAACCTCGACAACGCGCAGCTGAACGAGCTGACCTGGTTCGTGGCGCTGCTGGGCGGCGGGCCGCTCGACCCCGCGTCGGGCGGCCCGGGCTACGAGGGCGTGCAGTCGCCGGCGTGGCCGAGCGATCTCTACTGGCATCCCGATCCGGGCACCGACCGCTACAAGAGCCGGTGGGGATTCCCCGACTACCCCGGGCTGCTCGACGACGCGGCGCGCTCGTTCGTGGCCGGCGGCGTCGGCGTCCCGTGGCTGTCGTGCTTCGGCAACCACGACGGGCTCCCCTTCGGGGAGGTCGTCCCGACCGCGGCCTACCGCCGGATCGTGCTCGGCAGCGAGAAGCCGACGGCCATCCCCGACGGGCTCGAGCCGCTCGGCCACGAGGTCGAGTTCTTCGCAAGCCCCGAGCGCTTCCTTGCCGGTCCTGCCCGCACGGTCCCTGCTGACCCGCAGCGGCGGGTCGTCGGCAGGAGGGACTTCGTCGAGGCCCACCTCCGCGCCGGCGGGCTGCCGGCCGGCCACGGCTTCGACCAGCACAACCTGTCGCAGGGGACGGCGTACGGGGTGTACGACGGCATCGAGCGCGTCCGGGTGATCGTCCTCGACACGACGAACATGGACGGCAGATCCGACGGGAGCCTCGGCGTCCGTCAGTTCCGCTGGCTCGAGGAGCGGCTCGCGGAGGTCCATGCGTCCGGGGGCCGGGCGGGCGCTTCCACCGGCTCCGGACGCGAGAACCGCCTCGTGGTCCTGGCCTCGCACCACGGGCTGACCTCGATGACGAACGACCGGGAGCTCGCGGACGGCCCCGAGGAGGACCAGCCGCGGGTGACGGCCCGGGAGGTCCGCGCGCTGCTCCACCGCCACCCGAACGTCGTGCTGTGGCTGAACGGGCACCGGCACCTGAACGAGGTGGTGCTTCGCGAGTCGCCCGACGCGCCCGGTACCGGCTTTTGGGAGGTGTCGACCGTCGCGCTCGCCGACTGGCCGTCGCAGGCGAGGCTCGTCGAGCTGGTGGCGAACGGCGACGGGACGCTGTCGATCCTCTGCACGATGGTCGACCACCTCGCAGGGCCCGATCCGCGCCAGGCCGACGGTGCCGCGCGTCTTGCGGCGATCCACCGCGAGCTCGCCGCCAACGTGCCCGCCGCCGGCTTCGCGGTCCACCTCGAGGGTGGACGCAAAGACCGCAACGTCGAGCTGGTCCTCCCCTCGCCCTTCCCGCTCTGCTGAACGACCGGTGGCGCTGTCGGAGGACGTTCGCCTTCCTGACGCGGCCGCGCCCCGCGGGTGCGGTGGGGTAGCAGCCTCCCCGGTGGTGTTGCCCGGACGAACCGGCGCGCCCACCGGGGAGGCTCCTTCAGGGCATCTCAGTCGTTGCCGGTCGGCTCGCCCGTCACCGGGTCGAGGAAGAGCCGCTTGCCCGTCCACTGCTGGAAGTCGAACATCGGAAGGATCGACCCGGCCGTCGCGTCGGCGGCGCCGTTTCCGAGGGCCGGCAGGCCCCAGTTCTGCTCGATGAAGCTCACCACCGAGCTCTGGTCGATCACGGAGTTGCTGACGTAGTTCGTCTTCGCGTACGGCGAGATGACGAGGAACGGGAGACGAGGACCGAGCCCGCAGCGACCCTGCTCGGGCTGACCCGCGCTGTTCGTCGGGACGGCGGTGAGCTTGGCGCCGCACAGTCCCGTCCCGGTCAGCGCGTCGAGGGGGCTTTGTGACTGCGTGAGGAGCGGACCGACCACGTGGTCGTACCAGCCGTCGGAGTCGTCCCAGGTGATGACGACGGCCGTCGAGCGCCAGGTCGGCAGCTGCTCGAGCTGGTTGATCGTCGACACGAGGAAGTGCTGCTCGTCGAGCGGGTCGGAGTAGCCGGCGTGGCCGTCCTGGTAGGCGGCGGCCTTCAGGAACGAGACGGCCGGCATGTTGCCGGAATCGGCCGCCGCCCAGAAGTCGGCCAGGTCGTACTGGTGGTTCGCCTGGTCCTGGTGGCCGACCATCGCCACCGAGGTCGGCGGCAGGTGCTGCGGGTTCGCCGTCGAGGCGTAGTACTGGAACGGCTCGTGGTGCGGGATGTAGTCGACGACCGAGGCACCACCGATGTTCTTGTGGGTCTCGGCGCAGAGCTGGGCGGTCGTCGGAGGTGTCGCCCCCGTGCCCGGCACGTAGGCGCTGTCGAAGCCGCCCTCGAACCAGCCCCAGGTGACCCCGCTCGCGTTCAGCAGGTCGCCGATGTTCGGGCCGCCCATCTTGAGGGTCTTCGCCGGGGTGTTGGCGTCGCCTCCGTCGGTCTTCGACAGGTAGGAGCAGACGTCGTAGTACGGGTCGGTGTCGCTGGTGGTCGTCCCGGGCCCGGCCGCGAGCTCCGTGCCGGGAGTCGCGGTGATGGTGGTCGGGTCCGACGGCCCGGTGCAGGGGGTGTCGTTGATCGTCGCCGAGGCCGGGCCGCACACCGTGCCGTAGGTCTGGGCCGAGGTGACGTTCAGGGCGCCGGGCGTCGACGGCCCGTAGGTCGTGCCGTACGCGTTGTCGCTCATCGCGAAGTGCTGCGCGTAGTTCCACAGGCCCGTCACCGTGTTGCCGTCGAAGTAGTCCATCACCGCGTTGTTCGTCGTGGCGTCGGCGGGCACCGGCTCGCTCAGCCCGGCGAGACACTGCGCGAGCGTCAACCCGTTGCCGGTGTTCGGCACGACCTGGTCCATCGCCCCTCCGTCGACCGCCTTCTGCTCGGCGCTGTAGCCGTGATCCTGGTCGCAGGTGAGCGCGTCGCTCCGGTCGAGGCGCTCGGGGTTCGAGGCGTTCGGGTTGTGCGCCAGCAACGCCGTCGACAGCCCGTTCACGTCGGGGGTGCCCGGGACGGCCTGGAAGGCCGGCTCTCCCGACGGGTTCGTCGCCACCGGGTACGTCCCGAAGTAGTGATCGAACGAGACGTTCTCGTCAAAGATCACCACCAGGTGCTTGATCGGGGTCGTCGTCGCGCGACCCCCGTCGCCGACGTCATGGCGGTGGCTCGCCACGGCCGCTGGGCGGGACCCTGCCGCGGCAGGGCCGGCCATCGCCAGCATGGCGCTGGCGACGCCGAACCCCGCCGCGGCGAGGACGGTCGGGACCACCCGGTGAAGTGCTCTCATGCTCCGCGCTCCTTGGTCGGATCGGGGTGCGCGCCGCCGGACGACTCCCGGACGGTCACACGGCGCGCAGGGTCGCGCCGCGGGGGCGAAGCTAGGCCGGTCGACTTACATCTCGGAGACCGGCGCGGCACACCGGCGCGACACCTGGCTGAACATTCGCCAGGACGGCCGGCTCACGGGTGGCCGGCACCCCCCGCCGGCGGCCCGCAAGGTGGCGCTCAGCCGGTGAAGGACTCCACGGCGCTGACGAAGCGGGGCTCGTCCTGGAAGAGCGACGCATAGCCGGCGTCGGGCAGCAGCAGCACGTGGACGGTGCGCAGGCCCGCGACGAGGGCCGTCGCGTTCGCCTCGGGGAAGATCTCGTCCTGCTCGCCGACCACGACCAACGCCGGCACGCTGATCGTCGGCAGCTCCTCGGCCACCGACTTGTCGGCGCTGAACGCCGACTGCAGCGCCGCCTGGCTCGCGAGAGCCGACGCCACGATGTCGTCGGGGGCGAGCTCCGCGATCCGACCGATGAAGGCCCGCCGTTCCGCTTCGGCGCTCGGCGGGTAGCACAGGCGCGACAGCTCGATCATGGTGGCGTCAGGCGCCGCCATGAGCTGGGACACCGCCGGCGCCGGCGGGGTCGCCGCCGGTCCGCCGGCGCTCGTGTCGACGAGGACGAGCTTGGACGCGAGCCCCGGATGGCGCTCGGCGAGGGCGAGCGCGACCTCGCCTCCGAGGCCCCAGCCGAGCAGCACCGGGTGCACGAGTCCGAGCGCGCCAGACAGGCCGGCCGTGACGTCGGCGAGGGCCTCCACCGACGTCGCCGCCGGGTCCGGCGCGGAGTAGCCGATGCCGGGCAGGTCGAAGATCGTGACGCGGTAGTGCTGGGCCAGATCGTTGAGCAGCGCAGGGTCCCACCAGGTCATGGTGCCGTGCTGGCCCATGATCAGCAGGAGGTCGGGCCCCGCGCCGAGCTGGTGGAAGCCGACCTGGAGGGCGTGCGCGGCGGCTGCGGACGCGGGCGGATCTGGTGGCGGCGTGACGGCACCGTCGGGGACCGGCACCACGGGGACGCGCTCCACCAGGCCGAGCGAGCCGAGGGGACCCGCCGTCCCCGTCCCGTCCACCTTGACCGGCTGGGGCAGCGTCGTCGTCGTGGTGGTCGTGGTGGTGGTGGTCGAAGACGGCGAGGAGCTCGTGGAGGCGGCGCCCGAGCCACAGGCGGCGCCGAGCAGCGCCAGCGCTCCGAGCGCGAGCGCGGCGGGACCCAGACGGCGACCGGATGCGGGGCGCATACCGGCACGAGGCGGCCGCGGACGACTAGCGATCGCGCTGCAGCGATGCCCTCGCCAAGGTCTTGCCGAACTCGTAGACGAGCGACGAGCCCTCGTGCGCGTCGCGCAACACGTCGTCGAGCGCCTCGACGAAGTAGTCGACGTGCTCCTGGCCGCACACGAGCGGCGGCAGGAGCTTGACGACGTTCATCCCGTCGCCGGCGACCTGGGTCAAGATGCCGTGGCGCTGGAACAGCGGTCCCACGATGGTCTGGGAGAACAGGCCCGTATGGGCCATCTCGAGCATCCGGAACCGGGCGCGCAGCCGGCGCGAGATCGGTGCCCCGAACTCCAAGCCGATCATCAGGCCCTTGCCGCGCACCTCGTGGAAGAGCTCGTAGCGCTCGACGAGCGGGGCGAGGGCCTTCTCGAACGCGTCCCCGGTGACGCGCGCCTTGTCGACCAGCTCCTCGTCGTCGATGGTCTGGAGCGTGGCGAGCCCGGCGACCATGGCGAGCTGGTTGTTCTTGAACGTCGACGAGTGTGCCATCGCCCGCTCCATCGAGGAGTACACGGCATCGGACACGGCCGCGGTGGAGATCATCGCCCCGACCGGGATGTAGCCGCCGGAGAGCGCCTTCGACACGGTCATCACGTCGGGCACGAGGCCGTAGTGCTCGTGCGCCCACAACCGGCCCGTCCGCCCGAGGCCCGTCTGGACCTCGTCGACCACGAGCAGGGTGCCGTGCCGCCTGCACAGCTCCTGGACGGCGTCCCAGTACGCCTCGGGCGCGACGTTCACGCCCTTGCCCTGGATCGGCTCGACGACGAACGCCGCCACGTCACGGCGCGCCAGCTCGCGCTCGAGCGCCTCGGCGTCGCCGAAGGGCACCTGGTCGCAGTCGGGCAGCAGCGGCCCGAACCCGGCCCGGAAGTCCTGCCCGCCGTTCAACGAGAGCGAGCCGTAGGTGAGGCCGTGGAAGGCGTGATCGCAGTAGAGGATCCGCGACCGCTTCGTCGCGGCTCGCGAGAACTTGAGCGCCGCCTCAACGGCCTCGGTGCCCGAGCTCGTGAAGCACACCCGGCCCATGCCGGGATGGCACCTGCGCAGCAGCTCCTCCGCCAGCACGCCCGGGAGCAGCGCCGCATCCATCTGGACGAGGCTCGGCAGATCGAGGTCGATCGCCTCGTGGAGCGCGCGCTTGACGACCGGATGGGCCCGGCCGAGCCCGAAGACGCCGAACCCCGAGAGGAAGTCGAGGTAGCGCCGGCCGTCGGCGTCGTAGAGGTACGGCCCCTCGGCACGTGTGTAGAAGCGGTCGAAGCCGATCGAGCGGAGGACGCGGACGAGCTGCGGGTTGATGTAGCGCGAGTAGAGCTGGAAGTTCTCTCCCCGGCGGCTCGCCAGCACCTCGCCAAGGTCGAAGGTCATCGTCCTCCTCTGCTGAATGTCCTGCGTGCAGCGTAGTGGCCAGCCCCGAACGGCCCCGGTCGCCTCACGGCGGCATCCCGAACTCGGCGAGCACGCTCGCGGCAGGGACGCGCCCGGACGGTACGACCGCCTCGAAGTAGCCCGCCAGGACGACGCGGTAGCTGAGACGGTGCAGAGCGAGCCAGCCCTCCAGCTCACCGGGCGAGAGGCACGGGTCCCCCTGGGCTGCGCAGCCGGGATCGAGCAGGGGCGAGCCCGTCAGGCTCGCGAGCACCGGGTGGTCGGCCGGCTGGAAGAAGATCCAGGCCGGGTCCGTGCTGGCGGCGACTTCGTCGGCGTACGGCTGGTAGCGGACGTAGCGGCGGCGGCCCGGGGTCACCACCAGGTGGTCGCGCTCCTCGAGATCGAGCACGTAGGCCACCCAGTAGCCGGCGTAGGCGTCGTGGATGCCGTCGGCGGCGAGGGTGTGGGCGACCTGGCGGTAGAAGCCGGTCGGGTCGGCCTGCCAGGAGAACCACCCCGCCCGGGGTGAGACGGCGAGATCGACCGGCGTGTACGGGATGAGCTGGGACACGGCCCAGAGCGTGAGGCCGAGCCCCGCGGCCACCGGGAGCGCCACGGCGGACACCTCGGGCCGCGCCAGGCGCCGCAGCCCCGCGCCCACGCCCGACACCGCCAGCAGCGAGGCAACCGGAGCGAGGTAGATCGCGTAGCGGGCGTCCGCCCAGAACCAGGTGAAGGGCGACACGGCGAAGCCGATGGGGAACACCACGACGAAGGCGACGAGGACGAGCGCCTCCCGCCGCCGCACGAGCGCCACGAGCCAGGCGACCGCCCCGGCGAGCACGAGCACGTAGCAGACGGCGCCGAGCGCCGTCCCGAACACCCACGGCGCCGACGGGCTGCCCGCCGCGGCGCGCAGCCGCAGGCCGAGCAGTGTCGGCAGGACGTGGACGCCGAGCACCTTCAGGTGCTCGAAGAACGGATACGACGGGTTCGGCTGCGACACGCTGGCGAGCGAGGAGAAGCCCGAGGTGACGTTCGCCCAGATCCAGGGGAGCGCGCCGAGCAGCGCCGCCCCCGCGGCGGTCGCCAGGTCGCGCGCCCGAACAGCACAGCGCCGGTGCGCCAGGCGCCAGACGAGCAGCGCAGCGGCGGGGAGCAGGTAGTAGGCGATCTCCGGCGTGCACCACCACCCGAGGCCGGCCGCCAGCCCGAGCACGCCCCAGCCGAGGAGCACCCGTTTCGCCGGGCGCTCGGTCCCGTCGCTGAGGCGCAGCGCCGTGAGCAGCACGACGAGCCCGCAGTCGAGGGCCAGCCAGCGGAACCCGTACTCGAGGGTCGACTCCCACAGGTAGGTCTCGGGCCAGACCCAGAACAGCAGGGCCGCGCCGGCGCCGACCATCGGCGAGAACAGGCGCCTGCCGATGCGCCACACGAGCAGCGCCGCGACGGCGTCGAGCAGCACGGGCGTGAGGCCGAGGACGAACGGCGAGCGGCCGAAGACGCCGAACAGCGCCGCCACGACGTACGGCTCGCCCCCGCCGTAGGACTGTCCCCAGTAGAAGGCGAAGAAGTGACCCTGGAGGATCTCCTTGGCCATGAGACCGACGATCGCCTCGTCCGAGCTGACGGGCCAGCGACCGAGGGCCCAGAGGCGCAGAAGCAGCCCCAGGGCCGCGACGAGCACGACGGCGCCGAGCGCGAGCACCCGCAGCGCCGGCGAAGGCGTCGGCGGCGTCGCGCGGAGCGCGCCGGACCCCGGGTCGAACGTCTCGGTCGTCGTCGTCAGCGCCCAACCTCCGGCCACGGGAGCCTCGGCAGTGCCCCGCCGCGGCGCCAGGGGCGCCGGCCGGCGTGAGCACCGAGCGCCAGAGCGTAGCCCGACGAGCCCGGTCGCCCGGGGACGCCGGCCTGCGGGGAGCGCCGGTCGGACGGGGAGACCGGCGCCGGGCGACACCGGGCCGCGGCGCGGGCATCGCCCGCCGAGGGCACACCCGCTCGGTAGTCTCGGCGCCCGTGGGACCCGATCGCCGCTCGTTCTGCTTCGTGCACGCGGCCGACCTCCATCTGGACACGCCCTTCAAGGGCATCCGGGAGGTGGCCCCGTTCGTCGCGGACGCCCTGCGCGAGGCCTCGCTCGAGGCATTCGACGCCATCGTCGAGCTCACGCTCGAGCGCGACGCGGCGTTCCTGCTCGTCGCCGGCGACGTGTACGACGGGGCTGAGCGCGGGCTTCGCGCCCAGCTCCGCTTCCGCGACGGACTCGCCCGCCTCGCACGGGCCGGCATCGCGAGCTTCGTCGTCCACGGCAACCACGATCCGGTCGCCACCGGCTGGTCGGCCGTCGGCGCCTGGCCCGACGCCGTCACCGTCTTCGGCTGCGACGAGGTTGCCGTCGTCCCCGTCGAGCGGGACGGCACCGTGATCGCCACGGTCCAGGGGATCAGCTACGCGACCAGCGCGACGACGGAGAACCTGGCGCTGCGCTTCGCGCGTCCTGCGGGTCCCGGCCTGCACGTCGGGCTGCTCCACTGCAACGTCGAGGGCGTCGCCGCCGGCTACGCGAACTACAGCCCCTGCACCCTCGACGACCTGCGCCGCAGCGGGTTGGACTACTTCGCGCTCGGCCACATCCACCAGCGCCGCGTCCTGGCGGGCGGCCGGGGCACGGGCGACCCATACGTCGTCTACCCGGGCAACACCCAGGCCAGGAGCCCGCGCACCGGCGAGCTCGAGCCGAAGGGCGCCGTCGTGGTGCACGTCGACGACGGCGTCGTCGACCAGGTGGAGTTCGTCGCGTGCGACCGCGTGCGCTTCGCCGAGGTGCCCGTTCCCGTCGCCGACCTCGCCGACCTCGCCGAGCTCGAGGAGCGGCTGGCCGAGCTCGGACGCGCCGAGCTGGACGCCGCCGAGGGCCGGTCGGTGGTGCTGCGGGCCCGCCTGGTCGGCCGTGGCGGCCTGCACCGCGACCTCGCGCGCCCCGGCCTCACCGAGGAGCTGCTCCGCCATCTGCGCGACGAGGCCGGCGACCGGCGGCGGTTCTGCTGGTGGGACGAGGTGATCGACGCCACGGCGCCCGCGGTCGAGCGGGACGAGGTCCGCGGGCGTGGGGACTTCGCGGCGGACCTGCTCGAGCTCGCCGAGGCGCTCCCGTCCCGCCCCGGCGACCCCTCCGCGCTCGCCGTCGACCTGTCCGGGGTGCCGCGGACGCTCGCCGGGTCGGTGGAGTCGATCCTCTCCGACGACGGGCGACTCGCGGCGCTGGTCGACCAGGCGGTCACGCTGGCGCTCGACGAGCTCGCGGCCGAGGGCCCGTGAGGATCGAGGGCTGGCGCGTCGACGGGTACGGCATCCTCGCCGACCACGCCGTCGACGGGCTCCCGCCCGGGCTCACCGTCGTCCACGGCCCGAACGAGGCCGGCAAGTCGACCCTCCTCGACTTCGTGAGCGGGGTCCTGTTCGGCTACCCGGACCGGCGCCACCGCCAGGGCGTGCGCGAGCCGCTGCGAGGCGGCCGCCACGGCGGGGCGCTCCGGCTCGCAGACGAGTCCGGGGGCTCCTGGCTCCTGGAGCGCCATGCCGACGCGCGAGCCCCGGTGCTCACCGGCCCGGACGGCCACGCCGGCGACACGGAGGACCTGCGGCGGCTCCTCGGTGGCGCCGATGCCGGGTTGTTCCGCTCGGTGTTCGCCTTCGGGTTGGACGAGCTGGCCTCGCTCGCCACGCTCGAGGCCGACGAGGTCCGCGACCTCGTCTTCTCGGCCGGCGTGCTCGGCGCCGGGCGCTCGGCGACGCGCGCCGCGCGGGCGCTCGAGCAGCGCCAGGCGGCCATCGTGCGGCCCCGCCGGCAGGACGCCCTGGCGAACGGGCTGCGCCGGCGGCTCGACGAGGTGGAGGCCGAGCTACGAAAGGCGCGTGCCGCGGCCGCGGACTACCCGGTGGCGGCCGGGGCTGCGGCGCGCCTCGACGAGGAGGTCGCCGCCACGGCGAGGCGCTGCGAGGCGCTGCGAGACCGGGGAGCCGAGCTCGACCGCCTCGCGACGTGCTGGCCGATCTGGGCCCGTCGCCGAGACGCCGCCGACCGCCTCGCCGAGCTCGGGCCACTCGAGCACGCGGCGCGTGGGCTCCTCGCCCTCGAGGGCGAGGTCCGGCGTCTCGCGGCCGACCGGTCCGGCCACGAGCACGAGCTCGCGAGATCCGCCGATCTCACCGGGCAGCTGCACTCGATCGAAGGGGAGCTGGACAAGCGCCTCGCCGAGGTCGGCCCCGGCGCCGACCCGGGCCGGCTCGGGAGCCCCGAGGCCGGCGCCGAGCTGCTCCGCCAGGCGCGCTCGGTCGCCGAGCAGCACCGCGAGGGCCACGCGGAGCTGCGGGCGCTCGACGCCGAGGCCGAGCGGGCGCGGGACAACGCGGCGCGCGCGCTCGAGGCGCTTGAGTCGCCCGGCCGCGAGGACCACGTCCGCTCGGGCCTCGAGCTCGGCGAGCTCGGTCTGGCGCTTCGCGAGCTTCGGGGGCGCGTCGCCGAACGGGACCAGCTCGCGGCTGGCGTCGCGGAGGCGGAGCGCGCCCGCCGGCTCGCCGCGATCGCCGCCGGAGCTCATCGGCGCGAGCTCCCAGCGGCACGCCTCGTCGCGGCGGTCCTCGGTCTGGTCGCGGTGGCGCTCGGGGCGACCGGCGCGTCCGCCTTCCACGGCCATCGCAACGCCAACGGCGCCGTGCTCGTCGCGCTCGCCGTGGTCGTGCTCGTCCTCGTCGGCGTCCTCGTCGGCGCCTCCCGGCGCGCCGCGGCGCGGGCGTCGTCGGCACCGCCCGAACCGCCGCCGCCGGAGCTCGACCGGACCGTCGCGGCCGTCGCCGCGCTCGCGAAGCGCCTGGGGATGCCCGCGGAGCCGACCCAGGTCGACCTCGACACCGCCACCGCCCGCCTTGAGGTGGAGCGCGACGGCCGCCGCAACCTCGACGAGCTGGAGCGGGCCGCGGGCGAGGCTCGCCGCCGGGCAGCCGAAGCGGCGCGGCGCGCCGAAGAGCGCCGCGCCTCGCTCGGGGTGCTGGAGCGGCGGGCGGCGGAGCTCGCGGCGGACCTCGGGCTTGGGACCGAGCTCAGCCCCGACAGGCTGGTCGTGGCGATCGACCACCTCCGTGCGGCACAGAAGCTCGAGGAGGCACGCCTGCGGGTCCGAACCGAGCTCGACGCGCTCGGCGCGAAGGTGGCCGCCTACGAGGCGGCGGTCGCGCGGGTCGTCCGGCTGCGTTCCGGCGGACAGGACGGACCCGGCACGGCCACCACCGCCGGCCACACCGATGCCGGCGCCACCGACCAGGTGGTCCTGCTCGAGCGCGACCTCGAGGAGGCGTTGGCTGCACGGCGCGAGCGGGCCGAGGTCGAGCGGGTCGCACGTCTGGCCGAGGAGGACCTCGCCAGGGCGCTCGGCAGCGACGCCGGCGCGCAGCGACTCGGCGCCGAGCTCGCGACCGGAGCGGTGCTCGCCTGGGAGCAGGAGCGGGCACGCCTGGCCGTCGAGCTGGCGGACGCCGTGGCCGAGCACGAGCGCGTCCTGCAGGCCAGCATCGAGACACGTCGCAACCTCGACGCCCTCCTCGGCTCCGACGAGGTGGCCAGGCTGGAGCTCGAACGGGAGGCGCTCGTCGGCGAGCTCGAGGCCGCGCTCGAGCAGTGGGTGGTCCTCGGTCTCGCGCGCGGCCTGCTCGAGCGGACGCTCGCCCGCTACGAGCAGGAACGCCAGCCGGCGGTGATCCACCGCGCCGGCACCCTGTTCGCCGAAGTGACGGCCGGACGATACGTCCAGCTCGTCGCCCGAGAGGAGACCGACGCCGTGCGCAGCCACGGCATCGACGTCATCTCAGCGACCGGTGGCCGCGTGGACGCCGGGCGCCTGAGCCGCGGCACTGCGGAGCAGCTCTACCTGTGTCTGCGCCTGGCGCTCGCCGCCACCTTCGCCGAGCGAGCGGTGGCGCTCCCGCTCCTGCTCGACGACGTGCTCGTGAACTTCGACCCCGAGCGGGCGGGCGCCGTCGCCCGAGCGGTCGCCGCCACCGCCGCTCGACACCAGGTGCTGGCCTTCACCTGTCATCCGCACGTTGTCGAGCTGCTGCGCAGCGCCGATCCCACGGCGCGCCTCGTCGAGCTCGGCCGCCACGTCCCCGTGTAGCCCTGAGGCGCGCCCACGGCGCGGCCGCGCACCGGGACGGAGCCCCTCGGGCGCCCCCGAACCTCAGGCTGCCTCGAGATGGTCGCGTCTCGACGCCGTCGCCTGCTCCCAGCCGGTCACCACGGCGACGAAGAGGACGAACGTCAGCACGTGGACGCCCGTGCACCAAAGACAGATCGCGTGGATGGTGAACAGCTCCGAGTACACGAGGTAGAAGACGAAGCCGATCCCGACGACGGCCATGGCCAGCCTGGCCGGAGCGACCAGCGGGTTCGCCGAGCGCCATGCCCACGGGATCGAGAGCGCCAGCATCGGCAGGAAGAAGGCGAGCCCGAGCACCGCGACCGGGATCCCGAACACGTACGACTCGGCGCTCGTGGTCACCTTCAAGCAGTTCGAAAGCCCGTTCGTCGGGCAGACGGGCGATCCGCCGTTGAAGTGCTCGATGGTGAGGTAGACCGAGACGCCGAGGCCGAGGAACGACACCAGCGTCGTGACGACCGGCCGCCACGAGCGTGGGGGTCGTTCGGCCTCCCCGTCATCGCCGGTGGTCGGCGCGCCCCGCGGCACGGCGGCGCTCGCCCTCGCGGTGCCGCCCCACCGATCGGTGCGCCGCGACCAACGCCTCCGTGGCGCAGGCGGCGGCGACGCCTCCCGTGGCCGGCGCCCCCGCTCTGCGGTCGGCGGCTTCGGCACCGTCCTTAGCTCACCGGCTTCGAGGCGGCGATCTGCTTGGCCGCCGCGGCGACGCCGGGGCTGCTGCAGACGCTGGCGGGCTGGCCGCCGTCCACCGCGCAGATCGCGGCGGTGACGTAGTTCGCCTCGGCGAGGAAGAGCTTCGCGGAGATCGCCGTGCCGACCGCGGAGGTCGGATTGCGGATCGCGTTGGCGATGGCAAGACGCCCGGGACCGCCGCCGTTCAGCGCCTGGCTGACGCTGAAGATGTCACCGAGCCAGGTCGGGTCACCGGAGGAGACGAACTTGTTCCCGATGTCGAGGAACGGGATGCCCGCCTGCCCGCCCGGGTTGAACGGCGGGGAGGGTGCGACGGTGGTGAGGCTGCCGTCGTACTTCTGGTAGAGGTCGTCGACCGACTTCGGCACCGGCTCGAAGGGCGCCTGGTTGCGGTCCGAGGCCTCGTACGGCGAGAACACCAGGTACTTGCTGGTGTAGGTGGAGCCGTAGAAGCTGAAGGTCGGGATGTCGCCGTCGTTCGGACCCGACGCCGTCTCCCTCAGGCCCCGGAAGGTGCCGAAGCGGCTGAGCGTCGCCACGAGCGACCAGCGCATCAGGGCGCAGTAGGGGCAGAACTCGCCGCCGTAGTAGATGAAGCGCACCTTGCCGCCCGAGGTCAGGGACGGCTGGCTCTTCGTGACGGTGAAGGGGTTGGCCTCGCCGGCCGTTCCGGCCGAGTCGAACACCGAGGCCGGGATCGTGGTCATCGCCGAGACCACGGAGGCGGAGGCGAGGACGGGATTGCGCCCCGAAGGGTCACCACCGGTGCCGCTCGAGGGGGAACCCGAGTTCGACCCGGTCAGCTTCACGACCACGAGCACCGCGACCACGGCCAGGACGACCGCCACCGAGACCCAGCCGATCAGCTTCGAGTTGGAGCGCCGTCGCCGGGAGTCGCGGCGCTGGGCGCCCGAGGACCGCGGCGCCGGACGGCCGGCGGCACTGGGCTGGCCACCGAGTCGGCGCGCGCCGCCGTTGGAGGACTGGCGGCCGCCCTGGCCCCCGCCGACACGCGGGGTCCCGCCCTCGGTGCCCTGGCCAGCCGGGCCCCGGGCGCCGGGCGCGCCGGCCGGGACCGGGCTCGGCCGCCTCGGCCGCTTCTTCTGTGTCGCCATCTCGGAACGCTACCTCGTCAGCTGGTCTCGACCCGGCGCGGCCGGTAATCCGGGAAAGTGTACCGGCGGTTCCTGGGCGCCGACTGAGTTCTTTGCATCCTCAAGTACCCGCCGCTCAGGTGGGCGGTCAGAAGTCCGCGCTGCAGAACGGCGGCTCGTCCGTCGCCCACAGCGCGTCGGCGCGGCGCGCCGCGCCCAGAGCATGCTCGGCGATCCGGCCGGCCGCGGCGAAGCTGGCGAACGAGGTGCCGCCGAGGTAGGTCGCGCCGAGCATGGCCGCGTCGAGCGCCAGGTCGGCGGGGCGCGCCGTGCGCCGCACCTCGGCGCACCCGTCGGCCGCCACCTCCACCGAGAACCGTCCGCTGTTCCACGGGCACACGGCGTCCTCCACCTCGAGCACCAGCTGGCCGACCGCGGCGTAGCGGCGAGCGGCGAGCGCGGCCGGCACGTCGACGAGCCGCACCCAGGTGTGGTCCTCGCACAGCGACGTCCGCAGCGCCCGGGGATCCTCGAGCAGCCACCGGAGGGGCTCGTCGACGGGGCGCGCCAGGGTGCGCAGGCGGACCGTCAGGTCCACGCCGAGCAGGTACGACCAGAGCGCTGCGTACGCGGCGGGCGTGGCGGTGACGAGCTCCACGACGACGAGCTCACGCCCCTCGTTGCCACGGGGCTCGGGCACCTCGTAGAGGGCGTAGCCGTCGATCTGGCCGTCCTGCTCGTAACAGGCGTGGAAGCGCTGGGCGCCCGGCTCGTCGCGCCGCTCCTCGAAGACCTCGTCCCACCACTCGGCGAGCCGGTCCACCTCCCCGGCGCGGCGGCGGCGCACGGCGTCGAAGACGAGCGGGAACGCCTCGCGCGCCTGGCCGGGCCGGAGGAGCCGGACGCTGCCCGGAGCGAGGTCGCCGAGCGGGCGGGCGAAGCGGGCGTCGCGCCGGTCGACGACGTAGCGGCAGGCCCACGAGGCAGGGCCGAAGCCGAAGCGCCCGTAGATGGTCGCCTCGCTGGCGAAGAGCACCGCCAAGGCCTCGCCGCGCCCGCGGGCGTCGTCGAGCAGGCGGCGCATCAGGGCGCTCAGCACCCCCCTCCGCCGGTGCGTCGGCAGGACGGCCACCTCCCGGACGGCGAGCGCCGGCGCGAGCAACGGGCCGGGCACGGTGTGCTCGAGGGGGAAGCCCGCCAACGTCCCCACCAGCTCCCCGCTGTCGAACGCGGCCAGCGCGTGGCCCGCCTCCAGGCCGCTGAGGAGCCGCTCGCGCTCCTCGGGCGGGACACGGATCGAAAAGGCCGCCTCGATGCAGGCGACATAGGCGTCGAGGTCGTGGACGGCCGGGACGCGCACCTCCAAAGGGCCGTCGCCCGTGGCCACGGTGGCTCAGGCCTGGCGCAGCCCGCCCGCCGGTGGCGCGCCCTCGTCCGGCGGCCCCCCGGGCTCCGCCTCGCCGGGAGCGGTGGCGCCGGCGCCCTCGTGGCCGAGGGTCTTTCGGATCTTCAGCACGATCTCCTCGGAGTGGTTGGCATCGGCGCCCTGGTCGGCGAAGAGCAGCCGCCGGTCCTCCTCGGACTCCCGCTCGGCGTTCTCGTCGGCGGCCGCCAGGCGGGCATCGATCCCCTCGGCGACGATCTTCTCGGCCTCGGCGACGAGAGCCTCGACCATCTGGTCCTCCGGGACGACGCGCACGATCTTGCCCTTGATGAACAGGTGGCCCTTGTGGCGTCCGGCGGCGATGCCGATGTCGGCCTCGCGCGCCTCGCCCGGCCCGTTCACGACGCAGCCCATCACGGCGACCTGGAGCGGGATCTTCCGGCCCTCGAGCACCTCCTGCACCTCCTTCGCGACGCCGATCACGTCGATCTCGGCGCGTCCGCACGACGGGCAGGCGATCAGGTCGAGACCCTTGCGCTCGCGCAAGCCCAGCGCCTCGAGCAGCTGGCGCCCCGCACGGGCCTCCTCGACCGGATCGGCGGTGAGCGAGTAGCGGATGGTGTCGCCGATGCCCTCGGCCAGCAAGGCGGCGATGCCCGCCGTCGCCTTCACGAGCCCGGCCGGGGGCGGCCCGGCCTCGGTGACACCGAGGTGGAGCGGGTAGTCGAAGGTCTCGGAGGCGAGGCGGTAGGCCTCGATCATGAGCGCCACGTTGGAGGCCTTCACCGAGATCTTCACGTCGTCGAAGCCGACCTCGGCGAAGTAGGCGAGCTCCATGCGCGCCGACTCGACGAGCGCCTCGGGCGTCGCGCCCCCGAAGCGCTTGTACAGCTCGGGGTGGAGCGAACCGGCGTTCACCCCGATGCGGATCGGGACCCCGCGGTCCTTCGCCTCCGACGCGACGAGCTTGATCTCCTCGGGCTTTCGGAGGTTGCCGGGATTGAGCCGGAGGCCGTGGACGCCGGCCTCCAGCGCGGCGAGCGCCATCTCCACGTGGAAGTGGATGTCGGCGACGATCGGCACCGGTGAACGCGGCACGATGCGGGCGAGCCCCTCGGCCGCCTCGCGCTCGTTGCACGTGCAGCGGACGATGTCGGCGCCGGCTCCGGCCAGCGCGTAGATCTGCTGGAGCGTCCCTTCGACGTCGGCGGTCTTCGTCGTCGTCATCGACTGGAGGCTGACGGGGGCACCACCTCCGACCGCGACCTTGCCGACGTGGATCTGGCGTGTCGGGCGCCGCTCGGCGACCGTGACGGCGGCTCTCGCCATGTGCGTGCTTCCTCCTCGGCCGCGGCGGGACGCGCGGCCACGCCCAGCCTACGACCCACCACCTGACGGCGCGACCCGCCCCGGGCTCAGCCGCCCGGCAGCGTCACCGGATGGAGGAGATTGACGTACAGCGCCCCGAGGCCGAGCACGACCATGAACGCCAGGAACAGGTAGGCGACCGGCATCAGCTTGGTCACGTCGGCGTGGTAGGCGCGGCCCCGCCGCGAGCGCGCCCGCTCGTAGAGCGCGATGGCGACGTGGCCGCCGTCGAGCGGCAGCATCGGGAACAGGTTGATCATCCCGACGAAGATGTTGATCGCGACCAGGATGTACAGCAGCTCGGAGATGTTGTGCTTGGCCGCCTGCACGGCGAGCTCGCTCGCGCCGACGATCGACATGATCTGGCCGCCCTGGCCGCTGCCCGACGAGGAGCTGGCGCTCGACGCCGGCGCCCCGACGTTGTGGCCGGCCGTCGCGACCTGGTGGGCGAAGGAGCCGAGGCCGTGGAACGAGAAGACCTGAGCGATGCCCGTTGCCGTCCCGGCCGTCACCGATCCGAGCATCGAGCCGGCGCGGCCGATCGCGACGAACGGGTTCGAGGTCTGGTAGACGCTCCCGCCGAGGTCGACGCCAACGACCCCGACCGGCTGCGTCCCCGTCTTGGCCGGCACCGCCTGACCGTTCTCGAGGACGCGGACGCTTCGCCCGTCGACTGGCCGGATCCGCAGGGTCAGCTGGTGACCGTCGCGGCCCACGAGCAGGGCGAGTTGCTGGCCGGCGTGCTGCTCGATGTAGTCGACGATCTGGACGGGCTGGCTGTAGCGGTGGCCGTCGACCCCGAGGAGCACGTCGCCCGGCTGCACCCCGGCGATCTGGGCCGGGCTACGGGCGCCGACGAAGCCCGTCAGGCCCGTCACCTCGTTCGTCGGCGCCGACACGGGCAGCCCGGAGAACGAGATCATCGCCCAGAGCAGGACGAACGCGATGACGAAGTGCATCGCCGAGCCGGCGACGGCGACGAGCATGCGCCGCGGGAACGTCGCCTGGCGGTAGCTGCGGCCCTCGTCGGCCGGGTCGACCTCCTCGAGCGTGGTCATCCCGACGATGCGGACGTAGCCGCCCGCCGGGATCGCCTTCACGCCGTAGTCGGTCTCGCCGCGCCGGATCGACCAGACGCGCGGCCCGAAGCCGAGGAAGTACTCGGTCACCTTCATGCCCGAGAGCTTGGCCGCGGCGAAGTGCCCGCCCTCGTGGAGCATGACCATGGCGACGAGCGCCAGCACGACGATCAGCACCGGCACGCCGTGGAGCACGACGGCGAGGATCACCGCCAGCGCCACCACCGCGAGGAGGCGGGCGAGGGCGCGCCGGTTGCCGCCGTCGGACGCGACGCCGAGCTCGCTCGGCACGCCCTCGGCAACCTCGGAACCGGCCGGTGGCAACGTGTCGGGACCGGCGCGGCTCACGACGCCGCCTCGCGTCGGCGCACCGCCGACGCCGCGACGAGGCGGGCGGCGGCGTCGGCGGCCAGCACGTCGGCGACCTCGGCCAGCTTCGTCTCCTCGTGGGCGTCGAGCACCTCGGCGACGACGTCGGCGATCGCCAGCCAGCCGATCCGGCCGCTCAGGAAAGCCTCGACCGCCACCTCGTTCGCGGCGTTCAACCACGCCGGGGCGCTCGCCCCGGCGCGACCGGCGGCGTACGCGAGGCGCAGGCAGGCGAAGGTCCCGAGGTCGGGCTGCTCGAAGTCAAGGCGGGCGAGCCTTGTCCAGTCGAGCAGGCCGAACGGCTGGTCCAGACGCCCGGGATAGGCGAGGGCGTAGCCGATCGGCAGGCGCATGTCCGGCTCGGACAGCTGCGCGAGGGTCGCGCCGTCGCAGAACTCCACCATCGAGTGGATCACCGACTGCGGGTGGACCACCACCTCGATGCGGTCGAAATCGACGCCGAACAGCTCGTGCGCCTCGATCACCTCCAGACCCTTGTTCATCAGCGTAGAGGAGTCGATCGTGATCTTCGGCCCCATCTGCCACGTCGGGTGCGCGAGCGCGCGCTCGACGGTGACCGCGCCGAGCTCCTCGCGACGCATCCCGCGGAACGGCCCCCCGCTGGCCGTCACCACGAGGCGGCGCACGTCGGAGGCCGGCTCGAAGGCCCCGGAGGGCCCGAGCACCGTCTCGGCGCCGACGTGCCGGCGCTCGCCGAGGCACTGGTGGATGGCGCAGTGCTCCGAGTCGACGGGCACGATCTCCGCGCCGCGCGTCGCACGGGCAGCCTGCACCACCGGGGCGCCGGCGATGAGCGACTCCTTGTTGGCGAGCGCCAGGCGGCGGCCGGAGCGCAAGGTCGCCACGGTCACCTGCAATCCGGCGAAGCCGACGATGCCGTTCAGGACGACGTCGCCCACCTCGGCGAGCGCGGAGAGCGCCTCGGCGCCGGCGACGACCTCGATGCTGGGGTCGAGGCGTGACCGCAGCTCGGCGGCCCCGGCCTCGTCGACGATGGCGACGAGCTCGGGCCGCAGCTCGGCGGCCTGCAGCGCGAGCAGCGCCACCGAACGGTGAGCGCCGAGGGCGACGACGCGGAAGCGATCGGGCGCGGTCCGAACGACGTCGATCGCCTGCGTTCCGATGGACCCGGTCGAGCCGGCGATGCTGACGTGCTTCACGTTTGCCGTCCCTCCGGTGGCCGCCGCCTCCCCCGACGCGCCGGCCCGGTCGGTCCGCTCACCCGAGATGCGCGAGGCGGACGAGATAGTAGGTGGCCGGGAGCACGAAGAGCAGCGCGTCCACCCGGTCGAACAGCCCGCCGTGGGCCGGCAGGAGGCGCCCCATGTCCTTGACACCGAGATCGCGCTTGACCAGGGACTCGGCGAGATCCCCGATCGGCGCGAGGACGGCGACGATCGCCGCGAGGCCGATCGCGCTCGCGAGGCCGAACGGGTGGATCCTCGCGACGACCAGCCCCGCGACCACAAAGGCGAGCACGGTCCCGCCGGCGAAGCCTTCCCAGGTCTTGTTCGGGCTGATCGCCCGGGCGAGGTGGTGCCGGCCGAGCCTGGCGCCGGCCGCGTAGGAGCCGACGTCGTGGGCGACGGTCACGACGACCGCGCCGACGAGGAAGGCCACGCCGTGGCGGTGCGGGAAGCTGCCGGGGGCGAGGAGGAGCCCGGCGAACGCGCCGAGCACGCCCACCCAGCAGATCACGAGCAGGGTCGCGCCGAGATCCACCGTCGCCGACTCGCCGGAGGGGCCGAGCAGGTACCAGACCATCCCGAGCACGACGGCGAGCGCCAGCACGAGCGGGATCGCCTCGAGGCCGCGCAGGTACGAGCCGACGACGAGCGCCGGGACGGCGAGGAGGCCGAGCAGGGTCGCGGGACGCCGCCGCGCGCGCCGCAGGGTGCCGAAGGCCTCGCCCGCCGCCAGCGTGACGACCACGGTCGCGAGCACGAGGGTCGAGACGGCGCCGCCGAGGAAGCAGACCAGGCCGATGGCACCGACGCCGAGGCCCGTCGCGGTCGCCACGAGGGGGTTGCGCCGGCTCCGGGCGGCGGCCGGAGCGGACCGCTCGCGCCTCGCCGGCCGGGGGGCGTCCTCGCCGGGCGCCGGTGCGACCGGCGCGTCCGTCTCGGTGCCGTGAGCACCCCGGCGCGCCGAGCCGCCCCGCGCCGGCGAGCGGGCCCGGCGGCCGCGCCGGCCGCCCCCCTCCGCGGCCGGCGCGTCGGCGTCCGCCGGCGCGCCCTGCCCGAGGAGCTCGGCCCACGCGAGGTCGTCCTCGCCCATGGTCGGCGCCCCGCTGTCCGCGGCGATGTCGCGTGGCGTGGCGCCGCCACGGGACCTGCGGGCCGGGAGGTCGATCTCGTCGAAGGAGAAGTCGAACGGATCGATCCCGCCGTCGGCCGGCTCGGCGGCGCGGCCGGCGATCCGGCTCTGCCCGTCCTCCTCGTCCCCCTCGCCGGCGAGGAAGGCGAGGCCGAGGTCGTCCTCGTCCCAGTCGGTCGATTCCTGGCGCCAGCTCGGCCCGCGCACGGGCAGGTCCGCGGCCTCGGCGATGGTGCCGTGCTCACCCGGGTCGTCGAGGAGGATCCTCGGCACCTGGCCGGTCGGCGGGTCGGTCCAGTCCGGCAGGGTGAAGGCGGCGCCGTCGGGCTCGGCGGGCGGGCGCGACTCGGACCGACCGGTGGAGGGGGCGAGTCCGGCCGCGACGGCGGCCTCCACCGCGGCGATGCGCACCTGGTCGGTCGGCGGCCCGGACGCCTGGCGCTGGGTGCCGGTGCGGGTAGCCCTCGGCCGCTCGGCGGCGGACTCGTCCGCGCCCTCCTGGCCGGGCTCCTCGGCGACGCCGGGCGCCCGCTCGTGCTGCTGGTCCACCATGCCTCCTGTTCGCGGCCCACCTCTCGGAGGCCAACGGGCGCCGCCAGCGGCGCCCGCGCCGCTCACACCTCGAGGAGCTCCTGCTCCTTGTGCGCGAGGAGCCGGTCGATCTCGACCACGAGCTCGTGGGTGAGCTTCTCCAGCTCCTTCTCCGCGCGATCCAAGTCGTCCGAGGAGATGTCGCCGTCTCGCTCGAGCGCTTCCAGCTCGTGGCGGACCGCACGGCGCACGCTGCGCACGGCGACCCGCCCCTCCTCGGCGCGATGCCGCACGACCTTCACGAGCTCCTTGCGGCGCTCCTCGTTCAGCTGCGGGAAGACGAGGCGGATGAGCGTCCCGTCGTTCGACGGGTTGACGCCGAGGTCCGAGCTCTGGATCGCCTTCTCGATCGCCTTCAGCGCACCCTTGTCGTAGGGGTGGATGACGAGGACACGCGCCTCTTGCACCGTGATCCCGGCGAGCTGCTGCAGCGGGACCTCCGTGCCGAAGTAGTCGACCTTCAGCTTCTCGACGAGCGCCGGGACGGCCCGGCCCGTGCGGATGCCGGCGAACTCGGTCTTTGCGTGCTCGATGGCCCGCTGCATCTTCTCGCGGGACTCTTCGAGCGCGGCTTGGATCAGCGAGTCGTCCGTCATCGGATAAGCGTACCGATCCGCTCGCCGGCGAGGGCGCCCCGGATGTTCCCGGCACTCATCAGGTCGAAGACCAGGATCGGCAGCCCGTTGTCCTTGCAGAACGTGATCGCTGTGAGGTCCATGACGCGCAGGTCCTTCGAGATCACCTCCATGAAGGTGATCTCGTCGAAGCGAGTGGCGTCGGGGTGGGTGCGCGGATCTGCGCTGTAGACGCCGTCCACGCCGGAGTGGGTGCCCTTCAGGATCACCTCGGCCTCGATCTCCGCGGCGCGCAGCGCCGCGGGCGTGTCCGTCGTGAAGTAGGGGTTGCCCATCCCGGCGGCGAAGATGACGACCCGGCCCTTCTCGAGGTGGCGGATCGCGCGCCTGCGGATGTAGGGCTCGCAGACCTCCGCCATCACGATCGCGGAGAGCACGCGCGTCGGTTGGCCCTCCCGCTCGATCGCGTCCTGGAGCGCCAGGGCGTTGATCACCGTGCCGAGCATCCCCATCGTGTCCGAGGTCGCCCGGTCGATCCCGCCGCCCGCGCCGGTCGTGCCGCGCCAGATGTTGCCGCCGCCGATCATGACGGCGAGCTGGACGCCGAGCTCGAAGCACGACTCGGCGATCTCGCGGGCGATCCGCCGCACGGTCGGAGCGTCGATGGTCTCCTCGGAGGAGGTGCTGGCGAGCGCCTCCCCGGAGACCTTCAGCACCGCCCGCTTCCAGCGGGGCGAGGCGTGGTTCGGGGCGAGGGCGCTCGCCCCGACTGCCATCTCAGACCCCGTGGCCGTCACGCACCGACGACCACTTGGGCGAAGCGCACCACCTGCGCGTCGCCGAGCACCTGCGCGATCGTCCGCTTCTCGTCGCGCGCGTACGGCTGGTCGAGCAGCACGCGCTCTTTGAACCATCCGTTCAGGCGCCCCTCGACGATCTTCGGCAGCTGCGCGTCGGGCTTGCCCTCGTTGCGGGCGATCGCCTCGATGGTGGCCCGCTCGGCGGCGACGACGTCGGCGGGGACGTCCTCGCGCCGCAGGTACTCCGGGCGGGCGAAGGCGATGTGCACCGCGACGTCGTGCGCCAGCTCCGCGCCGCCGCCGGCGAGCTCGATCAGCACGCCGTTCACCCCGCGCCCGTTCTGGACGTGCAGGTAGCTCTCGAGCACCGATCCCTCGGCCGCGTCGAACCGCACCGTCCGGCCGATCGCGATGTTCTCCTTCAACGTGACCCGCAGCCGGTCGATCTCCTCGTCGTGCGCGCCGAGCGCGGCCTCGCCGTCGGTCGCGAGCGACTCGGCGAGGGTGTCGACAAGGCGGACGAAGTCGGCCGATTTCGCCACGAAGTCCGTCTCGCACTCGAGCGCGACGACGGCGCCGAGCCTGCCGCCGCCGGTGACGACGACCGAGACCGCGCCCTCGGAGCGCTCGCGCTCCCCGCGCTTGGAGGCTCCGGCGAGCCCCTTCTCCCGCAGCCACTGCTTCGCCTTGTCGAAGTCGCCGCCACACTCCTCGAGCGCGCGCTTGGCGTCCAAGATGCCGGCCGCCGTCTCCTGGCGCAGCCGCTGAACGTCCTTTGCCGTGATCGGTGCCATCTGCTCAGGCCTCCGCCGTCGCGGCGGCCGCCACCTGAGCGCCGGTGCCCTCGCCCGCCGGGGGTGCCGCGGCCGCCGGCGTCGTCCGTGCGGCGGGCGCCGACGGCTCGCCGCGCAGCTTCTGGACGGCTCGCTTTGAGTACATGTACCGGCCTTCGGTCACCGCGTCGGCGATGACGCGGCACAGCAGCCGCCCCGACCGGATGGCGTCGTCGTTGCCGGGGATGACGTAGTCGATGACGTCGGGGTCGCAGTTGGTGTCGACGACCGCGATGACGGGGATGTTGAGCTTGTTCGCCTCGGTGACGGCGATGTGCTCCTTCTTCGTGTCGATCACGAAGACGGCGTCCGGCAGCCGCTGCAGTCGGCGGATGCCGCCGAGATTGCGTTCGAGCTTCTCGAGCTCGCGCGAGAGCAGCAGCGCCTCCTTCTTCGGGAGGGCGTCGAACTCGCCGGAGTCGCGCGAGGTCTCGAGCTCGGAGAGCTTGCGGACGCGGCCGGCGATCGTCTCGAAGTTCGTGAGCATGCCACCGAGCCAGCGCTCGTTGACGTAGGGCATCCCGCAGGCCGAGGCGTACTCGGCGACGGGGTCCTGGGTCTGCTTCTTCGTGCCGACGAACAGGACCGTCCCGCCACCGGCGACGAGTTCGCGAACGAAGTTGTACGAGACCTCGATCCTCGAGAGCGTCTGGTGCAGGTCGATGATGTAGATGCCGTTGCGCTCACCGTAGAGGAAGCGCTTCATCTTCGGGTTCCAACGACGGGTCTGGTGCCCGAAGTGCACACCCGCCTCGAGCAGCTGGTTCATCGTGACGACGGCCACGCGTCGCTCCTTCCCAACGGTTGGTCTGATCCGGGCGTCGCGCCCCGCGTTGCGGGGCGACCGTGGGTACGTCCGGACGTACGGTCAGCGGTGAGGTCAATGGGCCCGGGCGGGCCCGATCAGATCGTAGCCGCTCAGGCCCGCGGGTGAGCACGCCGGTAGGCCCCGACCAGGCGCTCCCGGGAGACGTGCGTGTACACCTGCGTCGTGCGCAGGCTCGAATGACCGAGCAGCTCCTGGACGGCCCGAAGGTCGGCGCCGTTGTCGAGCAGGTGGGTAGCGAAGCTGTGGCGGAGCGCGTGCGGATGGGTCGGGACCGGCGAGCGCCGGTCGAGGATCCGGCGGACGTCGCGCGGGCCGAGCCGGCTGCCCCGCGTGTTGACGAAGGCGGCGCCCGGGGGCGTGGCCGGCCCGAGGAGCTGCTCGCGGCCGTGGTCGAGCCAGGCACGCGCCGCCTCGACCGAGGGCGCGCTCATCGGCACGCGTCGTTGCTTGCCGCCCTTGCCCCACACCGTCACGGTGCCGCCTCGGAGGTCGAACGAGCCGACGTCGAGGCCGCAGCACTCGCTGACGCGAAGCCCCGACCCGTACAGCAGCTCGAGCACCGCGTCGTCGCGCAGCCGAAGCGCCTCGCTCCCGGCCCCGCCGGAGCGTCTCCCGGCGGTCGCCGGTTCCGCCGGGGCGACCCCGTGAGCGGTCGGCGCCGGGTCGAGCATCGCCTCGAGCTCGGCGAGGGAGAGCACCCGGGGCAGGCGGGACTCCCCGGACGGCGCCGCGAGGCGTCGCGCCGGGTCCGCCGCGACCAGGCCGCGCCGCTGCGCCCACGCGAAGTAGCGGCGGAGCGAGGCGGCCTTCCTGGCGATCGTCCGCTTCGCGTACCCCCTCGTCGACAGGTAGGCGAGGTAGCGCCGGAGCAGGAGGCGGTCGACGTCGCCCGGACCGTCGGCGACGCCGCGTCCGGCCCACTCGGTGAACGCCTCGACGTCAGCGAAGTAGGCCCGGATCGTCGCCGGGGCCGCCGACCCGAGGGAGCGGGCGAATGCTTCGATCTCCCAGCTCACAGCCCCATCCTACCGACCGGCGACCGCCGGCCCGGGCCAGAATGCCGGCCGCTCGTGGCGGCCGGCGCACCGGGGCACACAGTGACGCCAAGTTGCGAGAAGATATGAGCATGGCAAGCCACGTCCTCATCGTCGAAGACGACGAGCGGATCAGGACCTCGATGCGACTCGCCCTGGAGGACGAGGGCTACGACGTGAGCGAGGCGGACAGCGGTGAGGACGCGCTCGAGATCTACGCCCAGGCGAACCCGCAGGCCCCCTTCGACCTCCTGATCGTCGACATCATGCTGCCCGGCATGGACGGCTTCGCCTGCTGCCGCGAGCTCCGGCGCCAAAGCGCCGTGCCGATCATCATGGTCACGGCGCGCACGGACACCCACGACGTCGTCGCCGGCCTCGAGGCCGGCGCGGACGACTACGTCACGAAGCCCTTCGAGCCAAAGGAGCTGGCGGCGCGCATCCGCGCCCTGCTCCGCCGGGCCCGCGCGACGGAGGGCGGGCCGGCGTCACTCAGCTTCGGCGAGCTCGAGATCCAACCCGAGGCCGGGGTCGTGCGGCTCTCGGGCGAGGAGGTCCACCTCACCAGGACGGAGTTCCTGCTGCTCTGCGAACTGGCGGCGAACCCCGGCAAGGTGCTCTCGCGCGAGCAGCTCCTCGAGCGCGTCTGGTCCTACGACTACTTCGGCGACGGAAGGCTCGTCGACGTCCACGTCCGGCGCCTGAGGACGAAGGTCGAGCCCGATCCGGCGAACCCCCGCCACGTGCTCACGGTCCGCGGCCTCGGGTACAAGCTCGCGCCGTAGATGCGGCCGAGCGGCCTCCTCCACCGGCGTCCTCGCCCACCGGCGAGCGACGGGAGGCGCGGTCGGCGGCGGCTCGGGCTGCGCTCCCGCATCACGCTCAGCTTCGCCTTCGGCGCCTTCGTCATCTCGAGCGCGCTCGCCTCGGTCACCTTCGTCACGGTCCGCTCCCAGATCGTCGGCCAGGAGCAGCACTCGATCGTCAACCAGGTCTACGCCAACGCCGCCGTGGTCCAGGAGAAGCTGCGCGACCCGAAGAACACGCTGATCGACACGCTCGCCCAGATCGACGAGAACGCCAACCTCTCCGTGATGAGGACCAAGTCGGGGCACCGGTCGGAGTCCTTCCTCGACGTCCGGGGCGGCTGGATCGAGGCGTCCTCCGCCGCCAACAAGCAGGACCTGCCGCAGAGCCTGGTGGACATCGTCCAAAGCGGCCAGCCCGCGTTCCAGATCTTCGAGTTCCGCGGCACCCCCTACCTCGCCGTCGGGGTCCCCATCGCCTCGGCGAGCGCCCTGTTCTTCCAGATGTTCCCGCTCGACCAGACGGCCCAGACCCTCCGCATCATCCTGCTCACCCTCGTCGCCGCCGGCGTCATCACCACCCTCGCCGGCGCGGTGCTCGGTCGGTGGGCCGCCGGGCGCGCGCTCCGGCCACTGCACGACGTCTCACAGGCGGCGCTCGCGATCGCGAGCGGGCGGCTCAGCACCCGGCTCGAGACGGCCGACGTCCGCGATCTCGCCGTCCTCGCCTCGTCGTTCAACCGGATGGTCGACCGGCTCCAGCAGCGGATCGAACGCGACGCCCGGTTCACCTCGGACGTCAGCCACGAGCTGCGCTCCCCGCTCACCACGCTCGCCGCCTCGCTGTCGGTCATCGAGACGCGCCGCTCAGAGCTCCCCGAACGCTCCCAACGCGCCCTCGACCTCGTCAGCGCCGAGATCCGGCGCTTCCAGCGCATGGTCGGCGAGCTGCTTGAGATCTCGCGCTTCGACGCCGGCTCCGCCGACTTCGAGGCGAGCATCGTCGGTGTCGGCGAGCTCGTCCGCCGGGCGGTCGACGCCGCAGGAGGTCAGGCGGTCCCGATCGAGGTCGACCCCGCGGTCGGGCGGCGCAAGGTGGTCGTCGACAAGCGACGGATCGAGCGGGTAATGACGAACCTGGTGGAGAACGCCCAGCGCTACGGGGGCGGCGCCACGCGTGTCACCGTGGAGGGCCGCGACGCGACGGTCCGCGTCGCCGTCGAGGACCACGGCCCCGGCGTCCCGCCGGCCGAGCGGGAACGGGTCTTCGAGCGCTTCGCCCGCGGTTCCGTCGCCGCCGGCACCCGGGGCGCCGGCGGCGGCACCGGCCTCGGCCTGGCGCTCGTGGCGGAGCACGTCAAGCTCCACAACGGGCGCGTCTGGGTGGAGGACGCGCCAGGAGGAGGGGCCCGATTCGTCGTCGAGCTCCCGCTCTCGAAGGAGGCCGACCTCGACGAGGACGACGAGGTGCGGGCGACCGAGGAGGAGGCGCGGCTGCCTGCGGCGGCCGGCGAGGCGACGGCCGCCCTGCCGGGGGCCGGCGGCGGGGGCAGGACCTCCGACGGGGCGTCCGGGGGCGGGCCGTCGGGGACCGGTCGCGACACCGGCGCGGGCGACGGCCGCCTCGGCAACGGCCACGGCGCCCGCGTCGCCGAGGTGGCGCCGCCAGGTCCGCCGCCCGACGACGACGCCCCGGCCGGCACCTCGGCGGGCGCTCCGGGAACGGCGCGACCGTGAGACGGCGCGCCCTCGTCGGCCTCGCGCTCGGCCTCGGAGCGTTGGCGCTGGCGGCCTGCGGCGTGCCGCTCAGCACCACCGCCCAGCCCTTGTCGGCGAACAACGTCCCATTCAACCTCATCGGCCCGAACGGCTCGCCGACGAGCACCTCGACGCCGGCGCCGAGCGACGGGACGCCCCATGGCCCGCACGGCGAGGTCTACTTCGTCACCAGCGGCTCCTCACCGGTGCTGAAGGGGACGCTCCGCTTCTCCCAGGTGCCGATCACGCCGCGGATCGCGCTCAAGCTGCTCGAGGAGGGACCGACGGCCGCCGAGCTCAAGGCGGGGCTGACGACGAGGCTCCCGGGCGGCACCCAGCTGCAGGTGAACCTGGACCGCCGCTCGGGCATCGCCACCGTCCAGCTCGACGCGCCCTTCATCAACCTCGACGGGCAGAACCTCTACATCCCCCTCGCCCAGATCGTGTTCACGTTGATGCGGTTGTTCTCCGACATCAAAGGGGTGAACTTCACGCTGTTCGGCTCGCTCTACAACTACACGCCCGACGGCACGACGTCGGCGACCTACGTCACCACCCAGACGTACATCTCGCTCAACCCCGCAGGCCCCTGAGGCAGGTCTTCCGGCGCCGACGAGCCGCCGTCCGGGGCGCGCGCCCGAACGCCGGCGGCGGGTTCAGACCCGCGCGCCCGGACTGGCGAGATCGGCCTCCCAGCTGACGCGGGGTGCGAACGACCACAGCCGCTCGAGGGCGTAGTACTGGCGCGCCTCTGGGTTGAAGACGTGCACGACGAAGTCGCCGTAGTCGACCAGCACCCACTCGGCGGCCTGCAGGCCTTCGACCTGGCGCGGGGGCACCCCGCGCACCTCGCGGACCTTGCGAGTCACCTCGTCGACGATCGCCCGCACCTGCCGGTCGTTCCGGCCGCTCGCGATGACGAAGTAGTCGGTGATGCCGATCAGCTCACCGACGTCGAGCACCACCGTCTCCTCGGAGGTCTTCGACGCGGCTGCGCGCGCGGCAACGAGTGCGTGCTGAAGGCTCAACGCCGTCCGCTGCTGCCCATGACCCGCTTCGAGGGCACACGACGGTCACCAACCGGTCGGGCGATCGGACGGCAGCTCATCTCTCGACAGCGTACAGCCCACGCTCGCGGATGACGCGTATCGCCTCGGTCGGGATCAGGAAGTCGAGGGGTCGGCCGGTGGCCGCCCGGTCCCGCAGGTCGGTGCTCGAGATCTCGAGCGCCGGGATCTCGATCGTCACGGCGCGCCAGCCGGTGAGCGGGCCGTCCCCGCCGACCTGGACGGTCGCCGCGCCCGGGCGGTTCACCACGACGAGCGTGACGGCCTCGCGGACCCGCTCCACGCGCTCCCACGTGTCGAGACCGCCGACGACGTCGGCGCCGACGAGGAGGAACAGCTCGGCCTCAGGGTGCTCGCCCCTCAGCTCGTCGACGGTGTCGACCGTGTAGGAGACCCCGCCACGCTCGACCTCGAGCGCGGAGGCTTCCAGCCCCTCGCAGCTAGCGACCGCCGCCTCGACAAGGGCCAGCCGGTCGAGCGCCGGCGTCACCGCGCGCGAGCCGACCTTCTGCCACGGCTCGTTCGCGACGACGAGGAGCACCCGGTCCAGCCCCACGCTGTGCCGGGCGTTCACCGCCGCGACGAGATGGCCGACGTGGATCGGGTCGAAGGTGCCACCGAGGATGCCGAGGCGCACGGCGGGCCGTCCTCGCCGCGCTCAGCAGCCCCCGCGGACCGCGCCGCTCTCGGCCCGGTGCGTCAGGGGGTCGGGGTGCGCCATCCCCGCAGCGTAGGCGCCCGCCGGTGGCGCACGGCGGGAGGACGCCGCAGCGGCTGGGCGCTCGCAGGCCCGGCGGGCGGGCGGAGCCGGGCGACGCGCGGCGCGGACGCTCGGGCGCGCTCGCGGCCGCGCTGAGCTGGCGCATGAACGTCACTCGCCGGTATTGGTGCACGTGTTGCCAATATATTAGCGAGTGTGATGGAAATGTGAGGCATGCATGCGCCAGCCGTTCCGCACTGTCTAGGCTTGTGCCATGCCCACGCCGGACCTGTCGTGGTCACCCTCCTCGTGGCGAGCCCTCCCGGCTGCTCAGCCACCGGGGTGGCCCGACCAGAAGCTGCTGGAGTCGGCGCGGACCGAGCTCGCCGCGCTGCCGCCCCTCGTGTTCGCCGGCGAGGCGCGACACCTCACCGACTCGCTCGCCCGGGTGGTCGAGGGCCGCGCCTTCCTGCTGCAGGCGGGTGACTGCGCCGAGTCCTTCACCGAGCAGTCCGCCGACTCGATCCGGGACAAGCTGAAGGTCATCTTGCAGATGGCGGTGGTGCTCACCTACGGCTCGGGTGTCCCGGTCGTCAAGATCGGACGGATCGCGGGGCAGTTCGCGAAGCCACGCTCCTCGCCGGTCGAGCGGGTCGGTGACGTCGAGATGCCCGCCTTCCGCGGCCACATCGTGAACGACGACACGCCGGTGCCGTCCGCACGGATCCCCGATCCCCGGCGGATGATCACCGCGTACCACCACGCCGCCTCGACGCTGAACCTCCTGCGCGCCTTCACGAAGGGGGGCTTCGCGGACCTTTCGCAGGTGCACGCCTGGAACCAGGAGTTCGTCGCGACGAGCGCCGAGGGACGTCGCTACGAGGCGATCGCCGAGGAGATCGACCGGGCGCTGCGGTTCATGCGGGCCTGCGGCGTCGACCTGTCCGACGGCGCGCCGATCCAGCAGGTCGACTTCTACACGAGCCACGAGGCGCTCCTGCTCGACTACGAGGAGGCGCTCACCCGCCGCGACTCGCTCACGGGCGACTGGTACGACTGCTCCGCGCACATGCTCTGGGTCGGCGAGCGGACGCGCCAGCTCGACGGCGCCCACATGGGCTTCCTCGCCGGCGTGCGCAACCCGCTCGGCGTGAAGCTCGGGCCGGGCGTCTCGGCCGACGAGGTCGTCGCCATCTGCGAGATGCTCAACCCCGAGCGCCGGCCCGGGCGGCTGACGCTGATCAGCCGCCTCGGGATCGCCAACGTGACGACGCTGCTGCCCCCGCTGATCCGGGCCGTCCACGCGGCCGGCCACCCCGTCGTGTGGACGTGCGACCCGATGCACGGGAACACCTTCGTCTCCGAGAACGGCAGGAAGACGCGCCACTTCGACGACGTGCTCGGTGAGATCCGGGGCTTCTTCGCCGTGCACCGTGCCGAGGGGACCTGGCCCGGCGGCGTCCACGTCGAGCTGACCGGTGACGACGTCACCGAATGCCTCGGCGGGGTCGAGGACATCCTCGAGGAGCAGCTGCCGCTGCGCTACACCACCACCTGTGACCCTCGGCTGAACGCCCGTCAGTCGATCGATCTCTCGTTTCGCGTCGCGGAACTCCTGCGCGCCTGATGGCGGGACGTCGCGCGCCCGGGCGCGCGTTGCGATCACTCGCGGGCGCGTGCACGGTCGCCGGTCTGCTCGTCGTCGTCGCCACGTCCCACCCGGCGACCTCGCGGGCCGCGACGGCGCGACAGACCGCGAACCTGTGCGTCGCGCCGCCGACGCCGACGACCACCACCACGACGACCAGCTCGACCACCACCCTCCCGGCCTCGACGACGACCGTGGCGCCGACGACGACGAGCAGCACCACGACGACCACCACGACGCCGACCACGACCAGCACGAGCTCGTCGACGACAAGCACGAGCTCGCCGCCGACGACGACGACGACGCCCACCACGACGACGTCCACGACGACGTCCACGACGACGTCCACGACGACGTCCACGACGACGTCCACGACGACGACGACGGTCGCGCCGACGACGACGGCCGCGCCGACGACGACCACCCTTCCGCCGGTGCCCGCCGCCGCGCCCGCGTACTACGTCGTCGAGTCGAACGGCGGCGTCCACAACTACGGCGGCGCCGGCTTCTACGGCTCGAAGGCGCCCCAGCACCACCTCCCCGCCCCCGTCGTGGGCGGCGCGGCGACCGCGGACGGCGGGGGCTACTGGATCGTCACGAAGAAGGGGAACATCTACAACTTCGGTGACGCCACCTTCTACGGCTCACCCGTGCACCAGCGGCTGCGCGGTCCCGTGGTCGCGATCACCGCCACGCCCGACGGCCAGGGCTACTGGATCGCGACCTCGAGCGGCAGCGTCTACAACTACGGCGACGCGGCCTTTTGCGGATCGGCGGTGCACAACCACCTCCGCAGCTCCATCGCCGGCTTGGTGCCCACCCCCGACGGCGAGGGCTACTGGCTGTTCGCACAGAACGGGAGCATCTACAACTTCGGTGACGCCGAGTTCTTCGGCTCGGGCGCGAAATACCACACCCGCGTCGCCGTCGTCGGGATGGGGACGACGACCGACGCCCTCGGCTACTGGCTCGCCTACGCGAACGGCTCCGTGCGGAACTTCGGCGACGCCCGCTTCTACGGCTCGGCGGTCCACCGGCGCCTGCCGAAGCCGATCGTGTCGTTCGCCTCGACGCCCGACGCCCTCGGCTACTGGATCACCGGGGCCTCCGGGCGCGTCTACAACTTCGGCGATGCCCGCTTCTACGGCTCGCTGGCCCACCACCCGCCCCCGCGCTCGGTCCGCGTCGTCGCCATCGTGGCGACCTTCGCCGTGCCGGTAGCCGCCGTGGCGCCCTATCCGCACGGTGCGCTCGGCTACGACATCAGCGACTTCCAGTGCTCGAAGACCGGCTCGCCGAATGCGAAGTTCGGCCTGCCGCCGTCGTCGGGGATCTCGATCATCCAGGTCGTCGGCTGGCTCGACAGCGCGCAGAACTCCTGCCTGTCCTCCGAGGTCGCCTGGGCGACCCGGGCGGGCGGCGCGAACGGCGCGCCGTACAACCTCTACATCTTCATGAACTCGCCCGGCACCACCCCAGCCGCCGCAGCCGCCTCGGCAAGCGGGCCGGCAGGGCGCTGCGCCACCCTCTCCGCCGGCGCGAGCGAGAGCTGCAGCGCTTACAACTACGGCTTCAACGGCGCCCGCAGCGCCCTCGAGTACGCCATCTCCCAAGGGGTGCACTCGAGCATCTGGTGGCTCGACATCGAGAACGACAGCCTCTCGCCCAACGCGAACTCGAGCTTTTCCGCCGGCCGGTACTGGTCCGACTCGACGGCGCTGAACGACCAGACCATCCAGGGCGCCCTCGACGCGCTGCGCCGCGGCGGCATCACCGTCGGCATCTACTCGACGAGCGTGCAGTACCCGAAGATCGCCGGTGACTTCGTGCCGCGCGGCCCGCGGATCCCGCTGTGGGTCGCGGGAGTTCCCTGGACGCGCCCTCCCTTCGTCCAGCGGGGGCTGCCGGGACCCGGCGTGCTCGGCCCCTGGTGCACCGGGACCGCCACCTACCCGAAGTCGTCCTCGGTGGCCGTCTTCGCAGGAGGGGTCCCGTGGCTGCTGCAGGAGACGCCGGGCAACCTCTCCTCGCCCTACGGCCTCGATCCCGACTACGCCTGCTGATCCGGGGCACGGCCCGCTGAGGCCGGCGCCTGGACCGCTCAGTCCGGCTGGTCCCGCCCGACCCAGCCTGGGGCCGGTGACCGCAGCTCCTCGACCTCGGGACCCCCAAGATGGGCGGCGTCGTTGTAGCGGGCGAACCGCCAGCGCGTCCCGGTGTGCTCCCACTCGGTGATCGAGGTGTGGTCCGGGTGGAGCCGCACGTTCTCGCCGTGATCGGGCAGGCCGAGGAAGCGGATGACCGAGGCGTCGATCACGCCACCGTGGGCGACGACCACGAGCAGCTGGCCGGGATGGTCGGCGGCGAGGGCGGCGAGCGACGCCGACGCTCGGTCGACGAAGTCGATCCAGCTCTCGCCTCCGGGCGAGAGCGGCAGCTCGGGGTCGTCTCCGGGCAGGGAGATCCTCAGGTAGCGCCGCTCGTACTCGGCCCAGGTGAGCCCGTCGGCTTCGCCGGGGTGGCGTTCGCACAGGCCGCAGCTGCGCTGCACCGGCAGGTCGCGCAAGCTAGGGGCGATGATCTCGGCGGTCTCGACCGCCCGGGGCAGCACGCTCGTCCACAGCGCGGCGGCGCCGGCGAGCTCGCCCGTGCGCCGCAGCCGCTCCGCGAGCGCCTCGGCCTGGCGCACGCCCCGCTTGGTCAGCCCCCGGCAGCCCTCGTGGCCGCCGATGAAGTCCTCCACGTTGCAGACGGCCTCACCGTGGCGCACGATCGCGAGCCGGGTGCCGGGCGCGGTGCCAGCCTTTTCCTGGACGAACGCACCGAGATCGGGCTCGAACGCCTGGTCGGTCATGCCTCGCACCCTAGCGGCTCGGCACCGCGTCCTGGGCCGCGCACGCACGCCGCTCCACCGGGCGCGCCGCCCTTTGGAACCTGTCGGGTGCCCCCGGCCTCGGCGGGCGAGCGCGCCGTCGTCGCCCGGTCCGGGGCGGCGAGGCTCGCGCCGTCTGGCGGCTCGTCGACGTCTCGGCGCAGCTCAGCTGCCGGGACCGAGCCAGGTCCGCCGGGCGAGGATCAGGCCGGTCGTCACGACCACCTCGGCGATCAACCAGGCGAGCGCCACCCCCGTGACGCCGAAGGAGGGCAGGAGCACCCAGCTGAGCGGCATCGAGATGACGAACAGCGCGCCGTTCAGCGCGACGAGCGGTCGGGTCCGGCGCCGGGCGCGGTAGGCGCTCTCCGCAGTGCCGACGACGATGTACGGGATCGCCGAGAGCACGAGCAGACGCAGGGCCACCGTGCCGGCGTGCTCGTACGCGGCGCCGAAGAGCCGCAGCAGCTCCGGTGCGATCACGACGATGAGCACGACCGCCGGCACGACGATCTTTGCGAGGTGCGTCATCATCCGCCGGCACGCCGCGTCGAGGCCCGACTGGTCGGCGGCGGTCTCGACGACGAGCGAGGAACCGATGTTCAAGCTGACCGTGTACAGCGCGTACGCGATCATCCAGGCGAGGGAGAAGTAGGCGCTGGCGGCCCCGCCGGCGCGCCGGAGCACGACGAGGGGCAGGAGTGACGCCGCGCCGAACCAGAAGAGCGAGCCGATGTAGTCGTAGGTGACGAACTGCCGCAGCTGCGCGAGCGAGAAGTCCGCGGCGCCGACGGAGTGCCGCTCGTGGTGCGGCAGGGCCCGGCCGAAGATGTAGCCGTTCGTCGGGATCACGGTCGCGAGCGTGGCGATCGACCATGCGAGGAAGATGCCGGCGTTCGGCACGAGCCCCGCGAGCGGCAGCAGCAGCGCCACCTTCACCAGCGCGAACCCGGCGTTCTCGACCGGCACGACGTTGGCCCGGCGAAGGCCCGCCAAGACCCCGTCTTGCATGACGAAGATCGTCCAGAGCGCCGTGACGCCGACGAAGGTGAACGCGAGCCAGCGGTTCTGCACCAGGAAGCCGAGCCGGGGCTCGATCCGGGTGACGATGAGGAGGAACACCACGGCGAGCGTCCCGGCGATCGCCGCGCTGATGGCGTAGGCGCCGACGACGAGACGGCGGGAGCGGTCGCCCGCGGCAGGGACAAAGCGCGTCAGGGCGATGACGAGGTTCAGCTGGGAGATCGCGCCGATGAAGGTGAAGGTCGAGATCACCACCGAGTTGCGGCCGACGAACTCGGGGGCGTAACGGTGCGCGGCGACGATCCAGAAAACGACGCCGATGACGGCGGTGGCGACCGAGCCGGCGATGAGCGCGTGGCCGTTGCGGATGAGCGGATCGCGCCGCGAGCGGGCGAGGCTGCGCAAGAGGGTGGGCACGCCGCGGCGCTCGGCCACTCCTTGCGGCGATCGCCAGCCGGGCTCCACCACCGCTGCCGCGCTCGGCGGGATCCGGGCCGCGGCCGTGCCCGCCTCGACGGGCGCGCAGGGCTCCGGAGCGACCGATGCGCTCACCGGCGCGGGCTGCGCCGGGTCGCCCGGGGCCGCGACAGGGCGCGCGTCAGCCCCCTCGCGCGGTCGCCGTGGCTCTGCACCGGTGCAGTGTGCGGCTCATGCTCGCTCATGGCTACCACCTCCGGGGTGAGCTCGCCTCCCGCGGTCGGCTGATGTGCGTTTGTCGGCAGTGATACATCACGAGGTAACCGTCCTGATGCCGAGATGTAACGCTGATAACGACCGGCGCGGCGCGATCGTGGAGTTTCCCGGTGTTCCGCTGGGCTTTTGGCGACGTGCCACCCGGTGGCATTCCCTGGGGCCTCGGCGCAGGTTCTCGCGTGCTCGTCTGCAGGCGCTCCACCAGATGCATGAGGCTCACTCCCCCGCTAAGGGGTTGGAACGCGCTGCACCACGCCCGACAGTAGTGGGGTGGCAGATCCTCCCCTCCTCCGCGCGGGCGTCGACGTGGCGTCGGTCGCCGACGTCGCCGACGCCTTGGCGCGCTTCGGCGACCGGTACGTCGAGCGACTGTTCACTCGACACGAGGTGGAGAGCTGCCGGGGCACCCCTGAGGTGACGGCCACCGGCCTCGCGGCACGCTTCGCCGCGAAAGAGGCGACGGTCAAGGCCCTGGGCTGGGAGGATGCCCCGCTCGACTGGCGCTCGATCGAGGTGCGGCGCGGCGCATCAGGCGCGTGCAGCCTCGTGCTGACGGGAGAGGCCGCCGCGCTCGCTGCACGCCGCGGCATCGACGAGCTGGCGGTGAGCCTGACGCACGAGGGGGGCGTCGCGGCGGCGGTCGTCGTCGGTCTGACCGAACGCCATCAACCGAGGGCATGTGTCTGTCGTTGTAGCTGTGGCGGGCATACCGCCACCCGGCGCGCCCGGCTCGGCGGACGACGCGGACGACGCGCCGACGGCGGTCGAGCGGGCGCGATGAAGGAGATCGGGGAGCAAGTGAAGTCGGTAGACACCTCGCGAGCGGAGCGCCGCCGTGGCTGAGACGGACGACCAGATCCGGCAGGTGCTGCGCGAGCACGCGAAGCTGCCGGTCGACGCGGGCTCGATCGGTGCGGAGACGGACCTCTACGCCGCCGGGCTCACCTCCCATGCGAGCGTGAACCTGATGCTCGCGCTCGAGGACGCCTTCGACGTCGAGTTCCCCCAGTCGATGCTGCGCAAGCAGACCTTCCAATCGATCGGCTCGATCCGCGAGGCGCTCGACTCCCTAGTCCGCACGGTCGCACGCTGATGGCCGCCGTGGAGGGCGCCATCGAGCGCGCGCGTGTGGTCGCCCGGGATGTCGTCGCCCCGGCCGCCGACGACGTCGATCGCGAGGCCCGCTTCCCGAAGGAGGCCCTCGAGGCGTTGCGCGCCGAGCGTCTCCTGTGCCTGCTGGTGCCGGAGCGCCTCGGGGGCGGCGGGGCGAGCCTGACCGAGGTGGCGAGGGTCGCCGAGGTGCTCGGCCGCGCCTGTGCGTCGACCGGGATGATCTACGCGATGCACCAGATCCAGGTGGCGTGCCTCGTCCGCCACGGCACGACCGAGGCGTTCGAGCGCTACCTCGCCGAGGAGGTCGTCGGCCGCCAGGCGCTGCTCGCCTCGGCGACGACCGAGGTCGGCGTCGGCGGCGACGTCCGGACGAGCCTGTGCGCCGTCGAGGAGCACGACGGCGAGGTCCGGCTCGAAAAGCGTGCCCCCGTGATCTCCTACGGCCAGGAGGCGGACGCGGTGCTCGCCACGGCGCGGCGCACCGCCGACAGCCCGGCCAGCGACCAGGTGCTCGTCCTGTGCCGACGTCCAGATCTCGTGCTCGAGCCCACGAGCGGGTGGGACACCCTCGGCTTTAGGGGGACCTGCAGCCTCGGGTTCGTCCTTCGCGCGTCGGCCCCGGCCTCGCACGTCCTTCCCGAGCCCTACGCCGACATCTCGAGCCGCACGATGCTCCCCGTCTCCCACCTCATGTGGAGCCACGTGTGGTTCGGGATCGCCGACGCGGCGAGCGCCGCCTCACAAGGCGTCGTCCGGGCGCTGGCGCGCAAGCAGCCCGGCGTCACGCCTCCCGCCGCGCTGCGGCTCGCCGAGCTCATGACCGTGCGGCTCCAGTTCGAGTCCCTCGTGCGGCACATGGCGCGACGGTACGAGGAGATCTCGGCCGACCTCGACGCGCTCGACCAGATGTCCTTCGCGGTCGCGATGAACTCCTTGAAGGTCGCCGCGTCCACGCTCGTCGTCGACGTCGTCGGCCGGGCGATGCAGATCTGCGGGATGGCCGGCTACCGCGCCGACTCCGAGCTGGGCCTCGAGCGGCTGCTGCGCGACGCTCACGGCGCGGCGCTGATGGTCAACAATGACCGGATCCTCGCGAACTCGGCGCATCTCCTCCTCGTCGCCAGGGAGGCCGGATGACCCAGGTCGCCGAGGCGCCCGCCGATCCGCGCCAGCCTCAGGTCGAGCTGCGCGACGCGCTGCTCCGGTCCGGCCTCCTGCTCGACGCCGGAAGCGACGGCCTCTACCTCCGGTCCGAGACCTTCGAATCGGTGGTCCTCGGCGTCCAGTCGGCGGTCCGCCGGGTCGCGGCGGGCGAGGTCGACCTCGCGTTGCACTTCCCGCTCGTCATGGTGAAGCGGTTGCTGGAAGAGACCGACTACGTTCGCAGCTTCCCCAACCTTCTCGGTTGCGTGAACGCCTTCGGCGGCGGCGACCAGGACCACGCCGAGCTGCTCCGGGGGATCGACGCCGGCGGCTCGGTGGACGACTTCGTCGGCCCGACGGATCTCGCGCTCGCGCCGGCGGGATGCCACCAGCTCTACCCGTCCCAGCGCGGGAGCCTGCCCGAGGGCGGGCGGACGGTGGCGATCCTCGCGCACTGCTTCCGGCACGAACCGAGCGTCGACCCGGCGCGCATGCAGGTGTTCCGCATGCAGGAGATCGTGTACCTCGGAGATCCGGCGCGGGCGCGCTCCCACCGTGACCGTTGGGTCGAGCGCGGCCTCGAGCTGCTGCGCGGCCTCGGCCTGACGGTCGAGCCGGAGGTGGCCAACGACCCGTTCTTCGGCCGCGCCGGACGCATGCTGAGCGCCAACCAGCGGGCCGAGGAGCTGAAGATCGAGCTCGTCGCGCCGGTCGCCTCGGCGGCGTTCCCGACCGCCATCGCGTCGGCGAACTGCCATCAGGACCACTTCGGCGAGGCCTTCGACATCGCGACGGCCTCGGGGGACGTGGCGCACTCCTCCTGCGTCGGCTTCGGGCTCGAGCGAGTCGCGCTCGCGCTGTTCGGCCAGCTCGGGATCGACGCCTCGAAGTGGCCGAGCGCGACGCGAGAGCAGCTCGGGCTGTGAGGCTCCGGCTCCTCCCGCTCGAGACGGCGGACTACGACGCCCACGACCTGCACCGAAACGAGCGTTGCTGGACCGAGACGAACTGCTACGTCGACGTGTTCGTCGAGATCCTGCACTCGCTCGGGCTCGATCCCCTCGCCGCCTGCGCCTTCACGCTGAGCACGGACTTCGAGGGTGAGCAGTGGGCATTCTTCAAGCCGCCGCCCGAGGATCTGCGCCGCCTGTACGGGATCGAGATCGGGGAGATGAACGTCTTCCGCCCCCTCGCCGACCACGTCGTCGAGCAGCTCGTCCTCGGGCGCCTGCTCACCGTCGAGGTCGACGCCTTCTTCCTCCCCGACACCGAGGGCGTGTCCTACCGCCGCCAGCACGTGAAGACGACGATCGTGCCCCAGATGATCGATACCGCCGAGCGGCGCCTCGGCTACTTCCACAACGCCGGCTACTTCGAGCTCGCCGGCGAGGACTACGCCGGCGCGCTCCAGGTCGACACCGGGCTGACGACCCTGCCGCCCTACGTCGAGCTCGTGCGGCTCGACCGGCTGGTGCGCGACGAGGGGCGGCTCGCGACGATCGCCGCGGAGCTCGGGCGCGAGCACCTCGAGCGCCGTCCCGTGGACAACCCCGTCACCCGGATGGCCAAGCGGATCGATGCCGACCTGCCCCACCTGGTCGAGGCCGGCCTCGAAGGCTTCCACGGCTACGCCTTCGGCACCTGCCGGCAGTGTGGCGCCAACGCGGAGATCGCCGCCGACTTCCTCGACTGGCTGTCGGCGCGCGGCCTCGGCTACCCCCAGGCCGCGGCGGCGGCCTACCGGCGACTCTCGGCCAGCGCCAAAGCACTCGAGTTCGGCCTCGCCCGTGCGGCGGCGGGTCGGCGCTTCGACCCGTCGGCGACGCTCGAGGAGATGGCGGCGGCGTGGGAGGAGGCTGCGGCCACGCTGGCGGTGAGCCGTGGGGGCTGACTATCTCGCAGGCTCGTCGTGGAGCTGCTGCGCGAGCTCGCCCGGTCAGGCCGAGGCGCCGAAGGCGCTCGAGGCGCTCGCGCTCGAGCGCTGGCCGGCCGAGGTACCGGGCACGGCCGCGGGGGCGCTGCGAGCCGCCGGGGCCCCCTACCTCGAGCGCGACTACGACGGCGAGGACTGGTGGTTCCTCACGAGCTTCGAGGTGCCCCGCGGCGCCGGCCCGCTCCGGCTGGTGCTCGAGGGGGTGGCCACGGTCCACGACGTGTGGCTCGACGGGGAGCGGGTTCACGAGGGGGAGAACATGTTCCTCCCCGCGACGGTCGCGCTCGGCGAGTGCGCGGGCGTCCATCAGCTCGCGATCCGGTGTGCGGCGCTCGCGCCGAGACTCGCCGCCAAGGTCGCCCGCCCGGCGTGGAAGACGAGGCTCGTCGCGACGCAGAGCCTGCGCTTCGTCCGCACGAGCCTGCTCGGCCGGATGCCCGGGTGGTCCCCCGGCCCGGCGATCGTCGGGCCGTGGCGGCCCGTGCGCGTCGAGCCCGACGCGGGCATCAGCCTGCTGTCGCGTCATCTCGTCGTCGAGGTGGCGGCCGGACCGGTCGCCGCGCCCGCCGATCCGGCGATCGGGACCGTCCGCCTCGCCTGCGAGCTCGCCGAGCTGCCCTCGTCCCCGCCCGTGCTGTGCGTCGGTGACGCGGCCACCGAGCTGAGCGTCTCCGCCCGGCCGGGCGGCGGTGCCGTCGTCGGGGGTGTCTGTCGCGTCGAGGGCGTCGAGCGCTGGTGGCCCCACACCCACGGCGCTCAGCCGCGCTATCCGTGCCGGGTGGTCGTGGACGGGGAGGTGGTCGAGCTCGGCATGGTCGGCTTCCGCACGATCGAGGCGGACCGTGGCGACGGCGGGTTCTCCCTCGTCGTGAACGGCGTCCCGGTCTTCTGCCGCGGGGCAACGTGGGTCCCCCCGGACGTCGTCGCCCCCGGGAGCAACCGGGGGGACACCCGCGCCGCGCTCGTCCAGATGCGCGAGGCGAACCTGAACATCGTCCGCGTGCCCGGCACGATGGTCTACGAGGACCGCGCGTTCTTCGACGACTGCGACGAGCTCGGCCTGCTCGTGTGGCAGGACTGCATGCTCGCCAATCTCGAGCCGCCGGGCGACGCGGCCTTCCGCGAGCGCCTCCGGGCCGAGCTCGAGGCGGTCCTCACCGACCTCCAGGGGCACCCCTGCCTCGCGGTGCTGAGCGGCGGGAGTGAGATCGAGCAGCAGGCCGCGATGGCCGGCGCGCGTCGCGACCGCTGGCGGCCCGAGGTGCTCGTGACCGACGTACCCGAGCTCGTCGCCCGCATCGTCCCCGAAGTGGCCTACGTCACCTCGTCACCGAGCGGCGGCGAGGTGCCCTTCCGCAACGACCGCGGAGTCGCCCACTACTTCGGGGTCGGCGCGTACCTGCGTCCCTTGGAGGACGCCCGGCGGGCCGACGTGCGCTTCGCCGCGGAGTGCCTCGCCTTCTCCGTGCCGCCCGAGACCGAGACGGTCGACGAGGTGTTCGGGGGCCCCGGCGTCGCCGGGCACCACCCGAGGTGGAAGTCGGCCGTTCCCCGCGACGCCGGCGCCTCCTTCGACTTCGAAGACGTCAGCAACCATTACGCGCGGCGCCTCTTCGGGCTCGACCCCCAGGCCGTGCGCTTCGGCGACCCGGAGCACGCGCTCGACCTTGTGCGGGCCGCGGTGGCCGAGTGCTTCTCGGCCGTGTTCTCCGAGTGGCGCAGCTCCGCCTCGCGATGCGGCGGCGGCATCGTGTTGTCGCTTCGCGACCTGTTCCCCGGCGCGGGGTGGGGCATCGTGGACGCGCTCGGACGGCCGAAGGCGCCGTGGTACGTGCTGCGCCGGCTCCTCGCCCCCGTGTCGGTGCTCCTCACCGACGAGGGGCTGAACGGGCTGCGGCTGCATCTCGCCAACGACACGGGCGGCCTCGTCGAGGCCGAGCTCGCCGTCGAGCTCTACGCGGACGGCGAGCGCCTGGTCGAGCGGGTGACCGAGCGGGTCGGGCTCCCGGCCCGCCAGGTCGTCACGATCGAGGCCGCCGGTCTGTTCGAGGGCTTTCGCGACCTCACCTACGCCTACCGCTTCGGGCCGCCGGTGCACGACGTAGTGGTCGTTGCGCTCGAGACCGGGCTCGGCGACCAGGCCGTCGAGTCCGTCTACCTCCCCCTCGGCCCGGCGCGACCGCGCGAGGGCGACCTCGGCCTCGAGGCGGTCGTCGTCGCCGGTGAGGACGACCGGAGCTGGCTCGTCGAGTGCCGAACGCGCCGGCTCGCGCAATGGGTCGCCCTCGACGTCCCCGGCTTCGAGCCGTCAGACTCCTGGTTCCACCTCGCGCCGGGCCGGGCGCGCCACGTCCGGCTCACCGGACGCGTCCCGGGGGCCTCCCCGCGAGGCGAGCTCAGGGCCCTCAACTCGCGCCGCGGCGCGCCCATCAGCGCGGGGGCGTCGTGAGCGCCCGGCCGGCGTGGATCGAGGCGGGGCAGCGGCCGATCTTCTCGATGCTGCACGTGCCGGCGGGCGGGCTGGTCCGCGGGGCGGTCGTGCTCTGCCCGACGCTCGGCATCGAGGCCGTGTCGGCGCACCGCGCGCTGCGTGTGCTCGCCGAGCGCCTCGAGGACGCCGGGCTCCTCGTCTGCCGTGTCGACTACGACGGCACGGCGAACTCCGCCGGCGCCGAGCACGACCCCGGACGCCTCGAGGCGTGGATCGACAGCGTGCGCGCCGCCATCGGCTTCGTCCGCGCCGCCGGTGCAGCGGCCGTCGGCGTCGTCGGACTGCGCATCGGCGCCACCATCGCGACGTCGGCGGTGGCCGAGGAGGACGTCGACGCCCTGGTCCTGTGGGACCCGTGCCCGCGAGGGCGCTCGTTCGTCCGCGAGCAGCAGGCGCTGAAGGCGATGAGCATCGGTGACACGCCAACGCCGAGCGGCGCGGTCCCCGACGGTGCCGTCGAGGTGCTCGGTTCGGTGCTCTCCGCCGAGGTCGTCGCGGCGCTCGGCGGCCTCGACATGGCGACGGCACCCGGACGCCTCGCCCGGCGGGTGCTGGTGCTGACGCGCGCCGATCGCTCCCTGCCCGGCCCGTTCGTCAGCCGGCTCGACGCGGCGGGGGCCGAGTGGGCCGAGGCCCTCGGCCAGGCCGAGCTCATCGACGCCATGCCCGACAGCGCGCTCGTCCCCGACGAGACCGTGGCGCGCATCGTGGAATGGACCGGCAAGGTGCTCGACGGGCCGACGCGTGAGCTCTCGCTGTCGGTGCGCGACCGGGCGGTGCTGGCGGCGGAGGACGGTTCGCCGATCGAGGAGCGAGCGCTGCGGCTCGGCCCTCTCGGCCTCTTCGGCGTACGCACGGCCCCGACGACGCAGACCCGGGCCCCGACCGTCGTCTTCTTGAACGCCGGGCTGATCCCCCACGTCGGGCCCGGGCGGCTGTGGGTCACGCTCGCGCGCCGGCTGGCGGCGGCGGGGATCCCCTCGCTGCGGGTGGACCTGAGCGGCCTCGGCGAGAGCCCCGTCCGGCCGGGCCAAGCCCCCCAGATCGACTACCCGCTGGAGGCGCTCGACGACGTCGCCGCGATCGTCGACGCCGTCTCGCCCGGCGATCCGTCCGGGGTCGTGCTCGCCGGTCTCTGCGCCGGCGCCTACCACTCGATCGAGGCCGGCATCGCGCTCGGAGTCCGCGCCGTCTATGCGATCAACCCGATCCTCAACTTCGACCCGCCCGAGGTCCGCGACGGCGGCGAGCTCGCGCCCGCCCGCAACGCCGTGCGGCCGCACAACCGCTGGATCAAGCTCCTGCTCGGCCACCGCGGGCTCGTCGACTTCGGAGACCGCCACGTGCCCCCCGTCGTCTGGGCGGCGCTCCAGCGGCTCCACCTGCACTGCAGCCCGGCTCGGGGCCTTGAGCAGCTCGCCGAGCGCGGCGTGTGGACGATGCTCGTCTGCGGCGACATGGAGGCCCGCCAGTTCGACCGCCGGGCGCGTGGCGCGACCCGCCGGCTCGAGGCCGAGGGCACGCTGCGCCTCGAGCGACTGACCGGCGGCGACCACTCGCTGTTCGGCGCCGCGGCCCGCGCCGCCGCCGCCGACCTCGTCGCCGGGTCGGTCGTGTCGCGCTACGCCCCGGCGACGCCGGCGCCCCGCCCCTCGCGCGGGCCCGCGCCGGCCGCCGCCTCTGTCGTCTGAGCGTCCCGGGCGCGGCCGCCGCCCGGACCGGGCGTCGACGAGGAGCGCTCAGCCGAGCTCGTCGACGAAGGATTCCAGCTGGCGCAGGTTGCGGCACTCGAACACGCCGTCGCAGTGCGGCGCGTACACCCCGATGATCGAGTCGCCGCTGCCCCAGTAGGCGCGGGGCTCGGGGTTGAGCCAGTACACGCGGCGCGCCCGCCGGGCGAGGTCGTCGAGCACCCACGCCTCGGCGCCGTGGTAGTTGTTCCTGGCGTCGCCGAGGATCAAGACGTTCGTCCGGGAGGTGACCTCGCGCGCCCAGCGCTGGTGGAACGCCCGCAACGCGTTCCCGTAGTCGCTGTGGCCGTCGAGGTGGCACACGTCGGCCTCGGCTCCGACCCGCTCGATCGCCTCGGCGATGGAGGACGAGCTCTTGAAGATCGAGGTGACCTCGTCGATCCCGTCGATGAACACGAAGCTGCGCACCTTCGAGAACTGGCTGGCGATCGCGTAGACGAGGTGCAGGGTGAAGCGGGCGAAAGCGGCGACGGAGCCCGAGACGTCGGCGATGACAACGATCTCCGGCTTCGAGGGGTGCGGGCTGCGGAACCGGGGGTTGACCGGGACGCCCCCGGTCGACAGCGACCGGCGGATCGTCGCTCGGAAATCGAGCGGGCCCCGCCTGCGATGGCGCCGGCGGCGTGCCAGGCGAGCCGCCAGCACGCGCGTCAGCGGCCAGAGCGCCCGGCGCATCGCCACGAGCTCCTCGCGGGTGGCGTGCATGAAGTCGACGTCCTCGACGAGCGTGCGCCGCAGGCTCTTCGCCAACGCGCCGGCCCCGCGCTCCGCCGCGAGCAGGCGCCGGATCTCGGACTCGACGAGACGGCGGAGCTCTTCGACTCGCGCCCGGTACTCGTCGCCGAGCAGCCGCTCGCCTAGCGCCCCGAGCGGCGCCGTCAGCGACCGCAGCTCAGCTCCTCCGCCCGGGGCGCCGCGGTGCTCGGCGGTGTCCTGGGGTGAACCGAGCAGCTGGCCGAGGACGTCGTCGAGGCCGAGGCGGCGCATCGTCCGGTACAGGTAGTACGAGGTGCCGACCGGCCGCCCGGGCTCGATCCCCGCGAAGAGCGCGACGGCGAGCCGGGCCGCCGCGGCGAGGGCGGCGGGATCGCCCGAGCGCAGCGCCTCGAGGACGAGCGCGGCAAGGCGGCGGCCGTCGATGGGCGCCGGCTGGCCACCACCTGCCTCGGACGGCGCCGCGGCCGACAGCTCGGCACCGCCCGGTGGCGGCGCACGCCCGGCCAGGGCCTCGGCGGCGTCCTCGCCCGGCGCGGCGGGCCGCAGCGAGAAGTAGACGTCGAAGGCGGTCGCGAAGGCCGGCCAGTGCGCCGAGGACTTGACCAGGGTCGCGCCGAGGGCGCTTCGCAGCGCGGCCCGGTCGGCGAGCGGCACGTGGCGCAGCGCCTCGGTCGCGTCGAGCACCTCGGTCAGCGAGACCGGGAGCCCCGCCTCGCGCAGCTCGTCGACGAAGTCGGTGAGGACCGCCAGCACTCAGCGTCCGCCCGTTGCGGCGAGCTCCTTGGCGGCCTGCTCGATGTCGCTTCGGTACTTGAGGAGGACGTTCAGCGTGGCGATGGTCGTCTCGGTGTCGACGTGCTCGACCCCGAGCAGCACCAAGGTGCGCGCCCAGTCGAGCGTCTCGGAGACCGAGGGGTGCTTCTCCAGCTCCATCGAGCGCAGCGTCCGCACGACGCGGACGATCTCCTCGGCGAGGTGCTCCTCGATGCCCGGCACCTTCTCGAGCACGATGGCCCGCTCGCGCTCGACGCTCGGGTAGTCGAGGTGGAGGTAGAGGCAGCGCCGCTTCAGGGCCTCGGAGAGCTCGCGGGTGTCGTTCGAGGTGAGGAAGACGAGCGGGATGCGCGTCGCCCGCACCGTGCCGAGCTCGGGGATGGAGACCTGGAAGTCCGAGAGCACCTCGAGGAGCAGGGCCTCCGTCTCGACCTCGATGCGGTCGACCTCGTCGACGAGCAGCACCACCGGCTCGGTGGCCCGGATCGCCTCGAGCAGGGGCCGCGCGAGCAGGAACTCCTCGGAGAAGATGTCCTCCTCGAGCGCCTTCCAGCCCGAGCCCGCGCCCTCCCCGTCCGCCCCGGCACGCTCGACCTGGATGCGGAGGAGCTGCTTGCGGTAGTTCCACTCGTAGAGGGCCTTCGCCTCGTCGAGGCCCTCATAGCACTGGAGCCTGATGAGGCGCGCCCCGAGGGCCGCCGCAACGGACTTGGCGAGCTCGGTCTTCCCGGTGCCGGCGGGCCCCTCGACCAGCACGGGCTTGTCCAGCTGGTCGGCGAGGTGGACGACGGTGGCGATCTGGTCGTCGACGAGGTACCCGACGCCGCGCAGGCCTTCCGCCACCGCCGACGCGGACCCGAAGCGCGCCCCGCCGTGGCCGGCCGGGGCGGGCCGGTCGGCGGGCGGGCTCACGTCCGCACCTGGCCGTCGCCCTCGATCACGTACTTGACTGACGTGAGCTCGCGCAGCCCCATCGGCCCGCGGGCGTGCAGCTTCTGCGTCGAGATGCCGATCTCGGCGCCGAGGCCGAGCTCGCCGCCGTCGACGAAGCGCGTCGAGGCGTTCACGAGCACCGCGGCGGCGTCGACCTCGCGGGTGAAGCGCGTCGCGGCGCCGAGGTCCGAGGTGATGATGGCCTCGGAGTGGCCGGTCGAGTAGCGGGTGATGTGGTCGATCGCCGCGTCGAGGTCGTCGACGACGGCGACGGCGAGGCGGAGCGCCAGGAACTCCGTGGCGTAGTCCTCCTCGGTGGCGGCGCCGATCCCGCCGAGGACGGCCCTCGTCGCCTCGTCCCCGACGAGCTCCACGCCCTCGAGCGCCCTCGCGACGCGAGGAAGGAACGCCTCGGCGACCTCGCGGTGGACGAGGAGGCTCTCCGCCGCGTTGCACACGCTCGGGCGCTGGGTCTTCGCGTTGACCACGATCCGCTCCGCCAGCTCGAGGTCGGCAGAGGCGTCGACGTAGACGTGACAGTTCCCGTCGCCGTCGATCACGAAGGGCACGGTCGCGCGCTCGAGCACGAGCGCGACGAGCGACGGGCCGCCGCGGGGCACGAGGCAGTCGATGATCCCCCGCAGCCGCACGAACTCCTCGACCGTCTCACGGCGCACGTCCTCTACCAGCACGACGGCGTCGGCGGGCAGCCCGGCCTTGTCGATCCCCGAGCGGAGCGCCGCCGCGACGGCGCGGTTCGACTCGAGCGCCCCGGCAGAGCCGCGCAGCAGCGCCGCGTTCCCCGCCTTCAGGCAGAGCCCCGCTGCGTCGGAGGTGACGTTCGGGCGGTTCTCGTAGACGATCCCGATGACGCCGAGCGGGACGCGGACACGCCGCACGCGCAGGCCGTTCGGGCGCACCCAACCGTCGACGATCTCGCCGACCGGATCGGGGAGCACCTTCACCGCCCGGAGCCCCTCCGCCATCGCCTCGACGCGTGCCGGCGTGAGGCGCAGCCGGTCGACCACGGACGGCCCGACGCCGGAGGACTCGGCGCGCTCGACGTCTTGGCGGTTGGCGGCGAGGATCTCGGCCTGGCGGGCCTCGAGCGCCGCGGCCGCGTTCTCGAGCGCCTCGTCCTTGGCGGCGCTCGACGCCCGGGCGAGCTCGCGTGACGCCGCCTTCGCGCGGCGCCCGAGTGCTTCGAGGGGAGTGCTGTCGGCCATACCCAACGCTACCGGCCGCGCCGGCCCCCGGTCAGCGGGGCCTCGCCCGACGCTCCGTTCGTCAGCACGACGAGGTTGTCCCGGTGCACCATCTCGCTCGCCAGGTCCTCGGGCAGCTCGTTCGTGCGGCGCCGCATCCACTCCTCGCGCCGAGCCGAGGGCAGGCTGGCGATGCCCTTCGCGAACACGGCGCCGTCGGGGCCGGCGATCTCGACCGCCTCACCGACGGACCACTCACCCTCCACCGCCACGACACCGACGGGCAGCAGGGACGCCTCGTGCTCGACGAGGGCGCGGCGAGCGCCCTCGGGGACGAGGACCCGTCCGGCCGCGGGGAGCGCGAAGGCGATCCATAGCTTTCGCGCCCCGAGGCGCCGCTCGTGCGCCTGGACGACGGTGCCCGTCCCGGGCAGACCCCGCACCGCGTCGGCGAGCACGCCCGGGCGATCGGCGGCCGCGATCACCACACGCACCCCCGACCAGGCCGCCATGCGTGCGGCGGCGAGCTTGGAGGCCATCCCGCCGCTCCCTCCCGGGCTGCCCGGGCCACCGGCGACCCGCTCGAGCTCGCGGTCCGACGCCGTCACCTCCTCGACGAGCGAGGCGTCGGCCACCCGGCGGGGATCGGCGCTCAGCAGCCCGGGCGTGTCGGTCAGCAGGACCAGCAGGTCGGCACCGAGGAGGTTGGCAACGAGCGCCGCGAGCCGGTCGTTGTCGCCGAAGCGGATCTCGTCGTCGGCCACGGCGTCGTTCTCGTTCACGACCGGCACGACGCCGAGCTCGAGCAGCCTGAGCAGCGTCGAGCGGGCGTGCAGGTACTGGCGCCGCTCGCCGAAGTCGAGGGGGGCGAGGAGGACCTGGCCGGCGAGGAGGCCCTCGGCGGCGAAGGCGTCGTCGTAGACGCGCATCAGCCGGGCCTGGCCGATCGCCGACAGCGCCTGGAGCGTCCTCGGGTCCTGCGGGCGTCCCCCCTCCGGGCGCAGCGCCGCCACCCCGGCCGTCACCGCGCCCGAGGAGACCACCACGACCTCATGGTCCGCCCGGCGAAGGGCGGCGACCTCCGCGCAGAGCTTGGCGACCGCTGTCGCGTCGACGCTGCCGTCGCTCGCGGTCACCGACGAGGTCCCGATCTTCGCGACGAGGATCACGTTCGACACCTTGACACGGCCGGCCTCACGCGTCGGGCGAGTAGGTGAAGGTCAGCGCTCCGATCCGCACCTCGTCGCCCTCGCGGGCCCCCGCACGCGCGAGCGCGCGGTCGACGCCCATGCGCTTCAGGCGGCGCTGGACGTGGGCGATGGCGTCGGGGTCGGTGAGGTCCGAGACGGCGACCGCCCGGGCCGCCTCGCGGCCGAGCACGACGAAGGCGCCGCCGTCGCGTTCGACGGCGACCCCCTCGGCTTCGGGCCGGTGCAGGACCGGGGCGACGGCGCGCGACGCCACCTCCTCACCGGCGCGGGCGACCAGGCTCGCCAGGCGGCCGGTGAGCTCGCCGAGCCCCTCGCCGGTGACCGCGGAGATCACCTGCGCGCCGCCGTAGGCGTCGAGCGGGAGCCGGTCGTCTGGCGCGACGAGGTCGGCACGCGAGCCGACGACGAGCCGCGGCCGCTCGAGCAGCTCGGGGCGGAAGCGGCCCAGCTCATGGAGGAGCACCCGGGCCTGCTCGGCCGGGGGGCGCCCGGCGTCGGCCCCGAGATCGATGAGGATGACCAGCACGCGGGCGCGCTCGACGTGGCGCAGGAACTGGAAGCCGAGCCCGCGACCCTCGCTCGCGCCCTCGACGAGGCCGGGGATGTCGGCGACGACGTACTCCGCGGCGCCCTCCCCGCGCCCACCCGGCCCGTGTCCACCGGTCCTCACCACGCCGAGGTGCGGCTCGAGGGTCGTGAAGGGGTAGTCGGCGATCTTCGGCTTGGCGGCCGAGATCCGCGAGATGAGCGTGGACTTGCCGGCGTTCGGGAAGCCGACGAGCGCCACGTCGGCGAGGAGCTTCAGCTCGAGGTCGAGCCAGCGTTCCTCGCCGACCTCGCCCTGCTCGGCGAAGGCCGGCGCCCGCAGGCGGTTCGTGAGGAAGCGGGTGTTGCCCCGCCCCCCGCGACCGCCGCCCGCGGCGAGCAGGCGGTCGCCTGCACGCGCCAGGTCGGCGAGGACGGCGCCGTCGAGGGTGCGGATGAGGGTGCCTTCGGGAACCGGGACGACGAGGTCGCGACCGTTGCGGCCGTGACGGCGGCCGCCGCCGCCGTGGGTGCCGTCCTCGGCCCGGCGGTGGGGGTGGTCGCGGAAGGCGAGGAGCGAGACGGCCGAGGTGGAGGCCTCGAGGAACACACTCCCCCCGTTGCCCCCGTCGCCGCCGTCGGGGCCCCCGCGAGAGACGTGGGCCTCCCTGCGGAACGACACCGCGCCGGCGCCGCCGTTGCCCGCCTTCACATGGACCTGTGCCTCATCGACGAAGCCGGCCAACCTGCTCACCTTCTCCGCCCGGCCACCCTGGCCGGGGCCGCGTTGCAGCCTCGGGGAAGCGGCCTCGCTCACCCGCGCCGGCCGGCGCGGGACCGGACCCGCTGGGCGATCAGCCCTCGGCGGGCAGGACGTCGACGAGCCGGCGCCCCCGGCGCGCGCCGAAGCGCACGCGGCCGGGCGAGGTCGCGAACAGCGTGTCGTCGCTGCCCCTCCCGACGTTCTGTCCGGGGTGGAAGTGGGTGCCGCGCTGGCGCACGATGATGGCGCCGGCCTTCACCGCGACACCGTCGGAGGCCTTCACGCCGAGGCGCTGCGCGTTCGAGTCGCGGCCGTTGCGAGTGGAGCCGCCGCCCTTCGTCTTCGACATCTCGGAGCCTCCTCAGGCCTTCGTCGCCCGCGAGCGTCCGGCGGGCTTGCGCTCGCCCCCGGGGGCGATCGCGGTGATCTCGACGGTCGTGTAGTGCTGGCGGTGGCCGAAGCGGCGCCGGCGGCGCGCCTTCGCCTGGTAGGTGAAGCCGACGATCTTCGGTCCGGCGGCCTCGCCGACGATCCTGCCGGTCACCGACGCCGCCTTGAGCGACGACGGCCCGGCGAGCACCCGCTCGCCGTCCACGACGAGAACGGGCGAGAACGTCACCTCGTCGCCGAACGCCGCGGGGAGGCGCTCGACGTCGACACGGCTGCCGACCTCGACACGCTCTTGCTTGCCGCCTGTTGCGATGACCGCGTACATAGGGAGCGCAGCTTAGTACGGGTCCGAAGGGCCCTCGCGCGCCGCCGCGGGCGACGTCGGGATGCCTGGCGGCCCTCCGCCAGCTCCCGGCCCGGCTACAAAGATGTGGAGCAGCGCCAGCAGTACCGTCTTCACAAATGCGGCCGCCCCGCGTCCGGCGCGGACCGCCACCGAGTCAGCCACCTGCGGCATCTGGCGAAGCCTCCGGTGAAGCGCGAAGACGGCACCGCTCCGATGGGCAAGACCGTCACCGCCTCGTCGCAAGATGAGGCTGGGCGTGGTGAGGTTTGGCCACGGTTCGGGTAACGGGCACGGCGCCATAGGGTCGCCGCGGGGGACCGGCATCGTGCCGTCGCGCAACCAGCGGTAGGCCGTGTTCGGGTGGGCGCCGTACGAACGGGCCCACTCGGCGAGCATCACGCGCGGATGGCGTTTAGGTGGATCGCCGGGAGCTGTTCGCAGCCCCCGGCGTGGCGCGCGAGCGCTCGAGGAGCTGGGCGACGTCGAGCACCTCGACCGTGTCGTCCCGACCGCGCGTCTTGACGGCGTCGTCCAGCATGATCATGCAGAACGGGCAGGCGGTCGAGACGACGTCGGCACCGGTCTCGAGCGCCTCGTCGGTCCGGTTCAGGTTGATCCGGGTCCCGATGCTCTCCTCGAGCCACATGCGGGCGCCGCCGGCGCCACAGCAGAAGCCCTTCTCCCGGCAGCGGTGCATCTCCACCGAGCGCACGCCCTCGAGCGAGTCGATCACCGAGCGCGGCTCGTCGAAGACGCGGTTGTGCCGCCCGAGGTAGCAGGGGTCGTGGTAGGTGACGGTCGCGTCGAGACGCCCCGGGTCGAGGCGCCCCTCGGCGATCAAGGTGGCGAGGAGCTGGGAATGGTGGACCACCTCGAAGTCGCCGCCGAGGGCCGGGTACTCGCGGGCGATCGAGTTGAAGCAGTGCGGGCACGAGGCGACGACCTTGTGGACGGCGGCCTCGCGCATCGTCGCGATGTTCTGCTGTGCCTGGGTCTGAAACAGGTACTCGTTGCCGAGCCGCCGGGCGGGGTCGCCCGTGCAGGACTCGGCCGGCCCGAGCACGGCGAAGGCGACGCCCGCGGCCCGCAGCAGGCGGGCGATCGTCTGGGTCGTCCGGCGCGCCCGCTCGTCGAGCGCCCCCGCGCAGCCGACCCAGAACAGGTACTCGACGTCGTCGGGGATCGGGCCCGACACGACGGGCACCTCGAAGTCGAGCCCCTGGGTCCACTCGAGGCGCTTCGCCGGGCCCATCCCCCACGGGTCGCCGCGGTTCTCGATGTTGCGGAGCATCGACCCGGCCTCGGCGGGGAAGCGCGACTCCATCAGCACCTCGTGGCGGCGCATGTCGACGATCGCGTCGACGTGCTCGATGTCGACGGGGCACTCCTCGACACAGGCTCCGCACGTCGTGCACGACCAGAGCACGTCCGCCTCGATCACGCCGCCGACGAGCGGGTGCGGCGCCGGCGCACCCGCGCCGGCGCCGAGTGCTGGTGCGAGCAGCCGGGGCGCCGCGGCGAACAGCTCGTCGCGAAGGTCCATCACGACGAGCTTCGGCGAGAGCGGCTTGTCCGTCGCCCAGGCCGGGCACTGGCTCTGGCACCGGCCGCACTCGGTGCAGGTGGTGAGGTCGAGCAGCTGCTTCCAGGAGAACTCCTCGATCCGGCCGACGCCGAAGGTTGCGTCCTCCGCCAGCTCCTCCATGTCCATGCTCGGTGTCTTGTCGAGCGCCCCGAGCGCACGGGGCTGGCGCGAGAAGGCCACGTTCAGCGGGGCCATGAAGATGTGGAGGTGCTTGGAGTACACGACGAAGACGAGGAAGGAGAAGATCACCACGAGGTTCAGGTCGACGAACACCGTCTCGAGCGTGCGGTTCGCCCCGAGGCCGAGCGGGTGCAGCGCCCGCCCGATGCCGTGGGAGGCGAAGGCCCACCAGCCGTAGGGGAAGTCGCCGGTGTTCGTCTGGGCGGCGCGGTAGACCAGCAGGGTCACGACGACGCCGGCGATCATCGCGAGCACCAGCCACGCGGCGCGGGTGTGCGAGCCGAAAAAGCGCGACCGGCGCTCGATCCGGCGCGGGTCCTGGCGGAACCGGATCACGGCGAACACGACGAGGCAGATTGCCACTGCGCAGGCGAAGAGGTCCTCGATGAACCCCACGAAGGCCGAGTGACCGATGCCCGGGATGGCGAACGTCGGCGAGAAGGCGGCGCCAACCGCCTCGATGATCGTGAGCGTGAGCACGATGAAGCCCCAGAACGTGAAGGCGTGCGCCACGCCCGGGACGGTCCAGCGGAGCAGCTTCTGCTGGCCGACGACCTCTCGCGCCTCGGTCGCGAGCCGGCGCGGCCAGCGTCCGGTCCTCCCGGGCGCGCTCGCCCCGGAGCGGATCAGACGCTGCAGGTACCACAGCCGGCGCCCGCTGACGGCGAGCGCGACGGCGGCGGCGGCCATGACGATTGGGTAGCGAGTGAGCACGAGTCTCCCTGGTCGGTTCCGGTCGCCCGGGTCAGCGCGACACGCGTAGCCGAGCGCTCGTGCCGCAGTCAATCACCGGCGGCCGGCGCGACGCGCCCGTCCGGCTCCACCGCGCCGCGCGCCGGCTCGAGGCGGTGCCGGTAGAACTCGACCGAGGTCGGCGAAAGCGGCGTTTTGCCGAGGATCAGGTCGGCCGACTTCTCGGCGACCATCATCACCGGCGCGTAGATGTTGCCGTTCGTCACGTAGGGCATCACCGACGCGTCCACGACGCGGAGCCCCGTGGTGCCGTGCACCCGCATCGTGGTGGGGTCGACAACTGAGCGCTCGCCGGTCCCCATCGCGCAGGTGCAGGAGGGGTGGAGCGCCGTCTCGCCGTCGCGGGCGACCCAGTCGAGGATCTCCTCAGCGCTGGCGACGGACGGCCCGGGGGAGATCTCGCCGTCGTCGAAGGCGGCGAACGCCGGCTGGGCGAGGATCTTGCGCGCCACGGCGATCGCCTCCACCCACTCCCTTCGGTCCTGGTCGGTCGACAGGTAGTTGAAGCGGAGCGCCGGGTGCTTCGTCGGGTCGGTCGAGGTGATCTTCACCGAGCCTCGGGCGTCGGAGTACATCGGGCCGATGTGCACCTGGTAGCCGTGCCTGCTCGCCGGCGCCGAACCGTCGTAGCGCACGGCGACGGGAAGGAAGTGGAACATCAGGTTCGGGTACGCCACGTCCTCGTTGCTCCGCGCGAACCCGCCCCCCTCGAAGTGGTTCGTCGCTCCCGGTCCCTTGCGCATCAGCAGCCACTCGAGGCCGACGAGGGGGCGGTTGCGCCACTTCAGCGCCGGCGCGACGGAGACGGGAAGCTTGCACGCATGCTGCACATAGACCTCCAGGTGGTCCTGGAGGTTCTCGCCGACACCGGGAAGGTGCTGCACCACGCCGACGCCGAGCGCCTTCAGCTCGTCGGCGTCGCCGATCCCGGACAGCTGCAGCAACTGCGGGGAGTTGATCGCCCCGCCGCACAGCACCACCTCCCCGGCGAGGGCACGGCGGAGCGGGCCCCTGCCCTGGCGGTACTCGACCCCGACGGCCCGCCTGCCCTCGAACAGCACCCGGGTCACGAACGCGCGGCACTCGACCGTCAGGTTCGGGCGACGCTCGACGGGGTGCAGGTAGGCGCGCGCCGCGCTGAGGCGCCGCCCTCGGAAGATGTTGCGGTCGAACGCCGCGAAGCCCTCCTGGCGGTAGCCGTTCACGTCGTCCGTCAGCTGGTACCCGGCCTGCTGGACGGCCTCGAAGAACGCGCCGAACAGCGGGCTCGACGCCGGCCCGCGCTCGAGCAGCAGCGGGCCGGCGTCGCCCCGGTAGTCGTCGCCGCCGGCGAGACAGTTCTCCATGCGCTTGAAGTAGGGCAGGCAGTGCGCGTAGTCCCACGAGCCCATGCCGGGATCGGCGGCCCAGCGCTCGTAGTCGAGCGGGTTGCCGCGCTGGAAGATCATCCCGTTGATGCTGCTCGAGCCCCCGAGGACCTTGCCCCTGGCGTGGTAGATCCGCCGCCCGTGCATGTGGGGCTCCGGCTCGGACTCGTACTTCCAGTCATAGAACCGGCTCCCGATCGGGAACATCAGCGCCGCGGGCATGTGGATGAACACGTCCCAGCGGTAGTCGGGGCGCCCCGCCTCGAGCACGAGGACGCGGTTCGCCGGATCGGCGCTCAGCCGGTTGGCGAGCGCGCTGCCGGCGGAGCCGCCGCCGACGATGACGAAGTCGTGCTCGGTCATGGCCTCCCGATCATCGCACGGGGCTGACCTGTCTCATCTGCCCAGGGGGAACGTGAGCGTCTTCGGCTCGCTGAACTGCTCGAGGACCGTGGCGCCGCCGACCCGGCCGATGCCGCTCGCCGTGCCCGCCCGGCCGCCGAACGGCAGGTGCGACTCCCACAGGTTGGTCGAGGCGTTGATGTTCACCCAGCCCGCCGGAGCCGCCTCGGCGAAGCGCATCCCTCGCTCGAGGTCCTCCGTGAACACCGCGACCGTGAGGCCGTAGCCGGACATCCGGGTCACGGCCAGGGCCTCCTCCTCCGAGGCGACCTCCATGACCGGCACCACCGGCCCGAAGGTCTCCTCCCGGGCGATCGCCATCTCGGCGCTCACGCCGTCGAGGACCGTCGGCTCGAAAAAGAGCGCCGTCGGCGCACCAGGGAGGCGCCGGCCCCCGGCGACGAGCTTCGCGCCGCGTTCCACGGCGTCGGCGACGTGCACCTCGACCTTGCCGGCGACGGCCTCGTTGTTCAACGGGCCCATCGTCGTGGACGGGTCGAAGGGGTCACCGAGAACGACCCGCTCGGCCGTGGCGGCCACGACCGCCTCGACGAGCTCCTGGCGCCGGGCGCGGTGCACGACGAACAGCTCGCCGGCCGTGCAGCTCTGCCCGGCGCAAAGGTAGGCGGCCTCGAGCACCGCCGGCACGACGAGATCGAGGTCGGCGTCCTCGAGCACGACGAACGGCCCGTTCCCGCCGAGCTCGAGGATCTGGCGCTTGCCGAAGGCCCGCTCGGCGACCCGACGGCCGGTCGCCACCGAGCCGACGAAGCCCACCCCGGCGACGTCCGGGTGCGCGACGAGCGCGTCGCCGACGACCGGGCCGGGGCCCGGGACGAAGTTGAAGACGCCGGGCGGTAGCTCCGCGCCGACGATCCCGGCGAGCAGCGCGGAGCAGGCCGAGGTCGTCGGGGCGGGAACCCACACGACGGGGTTCCCGGCCGCCATCGCCGGGGCGAACAGCTCGGCGCCCATCGTGTACGGCCAGTTCCACGGGCTCACGATCCCGACCACGCCGATCGGGACCCGCCGGACGAGCACCCGGCGGTCCGGGTCGACCGAGGGGGGCATCGCACCGTCCTGGCGCGTGGCGTCGGCCGCGGCCATACGGAAGTACCCACCGAGCTCGTCCACCTCATCGTACGCCTCGGCGAGGAGGGGCTTGCCCTGGTCCTCGCTGAGCGCCCGCGCGAGCTCCTCCCGGCGCGAGGCGATCACGTCGGCGAGCGCCCGGCAGCGATCGGCGCGCTCGAACGCCGAGGCGCGGGCCCACGCGGCGGCGGCACGTCCGGCCGCCGCCACCGCGTGGTCCACATCGGAGACGTCGCCCGCCGCGACGGTGGCGATGACCTCGCCGCTCGAGGGGCTCGTCGCCTGCGTCCACGCCCCGGATCCGGGCGTGCGCCACCCGCCGTCGATCCACAGCGGGTGGCGCACCACGTCGGTCACGGACGGCTCAGGTGCCCGCGACCGGCGCCAGCGTCTTCGTGGACGGGCCACTCAGCCAGGACTGCACGAGCGCCTTGTGCGACTTCACGAAGGCGGCGGCGGCGGCGGTCTGGGACATGTTCTTCACCGCCATGTCGTAGCCGACCGCGTTCTGGTCGTCCGACGTCCAGTGGAAGCGCTTGATGAAGCTGGCCACGGCCGGCGCCGTCTTCGGCAGCTGGGCGCTCATCGCCTTGTACAGGTAGTAGGGCGGGTAGGCGCAGTTGATCTTCGCCGCGGCCAGCTTCGCGCACGCCTGGGTGAACGGCGGGAGCTTGATCTCGGAGAACTTGTACAGCGCGTTGATGTACTGCGGCGTGTACCAGTAGAAGAGCACCGCGCCGTGCGCCTTGTAGATCCGCTCGATCTGGGCGAGCTGCGCCGCCTCGGTGCCCGCGTACACGACCTTCAGGTTGAGGCCGAGCGTGTTGACGAGCGCCGCGTCGTTGGTCACGTAGCTCGGCGAGCCGTCGAGGAACTCGCCCTTCGGCGAGGACTGCGGCGTGACGAAGAGCTTCCAGTCCTTCTTCAGGCCCTGCCACGTCGCGAGCTCGGGGTGCGCCTTGATCAGGTACGTCGGCACGTACCAGCCGATGTTGCCGTCGGGGCCCTCGAGGCCCGCGTCGAGCACCTGGTGGTTGCCCTTCACGTACTGCTGGTAGAGCGGCGAGTGGCCCCAGACCTCCATCACCGCGGAGACCTTGCCCTGCGCCATCGCCGGCCAGGTCGGGATCTCGTCGATCGTGAGCAGGTTGACCGGGTAGTGCAGGTCGTGCTCGATCACGTACTGCGCGACCACGTTGTTCGACAGCGACCCCTCCCACGAGTTCGTCGCCAGCGTGATCGTCGGCTTCGACGCGCTGGCCCCGGCGGGAGCGCCGCCGACCGCCGCGAGCGCGAGGCCGAGCGACGCCACCGCCGTCGCGGCGATGCCGATGCGTGCTCTCCAGCCACGCAGTCCCTTCATGCTGTTCATCTCCTGCTCCTTCCCCCTGGTCGGTACCACGAGATCCGTTGAGAACCGCTAGATCATCTGCATGCGCCCGACGTCGCGCGACAGGCCGCCCTGCCCCGCGCCCTGGGTCAGGCGGTCGAACACCACGCCGAAGAGCAAGATCCCGATGCCGGCCGCCAGCCCGAGACCGAACTCGTCTCGGTCGAGGCCGACCACGACGTCGTACCCGAGGCCGCCGGCACCGACAAGGCCGGCCACGATCACCTCGGCGAGGACGAGCATGATCGTCTGGTTGACGGCGAGCAGCATCGCCGGGCGCGCGGCGGGCAGCTCCACCTTGCGCAGGATCTGCAGCCGCGTCGAGCCGAACGCCCTCCCGGCCTCGATGATGTCGGGCCGCACCCCCTTCAGGCCGAGGATGGTGAGGCGGACCGTCGCGGGGACGGCGTAGACGAACGAGGCGATGACCCCGGCGACGTTGCCGACGCTGAAGAAGACCACCACCGGGATCAGGTAGACGAACGCCGGCATGGTCTGCAGCGTGTCGAGCACCGGGCGCAGCGCCCGGTCGAGCCACGGCCACCAGTAGGCGAGGACGCCGATCGGAAACCCGACGAGGACGCAGAGCGCGAGCGCGACGACCACCTGCGCGAGCGTCGTCGCGCCGTCCTGCCACACGCCGAGCAGGCCGACGCCGGCGACGCAGGCGCCGAGCTGCACGCCGCGTCGCACGCCCCCGGCCAGCACGCCGGCCGCGGCGGTGCCAAACACGGCGAGCCACCAGGGCAGGGCGCCGAGGAGGCGGGTGATCGGGTTCAAGATGTCGAGGGTCAAGAAGCTGCTCAGGTTCTCGGTGCCGCCGATCACCGGGACGCTCCAGAAGTGGTACAGGTGCGCCTCGAGCCACGCGACGCCGGTGTTCACCGGGCCCTCGATCGAGAACGACCAGTTCGTCGGGAACACGTCGACACCGAAGCCGTAGTGGCTGACGAGCGCGACGACGAGGACGGCGAGCGCGCCCCCGGCGAGGAGGGGGCGCCGCCAGCGGTCGGACCGTGCGGCCGACGCCTCGTGGGCGCTGCCGACGCGGCCGCCCGCCGCGCTCACGATGCGGTCGAGGAGCATCGCCATCGCCACGATCGCGATCCCCGCGGTGAGCGACTGTCCGAGGTTCTGCTGGGTGAGGCCGAGCAGCACGGGGTCGCCGAGACCGCCGGCGCCGATCAGCGAGGCCAGCACGACGATGGACAGCGCCATCATGATCACCTGGTTGATCCCGAGCAGGATCGGGCGGACCGCCAGCGGGAGCTGGACCTTCGCCAGCAGCTGCCAGCGGGTCGAGCCGAACGACCTGCCGGCCTCGAGGACGTCGGCACGCACCGAGCGGATCCCGAGGGCGGTCAGCCGCACCACCGGTGGGGTCGCGTAGATGACCGTGACCGCCACACCAGCGGGGTTGCCGATCCCGAGGAGGATCACGGCCGGCAGCAGGTACACGTACGCCGGGATCATCTGGGCCGCGTCGAGCATCGGCCGGAGGACCCGTTCGACGGCCCCGGAGAAGCCCGCGGCGACCCCGAGCGGGATGCCGAGCGCGATGGCGACGGCGATCGACACGGTCATGAGACCGAGCGTCGCCATGCTGTAGCTCCACAGGTTGAGCAGGCCGAACCCCGCGATGACCACGGCGGCGAACGTCGCAGTGCGATAGGTGCCGGCGGCAATGCCGGCGAGGACGGCGAGCGCCATGACACCGGGCCAGCCGAGCCAGGTCAACACGTCGACGACGGCGTTCACCGCGTGGCCGAGCCCGCCCCCGACCGGGGTGACGAGATCGGTGAAGATCGGGGCGCTCGTCTGGTGCGCGCTGATCCAGCTGTCGAGGCTCGTGAAGGCGTTCTGCGAGCTCGGCACCCAATGGGCGGGGAAGCCGGCCGCCGACCCGCTGATCGCCGCGCCGGCAGCCATCGCGAGGCCCGCGAGGGCGAGACCGGGCCACGGGGTGCGGGCGAGCGCCCGCCAGTCCAGTCCGGCGACGCCCGTACGACGCGGGATCGTGAGCGCCATGGCCGAGGTTCAGGCCCGCTGGACGGCGAGCGTGTCGGGATGGGGAGGGGCGGCGGCGACGGCCTGCAGCACGGTCGCGCGGTCGAGCGAGCCGACCACCCGGCCGGTGCCGTCGACGACGCCGATCGGGTCGTCCCGCTCGGCGAGGACCGCGAGGACGTCGTCGAGCTTGGTCGACTCCGACACCGTGCGATCTGGGGCGGCGTCCGCCCTCGGTGGGCGCATGACCCAGCCGGCGGTGAGCACCTTGGCCCGGGACACGTCGCGGGTGAACGCCGCGACGTAGTCGTCGGCCGGCGCGCCCACGACCTCCTCGGGCGTGCCGAGCTGCACGAACCGGCCGTCGCGCATGATGGCGATGCGGTCACCGAGCTTCAAGGCCTCGTCGAGGTCGTGGGTGACGAAGATCACGGTCTTGTGCATCTGGCGCTGCAGCCGCACGAGCTCGTCCTGCATGCCGCGGCGGATCAGCGGGTCGAGTGCCGAGAAGGCCTCGTCGAAGATCAGGACCTCCGGGTCGACCGCGAGGGCGCGCGCCAGGCCGACGCGCTGCTGCATGCCGCCGCTCAGCTGGCTCGGGTACGACCGCTCGACGCCGGAGAGCCCGACAACACCGACCAGCTCGCGGGCGCGCTCGTGACGCGTGGCGCGGTCGACGCCGCGGATCTCGAGGCCGTAGGCGACGTTGTCGAGGACGTTGCGGTGGGGAAGGAGCGCGAAGTGCTGGAAGACCATGCTCACCTTCGTCCGCCGCAGCTCGCGAAGCGCCTTCGCGTCCGCCGCGACGACGTCCTGACCGCACAGCTGCACCGAGCCGCTGGTCACGTCGATGAGCCGGGTGATGCAGCGGGTGAGCGTGGACTTGCCGCTGCCGGAGAGCCCCATCACCACGAACACCTGGCCACGGGGGATGTCGAAGGAGACGTTGCGCACCGCGACGACGCAGCCTTCGCGCTCCATCAGCTCGGCCCGGCTCAGATCGGCGATCTCCGTGCCGGGGACCTTCTCCGCCCCCCGGCCGAAGACCTTCCAGACGTCCCGGCACGAGACCTGGACGTCGTCAGCGACTGCTGGCGCGTCCGCGGACACCGCGGCGCCGCTCACGCGGACACGACCGTTGGCGTCACCGGGTGGCGCCCGCCACCGCCGGGGCGCTCGGCGTCGGCGCGAAGCGCCGACGGCACCCGTCCGTCAAGGGTCACCGGGTCAAGGGTCACTGGCAGCTCGCCGGACCTCCCCCCACGCGGGCGACAGCGACCAGGTGCCGCCTCGCGGCCGACTATAGGACTGGCGAAATAGACGTTCAACGCGCTCGCTCCTTGCGCAGCTCCGCGACGACCGCCGGCAGCACGGCGTGCAGGTCGCCGATCACCGCGTAGTCCGCCTTCGACATGATCGGCGCGTCGGCGTCGGTGTTGATCGCCAGCAGGTTGCGGGCGCCCTTGCAGCCGACCATGTGCTGGATGGCACCGCTGATCCCGCACGCGATGTAGAGCTCCGGCGCGATGCGGCAGCCGGTCTGGCCCACCTGGTCCTGGTGGGAGCGCCAGCCGAGGCTGGTGACCGCGCGCGACACGCCGACGGCGCCGCCGAGCAGCTCGGCGAGCTCTTCGAGGACGGCGAAACCCTCCTCGCCCCCGACGCCGCGGCCACCGCCGACGACGACCCTGGCGTCGGTGAGCGAGACGCCTTCGGTCGCGGGCTCCAGCACCTCGGCGACCCTGACCTCGAGGTCCCGCTCCTCGAGCGCGACGCCAAAGGCGCGCACCTCGGTGACGACGGGCGCGCCCCCGGCCTCGGCGGCGATCGAGTCGGCGGCGACGGTGAACAGGCCCGGGCCCTCGGAGCGAAGCACCGCCTCTTCGACGATGCTCCCCGCCCATCGCAGGCGTCGGAGCCGCCACGAGACGCCGTCGGCGTCCGGCGCGACCTCCACGCAGTTGGCGACCATCGGGAGGCCGGCGATCGCGCCGACGTAGGCCATCACCTCGTTGCCCCGGTCGCTCGCCGGAGCGGCGACCGCCTTCGGCGCGCCCGCGCCGACGAGGGCGAGGACCGCTCGCGCCCAGGCGCGCGGCGCGTACGCCTCGTCGCCGGCGAAGGACGCCGCGTGCAGCACCTCGACCCCGTGGTCGCCGAGCGACGGGGCGAGCTTGCCGGCATCGCCGGCGATCGCCAGCGCGTGCAGCGGCTCACCGGTCGCGACGGCGATCTGGCGGGCGAGGGTCAGGGCCTCGAGGGAGGTCGCGCTCGCCGCGTCGGCCTCGTGCTCGACCAGCGTCAGGATCATCGCTTGACCACGCCGAGCTCGACCAGCACCTCGACCACCCGTCCCGCGGCGTCGGCACCGTGGCCGAGGACCTCCGCCTCGCGCCGCTCCTCTCGCGGCACCATCAGGGACTGCATCTGCAGCTGCTCGGCGTGCTCGGACGCCTCGCTCGTCGCGAGCGGCTTGGACTTGGCCCGAAGCCGCCCCGGCAGCGACGGATAGCGGGGCAGGTTCAGCCCCTCCTTCACGGTGCACACGGCGGGGAGCGTCACGGCGAACACCTCGCGCGCGCGGCCGCGCTCGCGCGTCGCGCGGAGCTCGCCGCCCGCCACCTCCAGCTCCTTCACGCCGGTGACGCACGGCAGGCCGAGCGCCTCGGCGACGAGGATGCCCACCTGGAAGTCCCCGGTGTCGGCGGCCTCGTTGCCGAACAGCAGCAGGTCGACGCCGGCACCGGAGGAGCGCATCGCCTCGACGGCCCCGACGATCTCGGCCGCGACCGAGCGCGGCCCGAGCTCGCGTGCGCCGGAGTCGACGAGAACGGCGCGGTCGAGGCCGAGCGACATCGCGTAGCGAAGCTGCTCCTCGGCCTCGGGCGGCCCGACGGTGAGGACCGCCGAGCTGCCGCCGTGGGCCTCGACGAGCCGGACCGCCTCCTCGACGGCGCACTCCTCGTGCGGGCTCATCGTGAAGCCGAGGAACTTCGTGTCGACCTGCCGGTGGTCGTCGGTCAGCACGACCGTCCCCCCGACGAAGGGGACCCGTTTGATGCAGACGAGGATCTCCATCCCTCAGCTCCGGAGCCGCTCGTTGGCCGGGTCGAACACGGCACCGTTGCCGGCGACGGCCACGGCGACCGGGTAGCGCTCGCCCATGCACTCGACCTGCAGCCGCTGACCGGCCTTGGCGAGACCGGACGGCAGGTAGGCGAGCAGCAGGTGCGCGCCGACCGATGGGCCGGCGCCGGCGCTCGTGACGTAGGAGCGCCGGCCGCGCGCGTCGGTGATCGGCTCGCCGTCCTCGCCGAGGATCACCTCGCCGCCGAGCGGGTAGCGCCGATCGTCTGGCGCGACGCCCGCATAGTCGACCGTGAGCGTGCAGAGCACCGCCGCTGGGGTACCGGCACGCTCGGCGAGGTGCGCACGCTTGCCGATGAAGTCCTGCTTCTTCACCATCCGGCGGTGCAGGCCCGCCTCGACGAGGCCGTAGTCGGGGCTGAGCTCGGCTCCGTAGGAGCGGTAGCCCTTCTCCAGGCGCGCCGTCGACAGATAGACGCCGAGGCCGACCGGCACCACCCCGAAGCGCTCGCCGGCCTCGAGCAGCAGGTCGAACAGCTCGCCACCCTGCTCCATCGGGACGTACAGCTCCCAGCCGAGCTCGCCGACGTAGGAGATCCTCGAGGCGAGCACCTGCAGGCGGCCGAGCTCGATCGGCCGGCACGTCGCGTAGGCGAATCCTTCGGCCGAGACGTCCTCGGGCGAGCACGCGGCGACGAGGTCGCGCGCACGGGGGCCCCAGACGCCGACGGTGCTCCACGCGGAGGTCTGGTCGGTGACCTCGACCGGCTGGCCGTCTCGGGCGTGATCGACGATCCACTGCCGGTCCGCCAGCCCGTGCGCCGCGCCGGTGACCACCCGGAAGCGCGACGGCCCGAGGCGCATGATCGTGAGGTCGGCCCGGAAGCCGCCGTCGGGCGTGAGGAAGGGGGTGTAGACGACCCGGCCCACCGGGACGTCCATCTGGGCGACCGCGACGCCCTGCAGGCAGTCGAGCGCTCCCGGCCCGGAGACGTCGAACACCGCGAAGGCGCTGAGGTCGACCAGCCCCACGCGGTCGCGCATCGCCAGGTGCTCCGCCTCGATGATCGGCGACCACCAGCGGGCGTCCCACTCCGCGGCGCGCCGCGTCACGCGCCCGGCGTACTCGTCGAGCAACGGGGCGTTCGACTCGTACCAGTTCGGCCGCTCCCAGCCCGCCGTCTCGAAGAAGGACGCAGCGAGCTCGACTTCGCGCGCGTAGAGCGGGCTGCGTCGCACGCCGCGCGAGTCGAGGTACTGCTCGGCCGGGTGCACGATGCCGTAGGTCTTGTTGAAGGCCTCGGCGGCACGGGCGCGAACATGCGCCCGGGTGCGCTGGTGCGGCCAGAAGCGCGCCACGTCCGCCTCATGGGCGTCGAGGCACGGCCGCGCCCCGGTCATCCACTCGGCGACGACGCGCGCCGACCCGGGGCCCTCCTTGATCCAGATCGCCGCCGCCGTCCACAGCCCCCGCACCTCGGGGGTCTCCCCGAAGACGGGGTGCCCGTCGGGCGTGAGCGAGATCAGCCCGTTGATCGCGTAGCGGACGCCGGCACGCTCGTCGCCGAGCAACTCGGGCATGAGCTCGAGCGCCGCCTCCATCTGGGGGTCGAAGTCGTCCGCCGTGAACGGCAGCTCGGTCGGCGAAAGGGCCGACGCCTCGATCGAGGGGATCTCGTCGGGCTCGATGAGGATCGGACGGTGCGCGTAGGAGCCGACCTCCATGTCGCCCCCGTGCTGGCGCTCGTACATCCCGGTGTCGACGTCGCGCACGATCGGGTAGGAGATCTCGCCCGGGGACTCCGCGAACAGGGCGATCGGCCCGACGCTCACCATCTGGTGCACGGCCGGGGTGAGCGGGATCGTGGCGCCCGCCATCCGGGCGATCCTCGGGCTCCACACCCCGCAGCAGATCGCCACCTGCGCCGCCGCGATGTCACCCTCGCTCGTCCGCACGGCGCGCACCCGGCCGCCCTCGACGTCGATGCCGAGGATCTCGGTGTTGCCGAGCACCTGCAGCGCGCCGAGCTCCTGGGCGTGCTCGCGCATGAGCGTGCCGGCGCGCAGCGAGTCGACCACCCCGACCCTCGGGAAGTGCAGGCCGCCGAGCAGGAGCCCCTCTTCGATGAAGGGCACGAGCTTTTTCACCTCGGCCGGGCTGAGCAGCTCCGCCTCCTGGTCCCAGGCCTTCGCCGCGGACAGCTTGCGCCGGAACTCCTGCATCCGGGCTTCGGTCCGGGCGACCTCGACGCCGCCGCTCTCGGTGAACACGCCGAGCGCCTTGTACTGCGCGGTGCTCTCGGTCGTGAGCTCCGTCATCATCTTCGAGTGCTCGAAGGGGAAGATGAAGTTCGAGGCGTGGCCGGTCGAGCCGCCCGGGTTCGGCAGCGGGCCCTTGTCCACGAGGACGATGCGAGGCACGCCGAGGCGCGCCAGGTGGTAGGCGAGCGAGTTGCCGACGATGCCCGCCCCGATGATCACCACGTCCGCACGGTCGGGAGCGCCGGCCATGTTCGATCCCCTCACCCTCGGGCAAGTGGCGGCGAGCGCCACGGCCGACTCCCCCGCTTCACGGGACCGGGCGCCACGCCCGCAGCCCCAGGACCGTGGGCGACGCGCCCCGGCCGAGGTATATGACTGGTATATCTGCGCTGGGAGCCCCTGTCAACGCCACCCGACGCACAGTCTCAGCCCCGCGGGCCGGGGCGGGGCGACGCCCCCGGACGCGTCGGCCACTCGAGGGCATCCGTACGCAGGCCGCTCAGCGTCTCGAGCTCGCTGCGCAGCACCGCCGTCTCGAAGTCGTCCACGTGCCCGACGGCCAGCTCAGCGGCGCGCACGCCGTCGCCTGCGAGGATCGCCTCGAGCAGCGCCTTGTGGCTCTCCAGGTGCTGGGCCAGGTCGACGCGGTCGAGGAAGACGCGCCAGATCCGCCGGGCGAGGTTGTAGTACTGGCCGAGCGTCGCCTGGAGGTAGTGGTTGCGCGTGCAGGCGTAGATCGCGGAATGGACCTCGGCGTCGAGTCGGATCATCTCAGAGGTGTCGGACCCGGCGTGGTCGAGACGGCCGAGCAGCTCTCGCACGAGCGCCTGGTCCGCCTCCGAGGCACGCTCGGCGGCGCGGGTGGCCGCGAGCCCCTCCAGCTGGCGCCGCACGTCAGCCAGGAGGGCGTGATCGGTGATGTTGATCTCGCTCGCGAACGTGCCGCGGCGCGAGTAGATGACCACGAGCCGCTCGGCCTCGAGCCGCTTGATGGCCTCCCGCACCGGCGTGCGGCCGAGCCCGAGCTCCTCGCAGAGCCGGTCCTCGTGGATCGGTGCGCCGGGCGCGATCGCCAGGCTCACGATCAGCTCGCGGATGGCGTAGTACGCCTGCTCGGCCAGCGACTTGGCGTGCACCCCCCCGCCCGGCGCTGCGACGTCGACCATCGGCACACCGTAGAGGAAGCGCGCCCGTCAGTCGCCGAGCTCGGCCCGGCGACGGATCACGTAGTCCTCGAGCTCCTCGCGCACCGCATCGTCGATCGGGGGCTGCTCGTACTCGTCGAGGCGCTTCTGGTAGAGCTCCCCGGCGCGCGCCGCGGCGTCCTTCCCCCCGTCGCGCTTCCAGCGCTCGAAGTTCGCCGAGGAGGAGAGCAGCGGCCGGTAGAAGCAGTCGCGGAAGCGCTCCATGGTGTGCTGCGCGCCGAGGAAGTGGCCTCCGTGGCCGACCTCCACGTGCGCGTCGTACGCGAGGGACGCCTCGTCGATCTCGAGCGGCGTGAACTCGACGCGCATCATCCTCAGCAGCTCGACGTCGACGATGAACTTCTCATAGCAGCTGACGAGCCCCCCTTCGAGCCAGCCCGCGGCGTGCATGACCCAGTTCGTCCCGGCGAGGAAGGTCGGCAGCAGCGTGTTGAGTGCCTCGTAGGCCGCCTGCGCATCGACGGTCTGGCTCGAGGTGAGGCCGCCTCCCGTGCGGAACGGCAGGTCGAAGTGACGTGCCAGCTGCCCGGTGCAGAGCAGGCCGATCGCCGACTCGGGCGTGCCGAACGTCGGCGAGCCCGACTGCATGTCGATGTTGGAGAGGAACGAGCCGAAGATGACCGGGCAGCCGGGTCGCACGAGCTGCGCGAGCGCGATCCCCGACAGGGCCTCGGCCAGCTGCTGGACGAGCGCCGCAGGGATGGTCACCGGGGACATCGCCCCCATCAGCAGGAAGGGCGTGAGCACGACGGGCTGGTTGGCGCGGTTGTACTCGAACTGCGCGTCGAGCATCCGGTCGTCCCAGCGCAGCGGTGAGTTGCAGTTGATGAGCGAGATCGTCGCCGGCGTCGTCTCGATGCTCTCGCGGCCGCCGAACAGGATCTCGGTCATCCGGATCGTGTCCACGGCGTTCGGCCCTGACACGACGTTGCCCATGTAGATCTTGTCGGTCAGCGTCTGGAGCGCGTAGATCATGTCGAGGTGGCGGGAGTCGAGCGGGGCGTCGTTCGGCTCGCAGATAACGCCACCGGCCGAGTCCAGCTCGGGGAAGCTCTGGGCGAGCATCGAGAAGCGGCGGAAGTCCGAGAGCGTCGCCTCACGCCGGACGTCGCCCTCGCGCACGAACGGGCAGCCGTAGACGGCACCGAAGGCCATGTGGTCGCCGCCGATGTGCACGGTGTTGGCGGGGTTGCGCGCCTGGACGTCGAACTGGCGCGGCGCCTTCGCCATCTGCTCCAGCACGAAGTCGGGGTCGAGCCGCACCGTCTCGCCGTCGACGTCCTGGCCTGCCTTGCGGAAGAGCTCCCTCGCCTCCTCCGTCGCGAACTGCACCCCGACCTCCGACACGAGCCTGCGCCATCCCTTGTCGAGGACGGCGATCGCGTCGGGGGAAAGGATGTCGTAGCGGGGCATGGTGTTGACGAACATCGTCACCTCGTTCCAATAGCGTCGCCGCAGCTTGACGCACTACCGCCACATCCGTACGATCACATAGTAGAACGAAGTTTCGTAATGTGGAACTTCCGATCGTGTGGTCATCGAGGACGCCGTGACGAGCCCGACTGGAACCCAGGCTGTCGACCGGGCCGCGAGCCTGCTGCGCCAGGTCGTCGACGCATCCGAGCCCGTGACCTTCTCCGAGCTGACCGCGTCGGCGGGGCTCGCGAAGTCGACCGCCTCCCGGCTCCTCGTCGCGCTGGAGCGCAACGGGCTCGTGCGGCGGGACCGCAACGGTGCGTTCGGGCCGGGCGAGGTCTTCGTCCGCTTCGCCTGGCGCGGGGACGGGGACGCCGCGCTCGTCGAGCTGGCCATGCCGTACCTCGAGGAGCTCGGCCGCCTGACCGGCGAGACGATCAACCTGGGCGTCGCCAACGGCTCGATGGTGGAGCAGGTCGCCCAGGTCGACAGCCGCTACCTCCTCGGCGGCGCGAACTGGATCGGACGCCCGGTACCGCTCCACTGCACCGCGCTCGGCAAGGTGCTCGTCGCGTTCGGCGGCGCAGAGCTCCCACCCGGCCGGCTGGAGCGCCGCACGCCGAGGACGATCACGACGCGTGCCGCGCTCGAGGCAGACCTCGCCGAGGTCCGCCGGCGCGGCTGGGCGGCGACCGTCGAGGAGCTGGAGCCCGGCCTCGTCGCCGTGGCGGCACCGGTCCACCGCTCCGCCGGTTCGGTCGTCGCGGCGCTGTCGGTGTCGGGGCCGACGTCGCGCCTCGACGCCGCGCACCTCGCCGGCATCGCCGCCCGCTGCGTCGAGCAGGCGACCGCACTATCCGCCCGCCTCGGTCATCGACCACGAAGGGAAGGTGCCGCGTGAACCAGGAAGAGCTTCTCGCCCAGCTCTACGACCAGACCCTCGTCGGCAATGCACCGGCCGTGCTCGAGCTGACGAACGCCGGCCTCGGCATGGGCATGCCGCCCGAGAAGCTGCTGTTCGAGGCGCTGATCCCGTCCCTCGAGGAGGTCGGGGCACGCTTCGAACGGGGCGACTTCTTCGTCCCCGAGATGCTCATCGCGGGCAAGGCGATGGCGGGCGCCCTCGAGGTGCTGCGTCCCCTGCTCGCGGAGACCGGGGTCGAGACGATCGGCACGATCGTCATGGGCACCGTCAAGGGCGACGTGCACGACATCGGCAAGAACCTGGTGAACATCATGCTCGAGGGTGCCGGGTTCCACGTCATCGACCTCGGTGTCCAGGTCGCCCCAGAACGCTTCGTGGAGGCGATCCAGGAGCACAAGCCGGACATCGTCGGGTTCTCGGCCTTCCTCACGACGACCATGCCGATGTTCAAGGCGAACATCAACGCGCTCGAGAAGAACGGGCTGCGTGACCAGGTGATCGTGATGGTCGGCGGGGCGCCGGTGACCCAGGAGTACGCAAACGCCGTCGGGGCCGACGGCTACGCCGCCGACGCCTCTGCCGCGGTCAGCCGGGCGAAGGACCTGATCGGCCGCCGGCGCGCGGTCGCGCCGGCGTAGCGGGGAGGACCCGGTCACGTGCACACGATCCTGCGCTCGGCGACCAAGGAGGTCGTGATCGGGCCCGACCGGCCCTTCTGCATCATCGGCGAGCGCATCAACCCCACCGGGCGCAAGGCCTTCCAAGAGCAGCTGCGCGCCGGAGACCTTTCGCGTGTGGAGATCGACGTCGCCCAGCAGATCGGCGGCGGCGCCATGGTGCTCGACGTGAACATGGGCGCGCCCCTGGCCGACGAGGTCGAGCTCATGATCGAGGCGGTGAAGCTCATCCAGCGCCTCACGGACCTGCCGCTGTGCATCGACTCGTCGGTCATCGAGGCGCTGGAGGCCGGTCTCGCCGCCTACGAGGGCAAGGCACTCGTCAACTCCGTGACCGCCGAGGACGAGCGCCTCGACGCGATCCTGCCCCTCGTGAAGCGCCACGGTGCCGCCATCATCTGCCTGCCGAACGACGAGACCGAGATCCCCGAGGATCCGCGCCGGCGCCTCGAGCTCGCGCGAAAGATCGTCGAGGTTGCCGTCGACCGCTACGCCATCCCGCTCGAGGACCTCGTCTTCGACCCGCTGGCGATGCCGATCGGCGCCGACACGAGCCTGGTCGTCCGCACGCTCGAGACGATCGCGCTGCTGCGGGAGGAGCTCGGCGTCAACATGACGCTCGGCGCGTCGAACGTCTCCTTCGGGATGCCCGACCGGGCGGGCATCGGGGCCGCCTTCTTGCCGATGGCGGCCGCCCTCGGGCTGACGAGCGCCATCATGGACGCGCGCTCGCCCCACCTGGTGCGCGCCGTGAAGGCCGCCGATCTCCTGCTCGGCAACGACGACTGGGGCGCGACGTGGATCGCGGCGCACCGGGCGGAGCAGGCCGCGGCGGCGACATGACAAGCGCGCCTGCCGGCGCCGCGGCCCGGCGCGCCGAGGACACCGTCTCGGCCGGCTCGGCCTCTCCAGCAGGCACGCACGGGGAGGGCCACGGTCGGATCGACCTGCTCTTCGAGCCGACGGCGCGCCAGGTGCGGGTGCCGGTCGGGGTCACCTTGTTCGACGCGGCCAGCTGGAACGGCATCGCGATCGACTCGACCTGTGGCGGTCACGGCACGTGCAGGAAGTGCCGGGTGAGGATCCTCGACGGGTCGATCGCGATCTCCTCCCTCGACACCCGGGCCTTCGACGCCGACGAGCTGCGCGCGGGGTGGCGCCTCGCCTGCAGGGCGCAGGCGGTCGGCGACACACGCGTCGAGGTGCCGCCGCTCGTCACGAGGCCGAAGGCGGCGACCGTCGGCGTCGGCCGCAAGGTGATACTCCGGCCCGCGGTGCAAAAGCGCTACGTGGAGCTGGCCGAGCCGAGCCTCTCCGACCAGGCGAGCGACCTGGAGCGGCTCCTCGCCGAGCTGTCCGACCTGGAGCTCCGCACCGACCTCGACGCGCTGCGCTCGCTCGGGCGCCTGCTCCGGACGCACGACTACAAGGTGACGGCCGTCATCGTCGACGACGTGCTCGTCGCCGTCGAGGGCGGAGACACCACCGGGCGCGCGTTCGGGATCGCCTTCGACCTCGGCACCACGACCGTCGTGGCGACCCTGCTCGACCTCACGACGGGCATGCCGGTCGCGGTCCACTCGATGCTCAACAAGCAGCAGCCCTTCGGCGCCGACGTCATCACCCGCATCAGTGCGGTGATGATGGACGCCGCCGCGCTCGGCCGCCTGCGCGACCTCGCCCACGAGACGCTTCGCGAGCTCGTCGACGACGTCTGCGTGGAGGGGGGCGTGTCGCCCTCGGAAGTCTATGAGGTGGCGATCGCCGGCAATGCCACGATGACGCACCTCGCCCTCGGCATCGACCCCGAGCCGCTCGGCGTCGCGCCGTTCATCATGTCGACACGCCTGCTGCCCGAGCTGCTCGCCTCCGACGTCGGCGTCCGCGTCCACCCGAGAGCGCGCGCGGTCGTCCTCCCCGCCTTCGGTGCCTACGTCGGCGGTGACATCACCGCCGGCCTCCTCGCCTCGGGCATGGACCGCGACTCGCGGACCCGGCTCTTCATCGATATCGGCACGAATTGCGAGATCGTGCTCGGAAACCGCGAGCGTCTGCTCGCCACGGCCGCTCCCGCCGGACCTGCCTTTGAGGGTGCGGCCATCCGCTGCGGCATGCGGGCGGCGCCGGGAGCGATCGAGGGCGTGACGATCAGCGACGGTGCCGTGGGGCTGCGGGTCATCGGCGACGAGGAGCCCGCCGGGCTGTGCGGTTCCGGCCTGGTCGACGCCGCTGCGGTGCTGGTGGACGTCGGCCTGATCGACGGTTCCGGCAAGTTCGTCGGGGAGGCCGACGCCGCCACCCTCGCCCCCGGGCTGGCCGAGCGCCTCACCGTCGTCGGCGAGGAGCGGGTCTTCGTGCTCCACTGGGCGGGCAGGCCCGGCGACGTCGCCGACTCCGTCTACCTCTCCCAGCGCGACATCCGCGAGCTCCAGTTCGCCAAAGCGGCGATCGCGACGGGATGGACGATTCTCCTGGAGGAGGCCGGGCTCCAACCCGAGGATCTCCAACAGGTGCTGCTCGCAGGTTCGTTCGGCAGCTACCTCTCGCCGTCGAGCGCCATCAGGCTCGGGCTGGTCCCTCGCCTGCCCGTGCTGAGGGTGGTGAGCGCGGGCAACGTCGCCGGCGAAGGGGCGAAGATGGCCCTCCTCAGCGTGCGCGAGCGTGCCGGGGCCATGGCGTTGCTGGAGGAGGTGGAGTATGTCGAGCTCTCCGACCGTGGCGACTTCAACGACCGTTTCGTCGACCAGCTCGCCTTCCCCACCTGAGGACGCCGCCACCGCCGTCATCGCCTGCGGCGCGCTCGGCGCGCACGTCCGCGAGCTGGCACGCGAGCGCGGCTGGTCCGTCGAGATCCACTGCCTCCCGCCGTTGCTCCACAACCGGCCCGGGCAGATCGCGCCGGCGGTCGAGCGCCTCGCCACGTCCCTGCTCGCCTCGGGTCGCCGCGTCGCCGTCGCTTACGCCGACTGCGGCACCTACGGGGCGCTCGACGCGCTCTGCGAACGCCTCGGCGTCGAGCGGCTCGCCGGCCTGCACTGCTACGACGTCCTCGCAGGGTCCGAGCGCGTGCGGGCGCTCCTCGAGGAGGAGCCGGGTACCTACGTGCTGACCGACTTCCTCGTGCGCAGCTTCCGCCGCACGGTCGTTCGCGAGCTCGGTCTCGACCGCCACCCCGAGCTCAGGCCGGACTACTTCAGCCACTACCGCCGTGTCGTCTGGCTCGCGCAGCGGCGCAGCGACGAGCTCGAGGCCGAGGCTCGAGCGGTCGCCCGCTTCCTCGACCTGCCGCTCGAGGTCCTCGACACCGGCCTCGGCGGTCTCGAGCGCGATCTCGGCCAGCTCGTGGCCTCGCGCTCGGTCCGCCCAGCCGGGCGCCACGGCGGCGACTGAGCCCCCGGGTGGGCCGCGGCCCGATGCGCCGTCGCGCTCAGGCGGACGCCCGCTCGGCGCGCGGCCACCGCCGCCGCCACGCTCGACAGGCGGGCGGCGCCTCTCAGCCGAGCCCGTCCTGGAAGACGAGCCCCCGGCCCTTGCAGGTCGGGCAGGTGTCGGACAGTGCCTCGACGAGTCCCTCCCCGACGCGCTTTCGGGTCATCTCCACGAGGCCGAGCTCGGAGACGTCGAACACCTGGGTCGGGGTCTTGTCCCGGGCGAGCGCCGAGCGCAGCGTCGACGCCACCTCCTGGCGGTTCGACTTGATCTCCATGTCGATGAAGTCGATGACGATGATGCCGCCGATGTCCCGCAGCCGGAGCTGGCGCGCGATCTCCTCCGCCGCTTCGAGGTTGTTCCTGAACACGGTCTCCTCGAGGCTGGACGAGCCCACGTTCTTGCCGGTGTTGACGTCGATCACCGTCAGCGCCTCGGTCCGCTCGATGATCAGGGAGCCGCCGGACGGCAGCCAGACCTTGCGGTCGAGCGCCTTGTGCAGCTGTTCGTGCACATGGAACCGCTCGAAGACGGGCATGTTCTCGGCCACGGGGTCATACAGCTCGACCCGGTCGGCCAGCTCGGGGTTCACATGTTCGATGTAGTCCCGCACCTGCAGGAAGAGTTCTTCGTCGTCGATCACGACGCCGCGGTACTCGCGGTTGAATTCCTCCCTGACGCTACGCACGGCCAGGTCGGGCTCCCGGTAGAGCAGTCCCGGTGCCGTGGACCGGCCCGCCTCGGCTTCGATGGCGGCCCACTGGGCGGCCAGTCGCTCCACGTCGTGGCCCAACTCCTCCTGGCTCGCACCTTCGGCCGCCGTCCGGACGATCAGTCCGTGGCCCTTGGGCCGGACGTCGTCGACGATCCGGCGCAGCCGCTTCCGCTCGTTGTCGTCGAGCCGCTTGGAGATCCCGAAAGCCGAGGAATTGGGCACCATCACCACGAAGCGCCCGGGCAGCGACACCTCCTGGGTCAGACGGGCCCCCTTGGCCCCGATGGGGTTCTTCGTCACCTGGCAGAGAATGGTCTGCCCGGCCCGCAGCATCTGCTCGATCCGCATCGAATTGTTCGACGCCGTCTCCACGTCGTCGCGATCGAACCGCACGTCGCCCCGGTAGAGAACGGCGTTCTTCGGCGTGCCGATGTCCACGAAGGCGGCTTCCATCCCGGGCAGCACGTTCTGGACCCGGCCCCGGTAGATGTTCCCGTCGATCTGGGTGGCATCGTCGGCCGCCCGCGACACCTGGTGCTCGACCAGAGTCCTGCCCTCGAGCACGGCGATCTGGGTGGCATGGGGACGAACGTGGACGCACATCAGATAGCGCCCCACCGGCCTACCCCGGCGCTCGCGGCCGCTACGCCGCCGTGACCGGCCCCCGGTGCTCTTCGAATCTCCCTCGTCGGGCTCAGGGCCATCGTCGGTCTCCGAGCGGCCTCGTCCCGGTGCCCCACCGGCCAACGTGGGTTCCCCACCCGATGCCCGGGTCCCTCCGGCGCTGCGCCGGGCCGGGCGGCCCGGCGCCGGGGCCGACGGGATGGAGCTGGCCGGGCTCGAGCTGGCCGGTGTCGCCCTGACCGGGGTCACGCCCGGCGGGGGCCCGGCGACCGAGGTCGGTGGCCGGGCGGGCCGGGTGTCGCCGATCCGGGGTCGACCTCCCACCGGCGCCGGCGGGCCGGTGGCCTCGATCCCCGGCGGCGTCTGGTCGGTCACCTCGGCCTCATCGGCCTCATCGGGACCACCGGCCTCATCGGGACCGCCGGGTCCGCTTCCTCCAGCGGTGGACCGTGTGGCCGGGCGATCGGTGCCGGTGGCTCCCCCGGTCGACGGCCGGCGCCGGCGGCGGCGCGCCGCCGTTGATCCTCCCGATCCGCCCGTCGTGGCTGTCTCCGCCTCGGACGCCTCGGCAGACTCCCCGAGGGCGGTCGCCACCGAACCGGCGGCTCCGTCAGAGGGAAGTGCCCGCCCGGAATCGCCTCCGTTCGACGGCGGCGATTCTGGCCCGGTCGTCCCCTCGAATCGGGACTCCGCCGCTGATGGGGGCGTGCCCCCCGACGCGTCGCGCCCCGGGGGGTCGGAAGGTGCGGGCCCCGGCGGCGGGCCGACTGGCTCCGCCACCGGCTGGCCGGCGCTCAAATCGGACATGAGGACGATCCCTTCTCGTACTTCTCACGAGGCGCGCTCCCAGGCGGCGGCGTCTGGCACCGGTGTCGTCAGGGGCTCCCCTCGGGAGCCGTCGCACTCGATCCATTGATTGGTTCGGCAGGCCAGGCCGAGCTCGATGCCCATCACCTGGGCCAGCTCGGCCGGGCGGACCCCACGGGGTCGGGTCCCGAGCTCGGCCACGAGCTCGGCAGCGGCCCCGGAAGGTCGGGAGGAAAGTGCGAGGACGGAGGGCCGCATGTCGTCGGTGACGGGCCGACCCTTCCGCTCGCGTGTGACGGACAGGGTCTCGGCGCCGAGGACCCGGTCGATGACCTCGGCCAAGGCGTCGGGACCCATCTGTGGAACATCGATCTCCCATCGGCACGAGGTCACTTCCTCCTGGAGTGACCCCGTCCCCGTCGGGAGCACCTGAGCGGCGAGGACATCCACGCCGTCAGGCAGAAGAGAACTGAAATCGGCGGTCAGCTCGGTGCTCTCCACCGATTCGCTGAGCGCCACGTCGAGATACTCGGCCTTCGATTCGCACCCGGTGGGCAGCGCCAGCCCGAAGCTCAATTTGGGCCGCGGCGAGAAACCCTCCGTGTAGGACAGCGGCAACCGGGCCCGGCGCAGGGCCCGCTCCCACATCCGGGCCACGTCGCGATGACTGGTCCACCTGACCCGGCCCAGCTTGGCGAACCGGATCCGGATCTTCATCGGACCGGTTCCCCCTGGCCGGCGCCGCCTGCGCCGGCCAGGGCGGGGGCGGGGGCCGCCGTGGGCAGGAACCGCACCGGCACCATCCCCCCGCTGTCGAGGTCCTGTCCCGTCCCCTGGCTCCCGCCGGCGGGAGCCACCGTCGACGCCACCACATGTTCGACCCCGAGCCCCGTGCAGGCTCCGCAGTCGTAACACGGCGTCCAGCGGCAGTCCTCCAGGCCGTGTTCGGCCAGTGCCTCCTGCCAGTCCTCCCACAAGAAGTCCCGGTGCAGCCCGGCCGAGATGTGATCCCAGGGAAGGACTTCGTGCTCGTCGCGATGCCGGTAGACGCAGTCGTGCAAGGTCAGGCCGACGGCCTCGAGCGCCTCGGTCCACAGGCCCAGGTCGAAGTGCTCGGACCATTCCTGGAAGGTCCCCCCCTTCCGCCAGACGGACTCGATCACCGCACCCATCCGGCGGTCGCCCCGACTGACCAGACCCTCGACGGCGGTGGCCTCGGGATCGTGCCAGCGAAGCGTCAGACCCCGGACACCGCGGACGGCGTCCTTCAACAGGTTGACCTTCCGCCGCAGCTCCTCCATCGTGTTCTGCCCGAACCACTGGAACGGCGTGTGCGGCTTGGGGACGAATCCCCCCACCGAGGCGGTCACCGTCACATTGGGGTGATACCGGCGCCCGATCTCCACGCAGGCCTTGGCCAGAGCGGCGATCCCGAGCACGTCCTCGTCGGTCTCCGTGGGCAGGCCGATCAGGAAGTAGAGCTTCACCCGCCGCCAGCCCTGCGAGAAGGCCGAGTCGACCGCCGCGTAGAGGTCTTCTTCACGGATCAGCTTGTTGATCACCTGCCGCATCCGCCAGGTCCCGCCTTCGGGGGCGAAGGTCAACCCCGTCCGCCGGACCTTCTGGATCTCGGCCGCCAGCCCCACAGTGAAGGCGTCCACCCGGAGACTGGGCAGGCTCACCGACACCTGACCCGAGCATTCCGGGTCGTTGATGATGGAAGACACCGTGCTCTCGATCCCGGAGAAGTCGGCCGACGAGAGCGATGTCAGGGTCACCTCGTCGTAGCCCGTCCGGTCGAGACCGTCGCGCACCATCCGCTCGACCTGGGCCGCCGGCCGCTCCCGGACAGGTCGGGTGATCATCCCGGCCTGGCAGAATCGACACCCCCGGGTACATCCCCGAAAGACCTCGACGTTCAACCGGTCGTGGACCACCTCGATCAGCGGCACCAACTGCTGCTTCGGGTAAGGCCAGGCCCCGAGGTCGGTGATCGTTCGCTTCTCCACCTTCTCGGGTACCCCGTCCACCCGGCGGCTCACCCCGGTCAGCCGGCCGTCGCGGTAGGCGGGCTCGTAGCACCAGGGCACGTAGACCCCGGGCACCTTGGCCAGCGCCGTCAGCAGCTCCTCCCGGCCACCGACCTGCTCCCCCCCACCGGGTGACTGCCATCGCGCCACCACCTCGGTGATCTCGCCCACCGCCTCCTCGCCGTCACCGAGGACGAAGGCGTCGACGAAATCGGCCATCGGCTCGGGGTTGAAGGCGCAGTGGCCGCCGGCGATCACCAGCGGGTCGCTGTCCGAACGCCCGGCCGACCGCACGGCCACGCCGGCCAGGTCGACCAGGTTCAACAGGTTCGTATAGGTCAGCTCGGCCGACAGGTTGAAAGCCAGAATGTCGAAGTCGGCCGCCGGCCGGTTCGACTCCACCGAGAACAGCGGCACCCCGGCCGCCCGCATGGCCGCCTCCATGTCCGTCCACGGGGCGTAGGAGCGCTCGGCCACGGCGTCGGACCGTTCGTTCAGGATCTCATAGAGGATCTGCAGCCCCTGGTTGGGCAGCCCGATCTCGTAGGTGTCGGGATACAGCAGCAGCCACGCCACACGCCCGGCCCCGTGCTCGGGCTCACAGGCGCCCAGTTCTCCCCCGATGTAGCGGGCCGGCTTCGTGACGTGGGCCAGGAGCGGTTCGATCCGTGGCCACAAGGAGGTCATCTGCCCGCCGAGTCTAGAGCCCCCCCGGGGGGCCCCGGGGCGAAGGGGGCGCCATCCGACCAGCCTCTTTCTGAGCCGGCACCCGCTTCCTGGTGGCCGCCCCGGTCGTCGTGCTGGTCACGGCCGGCCTCTTCGTCCCCCGAGGGGTCGTCGTGCTCGAGGAACTCCCTCCGGGCCCGGCCGGTGCCGTCGTCGTCGTACCGGCCGGAGAACTCCCTGCGGACCCCGCCGGTGGGTGGAGCACCACCGGGCCCATGGGATTGTCGACCAGGTACTGGAAGCCGGCCCGGGCCACCGGGGCGGCGGCCGAGGCCCCGTAACCGCCCTTCTCGATCACCACCACGATCAGGTACCGGGGGTTGTCCACCGGCCCCCAGCCCACGAACCACGAGGTCGGCACCTGCTCGGTGTAGCTGGCCGTCCCCGTCTTCCCGGCCAGGGACAGCTTGTCGAAGGGAAAGTTCGTGAAGCTGGAGGTGGCCGTCCCGCCCGGTACGTTCACCGCCCCTTCGAACCCGGCCAGCATGGCCTGCCGGTTGGCCGGCGCCATCGGCACATGGCCGGTCACCACCGGCGCGAACTTCTTCACCACCCTGCCCGACGGGCTCACCACCCCGGCTGCCACCTGGGGGGCGTACCGGGTGCCCCCGTTGGCGAAGGTGGCGTAGGCCACGGCCTGCTCGATGGGGGTGATCACGGACCCGCCCTGGCCGAAGGCCATCTGCAGGTTGCTCCCCGTGTACCAGCCGGAGTTGGGGTAGACCTTCGGGTACTGGGCGTGCTCCTTGGCCACCACCGTGGGCGAGTCCACCCGGGCGTAGTCGCCGGCGTCCTCGCCGGGCAGGTCGATGCCCGTCTTCTGGCCGTAGCCGTACTGTCCGGCCACCGTCTGAATGGGTTGCTGCCCGTACTGCCGGTTGCTCACCCAGGCGTCCCAGAAATTGGCGCCGATGTTGTAGAAGAAGGTGTCGCTCGACACGGTGAGCGCCGACGTCACGTTCAGGTAGGTTCCGCTGGCCGGCTGATCGTTGTCGTGGTAAGTCACACAGCCCGGGGCCCCGACCTTGCAGCCCGGAATAACGAACTGACCGGTGTCGTGGTACTGGGTGCTCGGACTGATGAGCCCCGTCTGCAGCGCGGCGGTGGCCGTGGCCAGCTTGAATGTGGACCCCGGGGTGTAGAAGCCGTCGATGGCCTTGTTGTCCTGGGCCGTCCCCAAGTTGTTCAAGTCCGCCTGGGTGATCACCGGGTTGTTCCAGATCGAGGGGTCGTAGCTGGGCGAGGAGACGAGGGCCAACACCGCTCCCGTCTGGGGGTCGAGGGCGATGGCGGCTCCACCGGTGGGGTGCTCGGCCTTGCCTGTCGACGGATCCACCGTTGCCTGCAGGCTGGCGATCTCGCTGTCGAGCGACGTCTGCAACGTCTGCTGCAGCCCGGCGTCGATGTTGGTCACCACGTCGTTGCCGGCGACGGGAGTCGTCTGGCCCAGGCTGCCCACGACCTGCCCGGCGGCGTTCACCTCGACCCGGTTGACCCCGGGTCTCCCCCGCAGATACTTCTCGTACTCGTTCTCGAGGCCGCTCTGGCCGTACTCGTTGCCCAGTTGGTACCCCTGCGCACTATGGGCGGCCAATTCGGTGCCGTTGATCTGACGCACGTACCCGAGCATCTGGGCCCCCGTGGCCCCGTAGGGATGCGTCCGCTGCGTCCCCGAGCTGATGGACACCCCTGGGAAGAGCGCGGCGTGCTCGCCGATGTAGAGCACGTCCGACAGCGTGGCGTTCTCCACGATCGGTACCGGCTCGTACAAGCTGAACTGGTTGTTGGCCAGATCGCCGTTGATCGCTTTGGCGGTGGTATTGAGAAGAGCGGCCAACCGGCTCACCACCTCGGGATGCTGCTGGGCGGCCACCCGGGCCAGGGTGATGTTCCGCTTCACCTTGTCGCCGACGAGGATCTTCGAACCGGTCCGATCGGTGATCAGTCCCCGGGGGGCGGCCACCTGCACGGGACGGACCTGGTTCAGAGCCACCGTCTGCGAGTACGCCGAACTGTCGAGCACCTGCAGATACCACAGCCGGACGAACATCAGCGCGAACAGCGCGGCCACCAACACCCCCACCACCCGCAACCGCACGATCGTCCGCGGCGCCGACGGTTCGCTCGTCGGGGTCACCCGGTCGACCAGCGACCGCCGGGGACGCATCCTCGGTGTGGCCGGCCCCTTCTGCCGTGTGGCCCGCGCTGCCTTCGGCTTCGGGTAGAACCGGCTCCCCCGCAGCGGATGCCGCAACCGGCCCACCAGACGCGGCGGCCGGCGCGGCGGACGGGGCCGCCTGGCCATGTCGGCCGGCCGCAGATGTCGGGCGAATCGCCGGCGTCTCTTCATCGGGCGCCGCTGCTCACGCCGCTGCTGTGACCGGCGGCCCCGGGGCGCAGGGCCCACGACACCAACCGGACCACCGGGGTGGCCAGCACCACGGCGGCCGGCGTGGCCACCGCCAGAGCGGGCGCCAGCGACGTCGTCACCACCCCCGGTTCTCCGAGCACGGCCCCCAGAATGGCGTACAGAGCGAGTCCGACGGACGTCGCCCCCGCCGCCACGATGGGCGGCAACCACCATGAGCTGCGCACCAGTCCCCGGGTGGCCAGCCCCGTCCCGTAACCGAGAAGGCATCCCACCAGGGCGGACAGCCCGAAAGTGGTGGGCAGGAACAGATCGGCCAGCACGCCGGCGGCGAAGCCGAATCCGGCTCCCCGTTCGGGTCCGGCCACATAGCCGGCGGCGATCGGCAGCAGCAGCATGGCCTCGGGGTGGGCGCCGGCCACCCGGACGCTGTCGAGCAACGTCTGCTGCACCGCCAGCACCACGAACAGCGCCATCGTGGACCGGGCCAGGTCCGAGGAGGTCACCGGTTCATCCCGCCGGAGGCCATTGCAGCACGTCGACGTAGTCCAGTTGAGCCAGATCGGCCACCGGTTGGGCGGACACGTTCTCCTGGGTCGACGACGCCGTCGACCGGAAGCTGGTGATCCGGGCCACCGGGATGAGCGGCGGGAAGAGCCCGTTCTGCAATCCGCTCGTGGTCAGCACCTCACCGGTGTGCAGTGGCGTACCGGGGCTGATGAAATTGATGTCGAGCGGCTTGCCGATCCCGTCACCCTGGGCGAGCGCCAGCTCGAGGCTGGTCGGTCCGTAGCGCACACCGACGGCGGAGCCGGCATCGGTGATCAGTCGGACCGTGCTCGTCGTCGACGTGGTGGAGATCACCTGGCCGACCAGTCCGGCACCGCCCACCACGGGCATCCCCGCCGTCACCCCGCGACGGCTACCGACGTTGAGTTCCACGGTGGCGGCGAAGTTCGAGGAGTTCAGGGCGATCACCTGCGCGGTCACCGTCGGGATACCTTCTGTCCACGTGAGGTGGTTGAGCTGATCGATCGCCTTCAGCGCGTTGGCCGTGGCCCGATGGGCCAGCACCTGACCCTGCAGCCTGCCCACTTCCTGCCGCAACTTGGCGTTGTCCCGTTCGATCTCGGCCCCGTTCACCGCCCCGGCCAGAAAGCTGCCGATCGGATGGGTCACATCGTCGACCACGCGCTGCACCGGCGAGAAGGCGTCGCTGGCCGCGCTCTTCAGGTGGCCGATCGCCCCGTGCGCGTCACCGCGGTAGTCGAGCGTGATGATCGAAATCGACGCCAGGACCAGCAGCCCGATGGTCAGCCGGGGGCGTCGGGGACGGCGCGTCCTGGCCACGTCGGACCCTTCTCAGGCGATGCCGCCCACTCCACCGGCAGGCCGCGGGCACGTCAGCGGCGTGTCGGCGGGGGCGGTTCGGTCTCCGCTCCAGACGGAAGCGATTCGGTCTCCGCGCCAGGCGCGGCCGGCCATCACCCGGCGGAAGAGGTGATGAGCACCTGCTTGAGGGCGTCGAACTCCTCGAGGCACTGTCCACTGCCGATGGCCACACAGTTCAGCGGATCACGGGCCACCACGATGGGCATCCCCGTCTCCTCCTGCAGCCGGGCGTCGAGACCGTGCAGCAGCGCACCACCTCCGGTGAGGACGATGCCCTGCTCCATGATGTCGGCGGCCAGTTCCGGCGGTGTCTTGTCGAGGGTCACCTTGACGGCGTCGACGATGGCCGATACCGGCTCGTCGATGGCCCGTCGAATCTCCTCGGTGGACACGACGATCGTCTTGGGCAGACCCGTCACCAGGTCGCGGCCACGGATCTCGGCGTGCAATTCCTCTTCCAAGGGAAAGGCGGATCCCAGAGCGATCTTGATCTCTTCCGATGTCCGCTCACCGAGAGCGAGGCTGTACTCCTTCTTGATGAAGGAGATGATCGCCTCGTCGAGCTCGTCACCGCCGATACGCACGGACTGGCTCGTCACAATGCCCCCGAGCGAGATCACGGCCACTTCCGTCGTTCCGCCGCCGATGTCCACCACCATGTTGCCGGTCGGCTCGTGAACGGGAAGTCCGGCCCCGATGGCGGCCGCCATCGGCTCCTCGATGATGTAAGCCTTCCGGGCCCCGGCGTACTCGGCTGCCTCCATCACGGCGCGCTGTTCCACACCGGTGATGCCCGACGGGACGCAGATCACCATCCGCGGCTTGGCGAACCGCCGTTGGTGGACACGTTGAATGAAGTAACGCAGCATCTTCTCGCAGATCTCGAAGTCGGCGATCACTCCGTCCTTCAACGGCCTGATGGCCTGGATGTGGCTCGGCGTCCGGCCGATCATCCGTTTGGCCTCCGCCCCCACGGCCAGCGGACGACCGTCCTTCACATTCACGGCGACAACCGACGGCTCATTCAAGATGATGCCGCGACCGCGTACGTAGACCAGGGTGTTGGCCGTACCCAGATCGACCGCCATGTCGCGGCCAAGTAGGAAGAACCGATTATCCTTCATGCGCTTCGATCCACCTTGTGATCTGCGCGGGGGCTCATGCCTCACGCGCGAGCCCTCGTGGGTGTCGGGGGTCGCCCCAGGCTACGGGACCTGTGGACAAGGCACAAGAGCGCGGTTTGCTGCGCCTTCTCGCTGTTTGTGACCCCGGCACCACAGCGTGATGCCCCGCCCATCGACCCTGCCGACACCTGTCCGATGCCCGCCCGTCAGACCATATCGGGAAAGAAGATACTAATTTCCCGAGTCGCCGACTCGGCCGAATCCGATCCGTGGATCAGGTTCTCGCTCAGGATGGTGCCGAGATCGCCGCGGATCGTGCCCGGCGGGGCGTCGGCCGGGTTGGTGGAACCCATCAGCGTCCGCACGATCTTCCAGGTCTCGTCGGGACCTTCCACCACGAGAACCATCGAGGGGGAACGGGTGATGAACGCCACCAGTTCCCCGTAGAAGCCCTTGCCCTTGTGCTCCTCATAGTGCCGCCCGGCCGTCTCCTCGTCGATCGTCCGCAGAGAACCGGCGACCAGTCGGAGGCCCTTGCGCTCGAGCCGGACGATGATCTCACCCGTCAGTCCGCGTTCCACCGCATCGGGTTTACAGATCACGAGGGTGCGTCTCATCGGCGGCAGAGGCTACCGGCATCGGCGCCGGCCGTCGAAACCGGGTCCCCCCCTTGCCTGGTCCCGCCTCAGCCTCCTGGCCGGCCGTACCCGATCTTTCGGCAACGTCATTGCCCTGACCCGGCCCTCGATCGCCGCCGGTTCGGCATCACGCCCCCGTCACCCGCCCGCGTGACCCGCCCCCGTCACTCGCCCGCTTACTCGCCCACGTTCTCACCGCCAAAGCCCGGACCGGCTCTGTTCAACGAATCCGAGACCTCCCGTTGGCTGCTCGACGGCAGCAGCAGCGGTCTGGCCTCGGCCACCACATAGAGAGTGCCGGTGACGACCAGACGACCGTCGGCCGACAAACGCTGACGGGCCAAGGCCAGGGCGTCGACCATCGAGTCCGCCACTTTCGCTTCGAGCCCCACGGCGCGCCCGGCGTCGGCGATGGCGGCCGCGGTGATCGCCCGGGGCGACGGCGCCGTGCAGGCGATGACCATCCGGATTCCGGCCGGGATCAGCGCATCCAGCATGGCTGAGGGATCGCGGCCCTCCAGCATGCCCACCACAGCCACCGTCTCGCCTTCGGTAGGAAGTTCCTCCTTCAGAGTCTGGGCCAGGGCGCGGACGCCGGCGACATTGTGGGCTCCGTCGAGGATCACGAGCGGAGCACGTCCCACCACTTCCATCCGGCCCGGATTGCGCACCGAGGCGCAGGCATGTTCCACCACCTCCGGGGCCAGGGGTTGTCCGAAGAACGCCTCGGCCCCGGCCAGGGCGATCGCCGCGTTGTCCGCCTGATGGGCTCCGTGCAGGGCCAGATACACCTCGGGGTAGACCGCTCCCGGAGTCCGCAGGTCGAGCAGCCGACCGCCCACGGCGACCCGGCTGGCATCGCAGCCGAAGTCCTCGCCCCGCAGCCAGATTCCCGCCGCGCCCACCGCCGCTGCCCTTTCGGCGAAGACGGCCCGGAGCTCGGGATCGGACTCCCCCACCAGGACCCGGCAGCCGGCTTTGATGATCCCGGCCTTCTCGCCCGCGATGTCGCGCAAGGTGGGTCCGAGCACCTCGACGTGGTCGTAGCTGACGTTCGTGACCACGGCCACCTCGGGAACCACCACATTGGTGGCGTCCCAGGTGCCGCCCATCCCTACCTCGACCACGGCCACGTCCACGGCGCAGTCGGCGAACCAGCGGAAGGCGGCCGCCGTCAGCAGTTCGAACCGGGTCGGCCGTTGCGTCATCATCGATTCGATCAGCGCCAGCGACTCGAGCACCTCGGCCAGCTCTTCGTCATCGATCGGTCGACCGTCACGGGTCAGCCGTTCGTTCACCGTTTCCAGATTCGGGCTCGTATACGTCCCCACGGTCAAGCCGTTGGCCATGAACAACTCGGTCAGGATCCGGGCGGTCGACCCCTTGCCGTTGGTGCCCGTGACGTGCACGACCGGGCAGGCTCGTTCCGGATCACCGAGCAGCCGGCACAGTTCGCTGATCCGGTCGAGGGTGGGTGCGAGCAGCCGTGTCGGCATGGCCAGCTCGTAGTTTGTGTGCTCGTCGAGCCAAGCCACGGCCTCGTCGCGACGTACCGACGTACCGACGTCCTCGGAGCCGATGTCCACCGGCCCGAACCTCTGGGTCAGGAAGCAGCCCGGCGCGTCCGCACCGTCTTGGCCGTCCCGCCCTGAGGTATCAAGGTGGGCGACACACGGTCGAGCACAACGGCGCGGTCGATCACACAACGACCGATATCGGTCCGACTGGGCAGGTCGTACATCACCTCGAGGAGCACCTCTTCCAGGATGGCCCGCAGGCCCCGGGCTCCCGTTCCCCTGAGTAGGGCCTGCTCGGCCACCGCTTCCAGCGCGTCGTCACCGAGAACGAGCTCGACGCCGTCGAGCTCGAAGACCCGCTTGTACTGCTTGACAAGTGCATTCTTCGGCTCCACCAGGATGCGGACCAGCGCCTCCTTGTCCAGACTGGACACGGCACCGACCACGGGCAGCCGGCCGATGAATTCGGGGATCAGCCCGAACTTGATCAGGTCCTCGGGCAGCACGTGCCGGAGCACCTCGGAGTCGCGTGGCTCGGTCGTCCGGCGGACTTCGGCCCGGAAGCCGATCCCCTTGCGGCCGATCCGGCTCTCGATGATCTTGTCCAGGCCGGCGAAGGCTCCACCACAGAGGAACAGGATGTTGGTGGTGTCGATCTGGATGAACTCCTGGTGAGGGTGTTTCCGTCCCCCTTGCGGAGGTACCGAGGCGGTGGTCCCCTCGAGAATCTTGAGCAGCGCCTGCTGGACTCCTTCGCCCGAGACATCACGGGTGATCGACGGGTTCTCGCTCTTCCGGGCGATCTTGTCGATCTCGTCGATGTAGATGATCCCGGTCTCGGCGCGCTTCACGTCGTAGTCGGCGGCCTGGATGAGCTTCAGCAAAATATTCTCGACGTCCTCACCCACGTACCCCGCCTCGGTCAATGCCGTGGCGTCGGCGATGGCGAAGGGCACGTTCAGCATCCGGGCCAGTGTCTGCGCCAACAGGGTCTTCCCGCATCCCGTCGGTCCGAGCAGCAGGATGTTCGACTTGGCCAGCTCGACCTCGGTCGACTGGGTCGGACCCGCCTGCACCCGCTTGTAGTGGTTGTAGACGGCGACCGACAAGATCTTCTTGGCGTACTCCTGACCGATCACGTAGTCGTTCAGGAACTCGAAGATCTCCCGGGGCTTGGGCAGATCCTCGAACGACAACTCGGTCGTCTCGGCCAGTTCCTCGGCGATGATGTCGTTGCAGAGATCGATGCACTCGTCACAGATATAGACGCCCGGTCCCGCGATCAGCTTCTTGACCTGTTTCTGGGACTTGCCACAGAAACTGCATTTCACAAGGTCCCCACCATCCCCGAACTTCGCCACCGTCTCCCCTTCCTCCGGACCGAGCCCTACGCCACGCCGACGACTTCGGCCGCCGCGATGGCATCGCGGGTGGTGATCACTTCATCGATGAGGCCGTAGCCCACCGCTTCCTCGGCTGTGATCACGAAGTCTCGATCAGTGTCACGGGCGATCTTGTCGACCGCCTGGCCCGTGTCACCGGAGAGCATCGAATTGAGGAGGTCCCGCATCCGGATGATCTCCTTGGCCTGCAATTCGATGTCACTGGCCTGACCGGCCGCACCGCCCCAGGGTTGATGCAGGAGAATCCGGGCGTGGGGCAGGGCGAACCGTTTCCCGTGCGCCCCGGCGGCCAGCAGGACCGCGGCGGCCGAAGCCGCCTGACCGAAGCAGAACGTCGAGACATCAGGCTTGACGAACTTCATCGTGTCGTAGATGGCGAACAGTGCCGTGATGTCCCCGCCCGGTGAATTCACATAGAGGGAGATGTCCTTGTCCGGGTCCTCGTACTCGAGGAAGAGCATTTGGGCGCAGATCAGATTGGCCACCGTGTCATCGATCGGGGTCCCCAGGATGATGATTCGTTCCTTGAGCAACCGCGAGTAGAGGTCGTAGCCCCGCTCCCCCCGGCTCGTCTGCTCGATGACAGTGGGGACCAGGTAACCCTGGGCGTTGCCGACCACATTCATGCTTCGGCCTCCACGGTGGCTCCCTCTTCGGCTCCCACGTCCTCACTCCCTTGTTCGCCTCGGTCTCCGGCACCTGCCCCGTCACCGCGGTCGGCAAGTCCGTTGAGTGCTTCCTGCATCACGTCATCACGACGCAGGTCGCCACGGTCAATGGGCTTTCCCTCCTCATCGACCAGCTCGACATGCTCAAGCAGCCACTCGAGGGCTTTCGCCTTTCTCTGGTCCGAGCGTACCGCGGGGAGCCTCCCAGCGCGGTCGAGTCGGCGCCTCAAATCTGCGCCCGTCGTGCCCGCCTGCTGAGCCATTTCGCCCACCACGGCGTCGAGCTCCTCGTCGCTCACCTCCAGCTCCTCGGCATCGGCCAGGGCCCGTAGGGCGAGGTCGGCGCGTACGGCGCTGGCCGCCTCGGCCTGCAACTCGGCGAGCAGACCGGCACGATCCCGACCCGACGCCTGCAGGAATTGGTCGAGGGAGATATGTCTCTGCTCGAGCCTGTGACCCAGATCGTGAAGCCGTTCACGCACCTCGGCGTCGATCAGCGATTCCGGGGGCTCGTCCTGGACCAACTCGGTCAGGGCCTCGACGGCGCGCGAGCGCAGGGCCATGTTCGCCTGCATCACCTTGATCTGGCGCAGCTTCGTACCCAGGTCGTCGCGCAACGCCGCCAGGGTGTCGAATTCCGACGCCTCCGAGGCCCAGGCGTCGGTCGGCTCCGGAAGGATCTTCTCTTTGATCGCCTTCATCAGGACCCGGAACGACGTGGACTGCCCGACCCCGTCGGGACCAGCGATCTCGGCGCTGAACTGCAGGATGTCCCCCACGCTCGACCCGCGGAGTTGATCATCGAGACCGGCGATGTCGGAGCCGGATCCCACTTCGTACATGTAGTCCTCGACGTCGAGGTCGTCGCCCACAGGTCGCGAACCGTGCAGGTCGATCGTCACGTAGTCGCCGTCGCGCGCCGGCCGAACCACCACCTCGAGCTCGCCGGAATGCTCACGTACCCGGTCCACCTGAGCATCGATATCCTCGTCGGTGACCTCGACACCGGGAACCGTCACCACCAGTCCGGCGTAGCCGGCGATGGAAACCGTGGGACGGACCTCGACGACGGCGTCGAAGGTGACCGGTCCGTGGTCCTCTCCCGAGGTGATGTCGATCTCGGGAGCCGAGATCGGATCGACCTCAGTGTCGACCACAGCCTGAGCGTAGAGATCCGGCAGGGCGTCGTTGATCGCTTGCTGACGCAAAGCCTCCGCCCCACCCATGCGTGCTTCAAGGACCGGTCGGGGAACACGACCGGGTCGAAAGCCGGGAATCCGTACATCGCGCGCGAGGCGTCGGACGGTCGTGGCCAGGGCCGCGTCGACCTCAGACTCGTCTATCTCGACGGAGAGGCGGACCCGGTTGCCCTCGACCGGGGCTGCTGATGCACGCATAAGAAGGGCACAGTCTACCGGCCCCCGTCACTCTTCCCGTCCTCGTCGGCCGGAGCCCCGACGTCAGATCATGAACGCCATCGAGTCGACGACCGACTGTCCCAATTCTCCGTCACCCCGGATCTCCACCAGAGCCGCAGCCCGGGCCGCCTCCCCGGTCACCCGGCCGCAGGCGAGACGCCAGAACACTTCCAGGTCCATGCGCAATTCGGTGGTGGGTTCGCTCTCGAGGGCCTCGGTCACCGCCGCCCGGCCACTGCTGACGACGACCTCGACGCGCCTCGGGCTGTTCCCGGTCAACTCGAAGCGGACCGACGATCCCTCAGGGGCCTTGGCCTGCCGACCCACGACGAAGGGCATGGCCGAAACCAGGCGGTCGAGGGCCAGGCTGGCCGCCGGCCCCTCACGATGGCCGGGCCGGGCCGTGGCCACCCGGATGTCCTGCTCGTGCACCCAGCAATCCATGACCCGGACGCGCATGAACTCGCGATATGGCACCGGCCCCAACGGGCTTGGACCCACTTCGTCGAAGCGGGAGACCGGCCATGAGCGCAGTTCGGCCAGCCGTCGCTCGGTCGCCTGCCGAAAGGCAGTCAACACCTCGGGGCCGCTCATTCCCCGAAGGGCTACCACCCATCCCTCATTGCGGGCCCCGACTTCGTTGTGGACGTGCCCGGGCTCCGACAAGGGGTCGGGGGCAGCGTCACCGAGCAGCGAACGCTCCGTTCCCACCATGTGCGACAGCACGTCACGGACGCTCCATCCGGGACACTCCGACGGCATCTCCCACTCGCTCTCCTCGAGGCCGCCGCCCAACTCCCCGATGGCCTGCCAGGCGTCGTCGAGCACGTCGATGATCGGCTCCTGCGACCCTTCACCCACGGCGTCCCCTCTTCTCTTCGACCCGCCTTCTCCGACGGGACTCATCATTCACCACGCTCCCCGGGCTGCCACTCCCCTGTTTGCGGGCCCGGAATCCGGAGCTGTTCTGGAACCGAGAACTCACCGCTCAACGCGACTGTTCAGTCACGGTCCGTTGGTGACGTCGAGGAGATCAAAACGCTGGATCGCAGGTCAGGCCTCCGAGAGCCCAAAAGAACACCGAGCATCCACGTGCCCGGGCAACCCCGGCGGTAGCTTCGACCCGACCCCTCTACGGGGCGCAGCAGATGAGGAGGCCAATCGTGACTTCGTACGAGGGCTACTGCGTTAAATGTCGGGAAAAGCGCCAATTCGATGGCAATGAGGTCGAGTTGGCCAATGGGAGACGTGCGGCACAAGGCACATGCCCGACATGCGGTACCAAAATGAATCGGATCTTGGGAAAGAAGACGACGGCGTGATCCGGCGCGCTTGGTAAGCGCGCCGTCCTTTCTCCGGCACCGACCGGTTCGCGTTCTTCTTGGACGTGTGGACGGTCGATCGGGCCCCTGAATCACCGGTAACCGGAGCTGATTCACCGGTTGGCGATGGCGTCGAGGAGAGCACCCTCCCGAAGTCCCCACTCGCTCACCACGAAGTGGTCGACGCCCAGCTCCGTGGCGAACGTCTCCAAGATGGCCGCCCCGATGGGCAGCATCGGGGCCCGCCGGGCGGGCATACCCGGCAAGGCCAGCCGTTCCGGGAGGGTGAGCCCGGCAAGCTGGGCTGCCAATTCCGACACCTGTGGAGTCGGCAGCTCGACCTGGTTGACCTCGTTCGAACGTCCCGGGGTGCGACCCCGGGTTCTGGCCATGGCCAGCCTGGCCAAGGCTCGCGCCGTCCCCCCGCTGACCACCGCCCGAGCGGTGACTCCCGGATAAGGGGTGAGGGCCGTGGCCGACGGATGAAGCGCCACCGCCGTCCGTTCGGCGATGGCCGAACGGTCCCCCCTCGACAGGGGGTCTCCCGTGGCCAGTTCGCCCTGCAGACGTGTCGCCCCCACCGGGGCGCTCATAGCCAGAAGGATGTCCTTCCTCGTCCCCACGGCGATCTCGAAGCTCCCACCGCCGAGGTCGAGACCGAGAACCGGCCCGTCACCGATCCAGACCCCGGCCCGCTGACCGGAGAAGCAGAGTCGGGCCTCCTCCTCCCCGTCGAGAACACGCACCGGCGACCCCACCACTCGTTCGAGCCGGGCCACAACCTGCGGGCCGTTACTGGCGTCGCGGATGGCCGCCGTCGCCAGGGCCACCACCACATCAGGTTGAACGTCGTCCAAGGCCCGGCGGAGCCGGCTGGCGGCGGCGACCGATGCCGCCAGACGGTCAGGGGGAATAGACCCCCTGGCCCCGACGGCGAAGCCGAGGTTCAGTAACGCCCGGCGGCGCAGCACCGGTTCCAAGGTGCCACAGGGCCCAGCGTCACATACCAGGACCTGAAATGAACTGCTCCCGAGATCCCAGACAGCAGCCCGCACCGGCACGGTCCGACCGTAGCCGCATCACTGCTCACATCGGAATTCTTCGCGCCCGGGTCCATCGGTTCGCACAGTCGTCGGAGTGGCCGTTGCCTCGTCGGTGACGGTGATTCGCTCCGGTGGTGTCATCGTGGAAACCTAGACCCACGATTTCGACGCCCTGTCGACCGGGATCGGCGAAAGGAAATGTCGTGGCTGAGAGCAGTGGGGATGCGACAGCACCTCTGGCCTTCATCGAGGCCCAGACGAAACGCTTGAAGAAGATGGACCTGGAGGAGGTGTCCGAGCTGAAGCTCAGTCGGGCGGTGGCGGCCATGGCCGACCTGACCGACGAGGCGGCCCCGGACCCCGGCAGTGGCATCTTCGTCACAGCATGGAAGCGGACCGATCAGTGTCACCACTTCTGGGGCCCCACGGTGGGCCAGGAACGCTTCTGCACCAAGTGTCAGGTACCTCGGAGTGCCGTCACCTTCGAGGCCGACACGAGCCGCCCCGGCCGGCGGTCCTAGCCCCGCTTCATTCGACGGTCGTCGCCCCTTCGACTGTCATCACAGTTGTTCTGACTTTTCTGACCGTCACCGCGGTCGCGGCCGTCACCGTGGCCGCTGACCGTCGGGCCCGAATGGTGGTGGTCGGCGGCAGACGGCAGACGGCAGACGGCAGACGGCAGACGGCAGACGGCAGACGGCAGACGGCAGACGGCAGACGGCAGACGGCAGACGGCAGACGGCAGACGGCAGACGGCAGACGGCAGACGGCAGACGGCAGACGG
>DATKQY010000081.1:0-34686 GCA_035532475.1 Acidimicrobiales bacterium | reverse complement strand
TCTTCAGCACCCGGTCGAGGAGCGGGATCGAGCCGAGCGCCGCCGTCGCCGCCCGGTCGGCCGGGTGCTCGTACGCTTTGGCGCTGATCGAGGGGTAGCGCGGGAGCGTCGGCACGGGAGCGGCCACCTGGCGCACGCTAGCTGGCGCCCGCGCCCGTCGCCCGTCGCCCGTCGCTCGGCACCCCGGCCGCCGGGCGCCGGGCGCCGGGCGCCCCGCGCAGGGAGCGCGGAGCGCCTCCGCCCACGGGGCCGGCCCACAGGCCCGCTACCCTCGGCCCGATGGACGTCGGTGCCCACGTGAGCGGCGGGCTGTCGAGCGCGCTCGCCCGCGGTGAGGACCTTGGCGCCGACGCGGTGCAGATCTTCACCCAGAGCCCGAGGATGTGGCGCGGCCCCTCCCACAGCCGGGAGGCGCTCGCCGAGTACCGCGAGGCCCAGGCCCGGGCCCACTCGGTCCGCGCCACCTTCTGCCACGCGACCTACCTGATCAATCTGGCCACCTCGACCGACGAGCTGCTCGACAGGTCGCGGCGCTGCCTCGCCGAGAACCTCGACGCTGGGACCGCGATCGGCTCGGCCGGGGTGGTGCTGCACATCGGGAGCCACCGGGGCCTCGGCCTCGACGGTGCGCTCGCCCGGATCACCGGGGCGATCGAGTGGGCCCTCGACGAGGTCGAGGGCCACCTCGGCGAGCGCTCGTGCCCGCTCCTGCTGGAGAACGCCGCCGGCGCCGGCGGGACCGTCGGCCGCAGCTTCGACGAGCTGGCACGCGTGATCGACGCCGCCGGCGGCGACGAGCGCCTCGGTGTCTGCCTCGACACCCAGCATCTGTTCGCCTCGGGCGTCGCCTACGCCACGCGCGCCGAGGCCGACGCCGCCGTCGCCGCCCTCGACCGGGCGGTCGGCGTCCGACGGCTCGGCTGCCTCCACCTCAACGACTCGAAGGTGCCCTTCGCCGCCAACCGGGACCGGCACGCCAACATCGGCGAGGGTGAGATCGGCGAGGACGCCCTGGCCTGGCTGCTCGGGCACCCGAAGCTCCAGCACGCGCCGGCGATCCTCGAGGTGCCCGGCGCCGGGGACGGGCCCCGCGCCTCGGACGTCGCCATCGCCCGCAGGGTCATCGCCGACGGCCTGGCGCGTCGCCGGCGCGGCGCTCGTGGCGCGCGCCCCGCTGCGTCGCGGGCGGCCGTGCGCTAGCTGTGTGGCTACCGATCAGCGCGTGAGCGAAGCCGGTCGGCGGCCTCCCGCGCTGCGGCTACTCCGCCGCTTCGGCGAGCACCTCCGCGAGCGCCGGGTGCACGAAGAGGCTCTCGGCGATGTCGTCGACGCGCAGGCGGGAGTTCACCGCGACGGCGATGACGCTGATCAGCTCGGCGGCGTGCGCGCCGACGATCGAGCCGCCGAGCACGATGCCGGTGGCGGGATCCGACACCAGCTTCACGAAGCCGCGCGGGTCGCCGTCGATCATCGCCTTGGCGCTCACGGCGAAGGGGACCTTCGTGACGCGGATCTTGCGGCCGAGGGCGAACGCCTCGGCCTCGGCCAGGCCGACGTCGGCGATCTCGGGCTCGGTGAAGATCGCCGAGGCCGCCTTGTCGTAGTCGAGATGCCGGTGGTCGCGGGTGTGCAGGCCCATGACGTGCTCGGCGATCTTGCGCCCCTGGACCGCTGCGACCGAGGCCAGCTGCAGCCGCCCAGACAGGTCGCCCGCGGCGTAGACGTGCGGCACGTTCGACTGGCAGTGGTGGTTGACGGGGACGTAACCGGCGGCGTTCGTCTCCACGCCCGCGGCCTCGAGCCCGAGGCCGGCAGAGGAGGGGATCGAGCCGATTGCGAGGAGGACGTGTGAGCCACGGATGGAGCGGCCGTCCTCGCAGTGCACCACGATCTCGTCGTCGTCGCGCTCGATGGCGTCGGCCCGGGCGCCCTTCACGAGGGTCACGCCGGTGTCGAGGAAGTCCGACTCGAGCGCCGCGGCGACCTCGGGATCCTTCAGCGGCAGGACCTGCTGGCGCGAGACGATCAACGTCACGCGCGAGCCGAGCGAGCGGAACATGTGCACGAACTCGACGCCGGTCACCCCTGAGCCGACGACGATCAGGTGCTCGGGGATCGTCGCGGGGGGATAGGCGTCGCGGGTCGTGAGCACGCGCTCACCGTCGACCTTGGCCCAGTCCGGGATGCGCGGCGTCGAGCCGGTGGAGACGAGGATCGCGTCGGCGTCGACGACAAAGGGTTCCTCCGCCTCGGCGCCGTCCGCCCACGGCGAGATCTGGACCTGGTGCGGGCCGACGAGGCGGCCCGAGCCGCGCACGATCCGGACGCCCTGGCTCTCGAGCTGGCGGGTCGTCGAGGTCGCGATCCGCTCGGCGATCGCCCGGACGCGTCCACGCAGCGCGTCGAGGTCGAGGGTCGCGCACGTGAGGTCGAGCCCGAGGGACGAGGAGCGCCTGGACAGCGCCATCACGCCGCCCGTCGCGATCATCGCCTTCGACGGGATGCAGTCCCACAGGTTTGCCGCCCCGCCGACGATCTCCCGCTCGACGAGGGTGACCTTGGCGCCCAGCCTGGAGGCGGTCGCGGCGGCCTCCACCCCGGCGGGGCCCCCTCCGACGATCACGAACTGCACGGACACGCCGAGAGGCTAACCGCGCTCGCCAGGTAGCCGAGACGGGCGCGCGACCCGCTCCCCCGCCACGCTGGGTCCGGCGCCGTCCGACGTGCGCTCAGGGCGAAGGCGCGTCCGGGAGGAAGCTGAGGAGCACCCGGCGCTCGGGGTTGTCGCCGTTGGTGTCGACGAGGACGACCGACTGCCAGGTGCCGAGGGCCGGCCGGCCGGCACGCACGGGCAGCACGAGCGAGGGCGAGACGAGCACCGGGAGGAGGTGGTCGGCGCCGTGGCCCACGGCGCCGTGGCGGTGCCGGTAGCGGTCATCGCGCGGCAGCAGCCGCTCGAGCGTCCGCGCGAGGTCCTCCTCCGACCCCGAGCCCGTCTCCATGAGGGCGATCCCCGCAGTGGCGTGGGGGACGAACACGTTGCAGAGCCCGTCGCCCCGACCCGAGCAGAAGGCCTCCACGCCGCTCGTGACGTCGACCACCATCCGGTTGCCGGACCGCACGGTGAGCTCGTGGACGTCCACGTCCTCGAGGTTAGGCCGCATTGTGTGCCATCCTTCTCCGCCGGGACGGCAGGGTGGCCGCCACGCCCGGACGCGCCGGGGCGCGACGTGCGGCCGGACCCTGAGGCGAAGCGCCCGGAGGCTCCGTGGAGACGTTCGACTACGTCATCGTCGGCGGCGGATCGGCCGGCTGCGTCGTCGCGGCCCGGCTGAGCGAGGACCCCGCCACGCGCGTGCTGCTGCTCGAGGCCGGCCCCCGCGATCTGCACCCCGCGATCCACATCCCCGCGGCGTTCCCGCGGCTGTTCAAGTCGGGACTCGACTGGGCGTACCAGACCGAGCCCCAGCCCTCGCTCGGAGGCCGCAGCGTCTACTGGCCGCGCGGGCGCGTGCTCGGGGGCTCCTCGGCGCTGAACGCCATGATGTGGGTCCGCGGCTTCCCGGCCGACTACGACGGCTGGGCGGAGCGGGCCGGGCCCGGATGGTCGTACGCATCGCTCCTCCCGCACTTCCGCCGAGCGGAGGACACCGAGGGCGCCGCGCCCGACGACCCGGCGCGCGGCACCGGCGGCCCGCTCGCCGTCTCGCACCTGAGGGACCCCAACCCGCTCACGGGGGCGTGGCTCAGGGCCGCGGGCGAGGCGGGGATCGGGCCGCTCGACGCGGTCGGCGACGGCGAGGGGGTCACCGAGACGATGGCCACCCAGCGCGGCGGGCGGCGGGTGAGCACCGCCGACGCGTACCTCCACCGGGCGATGCGGCGGCGGAACCTCGTCGTGCGCACCCGGGTGCGATGCACCGGGATCGTCTTCGAGGGCCGTCGCGCCGTCGGCGTCTCGTACCTGCGCGGCAGGGACCCGCTGACGGTGACGGCCGCGCGCGGGGTGGTCCTCGCCGCTGGGTCCATCGGCTCGCCACAGCTCCTGATGTGCTCCGGCGTCGGCCCCGCGCTCCAGCTCTCGGCGCTCGGCATCCGCGTCGTCGTCGACTCGCCCCAGGTCGGCCAGAACCTCCAGGACCACCTGATCAGCGGGATCGCAGCGCGCGCCAACCGACGCGTCACCCTGGCGGGCGCACAGTCGCTCGCCTCGCTCGCCCGCTACCTGCTCCGCCACCGCGGGATGCTCACCTCGACCGTCGCCGAGGCTTACGGCTTCGTGCGCTCCGACCCGGCGCAGGCCCTCCCCGACCTCGAGCTGCTCTTCCTGCCGGTCCTCTTCGTCGACGAGGGACTGAAGCTCCCCACCGAGCACGGCGTGACCCTCGCGGCCGTGCTGCTCCAGCCGGACAGCTCCGGCGTCGTGCATCTGAGGAGCCCCGATCCTTCGGTGCCCCCGGTCGTCGACCCCTGGTACCTGAGCGACCCGGAGGAGCGCGACGCCGAGCGGCTCCGGGCGGGCATCCGCTGGTGCCGGCGCATCCTCGCTCAGCCGTCCCTGGCGAAGGAGCTCGGCGAGCTCTACCGGGCCGCCGGCCTCGACGGGGAGGAGCTGGTCGAGGCGGCGCTGCGCGACCTCTCCCAGACCCTCTACCACCCGGTCGGCACCTGCAGGATGGGGAAGGACCCGGGCTCGGTCGTCGACCCCGAGCTGCGGGTGCGGGGCGTGGACGGCCTGCGCGTCGTCGACGCCTCGGTGATGCCGCGCATCATCAGGGGGCACACCCACGCCCCCACGGTCGCGATCGCCGAGCGGGCAGCCGAGCTGATCCGGGCCGGCCTGTGAGCCGCTAGCCGGGACCGCCGGCGAGCGCCACCTCCTCGCCGCCCTCCTCCAACGGCTCGCGCCCCTCTTGCGACCTCGCGACCCGCCCGGGCGGCTCGAGGCACGCTGCCTCCGCCAGCGCGGGCAGCTCGGGCGGCGAGGGTCCTGCGCCCGGCCCGGGACCCGACAGCGCGCGCAGCCGCTCGGGCTCGTGGCGGTGCCGGTGCCCCAGCCCCGACGGCCACCAGTTCCAGTGACCGAGCAGCACGACGACCGACGGCACGAGCAAGGTCCTCACGACGAACGTGTCCATCAGCACGCCGGCGGCAAGGCCGATCCCGACCTGCTTGATCTCCCCGCCTCCCGGCCCCGACGAGCCGGCCAGCGCGAAGACGAGGAAGGTGCCGGCGAGCACCAGGCCCGCGGAGGTGACCGTCGTCCCGGTCACGCCCATCGCACGGGACACCGCGTCGCGCAGGCGCAGGCCGTGGGCCTCTTCCCGTATTCGGGACATGACGAGGATGTTGTAGTCCTCGCCGAGCGCGAGCAGGAAGACGAACATCAGGAACGGGAGGATGAACGAGAGCCCGCTCGCGGTGCCGAGGCGGACGAAGACGATCACGGAGAGCCCGAGCGACGCCAGGTACGACAGACCGACGCTCGCGATCAGGTAGAGCGGTGCCACGAGGCTGCGGAGCAGCAACGCCAGCAGCACGCCGATGACGAGGATCGCGATGGGCACGATCCGGTGCAGGTCGGCGCCCGATGTGGCGTTCACGTCGTAGAGGGAGGACGAGTCCCCGCCGACGGCCGCGGCCACGGCGCCAACGTGTCGAGCGACTGCTGCGAGCGCCGCGCGCGCCGCGGGGATGGCATCGAGCGCCGCGGTGCTCCCCTGCGGCCCGGCGCGCAGGTTCACGAGGAACTGCACCGTCCTGCCGTCGCGCGAGATCACCTGCGCGCTCGCCCGGTACGCGTCGTACGTGACGACCGGCACCGTGGCCGCGGCACCGGTCGTCGGGCGGACGGCGGGCAGGGCGGAGGGAGCACCGAGGCGGCGGTGCAGCGTCGCCAGCTCCTCGGCGGAAAGCCGCGTCCCGTTCGGGACGAGGGGAGCGATGATGCCCGAGAACAGCGGGCTGCGCTCGAGCTGCAGCCCCGCCGCGGCCAAGGGCCCGGGCCGCTCCCAGACCGGGGTGGCGAAGCGCATGACGAGGTTCGTCGGGTTGCTGCTCGCGACCGAGAAGTGCGCCGCGAGCAGCGCGTCGCCCGCCGCCGAGTCGCTGTGGGCCGGGGCGACGATGGCACCGCCGAAGTCGGCCGTTCGGTTGCCGAAGGCGAAGGCGGCCAGGATTCCGAGCACCACGGCGCCGGCCGCGAGGGCCTGGACGGGGCGGCGCACGACGCGGGCCGAGATCCCACCCCACGCGCCGCCCGAACGCTTCGCGCGGCTCGGGCGCGCCGGCCAGAACAGGGCGCGGCCGAGGATGGCGAGGATGGCCGGGAGGAGGGTCAGCCCGGCGAGCAGCATCATCGCGATCCCGATCGCCAGTGGCACCGCCAGCTGGTGGTACACGCCGAAGGTGGCGAGCAGGAGGCTCAGGAGCGCGGCGATCACCGTCGCCGCGGAGAAGGTGATGGACTCGCCCACCCGTGCCACCGCCACGGCCACGGCGTCGCGGTGCGGCACGCCGCGCCGCACCTCCTCGCGCAGGCGAAAGACCAGGAAGAGCCCGTAGTCGGTGCCGGCCCCGAGCACCAGCACGATGAGCAGCAGCTGGGCGACGCTCGACACGGCGAGACCGAGCTTGCCGAGCTCGGCGACGACGGGTCCGGTCGCGAGCAGGACCACGACGGCGGGGAACAGCGTCGCCACCGGCGCGAGGAGGGAGCGGAACACCATCAGCAGCAGCACGACGATCAGCGCGATCGAGATCTGCTCGGTGCGCGCCCCGATGCCACCTGAGGTCGCGTTCTGGTCCACCGTCGTCGCCAGGTCGCCGGCGGTGTGCATGACCAGGCCCGGTGGCGCGCCGGCCCGCGTGAACAAGGCGCGCAGGCGGTGGACGAAGTTGTCGTCCGGCGTGTTCGTCGACTGCGACAGGACGGCGCGCACGTCGATCTCGGCGGCCTGGCGGTCGGCTGAGATGCCCACGAGCCGGGAGGACACCGCGTGGGGCAACGCCGCTGCGAGCGCGGTGAGCCGGCCGATCGCGGCCTCGTCTGCCGCGTCGAGCGGGCGATGGTCGCGCGTCGCCGCGACCACGGCGACGTCGTCGTTGTTCGAGCGCCCGTAGAAGGGGGTCGCGAGCCTCGAGGCGACGTTGCTCGGGGCGCTCGCAGGCAGGAACTGCGTGTTGTCGTTCTTCACGACCTGGGAGAGGGACGGGAGGAAGTGCACCGAGGCCGCCGTCGCGACGAGCCAGAGGACGAGCACCACCCAGCGGTAGCGGACGGAGAAGCGTCCGAGCGCGCCAAAGAACGGGGCCATCCCTCTCCTTACGGACGTTCGTTGATGGAGGTGCAGGTGGAACGGTGCTGCGACCGCGCTGCGCCGCTCCCCCGGGGCGGTGCCGACTGAGGAAACCACACCGGAGGCCCGGAGTGGTCGCGGTCTGTCGGCCCGCGCCGGGACGGTCGCCGCGCCGGTGCACGCCTGGCGTCGCGTGCGCGATGCGTCCAGGAGACTGTTGCAAGCAGCTCGCATCTCTGTACGCTGGGGACGGGTCGACGACGGAGGAGGGACCCCCGTGGCACAGCTCGTCGGGCGTCTTCACGCCGCGCGCGCCTCGCTCTCGCCGGCCGAGTCCCGCAGGGTCCTCGCCATGGCCGCTGTGGTCGTCGGGCTCCACGTGGCGGGCTTCGTCATGCTCGCCACCGCCGCGGCGCACCACTACCGGCTCAGCCGGACCGAGCTCTTCGGCGTCGGGACGGGCATCCTCGCCTACACCCTCGGCATGCGCCACGCCTTCGACGCTGACCACATCGCGGCGATCGACAACACGACGAGGAAGCTGATGTCCGAGGGAAAGCGCCCGCTCAGCGTCGGCTTCTTCTTCTCGCTCGGCCACTCGACGATCGTCTTCGTGCTGGCGGTGCTCTTGAACCTCGGCATCCGAGCGCTCGACAACCAGGTGAAGAACAGCGGCTCAGGGCTCCACAGCATCACGAACATCGTCGGGACGTCGGTGTCGGGGGCCTTCCTCTACCTGATCGCAGCGCTGAACCTCGTCATCTTGGTGTCCATCGTCGGCGTCTTTTTGGCCCTGCGCCGTGGTGAGTACGACGACGCGGAGCTCGAGGAGCAGCTCAACAAGCGCGGGTTGATGAACCGATTCTTCGGGCGGCTGGCGAGGCGCATCGACCAGCCCTGGAAGATCTACCCGATCGGCGTCCTGTTCGGGCTCGGCTTCGACACCGCGACCGAGATCGCGCTGCTGGTCCTCGCGGGGACCGCGGTGGCGAGCAGCCTGCCCTTCTACGCGATCCTCTCGCTGCCGATCCTCTTCGCCGCGGGGATGAGCCTGTTCGACACGATCGACGGCTGCTTCATGAACTTCGCCTACGGATGGGCGTTCTCCCGGCCGATCCGCAAGGTCTATTACAACATCACGATCACCCTGCTCTCGGTCGCCGTCGCCTTCTTCATCGGCACCATCGAGCTGCTCGGCCTGCTCGGCACCGAGCTCCACCTGTCGCACGGGATCTGGGGCTTCCTCGGCGGCTTCAACATCAACACCGCCGGGTTCGTCATCGTCGGCCTCTTCGTCGTCACCTGGGCGATCGCGCTGGCCGTCTGGCGCTTCGGCCACGTCGAACAGCGCTGGGACGAGTCCGCCCGCCGCCACCGCGCGGTGCGGGGGGAGCTCGCCGCCAGCCCCGCCGCTGACGGTTGCCCGCCGGACGACCGCGGCGGCCTGGGCGAGCTCGACCGCGTGGTGGCGTTCGATCCGTAGCCGCCGGGCGCCCTCCCGGCGCCGGCCGCCCGGAGGTCTCAGCCCGGGCGGGCGAGCGGTGGTCGCCGCAGGTGCCACGCCGTCGCCTGCTCGTAGGCGTGGGCGGTGCGCAGCGCCGCCTCCTCGCCGCCGCGAGGGGCGACGACCTGGAGCCCGACCGGCAGGCCGGCGGCGTCGAAGCCGCACGGCACGCTCACGACGGGGAATCCGGCCACGTTGAAGATCGAGGTGAGCCGCGTGAGCACGTGCTCGGCGTCGATCGACCGCCCGCCCACCGCGAGCTCGCCCCCGGTCGCGCCGATCCTCGGCGCCGTGATCGGCTCGGTCGGCACGATGAGCACGTCGACGCCAGAGAGCGCCTGCTCCAGGCTCGTCACCGCCGCCGCGAGCGTGGCGCGGACTCGGGCGACCTCGTCGGCGCCCGGCGGGGGGAGCGAGATCCTCGCGAGCACCCTTGGCCCGACCTCGGCGGCGTGGTCCGCCACGATCGGACCGTGGAACGGCGCCGCCTCGGCGCCGACCAACGCGAAGACCAGGTCGACGACGTCGGCCGGCACCTCGGCGCTGACGTCGGCCACCTCGCAGCCGAGCGAGGCGAGCAGGCCGAGCGCGTTCTCGAAGCCCGCGGCGACCTCGGGGTCCACCACGTCGAGGAAGTACCCGCGCACGACGCCGACACGCGTCCGCGCGACGTCGCCGCCGCAGGCCGCGAGGTAGCGGCCACCGGACCAGCCGGCGGTCGGGCCGGCGACGGCGTCGAGGAGCAGGGCGGCGTCCGCGACCGTGCGCGCCAGGGGCCCGGCGTGGTCGAGACCGGGCGCGAGCGGCACGACGCCGCGCAGGCTCACGAGGCCGTAGGTCGCCTTGACGCCGACGCAACCGCAGAAGGACGCCGGAATCCGGATGCTGCCGCACGTGTCGGTGCCGAGCGCGCCGGCGGTCATCGAGGCGGCCACGGCGGCTGCCGAGCCGCCGGACGACCCGCCCGGCACGCGCGACGTGTCCCACGGGTTACGCGTCGGGCCGAAGTGCTCGTTCTCGGTGGTACCGCCCATCGCCAGCTCGTGGGTGTTGTGCTTGCCGAGCAGCACGGTGCCCGCCTGCGCCAGGCGGGACGCGACCTGCGCGTCCACGGGCGGCACCCGATCGGCGAACACCTTCGATCCGGCGGTGGTGAGGATGCCCGCCGTGTCGTAGAGGTCCTTCAGCCCGATCGGGATGCCGTGCAGGGGACCTCGCCGCTCCCCTGCCCTCAGCTCGCGCGCGGCGCGGCGCGCGTCGTCGAGCGCCCGGGCCGACGTCACGGTGACATAGGCGTTCAGAAGGGGCTGGAGGCGCTCGATCCTGGCAAGGTACGCCTCGGTGAGCTCGACCGGCGAGAGGCCGCCGGCGGCGATCAGGGCGGACGCCTCGGCGATCGTCAGCTCGGTGGGGTCCGACGTCATGCCGCTGCCCGCATCGCCACGGCGGGGAGCGTAGGGGACGCGGGCGACCGGGGTCATCCCCGTCACGACCGGCGCGGCGCGGCGCGGCCCGCGAGGCGTCCCCGCCCACGGCGGCCCTCACCAGTCCGCCCCGCGCACGCCACGGGCTCAGCGGACACGGGACGTGGCGGTGACCAGCGTCGCTGGGAACAGAACGGCGGCGGGCGGACGGTGCGGGACCTCGCCCGACGCCGAGCACGCGGCACCGGCTGCCCGGCCGCCGTAGCGTGGGGCGGTGGCGAGCGACGAGGACATCGACTTGCCGGTCGGCAACCCCGACGAGCTGGAGCTGCTGCTCGGCTGGCTCGACTACCTGCGGGGCGCGGTGGTCCGAAAGCTCCGGGGCGTGGACGAGCGCGACGCGCGCTGGTCGCCCGAGGGCCGCCTGCTCCCACTGCTCGGACTGGTCAACCACCTGACCCGGCTCGAGTGGCGGTGGATCGACGGCGGGATGCTCGGCGAGGACGTCAGCCGGAGCGAGGAGGAGTTCCGCCCCGGACCCGAGCTCACCGTCGAGGCAGCGCTCGTCGCGTATCGCGACCGGGCGGCACGGACGGACGCGGCGGTCCGCTCGATGCCGTCGCTCTCCGAGCCGTGCGGGCGCGCCGAGGGCACGGACCTGCGTTGGGTGCTGCTTCACCTCATCAACGAGACGGCACGCCACGCCGGCCACGCCGACGCGACGCGCGAGCTCCTCGACGGCCTCACCGGCGAGTGACCGCGCCCACCCCGCGCACCGGGACGAGCACCGAGCGGTACCAGGTCGTCATCGTCGGGGGCGGGCCCGTCGGCATGGCGCTCGCCCTGGAGCTCGGGCGGCGCGGCATCGCCTGCGCGGTGGTCGAGCGCCGGCGTTCACCTCAGTCCATCCCGAAGGGCCAGAACCTGACGCAGCGCACGCTCGAGCACTTCTACAACTGGGGTTGCGTCGACGAGCTGCGCGCCGCGCGAGTCCTGCCGCCGGGGTACCCGATCGGAGGCGTCGTCGCGTATGGCGACCTGATGACCGAGTACTGGCATGCCCCCCCGGGGCGCGAGGCCGTCGGGGCGTACTACTTCCAGAAGAACGAGCGCCTGCCCCAGTACGCCACCGAGGCCGTCATGCGGACGCGCGCCCGGGAGCTCCCCGCCGTCGCCACGTTCTTCGGGTGGTCAGCGGTCGGCATCAGCCAGGACGACCGCATCACGCGCGTCGAGATCGCGGCGGACGGCGCCCCCGGCGAGCGGCGCTCGCTCGAGGCCGACTACGTCGTCGGCTGCGACGGGGCGCGCTCCATCGTGCGCGAGCAGATGGGCATCGACCGCGCCGGGGCCGACTTCGACCAGCGCATGGTGCTGGCCGTCTTCCGCTCCCGGGCGCTCCACGAGGGGCTTGCGCGCTTCCCCGAGCGCACGACCTACCGGGTGCTCCATCCGGACCTGAAGGGATACTGGCGCTTCTTCGGCCGCGTCGACGTCGGCGAGGGCTGGTTCTTCCACGCGCCGGTGCCGCCCGACGTCTCGACGGAGCGCTTCGACGTGCGCGGGCTGCTCGAAGCCGCGGCCGGCTTCCCGTTCGCGTGCGAGCTCGACCACGTCGGCTTTTGGGACCTGCGCGTCGAGGTCGCCCGCGTCTACCGCAACGGCCGCGCGTTCATCGCGGGCGACGCCTGCCACAGCCATCCTCCCTACGGCGGCTACGGCCTGAACTCTGGCATCGAGGACGCCGTCAACCTCGGCTGGAAGCTCGCGGCGGTCCTCGAGGGATGGGGAAGCGAGCAGCTGCTCGACAGCTACAGCGAGGAGCGGCGGCCGATCTTCGCCGAGACCGGCGAGGAGGTCATCGCCGCGGGGATCGAGCGGGACCGGGCGTTCCTGGAGCGCTACCGACCCGAGCACGACCTGGCGGAGTTCGAGCACGCCTGGGCGGCCGAGATGGCGAACGCCGACACCGGGCCCCAGTGGTACGAGCCGCACTACGAGGGCTCGTCGATCGTCTCCGGCCCGCCCGGGTCGCGCTGCGGGGTACATGGGGGGCACTCCTTCGCGGCGCGGCCCGGACACCACCTCGCCCCCCGGCGCCTCTCCGACGGGCGGGACGTGTTCGAGGCGCTCGGGCCCGGCTTCAACCTGCTCGCCTTCGGGGCCGGCGACACCGTCGTCGCGGGGTTCAGACGCGACGCGGCGTCCCTCGGCCTTCCGCTGAAGGTGCTGCGCGACCGGTACGACGAGGGCCGGGAGGCGTACGGATCGAAGCTGATTCTCGTCCGTCCGGACCAGTACGTCGCATGGGCCGGCGACGGCGCGGCGGTGGACGCGGGGCCGCTCCTGCGGCGAGCCGCCGGCATCCCGACGCCACGGTGAGCGCTCGCGAGGAGGAAGCGACGGACCGGGTCCCGCGGTCTCGCTTTTCAGACGCGAAGACACCGCCTGCTCATCGGTCAGACGCGGGAATGACCGATCAACGCCCTCGCGAGCACCTCGAGATGAGCCGCGAACGACGCCTTCGAAGTGCCGCGGCCGGGCGGTCCGAGACGGACCCGCGATGACGACCGGGCGCGGTCCGCGGACTCGCGTCCTAGACGGGGACGCACCATTGACCACCGGTTCACCGGGCGTTCGGGGCACGCCTCGTGGCAGCACAAGCTGGCGTTCGGTGCCTCCATCTGTGCGAGTCGGCACCGACACGCGCTTTGGGGATACGAGGCTTTCGGGCCGTCGGGGTGATCGGCAGCATCGGTCGGTCTCACGCAGACATGAAGAGGGCGAGGTGGTCCGAGATGGGTGGACCCGGAACAGACCTTCTGCGAGTCCCGGGCGCAGCGCTCTACTTCAAGACCCAAGGAAGCGGTCCGCTCCTGCTGATGCTCCAGGGCGGCGGCGGCGACGCCGACGGCATGGATGCCTTGGCGAGTCATCTGGTGGATCGCTACACGGTCCTGAGCTACGACCGCCGGGGTCTCTCGCGCAGCACGCTCGACGGTCCGAGCGCCGCCCTCGATCTGTCGACGCACAGTGACGACGCTTCCCGGCTGCTCACGGCGGTGACCGACGAGCCGGTGCTCGTCTTCGGCGCAAGCCTCGGGGCGCTGCTCGGTTTGGACCTGATCGCCCGCCATCCAGAGCAGGTGCGGCTTCTCGTGGCACACGAACCGCCCGCGACCGAACTACTCCCGGAACCCGAACGCGATGAAGCGGTCCGGGGTCAGGAGGAGGTCGAAGCCCTCTACCGCCGTGAGGGCGTCGGCGCAGCCATGAGGAAGTTCGTCGCCATCGCCGGCGTCAACCACGACGATCGTGAGCCCGGGGTCGATATCGGGCCGCCCAAGCCCGAGCGCATCGCGAACCTGGTGTTCTTCCTGACCCACGACGCCCCTGCTGTCCGCCGCTACCGCCTCGACCTGGCTGGCCTGCACGCCTTCGCCGGTCGAATCGTGCCTGCGGCGGGCCAGACGCCGGGTGACGGTTTCGCCCGTCGGTGCACCCAGGCTCTTGCAGACGAGCTGGGAAGGCCGCTTGTCGAGTTCCCCGGCGGCCACGCGGGTTCCGTCCTGCGCCCGCGAGCCTTCGCTGCTCGACTGGCCGAAGTCCTCGACGCCTCGGGGGGCGCATCCGCGTAGGGATTGTCCGCCGTTCCGTCGCGACGACGCACGGGCTTTGGCCCTCGTTCGGTCTCAACCGCTCCCATGCTGGCGTCACCGAGGTCCGACGCTGGCGCCGGCCGAGGGTGTTCCGGGTGACCCCCTGGTCGGTGGTGTCGCCGTTGATCCAGTTCGGCACAGATGACGGGACGCGCCGACCGAGTCCCGAGCTGACCCGGCGACCGGCAGAACCCACAAAGGCGCCCGGAGCAGTCATGATGCCACCATGCGGGCCCCGGCGACCGGCCGGTGGACCACTAGCGTGCGGCGGGTGGGCCTGACGGGACGGGACGGGAGCGATCCGCCCAGCGGCGCCGGTCGCCCGCCCGGGTCCGCCGTCCCGTTCAATCTCGTGCTCGTGCTCGGCGCCCTCTCGGCACTCGGCCCGCTCGCCAACGACACGTACCTGCCGGCACTGCCCTCCCTCACCCGCGACCTGCACAGCTCCACCGCCGCGGCGCAGCTCACCCTCACCACGTGCTTCGTCGGACTCGCGCTCGGACAGCTGCTCGTCGGACCGCTGAGCGACCGCAAAGGTCGTCGCGTCTCGCTGCTCGCCGGCGTCGCGACGTTCACGGCGGCCTCGGCCGCCTGCGCCGTCGTGTCCGACGTCTGGGTGCTCGTCGCACTCCGCCTCGTCGAGGGCGGCGCGGCCGCGGCCGCGATCGTCGTGGTGCGCACCGTGGTGCGCGACCTCACCTCCGGCGCGGCCGCGGCGAGGCTCTTCTCGCTCCTGATGCTCGTGAACGGGCTCGTCCCGATCCTCGCTCCGCTCGCGGGCGGCCAGTTGCTGCACGTGACCGACTGGCGAGGCATCTTCGGCGCGCTCGCGGCGGCCGGCGCGTTGCTCTGGTGCATCGGTGTCGTCGCGCTCCGCGAGACGCACCCGCCCGAGCTGCGGAGGACGTCACGCGGCCTGGCGGCGACCCTCCTCACCTACGGGCGGTTGCTCGCCGATCGGCGCTTCCTCGGCTACACGCTCACCCAGGGACTGTCGATGGGGGCGATGTTCGCCTACATCGCCGGCTCTCCCTTCGTCCTGCAGAACGTGTTCCACCTCTCGCCGCAGCTGTTCAGCGTGGCCTTCGCCTCGAACGCCTTCGGCATCCTGGCGGCGAGCCAGGTCTCCGGGCACCTCGTCCGGCGCGTCCACCCGGCGAGGATCTTCACCGCGGGCGCGCTGTCCTGCGCGGCCGGAGGCACCGGGCTCCTCGCCGCGGCCGTCGCCCACGCCGGGGTGTTCGCCCTCCTCGTCCCGCTGTTCGTCACCGTCGCGAGCATGGGTCTCATCCTCCCGAACGGCGCGGCGCTCGCCCTCCAGGACCACCCGCAAGAGTCCGGCAGCGCGTCGGCGCTCGTCGGCAGCGCCCAGTTCCTGATCGGCGCCGCCGTCGCCCCCCTGGTCGGGATCGCCGGGCCGCGCACCGCGCTGCCAATGGCCGTCGTGATCTGCGTCCTCGGCGCCGGCTCGGCCGCGGCCGTCCTGCTCACCCGTACGACCGAGCGCCTCCGTGTGGCGCCGGCGGCCCTGCCCGAGACGGCGACGCCGCCGCCGTGAGGCCCTTCGGGCGCGCGACGCTCAGCTCCCCAACACCTCCAGCAGCACGGCGTACTCACAGCCGGCCCGCCGCCCGCTCCCCGCGGCGCTCTCGCGCAGGAAGGCCTCAGGGTCGAAGTCGTTGCCGAGCCCGGCGATGTACGCCGCGTGGCAGCGCAGCGACTCGACGCCTCGGTCGATGTGGCCGGTCACGTCGACCGCGTGCGTCGGTGCCGGCGACGCGAAGAAGGCCGTCATGCGCACACCGTTCCACGGTTCGATCCCCTGCTCGGCGAGATCGCGGAAGACCCAGCGGTTCCCGGCATCTCGGACCGCGTCGATGACCGCGAGGCCGACGGCCCGGTGATCGGCCATGTTGATCCAGCCGCCCATCTCCAGGCGGTGGCTGAGCGAGAGGACGAGATCGGGACGTGTCCGGCGGATGGCGGACGCGATGTCGCGTCGCAGCCGCGGCCCGTACTCGACCACGCCGTCTTCGTGGTCGAGGAAGTCGACCTCCCCGACGCCGACGACCCGGGCGCTCGCCCGCTCCTCCGCCTCGCGCAGCACCCCCGCCCGTTCCGGCTCGATCCCGTCGATGCCGGCCTCGCCCCGGGTGGCGAGCAGGTACGAGACCTGCTTGCCCTGCGAGGTCCAACGCGCCACCGCGCTCGCCGCCCCGAACTCCAGGTCGTCCGGATGGGCCACCACGGCAAGCACGCGGTGCCAACCTTCGTCGAGCAACGGCAGCCGCGCCTGCGCCGGCCGCTCGTCGGGGAGCGCCGGCCCCTGCGGCCGTGCACCTTCGGTCGATCCCATCGTGCTGCCTCCGCGCCGTCGGTCCCAGACGTCCGCGCCGCCGCACGCGGCACGCTAGCGCCCCGGTCAGGTGCTCCCGGGCCGACGGCGATACGCTCCGAGGAATGTCAGGTATCTCCGCTCCGGCGGGCTGGCCCGGACGCCGCGCCCTCGCCGCGCGTGGTGACGGCTTCCCTGGCGGCTGGCGCGCGCCCGTCCCTCCGGGCCGGCCGGCGCGCCTCGACGGGAGCCTGGCCGGGCCACCTCGGCCCAGTGCCCTCCGCCCACCGCTCCTGCGACTCCCTCGCGCCGGCTCGACCTAGGAGATTGCGATGGAGCTCGGCACCGTCGGGGTCTGGACCACCGCGCTCGACCTGCAGCCCTCGGCCGTGGCTCGCCGGGGGGCGCTCGACCTGGAACGCCTCGGCTACGGCGCGATCTGGGTCGGCGAGGCCGTGCGTCGGGAGCCGTTCGCGAACGCCGCGCTGCTGCTGTGCACGACCGAGCGCATCGTCCTCGCGACCGGGATCGCCAACATCTGGGCGCGTGACGCCCAGGCGATGGCGGCCGGTCAGCTGACCCTCGCCGAGGCGTTCGACGACCGCTTCCTGCTCGGCATCGGCGTCTCGCACCAACCGCTCGTCGACGGGCGGGGCCACCGCTACGGCCGGCCCCTCGAGGCGATGGCGGCCTACCTCGACGCCATGGACGCCGCGCGCTTCGACGCTCCCCGCCCGCCGACGCGCCCGCCACGCGTCCTCGCCGCGCTCGGCCCGCGCATGCTCGAGCTGGCGGCGGCACGCGCCGACGGGGCACACCCTTACCTCGTCCCTGTCGAGCACAGCGAGTTCGCCCGCTCGGTGCTCGGCGACGGCCCGCTCCTCTGCCCGGAGCAGGCGGTCGTGCTCGAGAGCGATCCCGCACGCGCGCGGGCGATCGCCCGCCGGCACCTCGGCGCCTATCTGCGCCTGCCCAACTACGTCCGGAACCTGCGCCGCCTCGGCTTCTCCGAGGAGGACGTCACCGGCGACGGGAGCGACCGGCTGGTCGACGCCGTCGTCGCCTGGGGGCACGAGGAGCACGTCGCGAGCCGGGTTCGCGACCACCTCGAGGCGGGAGCCGACCACGTCGCCGTGCAGCTGCTCGCCGACGACCCGACTGCCCTGCCCTCCGAGGGCTGGGCCACCCTCGCCCGGGCGCTCCGCCTCACGCCCCGTTCCTGAGGTGCCGCCTGGCGCTCGGCGGCTCCGCCACGGGGCCGCCCTTCGACTCGAGCCGGTGGACCGCTCCGGACACCGCCTCGGTCCTGGTGGCCGGGCACGCCGGCGTCGAAGCGCCCCGCGGCGGGGAGGCGAACCCCGGGCGGGGCCGCCCTACGGGCGTGCTCGAGGCGAGCGAGGCTCGCCGTGGACGGTGCCGTCGGGGAGGTGGGTGCCCTGGCGGCGCCCTCGGCTGGCCTGGCGACGGGCGGTTACCCGCACGCCCTGAGCTGGGCCAGCCCCGACCGGCCCGCGGCGGGCCAGGTTCCGCCCGCCTCGCCGGCGCCGTCCGCCCCGACGAGGCGGGCGAGCGCGAGGCGGTCGCGCACGGCTGCTACCGGCCTTCGGTCTTCCCGCCCTCGCCGGTCGACCCGGCATCGGGGTCGCCCTCCGCCATGCCCTTTTTGAACTCGTGGGACGCACTGCCGAGCCCGCGGGCGAGCTTCGGGAGGCGGCTCGCCCCGAAGAGCAGCACGAGGGCGACGACCACGATGACGATGATCCCGTCGGGCCCAAGAATGTTCGCGAGCATCTCCGTCAGCTCCTCCGGCGGTATGGCGCCCGCCTGGAGCACGATCATGCACCACGCGCGACCCCCCCGGATACCGCCCAAGGTCCCGTGGTGCAGATCCACGGCGCCGCCGGCCGGCGTCGGCGCGGTTGCCGGACCTCGACTTGGCAACTATCTTTTGCGTCAGTCAATCGACACTTGCCTAGCTCAGGAGGACACCTTGCGGGATGGCCGACACCGGAGGACGACACCCCGGCCCGGCGGCCGCCGGGCCGGGCGAGGCCGCCCGGGGGGCACCCGCGCCCGTATGCTCGCCCGCAGCACGCTCGCCGCCGTGCTGCCGGCTCTGGTGCTCGCGGTGGCCGCGCCGGCGGCAACCGGCACGACGAAGCGCCATTCCGGCAACGCCGACGTCCTCTACGCCGCCTCGCTGCAGGACGCGCTCGAGAACGTGCTCGGTCCCCGCTTCCACGCGGCCACCGGCTACACGTTCGTCGGCTTCGCAGGCGGTGCGGTGGCCCTCGCGAACGAGATCGAAGGTGGCGTCCAGCGCGGTGACGTCTTCATCAGCGCGAGCCCCTCGGTGAACCAGAAGCTCGAGGGGGCGGCGAACGGCAGCTACGTCAGCTGGTATGTCGAGTTCGGCCAGTCGCCGCTCGTGCTCGGCTACAACCCGCACAGCTCCTTCGCCAAGGCGCTGACGACCGAGCCGTGGTACAAGGTCATCACGGCGCCCGGCTTTCGCGTCGGGCGCACCGATCCGGCGGTCGATCCAAAGGGTGCCCTCACCGTGCGCGCCCTCGCGGCCGCTGCCGCCGTCTACGGCGACTCGCACCTCGCATCGGTGAGCGCGACGAGCGCGAACGTCTACCCGGAGCAGACCCTCGTCGGCCTGCTGCAGTCGGGCCAGCTCGACGCCGGCTTCTTCTACTCGAGCGAGGCGAAGGCTGCCGGCATCCCGACGATCAAGCTGGGCAAGATCTTCCTCGCCGCCACGTACACCGTTACGATCCTTCGGGGCGCGCCGCACCCCGCAGCGGCGGTTTCCTTCGTCGAGTACCTCCTCGGCACCAAGGGGCGCGCGCTGCTCGAGCGGGAGGGACTCCAGGTCCTCCGGCCAAGGATCGAGGGAGCGACGAGCGACGTGCCGAGCGGCCTGCGAAAGCTCCTCGCCGTGCAGTGAGCCGGCGGGCGCTGCACAGCCCCCTCACCTGGCTGAGCGGCCTGCTGGCGCTCTACCTCGCGATCCCCGTCGGCGCGTTCGTCGTCCGTCTCGCGACGACCCACGACAACGGCTTCGCGGCGCCGGGGCTGTTCGCCGCCCTCGGGGTCTCCGTGCTGACCGCGACCATCTCGGTCGCGGTCATCGCCCTCCTCGGGACGCCGTTTGCCTGGCTCCTCTCCCGCTCGCACGGCCGCCTCGCGGCTGTGCTCGGCATCGTCGCCCAGCTCCCGCTCGCCCTGCCGCCGCTCGTCAGCGGCCTCCTGCTCGTCTACATCGTCGGCCCCTACACCTGGCTCGGACGCCTGAGCGGAGGACGGCTCACCGAGTCGCTCGTCGGCATCGTCCTCGCGCAGACCTTCGTCGCGGCACCCTTCCTCGTCACGTCGGCGCGAGCGGCGTTCTCCGCCCTCGACCCCGGGCTGGTCGAGGTCGCCGCCACCCTCGGCCGGGGCCCCCTGGCGCGCTTCACCCTCGTCGCCGTGCCGGCGTGTGCCGACGCGCTGCGCGCCGGCCTCCTCCTGTCGTGGCTGCGCGCCTTCGGCGAGTACGGGGCGACGGTGATCGTTGCCTACCACCCCTACTCCCTGCCGGTCTTCACCTACCTGCAATTCAGCGGCGCCGGCCTCTCGCCGACGGAGGCCCCGACCGCGCTCGCCCTCGGCGCCGCCGCGTTCGTCGTGGCCCTCACCCGCCTCCGACCACGCCGGCGGCGCCGGGTCGGCGAGCTGCCGCCGGCGAGCGCGCCTCGGCCCGTCCCGCTGGCACCCCTCGGGGTCGACCTGGCGCTCGACCTCGGTGACTTCCGCCTCGCCCTCGCCCACGCGGCGACGAGCCCGCATCTCGCGATCCTCGGGCCCTCGGGCTCTGGCAAGTCCGTGACCCTCCGCTGCGCGGCGGGCCTGTACGGCGCGGCGCCCGGGCGCGTCCACTATGGCGATCGTCTCGTGAGCGACGTCCCCGTCGAGCGGCGCCGGGTCGGCTACGTGCCGCAAAGCCTCGCCCTCCTCCCCCACCTCACGGTCTGGCGGCAGCTGACGTTCGCCGTCGGGGCCGACGAGGGCCTTGCGGCGCACTGGCTCTCGCGGCTGCGCCTCGACGGGCTCGCCGACCGCTTCCCGCGAGAGCTCTCGGGCGGCCAGCGCCAGCGCGTCTGCCTGGCCCAGGCGCTCTGCGGCTCGCCGGAGATCCTGCTATTGGACGAGCCGTTCTCGGCGCTGGACGCGCCGTTGCGCGAGGAGCTCCGTCTCGAGCTCCGCCAGCTCCAGCGCGAGACCGGGCTGTCGACCGTCCTCGTGACCCACGACCCGGAGGAGGCCGCCGTGCTCGCCGACGAGATCGTCGTCATCGCGGCCGGCAGGCTGCTCCAGGCGGGAACCCGTCGCGAGGTGTTCGGGGCCCCGGCCTCCCCCGAGGTGGCGCGGCTGCTCGGCATCGCGAACATCATGAGGGGCACGATGCGAGCCGATGGAGCCCTCCTGGCGGGCGGGACGGTGCTGCGCGGCCCCCGAACCCGCCCCGGCCCGGCCCCGGGCTTCGGCGTGCTGTGGTGCATCCGCCCCGAACGCGTCGTGCTCTCCCCTCGAGGGGGCCTGCCGGCCGTCGTGGTCGACACCGTCGACCGCGGCGTCACGATGGACCTCGTCCTCAGCGTGGCCGACGGCCTCGAGCTGCGCGCCCGCACCGATCACGACACGGGCCTCGCGCCGGGCGACCGGTGCGCCGTCGAGCTCCCGGCCGAGGCGATCACCGTCTGGGAGGCGCCGACGTGAGCGGGCAGGGCCGCGACACGCGCCCGGGCGGCGAGCGCCTGCGAGCCGCGAGGCTCGCGAGGGGCATCACCCAGCGCGACCTCGCCGAGCTTGCAGGCGTCACCCGCCAGGCGGTCGCGGCGCTCGAGGCGGGACGCTCCGAGCCGTCCCTGCGGGTCGCGTTCGCCCTGGCGCAGGCCACCGGATCGACGGTCGACGAGCTGTTCGGTCCGGAGGTACGCGCGCCGATGGTGCGCGCCCGGCCGGTGGCCGCGCTCGGCGAGCGCGGCGCGCGCGTGGCTCTCGCCCGCGTCGGCACCCCGCTCGTCGCGCTCGCGATGGGCGGGGACGCCGCGATGCGGGCCGGCTTCGCGCCGGCCGGCGGCGTTCTCGAAGACCCGCCCGACGGCATCCGCCCGCTCGGCGCCGGACGGCCCACGGTCGTCGTCGCCGGATGTGACCCGGCGCTGCCGCTCGTCGAGGGGCCGCTCGCCGTGCTCGACCCGCCGGTCGCGTTCGCGTGGTGGCCCTGCGGGAGCAGCGAGGCGCTCGAGCTGGCGGCCTCGGGTGCCGTCCACGCCGCAGGGGTTCACCTGCGCGACGACGCCGGCGGCGGCTACAACGTCGAGGCGGCACGCGCGCGCCTCGGCCCGGGCGGGGGGCTCGTCGTCGGGTTCGCGGCGTGGCGCGAGGGGCTCGCCGTGCGGCCGGGGGTCGGCCAGCGGGTCGACGGCCTCGCGGACGTCGCCCGGGCCTCGCTGCGCATCGTGAACCGCGAACCGGGCTCGGAGGCTCGAGCGCTGCTGGAGCGCACGTGCGAGGAGCTGGGACTCCATCCAGCCGAACTGGCCGGCTACGAGACGGAGGCTCGCGGGCACCTCCAGGTCGCCTCCGCGGTGGCCGCGCGACTCGCCGACGTCGGGATCGCGAGCGAGCCGGCCGCCCGGACGTACGGGCTCGGCTTCGTCCCCCTCGCCGACGAACGCTACGACCTGGTCGTGCCCCGTGCCGTCGCCGACACCGCAGAGGTCCACGCCCTGCTGCGGGTGCTCGGCTCGTCGTGGCTGCGCGCGCAGCTCGGCGCGCTCCCCGGCTACGCGCCTGCCGGGCTCGGCGAGATCGTCGCGGTGCTGGACTGATGGCGGTGGCCGGCGGACGAGGCGGCGCTCCTCGCGCCGGGGTCGCCGGGCTGCTCCTCACCGGCGGGCGGAGCCGGCGGATGGGCGCCGACAAGGCCTCCCTCGTCGTCGGCGGGCGCCGGCTGGCCGAGACGGTCGGGGAGCGCCTCGGCGACGTGGCGGCGCCCGTCCTCGAGGTCGGGCCGGGGCGTTCGGGCCTGCGGTCGGTCGCCGAGGATCCCCCCGGGGAGGGACCCCTGGTGGCGCTCGTCAGCGGGTGGAGGGCGCTCGTCGACCTCGGCCACGACGGGGCTGTCCTGGTCCTGGCGTGCGACCTGCCGCTCGTCACCGTGGAGGTCCTGCGGCTCCTCGCCGCGTGGCCCGGTCCCGGCTCGGCCGTCCCGGTCGTCGGCGGGCTCCGCCAGCCGCTGTGCGCCCGCTGGGCGCCTGCCGACCTCGGGCGCGCCGCGGCGGCCGCCGGCGGCGGGGCACGCTCGCTGAAGAGGTGCTTCGGACCCGACGTGAGCCTCCTCGACGAGTCGGTGTGGGCGACGGTCGCGCCCGTCACGGTCTTCGCCGACGTCGACACCCCCGCCGATCTCGAGCGGCTCGGCCTGGCCTGACCGTCCGGGCGAGACCGCCGGCGGCGCGCCGGAGGTGGCCAGTTAGCATGGTCGGGTGACTCAGCTCAGCGCGACCGGCGACTGGGTCGAGGTCCGCGGCGACGAGCTCCCGGTCGTCGACGTCCTCGCCTGGGCGGCTCAGCCCTCATGCGGCGCGCTGAACCTCTTCTGCGGCACGGTCCGCGACCACTCCGCCGACCGCCCGGGAGTCGAGCACCTCGAGTACGAGGCCTACGCCGAGGAGGTCGAGCCGCGCCTCGCCGCCATCGCCGCCGCGGCGCGCGAGCGCTGGCCCGACGTCGGGAGGATCGCGCTGCTCCACCGCGTCGGCACCCTCGCCGTCGGGGAGACCTCGGTCGTCGTCGCCGTCTCGACGCCGCACCGTGCCGAGGGCTACGAGGCGTCACGCTGGTGCATCGACACCTTGAAGGCGACCGTGCCGATCTGGAAGCGAGAGGTCTGGGAGGGTGGGTCCGACTGGGGGCAGTGCAGCCACGACCTCGACGAGGTCGCCGATCTCGCCGGCGAGCGCTGAGCCCGTGGCCCTCCGCGAGCGCCCGGGACCGACCGTCACCCTTGATCAAGCGCGCTCGCTGCTGCTCGCCGCGCTGGCGCCGCTCGCCCCACGCCCGGTCCCGCTCGACGAGGCGCTCGGATGCGTGCTGGCCTCGCCGGTCGTGGCGGCGGAGGACGTTCCGCCCTTCGCCAACGCGGCGATGGACGGCTACGCGCTGCGCGCCGAGGACGCGGCAGTGGCGCCGGCGCGCCTGCGCCTCGTGGGAGCCGTCACCGCGGGCGCCGTGGCCGACGTGGCGCTGCAGGTCGGCGAGGTGATCGCGATCACGACCGGCGCCCCCCTGCCGAAGGGCGCCGACGCCGTCTGCATGGTCGAGAACACCCACGCCGAGGACGACCGGGTCGTCATCGAGCAATCCGTCGCGCCCGGCGAGAACATCCGTTGGCCGGGCGAGGACGTCGAGTGCGGCAGCCTCTTGTTCGACGAGCACACCGTCATCGGGCCGGCGCACGTCGGCGTCCTCGCGAGCGTCGGCGTCACCGAGGTCAGCGTGTTCCCGAGGCCGCGCGTGGGCGTGCTGTCGACGGGCAGCGAGCTCGTGGAGGGTGCCCGGCCGCTCCAGCCGGGCCAGATCCACGACTCGAACCGGCACAGCCTGCTCGCGCTGGCGCGCTCGGCGGGCTGCGAGGCGGTCGACCTCGGACTCGTCGCGGACGACGAGGCCTCCATCGCCCGTGCGATCGAGCAGGGAGCCGGCCGCTGCGACGCCATCTTGACCTCGGGCGGCGTGAGCGTCGGCGTCGCCGATCACATGAAGAGCGTCCTCGGTCGCCTGGCCGGCGGCCGGGTGCACTGGATGGAGGTGCTGATCCGCCCCGCCAAGCCGTTCGGCTTCGCCACGCTCGAGGGCTCGGACCTCCCCGTGCTGTGCATGCCGGGGAACCCCGTCTCGGCGATGGTGAGCTTCGAGCTGCTGGCGCGCCCCGCCCTTCGCCTGATGGGGGGTCACGTGGTCCTGGAACGGCCCGCCCTGCTCGCCCGGACCGAGGAGCCACTGCCGCGCCGCAGCGACGGGAAGCTCCACCTGGTGCGGGTCGTCGCGCACGCCGACGCCGGGGGCCGGCTGCAGGTGCGCCCCTCCGGCGGGGAAGGATCGCACCTGCTGCACATGATGGCCCTCGCCAACGCGCTCGCCCTCCTGCCCGATGGGGAGGGCGTCGGTGCCGGCGAGGACGTGCGCGTCCTGCTGCTCGACGCCGGGGAGCTCGGCACCGTGTACGCGGCGCCGTGAGCGCGGTGTCCCCCGGAGCGGCGCGGCCGCCCGTCGCCGTCCCGGTCACGTTCGGCCCACCGGGCGGTGGTGGCCGCTCCACGACCGCGCCGGCGGTGGCGCGCGAGATGCCGGTCGACGGACCGCTCGTCGACGTCTACGGCCGCGTCCACCGAGACCTCAGGCTCTCGATCACCGACCGCTGCAATCTGCGCTGCGTGCACTGCCTGCCCGAGCACGGGGTGACGTTCCTGCCGCGCCAAGAGCTGTTGAGCTTCGAGGAGATCGCCCGGGTCGCCGAGGCCGCACGCAGCCTCGGGATCGAGTCGGTGCGCATCACCGGCGGGGAGCCGCTCGTGCGTCGCGGCGTCGCCGAGCTCGTCCGCCAGATCGCCGCGATCGGCTTCGAGGACCTCTCGCTCACGACGAACGGCACCGAGCTCGCCCGGCTCGCGCCCGATCTCGTCGCCGCGGGCCTCCACCGGGTCAACGTGAGCTGCGACTCGCTCCTGCCCGAGCGCTTCGCCGCCATCCGCCGCCGCGGCGAGCTCGAGCCGGTCCTCGCCTCGATGGACGCCGCCGAGGAGGCGGGGCTCAGCCCGGTGAAGGTCAACGTCGTGCTGAGCGCGGGGTCGAACGACGACGAGGTCGAAGCCTTCGCCGCCTTCGCCCGGGCGACGGGCCGCATCGTCCGATTCATCGAGTTCATGCCGCTCGACGGCGACGAGGCATGGAGCCGCGAGCTCGTCGTGCCCGCCGAGGAGGTGCTCGCCCGGATCGACGCCCGTTGGCCGCTCGAAGCGGTCCCGGCGCCCGATGCCGACCCCGCGGCCCCGGCCGAGCGCTACCGCTTCGTCGACGGCAAGGGCGAGATCGGCGTGATCGCCAGCGTGACGAGGCCGTTCTGCGGGACGTGCGACCGCCTACGGCTCACCGCCGACGGCTCGCTGCGCAACTGCCTGTTCGCCAACGAGGAGCTGTCGGTGCGCGACCTCGTGCGCCGCGGCGGTACGACGGAGGAGATCGCGCTGATGATCCGCCGCTCGGTGTGGGCGAAGCTCCCCGGGCACGGGATCAACGACCCGTCCTTCCTGCGCCCGGCACGGTCGATGTCGATGATCGGCGGCTGAGCCGTGGCCGTGCTCCGCATGTTCGGGCCCGCCCGGGTCGTCGCCGGCACGGACCGGGGCAACGTCGAGGGCGCGACCGTCGCCGACGTGCTCGGCGAGGCCTGCGACCGCTACGGGCCGGCCTTCGCCGAGGTGGTCGCGAAGAGCCGGGTGTGGGTGAACGGCGCGCCGGCCTCGGCCGAGGACCCGGTCGGCGACGCCGACGAGGTCGCGGTGCTCCCTCCGGTCTCCGGCGGCTAGCGGGCCGGGGGGCCCGGCGCGTGCGCCGCGGCTTCGTCGGGATGGGGGTCCCGCTCCCCCGCCAGCAGCGCCAGTGCGTGGGGAAGCACGTCGAGCACGGCCTCGAGGCACTCGACCGCCCCGCCGGGTGACCCCGGCACGTTGAGGACGAGGGCCTTCCCGACGGTGCCGGCGACGGCGCGCGACAGCCGGCCGAGCGGGCTGACGAGCCGGGTCGCCTCGGCCAGCCCGGGAGCCTGTCGCTCGAGCACCGCCAAGGTTGCCTCGGGGGTGAGGTCACGGGGGCCGAAGCCGGTCCCCCCCGTCGTGACGACGAGACCGGCGAAGCCGGCGGTGGCCTCCCGCAGGGCCTCGGCCACCGGTTCCACCCCGTCGGGGGTGACGACGCGGGCGACGACCTCGAAGCCGGCGCGTTGGAGCCGCTCGGCGAGCGCCGCGCCGGAACGGTCCTCGCGGTCGCCCGCGAACGCCGCATCCGACGCGGTGATCACCTTCGCTCGGAGGGTGGCCACCTCGCTATCATGCCCGACGATGACGCCGACCGACCGGGACTGGCTGCGCCGCTTCGCAGCCGAGCTCGGCGTGCGCGAGCCGACGGAGGACGAGATCCAGTCGCTGCTCGCCCTCGCCGCGACCGCGGCGCACGCCTCCGAGCGTACGGCCGCCCCCCTCACGTGCTGGCTCGTCGGCGTCGCCGGGACCGACCCGGCCGAGGCCCACGCAACCGCCGAGCGGCTCGCCGCCGAGCTCGGCAGCTGAGGGACGCGTTGGCCCGGACGCCGGGGCTCGTGCACGCCGCTCGGAACGGTGCCGGAGGAGCGCGCTGAATGGCGCCCGAGGAGCTGACCCACCTCGACCGGCACGGTCATGTCCGAATGGTGGACGTGACCGACAAGCCCGTCACCCGACGGCGGGCGCGCGCCTCGTGCCGCGTCCTGATGGCGCGCTCGACGGTGCTCGGGCTGGCCAGCCGCAACGTCGGCGGTGGCGGCGTGCTGGAGATGGCCCGGATCGCGGGGATCCAGGCGGCGAAGCGCACCTCGCAGCTCATCCCCCTGTGCCACCCCCTGCTCCTCGGCGACGTGCGGGTCCGCTTCTCCGTCGGCGCCGACCACGTCGGGGTCGAGGCCGAGGTGGAGTCGGTCGACCGGACCGGCGTCGAGATGGAAGCCCTCACGGCCGCCGCGGTGGCGGCGCTCAGCATCTACGAGGCGTGCAAGTCGCTCGACCGGACGATGAGCGTCGAGGAGCTCTGCGTCTGGGAGAAGTCCGGGGGCCGCTCGGGGACCTGGCAGCGCACCGACGACGGCGGGGTGGTCAACCTCCGGACCTGAGGGCGCGCCGGAGGCGACCGGAGCGCGGCACCGAGCTGGTCAGGGTCGCCGGGGACGGCGCGACCTAGAAGACGTCGGAAGGCGCGGCGTCGAAGCGGTCGACGACGGTCGCCGCCATGTCGCCGTCGAGCTGGCGACAGAGCGAAGCGTAGGCGACGGCGTCGTCGTGGGTGCGGAAAGCGCCGATCGGCGTCGGGGGCACCTGGTCGTAGCGGACCACCTCAGTCCACTCGGGCTTCACGACGATGAGCTCACCGGTCCGGGCGTCGCGGCCGACGAGCGTGCGCTCGACGTCCTCCTCGGGCGCCCGGTAGCCGAGGGCCGGCAGCGCCCGGCGACGCCGGCGCGTCTCCGGCCTGGTGAGGATCCTCTCGACCGTCAGCACGTCCCGGGCAGCTCGCATGAGTACTCATACGACCACGGAGAGCGAGAACTTGAGTACTTTCTCGCGTATTCACGCGGGCCGCCAGCGAAGCGGCCGCGCGGGGGAACCAGCGTCTGGAATCTCCGCCGGCAGCGGTCGTTAGGGCTTCCGACAGGCAGGACCTCGCCGCTAAGGCGGGGTGCGCGGCTCCGGCGCCGTCGGGTCGGCGTCGGGGCCAGCGCTGATGGGAAGTCGTGCGGCGTCGACGGCGACCGCGCCCGGCCCGCGTTCCGCGGCGGTCCCGGCCGGGCCGCGCCCGCCTCGCGCGGCCGGGACGTCCGGCCCCCGGCAGCTGCCTGACGGGCTGGCCTACGGTGGCGATCGACCGCGCCCGGCTCCTCGGCCGGGCCCGAGAGAGGAGCCTCGCTGTGCTGATCGGCCTCCACGTCGTCGACTTCTCATGGCCCGGCGGGCCCGCCGGAATGGCCGCGGTGATGGACCGGATCGTCTCGCGCTCCGAGGAGATCGGGGTCCACAGCTTCTGGCCGATGGACCACTTCTTCCAGATCGGCTTCGTCGGGCCACCCGAGGAGCCGATGCTCGAGGCGTACGCCCAGATGGCCTGGGTCGCAGGACGAACGCGGCGCATGCAGCTCGGCAGTCTCGTGACCGGCGTCGTGTACCGCCATCCCGGCGCGCTCGTGAAGCAGGTCACCACCCTCGACGTCCTGTCGGGCGGCCGGGCCTGGCTCGGCATCGGCGCAGCCTGGAACGAGGAGGAGGCCACGGGCCTCGGGATCCCCTTCCCTGGGCTCGCCGAGCGCTTCGAGCGCCTGGAGGAGGTGCTCGTCGTCGCCCGCCGCATGTTCGACGGCGACGAGACGCCATTCGAGGGGCGGCACTACCGGCTGGAGCGGCCGCTGAACTCGCCGGCGCCTGTGCGGAGGGTGCCGATCCTGGTCGGCGGCTCCGGCGAGAAGCGCACCCTCCGGCTGGTGGCGGAGCACGCCGACGCGTGCAACCTCTTCGACACGCTCGGCATCGACGTGGTCCGCCACAAGCTGGAGGTGCTCCGCGGCCACTGCGAGGACGTGGGGCGTCCGTACGAGCAGATCGTGCGGACGACGCTCGGACCGCTCGGCTCCCCGTCGGTCGCGGAGGCCGTCGACCGCTTCGGGGCCCTGGCGGAGCTCGGCGTCGACCTCGCTATGGTCGACCTCCCGGACCCGCTCGGCGACCCGGTCTACGAGCTGCTCGCCGACGTCATCGCCCAGGTCGCGCCCCTCGGGCGGCCGGTGCCGGAGGCGTTGCAGCTGCCCGGGTGAGCAGTCACGCCCGCTGCGCAACGCAGGCGCCAGCGGCGCTCAGATCACGCCGTCGGCGCGCAGGCGGGCGCGCGCCTCGGGGTCGTAGCCGATCTCGGCCAGGACCTCGTCGGTGTGCTCGCCGAGCCCAGGCAGCCGGCGTTCCCGGTCCGGACTGCCGAGCGGGGAGCGGACGAGGGGCAGCTCGCCGACGGGCGAGTCCGCCTCCACGAACATCTGCCGGTACAGGAGCTGGGGGTGCTCGAGCACCGAGCGCATCGAGCGGACCTCACCGGCAGCGAGCCCGGCCTCCCGAAGGCGCCCGAGCCAGCTAGCGCTCGGCTCGGTCGCGATCACCCGCTCGATCTCCCCCTCGATGAGGTCGCGGTTGGCCCGGCGGGCTTCGAAGTCGACAAAGCGCTCGTCGTCGAGCCACTCGGGCCGGCCGACGACGTCGCGCGCGAAGCGCTCCCAGTCTCGAGCGGATCCGACGGCGATGTTCACATGGACGCCGTCGGCCGCGAGGAAGGGCCCGTAGGGGCAGATGTACTGGTGGCGCATGCCGGTCCGCGGCGGCTCGGCACCACCGTGCCAGGAGTGCTGAGGGAAGTAGCCGAGCCAGGAGGCCGCAGCATCGAGCATCGACACGTCGAGGAATTGGCCCCGTCCCGTCGCGTCGCGTACGCGCAGCGCCGAGACGACGGCGAGCGCGGCGGTCATCCCGCCTACGAGGTCCGTGATCGGAAGACCGACCTTGGCAGGCGCTTCCGGCGTCCCGCTCGTGAGCAGGATCCCCGACTCGCCCTGCACCAGGAGGTCGTAGGCCTTCATGTCCCGGTAGGGACCGTCGTGGCCGTAGCCGGAGAGCGAGCAGTAGACGAGGCGCGCGTTGGCCTCCGACAGCTCCGCGTAGCCGAGGCCGAGGCGGTCGGCGACGCCGGGCGCGAAGTTTTCGAGGAACACGTCGCTGCGACCGGCCAGGCGCCGCAGCACCTCGCGCCCCTCGGGACGGTGGAGGTCGACGGCGACGTCGCGCTTGTTGGCGTTCAGCCAGACGAAGCCGCTCGACAACCCGCGCACCACCCGGTCCCACCCGCGGATGACGTCGCCCTCGCCCGGCCGCTCAACCTTCACGACGTCCGCGCCGAGCTCGGCGAGCATGAACGAGCAGAAGGGCATCGCCGCGGCCTGCTCGAGCGCGAGGACGCGCACCCCCTGGAGCGAGTCCGACAGCTCCACCGCTTACGCGTCCGCCGCGCCGTCGGGGCCCGCGCCGGGAAAGGGCGACCGGGACGGGGCGTGCGCGCGCTTCCAGACCATCACGGAGCGCCGGTAGCGGATGACGACGAGGCCGTCCTGGTTGTAGCCGCGGGTCTCCACCTTCACGATCCCCTGGGTCGGGCGGCTCGCGGACTCCCGCAGCTCGACCACCTCGGACTCGGAGTAGAGCGAGTCGCCGGCGAACACGGGGTTCGGCAGCACGATCTCGTCCCAGCCGAGCGCGAAGCCGTTCTCGCTCACGTCCGCGGTGCCCATGCCGGTCACGACGGCGAGGGTAAGCATCGAGTTCACGAGGCAGCGCCCCCACTCCGTGCGGCTCGCGTAGTGGGTGTTGAAGTGGATCTGGTTCGAGTTGTTGGTGAGCAGGCTGAAGGAGATGTTGTCGTACTCGGTGATCGTCCGCCCGTAGCGACACCGATAGACGTCGCCGATCGCGAAGTCCTCGTAGAACCGGCCCTGCCAGCCGGGCTGCACCGTTGCCACCATCACTGCTCCTCTCCCGTCGGCCCTGCGCCGACCAGCCCCAACAGACGCATCGCCTGGACCACGATCGGCCGGTCGGCGAGCTCGCCCCCGGCGGCAGCTGGGCTGTCGCCGGGGCCTCCGGCCTGATGCCACCAGACGATCACGCGGTGCGCCCAAGCGACCTCGTCCGGACCGAGGCTGGACACCCGGATGGCAACCTCGGCCTGGCCGGGGTCGATCGTCCACTTCGCCGAGAGCCCGAGCTGACGGGCGGCCGGCGCGTCGTACGCCAACTCGTCGAGGCGCCGGCCAGGGCGGCCACGTCCTCGGCTCCTCCGCGCTTCGGGAGACAGACCCCCTCGGGAGCGCCCGGAGTGCTGGGGTGCTGGCCGTCCTCGAGCCACGGACGGGACGCGGCGTTCACCCGGACGTAGCGAAGCGGCCCGCGACGAGGCTGCGCGCCGCCACCTCCGCGCCCGGCAGCACCGCCGCTTCGAGGTCGGACGGGTCGCGACCGAGCAGCGCTGGTCGGGAGCCGTTGGTGGTGAGCCGCCGGCGGTCGCCGGGGACGATCAGTCACGAACGGCGCTGCCACGGCCGCATACGCCAGCCTCATCGGTCGCGCTCAGTACGATCGCGGGAGGCCGAGGACCCGCTGGGCCAGGTAGGCGAGCACCAGGTTGTTGCTGACGGGGGCGATCTCGAAGAGCCGCGTCTCGCGGAACTTGCGCTCGATGCCGTACTCGACCGCCAGCCCGTTGCCCCCGAACGTCTGCAGCGCGGCATTGCCCGCCTGCGACGCCGCCTGGGAGGCGAGGAGCTTGGCGGTGTTCGCCTCCGCGCCGCAGGCCTCGCCGGCGTCGAAGAGGGTCGTCGCGTGGAAGCGGACGAGCGATGCCGCCTCGGTCGCCGCGTACGCCTGCGCGAGCGGGAACTGCACCCCCTGGTTGGCGCCGATCGGCCGGTCGAACACGATGCGCTCGCGCGCGTATTCGCTGGACCGGTCGAGGAAGCACCGCGCGTCGCCGATCGCCTCGGAGGCGATCAGGCAGCGTTCGGCGTTCCAGCCGTCGAGGACATGGCGGAAGCCGTGCCCCTCCTCGCCGACGAGGTTCTCGGCAGGCACGACGAGGTCGCTGATGAACACCTGGTAGGTGTGATGGTTGAACATCATCGGGATCCGCCTGGCTTCGACGGCATCGCCCGCCTCGCGCAGGTCCACCAGGAGCAGCGAGAGCCCGTCCGTGCGGCCCCCGGCGGCGTCCGCCGGGGTGGTCCGTGCGAGCAGCAGCATCAGGTCGGACTGCTCCACCCTCGAGATGTAGATCTTCTGGCCATTCACGACGTAGCGGTCGCCGTCACGCACGGCGCGTGTCGCGATCCGCGTACTGTCCGAGCCGGCGTCCGGCTCCGTAACGCCGAACGCCTGGAGCCGCAGGGCGCCGGTGGCGATCTGTGGCAGGAACCGCCGCTTCTGCTCGTCGCTGCCGTGTCGGAGAAGCGCCCCCATCGTGTACATCTGGGCATGACAGGCGTTCGCGTTGGCGCCGGAGCGGTGGATCTCCTCGAGGACGATCGCCGCCTCGGTGATGCCGAGTCCGCCTCCGCCGTACTCCTCGGGGATGAGAATCGACAGCCAGCCGAGACGGGTGAGGGTGCCGACGAACTCATCGGGGTAGGCACCGTTCGCCTCCAGCTCCCGCCAGTACTCGCCGGGGAACTGCGCGCAGACGTCGCGCACGGCGTCTCGGATGGTCCGCTGGTCGTCGCTGAGCGAGAAGTCCACTGCTCACACCTCCGGGTATGGTCTCGCAGCGGCGGCGGTTCCCGCCGCGCCCGCGCACGAGACGACGCCATCGGCTTCGAGCGCGCGGAGCTCACTGACGCCGACCCCGAGCGACGCGAGAATCTCAGCGCTGTGCTGGCCGACCGACGGTACCGGGCCCATCCTCGGTTCGGCACGCCCAGGCACTGCGGGCGGGATGAGCGCGCGGACGGTACCCCCCGGCGTCGCGACCTCCCGCCAGCGATCCCGACCGGCGAGGACCGGATGATCGAGGAAGGCGGCAACCGAGTTGAGCGTCGCCGTGGCGATCCCTGCGCTTCGCAACAGCTCCTCCGCCGCCGCCGTCTCCAGCTGCGCGATGCTCCCCCCGACAAGCTCGCGCAGCTCCTCCCGATTGCGGACGCGCGCTGGGTTCCCGGCAAACCGATCATCGGTGGCGAGTGACGCGTCGCCGAGGACGACCTTGCAGAATGAAGCCCACTCCCGCTCGTTCTGCACGGCGACGACGACGCTGCCGCCGTCGGCCGTCGAAAAGGGTCCGTAGGGGGCGATCGTCGCGTGCTCGGCTCCGGTGCGGGCGGGCTGGGTGCCGGAGTACATCGTGTAGTACGCGGGTCCGCCCATCCACTCCGCGAGCGCCTCGAACATCGAGACCTCGACACGGGCTCCCTCGCCGGTCGCCCTCCGCTGGTAGAGCGCCGCGAGGATGCCGCTGAAGGCGTACATCCCCGCCGCGATGTCGGCGATCGGAATCCCGACCTTGGCGACCTCGCCGGCCGTCCCCGTCAGGGACACGACACCGGCCTCGCTCTGGACGAGCAGGTCATAGGCCTTCCTGCCAGCCCAGGGGCCGTCCTGGCCATACCCGGAGATCTCACACACGATCAACTCCGGGTGCTCCTCGCGCAGCACCTCTGCGCCAAGGCCGAGGCGCCCGGCGGCACCCGGCGCGAGGTTCTGGACGAACACGTCCGCACGGGCAATGAGCCCCGCCAGGAGGGCGCGCCCGCGCGGGTCCTTCAAGTCGAGCGCCAGCGACTCCTTCGAGCGATTGAGCCACACGAAGTAGCTCGACTGGCCGAGGACCGTCTCGTCGTAGCCGCGTGCGAAGTCGCCGCTGCCAGGGCGCTCTATCTTCACGACCCTCGCCCCGAGATCGGCCAGCTGGCGCGTGGCGAACGGTGCCGCCACGGCCTGTTCCAAGCTGACGACGGTGACCCCTTCGAGCACCAGCACGGTCAGGCGACCTCGCCGGCACGGTGTCGGGTTCGAGTGGTCGCGAGTGGACCGAGCTGCTCGCGGAGCAGCTCTGGGGCGGCCTCCCAGGTGATCCCGGCCAGCAGTGCGGGAACGTCGTCGCCGCAGTCGGCGAGCTTCGCGGTGAGCTCGGCGGCTCCGGGCGGCCGACCCGGGGCGCCAGGTGGGACCTCGAGCCTCGCCGAGGCGGTCCGACCACCGGCCAGCGCGCACTCGATCTCCACGTCGCCGGCGAGGATGGAGTCGCCGCCGGGAACGGCGTCGACCTCCACGCGGCGCATCAGCATGCCAGCCTCGTCGCGACGGACCGCGGCGTCCGTAAAGCTCGCGAAGCCGGGGTAGCCGTCGAGGACCACCGCGGCGACGGCGTACTCCAGGCTGAACTTGCCCTCGAGCGCCGTCGTCGGACGGTGATGGATCAGCGGCTGGATGGCGGACGCCGGCGTGCGCAGCGTGACCCGCTCCACCTCTGCGGGTTCGACCCCGTTCGCGACAAGGTCGCGCATTGCGAAGATCGGTCGCTGCATCGCGTAGCAGCACGGGAAGAGCTTCACCGCGAGACCGCCAGGCACGGCGGGGCCACCGAGGTCTACTCGGGACCGGGCCCCGCCGACAAGCGCCAGCCACTGCTCGAGGGCAGCCAGGTCGGCCGAGGCGCCCGCCCTCGCCAGCTTGGCCGCCCGAACCCCGGCCTCGGCCGCGAAGCCGACCTGCAGCGACTTGGCGTCCGTGCCGAAGGCGCGCTGGACGCCGCCCGCCGCGGGCAGCGCGAGGACGATTGCGCGGGCTGTCGCCTCCTCGTCGAGACCGAGCGCCGCGGCCGCCGCAGCCGCCGCGCCAGGGGCACCGGCGGTGCACGTGGCATGCCAGCCACTCGCATAGTGGGTCCAGCCGAGCGCGGTCCCGAGCCGGGCCATCACCCCGGCGCCGGCGAGGTAGGCGCGCGCGCCGCCTCCGCAGGCGAGCGACGCCGCGCCGCACACCGCACTCACATGGCTCGTCGATTCCATGTGCAGGTCATCGAAGTCGAGCAC
>DATKQY010000080.1:0-3905 GCA_035532475.1 Acidimicrobiales bacterium | reverse complement strand
GCGCTTCGGCCACGAGCTCGTCGAGGTCGACCCGGTTGCGCGTGAGGCGACCTTCGAGACGACCGGCCCGGAGGGGAAAGCACGCGAGGTGCTCGGCTACGACCTGTTGCACGTCGCCCCACCCCAACGCGCCCCGGGCTTTGTACGCGAGAGCCCGCTCGGCGGCCAGAGCCCCTTCGGCTGGGTGCCGGTCGACCGCCACAGCCTCGGCCACACCGTCTACCCCGAGGTCTTCGCCCTCGGCGACGTGTGCGACGCCCCGACGTCGAAGACCGGTGCCGCGATCCGCCGCCAGGCGCCCGTCGTGGTCGCGAACGTACTCGCCACCTTGTCCGGCCGCGAGCCCACCGCCCGCTACGACGGCTACGCCGCGTGCCCCTTCACGACGGCCCGGGGCAAGATGCTGCTCGCCGAGTTCGACTACAGCCTGGCGCCACGCCCGTCGCTCCCGGTCATCGACACCCAGCAGGAGCGCTACGACATGTGGCTGCTGAAGCGTTACGGGCTCCCTGCCTTCTACTGGAACGTGATGCTGCGCGGACTCGGCTGACCCCGGCCGCTCCCCGGCTCCTCCACGACCGCCCGGGCGAGGTGGCGGAGGAAGCTGCGCAGCGTCCGACGAGACTGGCGTTCGAGCTGCGGAGCGCCAACCTGGGCACCAGCGACGCCCGGCGCCAGGCCCGCCCGACCCACAACCCGGGACGCTCCTCCCGGTGCGTCGGCACGGCGCGTCGGCACGGCGCGAGCGACGGCGCCGTAGGAGTCCGACCGAACGCCACCGGCCCCCTCGTCGTCAGGCTCCTGGGCAAACACAGGTCGAACGTGCTCGGACGCGCGCCTGGCTCGCAGGTCTCGCCGGTCGCGTCCGCCTCGAGGCGGGCGACGCCGAGCTACTCCCACTCGTAGAGGGCAGTTTCGATGCAGCGGTCTGTGAGTGCGCCTTCACCCTCCCGGACAAGGCAACGGCGGCAGCCGAACTGATGCGGCCAGAGCTGGACTTCCGTGAACTGCCCCGGCTGGAGTTGTCCTGCGTGAAGGTTCGTGTCAGGCGTCCTGACGACAATGATCGCCCAGCATCATCCGTCGATCGCCGAGCATGATCCGTCAACGTGACGCCACCTCATCGGCTGAGGGCGCATCGCCGGTCCGGAGGGTGGTGGCAGCGACGACTGCCACGACGAGCATGGCGATGCCCGACGCCACCAGCGCGACCTCGAGGCCGGAACGGAACGCGCCGTAGGCGGCCTCGATCACCTTGTCCTCGATCGAGCCGCCGCCGCTCACCCCGCTCGGCACGGTGCCGGTTTCGATCGCGCTGATGATGATCGAAGTGAAGTTGGCGGGGATCTTGAGGACCTGCAGACGGTGGGTGAGATCGGAGGTGAGGTGCGCGTTCACGAGGGCTCCGAGCACGGCGATGCCGAAGACCGCCCCGAGCTCGCGGCTCGTGTTCGTCGCCGACGCGGCCATGCCGGAGTGCTCGGGGGGAACGGCCCCGAGCGCGACCGAGGTGACCGGGACGACGCTCGTGCCGAAGCCGAAGCCCGCGAGCGCGAGGGTCGCCATCAGCCAGAGGGAAGGGCTGGCAACGCTGATCAGCACCTCGGACAGCAAGATGCCCGCACCGCCGAGCACGCAGCCCTCGGCCATCGTGAACCGGGGACCGTGCAGCGCGACCCGTCGGCCGGCGAAGCTGGCTGCGGTGATCATCGCCACGGTCATCGGCACGAACTCGAGGGCGATGCGGTAGCCGGAGTAGCCGACCACCGTCGCGAGGTAGAGCGCGGTGAAGAAGAAGATCGAGAAGATCCCGAAGAAGAGCACGAAGGCGACGGACCCCGAGAACGGCGGGGAACGGAAGTAGGAGAGGTCGAGCATCGGCGCCGGGCTGGCCCGCTCGATCCGGACGAAGCCGACCAGCCCGACGACGCCGACGACGAAGAGGATGATGACGAGCGAGGAGCGATAGCCGTTCGTCTCGCCGAGAATGACGGCAAAGGTGAGCGCCCCGAGGCCGATCGCACCGGCGAAAAAGCCGGGGAAGTCGAGCCGGCACGACCCCCCTCGCGGCTTGGTCAGACCAGGGGTCACGGCTTCAGTGGCGATGACCTGGGTCGTCGAGCGCAACCCAGTTGAGTGCGGTCGGATCCCAAAGACCAGCGGCCGATCCCGCGAAGGTGGGGTCGAGGAGAGCCTTGGCGACGTGCATAGCGTCGTCGAACGCCACGTCCGCGATCGGCTCGACCTCGCCTACTACTCGCCGCCAGCCGCGCTTCCAGTCGTCGACGTCTGGTACCGCGAACTCTTCGGGCCAGGCGAGCCGACGCCGGTCGAACTCTCGCTGCATCGCTTCCTCGAGCCGGCTTGCCTCGAGCTCGGCGCCTCGCGCGATGAGGTAGAGGTCGACGAGGTCGCGATAGCGCGTCGACGGCTGGCGCGCATGGACCTCGTACGTGGCCGCAACCTTGTCCGCGACGGCGTTCGGGAGCGGCCAGGCCGGGTAGTCGAGGCTTGCCAGGCCGGGGACGTCGATCGCTCGAAGGGGCCGAGCGCGGTCGAGCTCGGCCGGAAGCTCTGTCGTGATGGCGACGTCGACGTGGAAGGAGGACAGCAGCCTGCCGGCGCAGGTCGCGACCGCTCGCGTGCGGAGGCCCCTCGTCCTTCCGGAGAGCTCTCCCAGATCCTCGATGCGGTACTGGAGGTGGTCGCCGAGATCGGCACCGGCGGCGTCGCGCAGGAAGACCCGGGCCTCGTCGATCGTCTGGCGCGTGGCGAGGTCGACATCGTAGGAGGAGCGCGCGAGCGGAAGGCGCGTCAGCAGCGAGGTCGCCCCCTTCAGGACCCAGCTGCCGGCGGCCGCCGGGTGGCTGAACACCCGTACGAGGAGCCGGTCGTAGCAGAACAGACGGAGACGGCTTTGGACATCGAGTGCCGGATCCCGACGCTCGGCGTTCTTCGCGCGATCGAGCAGCGAGCGGCGAAACGCGACGGCTGCTGGCGGCGGGCTCGGGTCTCGCGGGGTCACGACGCGACCAGGAGGTCATCGGCGTGTTCGCCAAGACGCTCGGCGAGGTAGCGCTCGTCAACGAGATGGCGTCGTCGCGCGTCGCCGAGCGCGTCAGCGAGGTGCCCACGGTCGTAGTGGCTGTGGACGAGCTCGGCGACAACGAACTCGACGCGAGCGGTTGGGAGCGAGTCGACGACGCGCCAGTCGTCAGGTCCCCACCTCCGCACGACAAGGCGGGTGCGGGCGAGCCTGGTGCGCCTGGCGCGGGAGACCGCGAAGGTCGCCGTCGGGGCGGGCAGGTCGCCCACTTCCCAGTTCTCGAGCGCGGAGGCGCCGAAGACCAGTGCGTCGGGCGCTCCGAGCCGTTCCCAGGCCCAGGTCCTCGGCTCGAGCTGCAGCCATGTGGCGAACAGCCGCTCGAGGCGGTGTGGCGGCGCCGGTGCGAACCGGTAGACGCCGCGTACGGCCTGCTCGAGGCGACCGGAGTGCAGTGCCCGGCGCAGGCCGGCGTCGTCGACGCCGAGCTCGGTGGCCTGGGCCCTCGTGAAGTAGCCACGCTGGCCTGCCGCGTAGTCTGCGAGCTCTCCGACGGCGGTCATGCTTGGAGTGTAGCGAAACTTGTCGTAGGAGCAAGTATCGCGCCGGTCCCTCGGACGCTTGACGCTGACGTCGCTCACCGGGAGGCTGCCTTGCCCGCCGCCGCGCCCGCCGCCCGCCGGCGCTCGGCGCGGAGCTGGTCGCGCCGCTCCTGCTCCTTCCACCACGACATCTGCGAGTACGGCGTCATCTCGATCTCGACGGCGCGCCCCGCGGTAGACGACGACGCCGGTCCCGAAGGCGAGGCGCCGCAGGCGGTGACGGACATGACGGGGACGTCGCGCTTCGAGGTCGAGGTCGA
>DATKQY010000079.1:0-16255 GCA_035532475.1 Acidimicrobiales bacterium | reverse complement strand
CGCGATCAGGGGAGTGTTCGAGCCGGGCCGCTTTCTGGACCTTGTGCGCAACTTCGTCTCGTTCTCTGATGAACGTATTGGGATGGTGAAGCGCCTTGCCAAGTACCACCAGTTCCACGCGGTGAACAAGGCAGTCGAAGCGACCCGTGCGGCGATGGCGCGCGGGGACGGCCGGGCCGGGGTCGTCTGGCATACCCAGGGATCTGGCAAGAGCCTCGAGATGCTGCTCTGCGTCGCAAAGCTCATGGGTGACCCCGAGATGGCGAACCCGACGATCCTCGTCGTGACCGACCGCAACGACTTGGACGACCAGCTGTTCGCCGAGGTCTTCGCGCCGGCGCGCACCCTTCCGGCGACGCCGGTCCAGGCCGACTCGCGCGACCACCTCCGGCGACTGCTCTCTGAGCGGGCCTCGGGCGGGATCATCTTCTCGACGATGCAGAAGTTCGGGCGCTCGAAGGACGAGCGCGACGCCAACCGGCGCTTCCCGCTGCTCTCAGAGCGCTCGAACATCGTCGTCATCGCCGACGAGGCGCACCGCACCCAGTACGACCTGCTCGACGGCCTGGCCCGCAACCTTCGCGACGCGCTACCGCACGCGAGCTTCATCGGCTTCACCGGCACGCCGATCGAGGCGGCCGACCACGACACCCGGGCGATCTTCGGCGAGTACATCGACGTCTACGACCTCACCCAGGCTGAGGAGGACGGGGCGACGGTGAAGGTCTACTACGAGGCCCGCCTCGCCCGAGTTGAGCTCCCGGAGGACGCGCGCGGCGAGATCGACGAGGCCTTCGCCGAGGCGACCGAGTCGGTCGGGGGCGAGAACCGGGATCGCCTCAAGTCCCGCTTCGCCCGCGTCGAGGCGATCGTCGGAGCGAAGGACCGCCTCGCCGAGGTCGCCGCCGACGTCGTCGCCCACTGGGAGACACGGAAGACGACGCTGCTCGGCAAGGGCCTCATCGTCTGCATGTCCCGGCGCATCTGCATCGCGCTCTACGACGAGATTGTCCGGCTCCGCCCCGCCTGGCACGCGGACGATGACGAGGCCGGGACGATCAAGGTCGTCATCACCGGCTCGGCAGCAGATGGCCCGGAGTACAACGCCCACATCCGCAACAAGGAGCGTCTGCGGGCTCTCAAGGAGCGGGCGAAGGACCCAGAGGACCCGCTCGAGCTGGTCATCGTGCGCGACATGTGGCTGACAGGTTTCGACTCGCCGTCGCTGCACACGATGTACGTCGACAAGGCGATGCGCGGCGCCGCGCTCATGCAGGCGATCGCGCGGGTCAACCGCACCTTCCGGGACAAGCCCGGTGGGCTCGTCGTCGACTACATCGGTATCGCCGAGAGCCTCCGATCTGCGCTCGTCGACTACACCGCCCGAGACCGCGAGCGAAAGGAGATGGGCGCACCGATCGAAGAGGCCTTCGCGGTGCTCGTCGAGGCCCACGAGGTCTGCACCGAGCTGCTCTACGGTTGCCCGTGGCGCGAGGCGCTCGACTCAGGAAGCGACCGGGCACGTCTCGAGGCGCTCATGGAGGCGTTCGACCACCTCCTCGGCGGGGTCGAGCTCGACCTCGCGGACCGCTTCGCGCACCACGAGCGGCGGGCTCGACAGACCTTCGCGATCTGCTCGTCGCTCTCCGAGGCCGCCTCCTACCGCGACGACCTCGCGTTCTTCGAGGCGGTAGGGGTCGAGGTGCGCCGCAACCGAACGAGCGACGACGACGGGGCCGACAGCGACATCGAGGTCGAGACGGCGATTCGCCAGGTCGTCTCCGAGGCGGTCTCTGCCTCGGGGGTCGTCGACATCTACGCCGCCTCTGGCCTCGAGCGACCGGACCTCAGCCTCATCGACGAGCACTTCGCCGAGCGCGCGGCGGCGGATCCGCGCCCGAACCTCCAGATCGAGCTGCTCCGTCGACTGCTCGCGAGCGAGGTACACAGCCTCGCGCGCTCGAACGTCGTCGCCGAGCGGCGGTTCTCCGAGATGCTCGAACGGGCGATGCGGGCCTACAACAACCGCTCGATCACCGCGGCCGAGGTCATCGTCGAGCTCGTCGCCATGGCCCAGCAGCTGAAGCTCGAGCACGACCGGGGCGCGCAGCTCGGCCTACGCGACGACGAGCTCGCCTTCTACGACGCGGTCTGCCAGAACGACTCAGCGGTGATGGAGCTCGGTGACGAGACCTTGAAGACCATCGCACGCGAGCTTGTCACCGCGGTCCGCGAGAACACGAGCGTCGACTGGGACAAGCGCGAGCAGGTCCGCGCTTCGCTTCGCCGCACGATCCGGCGCCTGCTCGCGAAGCACCGCTACCCGCCGGACAAGCAGGAGGCCGCCGTGCAGCTCGTCATGCAGCAAGCGGAGGCGCTGGCGGCCGTCGTCGGCTCCTGAGGGTCCCGGCGGCTCGGTCCCCTCTGGCCCCTCCCCGCCCCGCCGGTCGCCGGTCGGCGCCTCCTGGCGCCGCCGGCGCCGTCGGCCCTGGTCCTGGTCTCCCCGCGGCGGTTTCGTCCCGGTTCTGTGCTCCGGCCTGTCTCTCCCCGGGACATCACATCGGCGCCCCCGGCAGGACTCGAACCTGCGACACGCGGTTTAGGAAACCGCTGCTCTATCCTCTGAGCTACGGGGGCCAGGCTGCGGGAACCGGTCTGCAAAGTGCTGCTGAGCAGGAAGTTCCGTCCGAGAGGGAAATCCTACGTGACGGGCGAGCCCGGCAGATCGCTCCGCCGAGGCTGTTCGGGGAGCCCGGGCGGCGTCTGGAGCGTCGAGCGCGAGGCGGTCCTGCGTGATACTCGGGCTGCGCGGCCGCACTGCCGGCGGCCTCAAACGCCAGGAACTGGCGCCGAGGTCGCGCCTGCCGAGGCGCCACGTGGTGCTCGTCAGGGGACCGTCTGCCCACCTCCGGACATGGTCCGAGCGGCCCGGGCGATGTTGCGCGCCATCGCACCGAAGACGAGGCCGTGGAAGGGCGCGACGGCCCGCCAGTAGGCGTGGCCGCCGAGGCCGCGCGGCTGGAAGACGGCTCGCTGGCTGTAGGTCGTCCCGCGGGCGTCCTCGCCGACGCGGAGCTCCAGCCACGCGAGTCCCGCAAACGACTCGGTCGCCTCGCGGTCCAGCTGCTCGACGTGGGCACCGGAGCCGAGCGCGTGCACGAGGTGGTACGCGACCTCGACGTCCTCGAGCACCCGGGCGAGCGCGTGCCGGTCGAGCACGTCCCCCTCACAGACCTCGGTCCGCTCGCGCCATGAGACGTCGCGCAGCCGCTTGGGTCGCGCGTCAGGCAACGGAGGGCATGGCCGGCGTCCACCAACGCGGGAGCGAGCCGGCCACCGATGTAGCCGGTCGCGCCGGTGACGAGCACGCGCATCGGCCCAGACTGGTCGATCGCGGTTCCGGCACGTTGCTCGTCGGCGCCCGGCGCCCGGCGCCCGGCGTCCGTCCCTCCCGTCCGGCAGCGCCCGGGTCGACCCCGCCTGCGAGCCCGGGAGGTCGCCGCTGCGCCCCCTGCTCACCTCGGCGGTAGCGGGCCTTGAGACCGGGGTAGGCGGTGAACGAGAACAGTCCCGCCGAGGCCGCGGCGAGCAGCCACGTGCCATAGGGCTCGTGCGCGAGCGACTGCTGCGCCTGGTCGAGTCCCTGCACCTTGGTGGGGCTGTCGGTGACGGCGCTCGCCACCGAGCGCCTCTACCCGGCGCGCCAGCCCCGTCAACCGGGCAGGAGACGCTGGAGCGTCCGCATCGTCGGTCGGCCGCGCCCGGGCGGTCGGCACTGCGGGCGGGGGAGTTGCCCGGTGCGGGCTCAGCCGACCGGCACCGGCCCCCGAGCTGCAGCGATGACGTCTGCGATCTCCTCCCCGGAGAGCTCGTCGCGCTCGAGGAGCGCGTCGCGCAGCGCCTCGACGACGCAGAGGTGCGCGTCGAGCATGGTGACGGCCCGGCTCCTCGCCGCGGAGAGGATCTTGTCGACCTCCTCACGCCCGGCGTCGGTTCCGAGGACCTTCGCGACGAGGTTCGCACGGCCGGGCGTCTCGATCGCCATCGAGGAGACGAGCGAGCCGCCCATGCCGTAGGCGCCGACCATGTGGCAGACGATGTTGGTCGCCGCCTGGAGGTCCGAGGATGCCCCGGTGCTGGTCTCGCCGAAGAAGATCTGCTCTGCGGCCATCCCGCCGAGCGCGATGTCGACGAGCGCCTCGACCTCGCTGCGGGTGCGTGTGAAGCGCTCCTCCTCGTCGGTGTGCAGCAGCAGTCCGAGGGCGTTCTTGCGCTTCACGATCGAGAGCACCTCGAGCTTGCGTCCCTTGCCCACCAGCCAGGCCACCGTCGCATGCCCCGCCTCGTGCGTGGCGATCAGCCGGCGCTCGGCCTCGGCGTACTCGACGTCCTGGGCGAGCCCGATCTCCTCGGTGAGCTTCGCCTTCTGCAGGTCGGACCACGAGAGGCGGTCCGAGCCGCGGCGGAGGGCCCAGACGAGCGCCTCGTCGAGGAGGCGCTCGATCATCACGGGGGTGTGGCCGAAGGTCAGCGCGGCGAGGGCGTCGCGGCGCGCCGGGTCGTCGAGCTCCGCGTCGTGCGCCTTGCGGTCCAGGTAGAAGTCGATGATGTCCCGGCGCCCGGCCCGGCCCGGCGCGTCGAAGGTGATGGTCCGGTCGAAGCGCCCGGGCCGCACGAGCGCCGGGTCGAGGTCCGCGGCGCGGTTGGTCGCACCGATGATGAGGATGTTGGCGGCACGCGTCCGCGGCTTGCGGAGGTGGCGCGCCGGGGGGAGCCACCCGTTCACGGCGTCGACGAACCGGCCTGCGAGTCGCACGCCGAAGGTCGGCTGGTCGAACGACTGGAGCTGGACGAGGAGCTCGTTGACGACGCCGGCGACCCCTTCGCCGCGGCCGGAGCTCATGCCGCTTCGCGACGTGCCGATCGCGTCGATCTCCTCGATGAAGCCGATCGCGCCGCCCTCGCGCCGCGCATAGGCGCGCAGTGCCCTGAAGTACGAGCGGATCTTCCGGTTCGTCTGGCCGTAGAACATCGACTGGAACGCCGACGACGACACGAAAAGGAACGGGACCCCCGCCTCTGCCGCCATGGCCTTTGCCATATAGGTCTTGCCGGTTCCCGGTGGGCCCTCGAACAGCACGGCCCGCCTGGGGGACCCTCCCATGCGCTCGGAGAAGGTGCGATGGGCCAGGAAGAGGTTAAGCGTCTTCACCACCTCTTCGACCACGGTTCCCGCGCCGCGAACGTCCTCCAGGCGCACGTCGATCTCGGACGGGCGGTAGAGGACATGAGGGGAGCGACCAGCACCGAGGAGCGGGCCGATGAGCATCAGCCCGAGCAGGAGGCTGAGCACGACCGCGGGGATGAACGGCACGAGCGTGGAGGGCACGTGGGGCATCCCCGGCAGGCGCGCCTCGCCGAGGATGATCCGCACCCAGAGCCAGACGGCGACCGGGACGAGCACGATCGCCACCCTGCGTAGGCGCCGCCGCCGGACGCGTTCGCGGGTGACCCCGACGTCGGTCCCGGGCATCCCCATCACTGCCGAGTGGGCGAGCGCTTGTAGGCGCTGAACGCCGTGCTCCGCTGAGGTCTCCATGCCGGGCTCCTTGACTGATCGCGTCGCCAGAGACGCGTCCGCCGGTTCGTCGGTGACGATAGATCATGCTCACCCGTGCCACTTCCGCGGGAGAACGTAGGTCGTCTACGGCGCTTTGCCCGTTGCTCACTCTCAGCAGCCGCTCTGGCGCACGGCGTGGTGGGATCTCGCCGCCGAACCCGCGGGCGACCGGAGCCGTGCCGCAAGTGGCACACCGCTCGCGTCGCAGGCCGGCACCGTCTGGCGCCTCCAGTTCGCCCGGACCTCCGGAACCGGGCGTCGCGGGCGAGGCCGGGCGGCGGGCGCCGCACTGCGGCGCGGCGCCGCTACCGGGAGGCGGGCGGGCTCTCGGGGAGCGCCCAGAACTCCCGGGCGAGATGGAGCAGCGCCCTGCCGGCGGGGTTCGGCGGTTCGGGCTCGAGCGTCGTGACGGAGACGATCCAGCGATCGGTGCGGCCGCCGATCGCGATGCCCGCCAGCGCCGGCTGGGAGGCGGCGACCGCCTCGGGAACGACGGCGATCCCGAGCCCCGCCCGCACCAGGTCGAGCAGCGTCGTGACGTCGTTGACCTCGAACGGCACCCGCCGCGCCACCCCGGCGGCACGGAAGATCTCGTCGACCACGATGCGGGATCCCCACGCGACGGGGAAGTCGACGAACTCCTCTCCCGCGAGGTCGTCGAGCCGGATCGGCGGCGCCGCCGCTCGGTGGGCGGCGAGCCGGTGGCGCGGGCCGTACACGAGCACCATCGGCGAGCTGAACACCGGCATGAGCGCCACGCCCCGGCGGGGCGCGCTCGACGTGAAGGCCAGGTCGAGCCGGCTCTCGGCGACCTGGGCCATCAGCTCGGACGAGCTCGCCTGGGTGAGGCGCAGCTCGATGCCGGGGAAGCGCTCGTGGAACCGTGCGAGGAACCCGCTCAGGTCGATCGCGGCGAGCGCCTGCATCACCCCGACGGTCAGCGAGCCGCGTTGGAGCCCTGCGACGGCGGCGACGGCACCCGCGGCGGCGCGCGCCGCGGCGAGCGTTCGGCGCGCCTCGACGAGGAGCACCTCGCCGGCCCGGGTGAGCTCGACCCGCCGGGTCGTGCGGAGCAGGAGCGGGCTGCCGAGCTCGGCCTCGAGCGACCTGACGGTCGAGGAGAGGCCGGACTGGGCCACGTGGAGTCGCCGCGCGGCCCGGGTGAAGTGCTGCTCCTCGGCCACCGCGACGAAGTACTCGAGCTGCCGCAGCTCCACGGATTATCCGTTCTAGGTGATGAATATCTTCAAAACCAGCTATTGGAAATATTAATGCAACGCGGCGATGTTGGTGGGGACAACCGTTGCCAGGAGGTTCCGATGGCCACCCAGCAGCTCCAACTGCCGATCGCTCCGCCCCCCGCGCCCCGGGGCGGCGCGGACGCGCGCGCCGGCGGGCTCGTCAGCCACCGCAGCGGCTTCTGGCTGGTCGCCTACGCCTTCGCCGTGCTGATGGCGTTCTCTGCCGTGCCGACGCCGCTCTACGTCCTGTACGCCCGGCGCGACCACTTCTCGGGGATGACGAGCACCCTGATCTACGCCGCGTACGCGCTCGGCGTCATCGGCAGCCTCTTCCTGCTCGGTCACGTCTCGGACTGGGTGGGTCGCCGCCGGGTGCTCCTCCCGGCCATCGCCGCCTCGATGGCCTCGGGCGTGATCTTCATCCTCGGCGAGAGCGTGCCCGCGCTCGTCGTGGCCCGCATCCTGTCGGGGGTGGCCGTCGGGATGGTCACCGGCACCGCGACCGCGCATCTCGGCGAGCTCCACGCGCGCCACCATCCGGACCGCTCGCCGCGCCGCGCCCAGCTGGTCGCGGTCGCGGCGAACCTCGGGGGGATCGGGCTCGGCCCGCTCGTCTCCGGCCTCCTCGCCCAGTACGCGGGGCATCCCCTCCTCGTGCCCTACCTGGTCTTCGAGGGGCTCCTCCTCGCCGGGTCGGCAGCCGTCGCGCTCGCGCCGGAGACGGCGGCGCTGCCGCCCGAGCCCGTCGCGTACCGGCCCCAACGCATCGCGGTGCCGCGCGAGGCGCGCGGGCAGTTCGCCGCGGCGGCAGTCGGCGGCCTCGTGACCTTCGCGGTGCTCGGCCTGTTCACCTCGCTCGCGCCGGCGTTCCTCGCCGGAACCCTGCACGACGCCTCCCACGCCGTGGCGGGCGCCGTCGCCTTCGGCGTCTTCGCCGCGGCCGCCACCGCGCAGATCGCCCTGATGCGCCTGAGCGTCCGGTCGACCCTCGCGGTCGGGATCGGCCTGCTCCCGATCGGATTCGGCATCTTGTCGGCGGCGACGTGGTTCGCCGACCTGCCGGGGTTCGTCGTCGGCGGCCTCGTGACCGGTGCCGGCGCCGGGCTGGTGTTCAAGGGCGTGCTCGCCACCTCGATGGGCCTCGCCCCAGCCCATGCCAGGGCCGAGGTGCTCGCCGGGCTCTTCCTCGCCAGCTACATCGGCCTGTCCGTCCCGATCGTCATCCTCGGCATCGCCAGCCAGTACGTCAGCACCCGGGCGGAGACGGCCGTCTTCGCCGCGGCCGTGACGCTGGCCGTCCTCGTGACCGCGGCGAAGCTGCTCGCCCGCCGCCCGGACGCGGCGGGGCCCACCGCCCGGTAGCGGTCCGCGACGCGGCCGGCGCGACCGTCGGCCTCGGCGCGCCCGCCGGTTGACCCGGCCCGTCGCCGGGCGCGCCGGCTCCCCGGCCATCCGGGCGTCACCGGCGGTGAGCCTGCCGGGGCTGCCGGCCACGGCTCCGCCAGGCACGTCGGGGAGACCGCCGGCACCGTCGGTGACGGCCGGCGCGTCGGTGCAAGGCATCGAGGCGCAGATCACGGTCGGCCCGTGTCGCTCCGCCCGCTGTCGCTCCGCCCACTGTCGCTCTGCCCAGCGTCGCTCCACCCAGCGTCACTCCGCCGCGGGGCCCATCGGTCCGGCGAGGTCCGCCGGGCGGTCGCCGCCGTCACCCGTCGGCGCGCCCGGGCTGCGGCCCCGGGGGCCGATCGCGGGCCCGCCGGCCTCCCGGTGGGCGCTCGGCCGGGTCGCCCGCCCGTGGAGCACAAGCGTGCCCGCGACCGCGGCGTCGCCCTCCCCGGCGGCGTCGTGCACCGCCAGGCCCGCCGGGCGGACGAGGACGGCGGCGACGAGGGCACCGACCAGCGCCACCGCCCCGGCCAGCAGGAAGACGTCGCCGACCGAGGTGACGAGCGCGGTCCTCCCGACCGCGGCGAGCGCCCGACGCTGGCCGGCGGGCGCGCCCGCCACGGCGTTGCCGACCCCGTCGACGACGAGGCTTCGCGCCAGGCGTGCGGCGGCGCTCGGGCCGAGCGTGCCGGCGAGCGAGCCGTTCAGCCGGTCGCCGACGCGCCCGACGAGGATCGTGCCGAACAGGGCGATCCCGGTCGTGACGCCCACCTGGCGGAAGGTGTTGTTCGTGCCCGACGCCATGCCGCTGCGCCACCTCGGCGCGACGGCGATCGAGGCGGTGGAGAGCGACGGGTTGAGCAGGCCGAGGCCGACGCCGGCGACGGCGAGGCCGGGGACGATCGACTCCCAGCCAGACGCCGGCGCGACCCGGGCCATGAGCAGGAAACCTGCGCCGATGAGGGCGGCGCCGAGCGCGAGCGGGACGTGGGGGGAGAGGGAGCGCAGCGCCCGGCCGGTGACGGGGGCGAGGAGGGTCGCCGGGACGACGACGGGGAGGAAGCGCAGCCCCGTGGCGAGCGGGCCGTAGCCGAGGCCCTGCTGCAGGTAGATCGCGATGTAGAGCAGCGTGCCGAACATGCACATCGCCGAGAGGAACGCGACGAGGGAGACCCCGGCGCAGGCGGGGTTGGCGAAGAGGCGGAGGTCGAGGAGCGGCGCCCGTGTCCGCAGCTCCCACGCGGTCAGCGCGAGGGCGAGCGCCGCGCCGCCGACGAGGAGCCCGACGACGACGCCGCTCGCCCAGCCGTCGTCATCGGCGCGCACGAGCGCCAGCACGACGCAGAAAAGCGAGCCGCCGATCAGGACGGCGCCGACCCAGTCGACGGGATGGTCGTGCCCGCGCGTCTCGGGCATGAGCATCGCGAGCGCGAGGCAGAGCGTGGCGAGCGGCAGGTCGACGTAGAAGACCCACCGCCAGCCGCCGAGGTCGGTGAGCACCCCGCCGAGCAGGCTGCTCGCCACCGAGACCCCCGACGTCGCGCCGAGCAGGCCGAAGGCGACGGGACGGCGGGGACCGGAGACGTTCGTCACGAGGAGCGAGTAGGAGTTGGCGGAGAGGATGGCGCCGCCGGCGCCCTGCACGGCCCGCGCGAGCTCGAGCTCCGCCATGGACGTCGCGAGCGCGCACACGAGCGATGCCGCGGCGAGGACCACCAGGCCGACGAGGAAGACGCGCCGGCGCCCGAGCCGGTCCGAGAGCGAGCCCGCGACCAGCAGGCAGGCGGACATCGCGAGCGCGTACGCGTCGACGACCCACTGCAGGCCACCAAAGGAGGCGTGGAGCGCGGCCCCGATCGACGGCAGCGCCACGTTGGGCGCCGAGATGTTCGTCACCGCGAGGAACGTGCCGAGACAGACGGCCGCGATGGTCGCCCGCTCGCCTCGCCGTGCCGCCGCCGCCGATGCCGCTCCCCCCACCGCCACCCCCTCCGCCGGTGCGCCGGCCGCCCCCGGGGCCCCGGCGCCGCGCCGCGTGGCGCGGGACGGTCCACCGTAGATGGCGGGCGCGGCCGGCCAGGGGCGGCGCGTCGTCCGGCGCCGTCCCGCTCGCTCCCAGGCCCTGGCGCGAGGCGCGAGGGTGGAGGACGATGGGGACGGGCACGGGACACCCGGCCCAGGGAGAGCGGAGGCAGCGCCGTGACGAAGACGCCAGTCGACGGGGAGCCCACGGCCGGGATCGCGCAGGAGCGGAGGATCGTGACCGAGGTGCCCGGTCCGCGCTCGCGTGCGCTGCAGGCCCGGCGCAGCGGGGCCGTCGCGCCGGGGGTGAGCAGCACCCTCCCCGTCTACGTGGCCGAGGCCTCGGGCGCGATCCTGCGCGACGTCGACGGCAACTCGCTGATCGACCTCGGCTCGGGCATCGCCGTGACGAGCATCGGCCACGCCGTTCCCGAGGTGGTCGCAGCGGTGAGCGAGCAGGTCGCCCGCTTCACCCACACGTGCTTCATGATCGCCCCCTACGAGGGCTACGTCGGGGTCTGCGAGCAGCTGAACGCCCTGACTCCCGGTGACCACGCCAAGTACTCGGCGCTGTTCAACTCGGGTGCCGAGGCGGTCGAGAACGCTGTCAAGGTGGCTCGCCACGCGACCGGTCGCCAGGCCGTGGGGGTCTTCGACCACGCCTACCACGGGCGGACGAACCTCACGATGGCGTTGACCGCGAAGAGCATGCCCTACAAGCACCGGTTCGGCCCGTTCGCGCCCGAGATCTACCGGGTGGCGATGTCCTATCCGTTCCGGGACCCGGAAGCGATGACCGGAGAGCAGGCGGCGGAGCGGGCGATCGACCAGCTGGCGGTGCAGGTCGGCGCCGCGAACCTGGCGTGCGTGCTGGTCGAGCCGATCCAGGGCGAGGGCGGCTTCGTCGTGCCCGCTCCCGGGTTCCTTCCCGCCCTCGCCTCGTGGTGCCACGACAATGGGGTGCTCTTCGTGGCCGACGAGATCCAGACCGGCTTCTGTCGCACCGGCGACTGGTTCGCCTGCGAGCACGAGGGCGTGGTGCCCGACCTGGTGACCACTGCGAAGGGGCTCGCCGGCGGGATGCCCCTCGCCGGGCTGACGGGCCGGGCCGAGCTGATGGCGGCGGTCCATCCGGGTGGCCTCGGCGGCACCTACGGCGGCAACCCCGTGGCCTGCGCCGCCGCGCTGGCCTCGATCGAGACGATGCGCCGCCTCGAGCTGGCGGGGGCGGCCCGCCGCATCGGCGCCGCCGTCGTGCCGCGCCTCGAGGCCCTGCAGCGGTCGTACCGGGGGATCGGGGACGTGCGCGGCCGGGGGGCGATGCGCGCCCTCGAGTTCGTCCAGCCGGGGACCGCCCTGCCCGACCCCGCGGCGACGCAGGCGGTGGCGAAGACCTGCCACGGCGAGGGCGTGGTCGTCCTCACCTGCGGCACCTACGGCAACGTCATCCGGCTGCTCCCGCCGCTCGTCATCGGCGACGCGCTGCTCGACGAGGGCCTCGGCGTCCTGGAACAGGCCGTCGCCAAGGTCCTCGGTTGACCGCCGGCCCCGGGCGCGCCGGCGGTCGGCGGGGCGCTCAGCCCATCGACGTCGTGTGGCGCGGGTGCACCGTCACGACGACGCGGTGGTCGCCGGGCTGGTGCCAGGGGTAGACGTCCTGGCCCATGTACTTCTTCGCCATCGAGTTGATGAAGGCGTTGTCCGGGTCGTCCTCGATCGACTCGACGACGCCGCGGATCTCGAGGTAGCGGTACGGGTTCTCGGGGTCGGTGATCGACAGCGCGATATCCGGACGCTCCTTCAGGTTGCGGTACTTCTGGCGCCCCGTCGTCTGGCTGAAGAGGAGGTGCTCGCCGTCCCAGCCGTACCAGACCGGGGTGCTCTGCGGAGTGCCGTCCGGCCCGATCGTCGCGACGTGCGCGAAGCCCTTCTTCGTCAAGAGGTCGGCGTACGACTCCGGGACGACGCCGGTCGCGGGTGGTGCCATCGGTTCCCCTTCCCTCCGGCGGGCACCGCTCGCCCGCCCCGGCGGGAGGATAGGGGATCGGCGTCACACGCGCTGCAACAACGCCCCGGGGCGGCTCGGGACGGGTCACGCCGGGCCCGCCCGGACGGATCCGGGGCGTGTTCACTGCCGGTTGACATGCGGGCGGCTGGCTACTAGGAACCTTCCGACGACGGGCTGGAGGAGCGGGACGGGCCATGACGCAGACGTGCGCTGACACGGGCACCGGGCCCGCCGTCGCGCCGCTCGACCCGCCGGCGCGCCTGGCCCTCTACCGGGCGATGCTCAGGGTCCGGCAGGACGCGCAAGCGCAGTCCTGGCTGGCGCGCGATCCCGTTCCCCGCTACCGGGAGCGCCTCGAAGCGCTCGGTGTCGACGCGGCGACGCTCGACGCCATCGAGGCCGCGGCGCGAGCCGAGGCCGACGAGGCCCGCGGGGCCGCCGAGGCCCCGCCGCTCGCTGATCCCGCCTCGATCGAGCGGGACGTGTTCGCTGACGGAGGTGCGAGATGGCGGAGCTGACCTACCGGGAGGCCGTCGCGGCCGGACTGGCCCAGGAGATGGCGCGCGACGAGTCCGTCGTGATGATCGGCGAGGACATCGGCGCCGCGGGCGGCGTCTTCAAGGCCACGGTCGGGCTGCTCGACCAGTTCGGCCCCCGGCGCGTCCGGGACACGCCGATCTCCGAGCAGGCGATCATCGGCGCGGCGATGGGCGCGGCGATGACGGGGCTGCGGCCGGTCGCCGAGCTGATGTTCGCCGACTTCCTCTCGGTCTGCCACGACCTCGTCGTGAACCAGATCGCGAAGGCCCGCTACATGACGAACGGCCAGATCACGCTCCCGCTCGTGATCCGCCTCGGCAACGGTGGAGGGCTGCGCTTCGGGGCGCAGCACTCCCAGTCGGTGGAGAACTGGCTGATGGCCGTGCCCGGGCTGAAGGTCGTCGTGCCGTCCACCCCGGCCGACGTCGTGGGACTGATGGCGGCCGCGATCCGCGACGACGACCCGGTGATGTTCCTCGAGGAGAAGGCCCTCTACCCGATGAAGGGCGAGGTGCCCGACACCGAGCACGTCGACCGGCTCGGCACCGCGGTCATCCGCCGGGAGGGCCGCCACGTCACCTTGGCGGCGCTCGGGACGATGGTGCTCCGCGCGCTCGACGCCGCGGAGCAGCTCGCTGCCGAGGGGATCGAGGCTGAGGTCATCGACGTGCGCTCGCTCGTCCCCCTCGACGTCACCACCGTCGCGAGGTCGGTCGCCAAGACGGCGCGCCTGTTCACGGTGGAGGAGAACCCCCGCCTGTGCGGCTGGGGCGCCGAGGTGGCCTCGATCATCGGCGAGGAGTGCTTCTACGACCTCGACGCGCCGATCCGGCGCATCACCACGCCGCACGTCCCGCTGCCGGCCGCGGACTCGCTCGAGGACGCGACCATCCCCTCGGCAGAGACCGTGGTCAACGCGGTGCGCAGGGGTCTCGATTAGCCGTCTGGTCGGCCGGACGCGCCGGGGCGTGACGCCGGGCGCGAGGGAGGGGGGAGGATGAGCTTCAGCTTCACCGGGAACGTCGCCGTCGTGACCGGCGCGAGCTCCGGGGTCGGGGCGGCGACGGCCAGGCTGCTGGCGGCCTCCGGGGCGAAGGTCGTCCTGGTAGGCCGGGACAAGGAGCGGCTCGCCGCCACCGAGGCGCAGGTCGCCGCCTCGGGCGCCGAGACGAGGTCGCTGGTCGTCGACCTGACGGCGGACGGCGCGCCGGAGGAGGTCGCCCGCTCGGCGGTCGACGCCTTCGGGGCGGTCGACGTGCTCGCGCACTGCGCCGCGATCCTGGAGATGGCGCCGCTCGCCGACGCGCCCGTCGAGAGCATCGACCGGATGTGGCGCGTGAACCTCCGGGCGCCGATGCTGCTCACGAAGGCGGTGATCCCCCACCTCGCCGACGGCTCGGCGATCGTCTTCGTCTCCTCGACCGTCGCCCACACGGCCTTTCCGGGCTACGCGCCCTACAGCGCGACCAAGGGTGCGGTCGAGGCCGTCGCCCGCTCGCTCGCGGTCGAGCTCGCGCCGAGAACCCGGGTGAACGTCGTCGCGCCGGGGTTCATCGTCACGCCGATGCTGACCGATCAGTACCCCGGCGCCCCGGGCCTCGAGGCCTGGGTGATCGAGCGCACCCCGCTCGGCTTCATCTGCTCGGCCGAGGACGTGGCCCAGAACATCAGGATGCTGTCGTGCCCCGAGACCAGCCGCTACATCACCGGCACGACCCTGGTCGCCGACGGCGGCTGGGTGGCCCGGGGCTAGGGCCGGCGATGATCCTCCACATGGCCCTCTTCCGCTGGAACGAGGACGTGCAGCCCGACGACGTCGCGGCGGTCGAGGCCGAGCTCGCCGCCTTCCGTCCGAAGGTGCCGCAGATCCTCGACTACCACTTCGGTGCCGACCTCGGCCTGCGGGACGGCAACGGCGACTTCGCCGTCCTCGCCCTCGTCGCGACGCCCGACGACCTCCACGCCTACCTCGACGACCCGGCCCACAAGGAGCTCACGGCACGCGTCCTCGCACCGAGGATCGCCAGCCGGCTCGCCCTCCAGGTCAACCTCGACGTTCCGATCGGCGCCGGGATCCTCCCCGGCTCCTGAAGGAGGCGGATCCGCCCGGCAGGTCGGGCGGGTGTCCCGCCCCGGCACTTGGCGCGGGCGGAGCCCCCGGGCCGGGTGCCTACTTGTTCTCGTACACGGCCGGCTGCCACCGGCCCGGGTCGGACACGCCGGCACGGGCCATCAGCCGGTCGCGGGCCTCCTCGGCGAGCGAGCGGACGCGGGCGAAGTCGTGGTGGAGCAGGCGGCCGCCCTCCTTCACGACCTGGCCGTCGAGGATCACGGTGTCGACGAGCATCGGGTGTCCCGACTCGACGACGGCGCCGGCGGGTAGTTCAGCGGCTGCATGCCCCACGTGTCGGTGCGCACGAGGATGACGTCGGCCTTCTTGCCGGGGGTCAACGAGCCGACCTCCTCGCCGAGCCACGCTGCGACTGCGCCCTCGCGCGTCGCGAAGCGGAGCACGTCGACCGAGGTGAGCGGGAGCGGGTCGACGGCCCGGTCCTTGTCGAGCGCCTCGACGTTCACGAGATAGCGCGTGCCGGCGAGCAACGCCCGCATCGCCGAGAACATGTCGCCCCCGACCGAGGTGCACACGTCGATCGACACCCCGACGGGGATGCCCCGCGCCATCGCGCGCAGCGTCGCCAGGCGGCCGTGGCCCATGTGCATCTCGAGCTCGGGGGCGACGGAGACCGAGCCGCCGGTGTCGCGGATCATGTCGAACTCGGCCCCAGCGAGAGCGTTGCAGTGCACGTAGGTCGTCCTCGGCGTCGTGAGGCCGTTCTCGTGCATCCACTGCACGGGGAGGCCCTTGCCCCAGGCCCCGTCGCCGACGTGGACGGTGACCGGGATGTCGAGCTCGGTGGCGAGGGCGAAGTCCTGGAGCGTGACCTCCTTCGTCGCGAACTGCGGGCCCCGCGGCGCGAGGGCCAGCGTGACGAGGCCGCCCTTGGCCGGGAACCACTGCTCGGCGACGCGTACGACGTCACGCGACTGCGGGATCTCGCTGATCGGGAGCCACTCGTCGTTGGCGTTGCCGTAGGCCCAGACGCACCGGATGCCCGAGTCGAACACTCCCTGGAGCGCGGCGTCGGCGTGCTCGGGGGTGTTGTTGTTGTGGGACCAGTCGACCATCGTCGTGATGCCGGCGTCGAGCGCGTCGAGCATCGCGAGGAGGTTGGCCGCGTACATGTCCTCGGGCTGGTACTGGCTGCCGAGCACGCCGCGGACGCCCGAGAAGTACTGGGGTTACGAACTGGTCCCGACGATCCACCTAAACGCCACCAAACGTGCGTACGCTCGTGCGCGTGAAGCTCGCCGAGTGGGCCCGTTCGTACGGCGTCCACCCCAACACCGCGTATCGCTGGTTCCGTGACGGCACGATGC
>DATKQY010000078.1:0-6910 GCA_035532475.1 Acidimicrobiales bacterium | reverse complement strand
CCCAACGGTTTTCAAGACCGTCGCATTCGTCCGCTCTGCCATCCCTCCCCGCCCGGCGGCGCCACGCGCCCGCTCAGCCGTCGGGGGTGATCCGCTCCCGCAGCGAGGCCAGCCAGGCGTCCGCCGAGCGGCGCCCGGCGTCGATCCTCGCGCGCTGCTCCGAGGCGGCCTCGCCCGGCACCGGGTACGAGCCGAGGAACTTGACCGCCTCGAGCTCGGCGTGCAGCTCGCGGAGGCAGTCGCCGAGCACCTCGTCGGCCACATGGCCCTCGACCTCGATCACGAAGCAGTAGTCGCCGAGCGCCTGCTTGGTCGGTCGTGACTCGATGCGCGTCAGGTTCAGGCTGCGCGCCGCGAACTGCCCGAGGATCTGGTGCAGGCTCCCCGGGCGGTCGGCGTGCTGGAAGCAGACGACCATCGTCCGGTCGTGACCGCTCGGCGGCGGCACGGCACCGGGGGCGACGAGGACGAAGCGCGTCTGGTTGCCCGGGTGGTCCTCGATGCCGTGCGCCAGCACCTCCAGCCCGTAGAGCTTCGCGGCGACGGGCGGCGCGACGGCGGCGGTGTCGCGGCGGCGCTCCTCGGCGACGAGGCGGGCCGCGTCGGCGGTCGAGCTGGTGGCGCCGACGGTCGCGCCCGCCAGGTTCGTGGCGACGAAGTTGCGGCACTGCGCGCTCGCCGGCGGGTAGGACAGCACCGTGCGGACATCGGCGAACGTCGTTCCGGGGAGGGCCAGCAGGTCCAGGCGGACGTCGAGCACCACCTCACGCTGCACGAGGAGGTCGGTCGCGAAGATCAGCTCGTCGAGCGCGGCGTTGATCGACCCCTCGATCGAGTTCTCGATCGGGACGAAGGCGGCGTCGACCTCGCGGCGCGCCGCGGCGGCGAGGGCGTCCGCGATCGTCGGGCTGGCGACGAGCTCGGCCTCGGCGAGGTCCGGCTGGGAGAGGAGGGCCTCCTCGCTGAACGTCCCCTGCGGCCCGAGGTAGGCGATGCGCCGGAGCGGGGCGGGGGGAGCAGCCATGGCTGGCAGGATAGTGAGCCGGATGGACGACGACGATCTCACACGGCTCCTCGAGGAGGTGCGCTCCGGCGAGCGCTCGCCCGACGAGGCGGTCGCGCGCCTGCGGCGGCTCCCCTTCGCCGACCTCGGCTTCGCCCGCGTCGACCACCACCGTTCGATCCGCCAGGGCCTCCCCGAGGCCGTCTACGGGCCCGGCAAGAGCCCCGAGCAGTGCGCCGCCATCGTGGCCGAGCTGATGGAGGGGGGCTCGGGGCCGGTGCTGCTCACCCGAGCCGACCAGGTCCAGGTCGCCGCGGCGCTCGAGCGCTCGCCGGGGGGCCGCACCACCCCGACCTCGCTCGCCGGCGCCGAGCTGCACGTCGTCGCGTGGCGCCACGCGCCGGCGCGCCCGGGCCGGGTGCTGGTCGTGACGGCGGGCACGGGTGACCTGCCGGTCGCGGCGGAGTGCGTGGCGACCCTCGAGGCCTACGGCTTCTCCCCGCGCCTGCTGGCCGACTGCGGCGTCGCGGGGGTGCACCGCCTCCTCGCCTCCTTCGACGAGCTGGCGGACGCGGACGCGGTCGTCGTCGTCGCCGGGATGGAGGGCGCGTTGGCGAGCATCGTCGGCGGCCTCACCGCCGCGCCGCTCGTGGCGGTCCCGACGAGCATCGGCTACGGCGCGAGCCTCGAAGGCGTGACCGCGCTGCTGGCGATGCACGCCTCCTGCGCGTCGGGCGTGACGGTCGTCGGCATCGACAACGGCTTCGGGGCGGCGAGCGCCGTGGCGAGGATCCTGCGTTGAGCGTCGCCGGTCCCCCCGACGAGGCGGGCGCCGCCGTGGCGGGCGGCACACGGGTCGCGTGGTTCAACTGCTTCGCCGGGATCGCGGGCGACATGGCGCTCGCCAGCCTCGTCGACGCCGGCGCCGACATCGACGAGGTCCGCGCCGTCCTCGGGCGGCTCCCGATCTCGGGCTGGTCGCTCGACGTGGTCCCGGTGCTGCGCGGTGGCATCGCCGCCACCCGGATTGTCGTGGAGGTGGCCGACGACGGGGTGGTGCGCACCTTCCCCCACGTGCTGGCGATCCTCGACGAGGCCCGGCTCCCCGAGCTCGTGCGCGAGCGGTCGGTGGCGGCGTTCCGCCTCCTCGCCGAGGTGGAGGGCCGCCTGCACCGCCGTCCGGCGTCCCAGGTGCACTTCCACGAGCTCGGCGGGCACGACACCATCGTCGACATCGTGGGCACCGCCGCCGCGCTCGAGCTGCTCGCCATCGACGAGGTGGCTTCGAGCCCGGTCGCGACGGGCACCGGCATGGTCCGCAGCCATCACGGCATGCTCCCGAACCCGGCACCGGCCGTGCTGGCGCTCCTCGCGGGCGCGCCGTTGTGGGGTCGCGACGTGCAGGCCGAGCTGACCACGCCGACCGGCGCCGCGATCCTCGCCTCGACGGCGGTCGAGTTCGGCCCGATGCCCGCGATGACCGTCGAGGCCACCGGCTACGGTGCCGGCGCGAACGAGCTGGAGGGTCTGCCCAACTGCACGCAGGTCGTCGTCGGGACGCGCCGCGAGGGGCGCGCCGGCTCGCCGGCGTCCGGCCTCGCCGTCGGCCAGCCGCTCGTGCTGCTCGAGGCCAACCTCGACGACGCGACGGGCGAGCAGGTCGCCGACGCGGTCCAGGCGCTGTTCGAAGCCGGCGCTGCCGACGCCTGGGTCACCCCCGCGTTGATGAAGAAGGGGCGGCCGGGTCAGGTGGTGAGCGTGCTGGCGGATGTCGCCGTCGCCGACCAGCTGCGCCGCGTCCTCGCCGCCGAGACCGGCTCGTTCGGCGTGCGCTCGTCCGTCGTCAACCGCTGGGCGGCCTCGCGCCGCATCGAGGAGGTGGAGGTCGACGGCCACCCAGTCCGGGTGAAGGTGAGCCCGGGGCGCGCGAAGGTCGAGCACGACGACGCTCGCCACGTGGCACGCATGCGCGGCCTGCCGGTGCGCGAGGTGGTCGCCCGTGCCGAGCACGCCTGGCGGGAGCGCTCGAGCTCCGCCGAGCACCCCGACGGCGCCAGCTGATGGGACCCGGTCAGCTCCGTCCTGGGCGAGGCTGATCCCGGCCGATCGACAGGCAAGCGCCGCGGCCGGCCCGCGCCCCCGGCGGTCAGGGGCAGGAGCCCTGGCTGTTCGTCACACAGATCTTGACCTCGTCGACGCTCGAGCGGACGGCACCTGCTGAAGCGGTGACGCTGAGGACGTACGACGAGCCGGTCCGCACTTTCAGCGGGGGGACGACGACGTAGTGCGCCCCCCCGGCGGCGAGCTCGGTGATGCGGGCCGAGCGTGCCGCGGCGCGTGCCGATGGCGAGGAGCGCGGCGCGAGCGTGACGCTCACCACGACGTCGCGGAGGGCGACATTTCCCGAGTTCGCCACCACCGCGGTGACCGTCACCTTGGAGGTTGCCTGGACGAGGGAGACCGACTGGCTCGGCGGGAGCTGGAGCGTCGTGGTCGTCGTCGACGAGGTCGTGGTCGTGGACGAGGACGTCGTCGTCGTCGAGCTCGTCGTCGCGCCGGCGCTCGTCCTGGTCGGGATCGAGGTCGTGGTGGTCGAGGTCGTCGAGGTCGTGGTCGTCGAGGTCGTCGTCGTCGGCGCCGGCGGAGGGGGCAGCCCCTCGATCCGCACGACCGGTGGCTGCAGGGAGACGGCGAGGAGCGTCAGCGAGCGCCGCTCGCGCAGCTGGGGTGCGGCGGCGAGGTTCGCCACCCACCTCGCCACCGCGGCGGGCCCCCAACCCGCGGCGGACGAGATCCAGACCGACGAGGGGGGAAGGCGCGAGGCGTCGCTGCCGTCCGGCAGCGCGCGCAAAAAGCGCGGGTACGCGGCGTCGGCGCGGAGCAGCTGGGCACCGGCGTCGGCGATCGCCGCCTGGGCGGCGGCAGGGGCGGCGGCGGAGGTGGCGAGCGCGATCCCGCCGATGAGGGTGGTGACCGCCCGGCTCCGACCCTCCAGCACGCCGGTGAGCGCCGACTGGGCGGCCGCGTCCGGAGCGCCCACATGGAGCGAGGCGAGCGCGTCCGCGTCTGCGGCGCTCCCCTCGCTCAGCTGCTGGAGGAGGGCATCGAACGCGGCCCGGCCCATCCCCGCGCCCTGCCCGCGCAGTGTCCGCAGCGTCGCGCCGAGCGCGTTGGAGTCGTCGACGAGGGGACCCACCGCAGCGACCCAGCTGCGCGCGCCGCGCCGCGCCGCGGTGGGCGACGAGCTCACGACCTGGTCCGTCACCTCGCCGACCACGACGGCGAGCAGGAGGACGAGGATGACCGAGAGCACTATCCGGCGACGGCCGCGCCGCGAGTTGGACGGTGAGCTACGTCCGAGGGGGCCCAGCATCGGCGATGACCCTAGTAGGCGGACGCCGCGCTGGTACCGCCGGGCGCGCGTCGCCCGGCGGTCCCGAGGCTCACTCGCCCGGCGAGCCCCCCGCAACGGTGACGTCGGACTTCGTCGAGCGCCAGTTGACGGTGGGGCGGATCGCCTCGAAGTTCACCCGCGACTTGTGTTTCAGCGCCAGGGAGACGAGCGAGGCGACCAGCTCGTCGGTCAGCAGATGCGGCTTCAGCCCGAGCTCCGGCAGCTTCGTCGTCACGGCGTGGTAGTAGTGCTCCTCGCTCTCCGAACGCGGGTTCGGGATCGACTCGACCGTGACGTCGACCGGGGAGACGCGCTGCACCCACTCGGCGAGCTTGCGTACCGAGAACGACTCGGTGAACTGGTTGAACACCCGGTACTCACCCGCAGCGGGCGGGTTGAGGCAGGCGAGCTCGATGCAGGCGAGGGTGTCGCGGATCTCGAGCATCGCCCGGGTCTGGCCGCCCTTGCCGTAGACGGTGAGGGGGTAGCCGACCGCGGCCTGCACCGCGAAGCGGTTGAGGACCGTCCCGAAGACGCCGTCGTAGTCGAAGCGCGTCGCCAGGTCCGGGTGCATGGAGGTCTCGGGCGTCTGCTGCCCGTAGACGATCCCCTGGTTCAGGTCCGTGGAGCGCAGGCCCCAGATCCGGCAGGCGAACATGATGTTGTGGCTGTCGTGGACCTTCGAGAGGTGGTAGAAGGAGTTCGGCTGCTTCGGGAACGGCAGGACGTCCGTGCGCCCCTTGTGCGTGATCTCGATGAAGCCTTCCTCGATGTCGATGTTCGGCGCGCCGTACTCGCCCATCGTCCCGAGCTTCACCAGGTGGATCGCCGGGTTCAGGTCGGAGATGGCGTAGAGGAGGTTGAGCGTGCCGACGACGTTGTTCACCTGCGTGTAGACGGCGTGCTCGCGGTCGATCATCGAGTACGGGGCACTCCGCTGCTCGGCGAAGTGCACCACGGCGTCGGGCTCGAAGCTGCGCAGCGTGTCGAGGACGAACGAGTTGTTGGTCAGGTCGCCGACGAAGGGCTGGATGGTCTGGCCGGAGACCTCCTTCCAGGTCGCGACACGCCGCTGCAGCTGGCGGATCGGCACGAGGCTGTCCACGCCCATCTCGTGGTCGTAGCTGCGTCGCACGAGATTGTCGACGATGCCCACGTCATGACCCCGCTGTGACAGGTGCAGCGCAGTCGGCCAGCCGAGGTAGCCGTCGCCACCGAGTACCAGGATCCGCATCGAGCTTCTTCCTCTCGTTTCAACCGCACGTGCCAGACTTCCGCACCGGTCGCCCGATCCGGCGAACTCGGTCCACTCGCGCACGAGCGGACCCGAATGTCGGCGGTCGGCACGCGATCGGCAGCAGATGACACAATCGCAGTAACTCGCCCGCAAGCCTAGCCCAGGGCGAGCCCCGCTCGTCTAGACCGTCTACTAACTTAGAGCAGCCTGTGTGCCGTGGGCTTGCACCAGGACGCACAACGAGGACGGAACCCGTTGGACACCCAGTGGTACCTCGACGTCAACCGCTTCGCGCGGCAGACCGCGTGGGCGCACAGCTTCATGCACTTCTACGCCCTCTACGGCGGCGTGCTGCTCCTCGCGCTCCTGGTCGTCGTCGCCTTCTGGCGGGCCCGGGGCGGGTTCGGCTTCGGCGGCAGCGCCGGCCAGGTGGCCGCGGTGCTGTGGACCGCCGGCGGGACCCTCCTCGCGCTCGGCCTCAACCAGCCGCTCACCCACCTCGTCGGACGCCCCCGCCCCTACGCCGTCCTGCACGGCGTCGAGGTGCTGGTGCCCCGCGCCAACGACTTCACGTTGCCGAGCGACCACGCCACGGCCGCCGGCGCGATCGTCGTCGGACTGTGGCTCTCGCGCGACCGCCTGGTCGCCGGGCTCGCCACCCTGCTCGGTCTCTTCCTGGCGTTCGCGCGTGTGTACGTCGGTGCCCACTACCCGGGTGACGTCCTCGCCGGCCTCGGGTTCGGCGCGCTCGTCGTCCTCGCCGGCTACCCCGTCGCCGCCCCGCTGCTGCGCCGGGGGGTGGAGATCGTCGGACGCAGCCCGCTCGGCATCCTCGTCGGCATCGTCCACGGCGAGCGGCCTGCGGGCCCCGGGCCGGCGGCACAGCCGACGACCCTCGGGGCGACCGGCTCGGTGCGGATCCTCGACGGCGACGGGCCCCAGCCGCGCGTGCGCGCCGGCAGCTCGTCCGACGTCGACTCCGGACGGGGCATGGCGGGCTCGTAGCCCGAGCGGCGGCGCGGTCGAACGATCCAGGGCGGTGTGCCGCCCGTACGACGCCGGTGTGGCGCAGCTGGTAGCGCAGGCGACTTGTAATCGTCAGGTCGTGGGTTCGAGTCCCACCACCGGCTCACCTGAGGTCTTCACGTTTGGACCTCCCTCATCTTCACATTTGGGTGTGACGTTGCGCTGGATAACCGGCCGGAGCATCGGAGCGCGATCGCCTGGCGCCTGAGCGCGCGTCGCCGCCCATCGGCGCTCCACTGCCCTGCGGTTC
>DATKQY010000077.1:0-13939 GCA_035532475.1 Acidimicrobiales bacterium | reverse complement strand
AAGTACAGTTTCCTAAGGTGGAGGTGGCGGGAATCGAACCCGCGTCCTTCAGCTTCTCAGTGGTACTTCTCCGAGCGCAGCCGGCGGTGAGATCTCGGGTCCCGCCTCGCCACCGGCACCGGCACGGGACCCCAGCCAACTTAGATTTCCCCGTCCGCCACGTCGGCTACGTCGGTCGGGTAAGCCCCGCTAGATGACGTCTGCGTACCGGCCCGCGGGGCTGGGGCCGGGCAAACGTTGCTGCTAGTTAGGCAGCAAGCGCGAGCTGAGGCTCGGCGTTTGTGTTGGTTTCCGGCTCTTTAACGTGGCTCCGGAGACCACGGCTCGCTTCTCCCGCCTCGACGACCAAAGTCGAAGCCTGTCACCCCCGAGGATGTGCTCAACCGGACCACGTACCGTCCGGCTCGCCGGGCGACTCCCGACCCCTCCATGGTACCGCCGGCGCGCGCGCCCACCGCCGGCCGGAACGACCGGGCGCCGACCCGCAGGTCAGCGATGACGGACCTCTTTCATCGCCCGCTCGGCTTCACGCGCGGCATCCCTCTCGGCCAGGACGTGACGCTTGTCGTAGAGCCGTCGGCCGCGCGCGAGGGCCAGCTCGACCTTCGCGCGCCCGTCCTTGAAGTAGATGGAGAGCGGCACCAGCGTGAGCGACTGCTGCGCGACCCGCCCCCTGAGCTCGTCGATCTGGTCGCGGTGGAGCAGCAGCTTGCGGGGACGGTCGGGGTCGACGTGGCCGAAGCCGCTCGAGAACTCGTAGGGGGCGATGTGCGTGCCGAGCAGCCACACCTCGCCGTCGTCGACTCGGGCGTAGGAGTCCTGCAGCGACACCTGGCCGGCACGCAGCGACTTCACCTCGCCGCCGCGCAGCGCGAGGCCGGCCTCGAAGGTCTCGAGGACGTCGTACTCGTGGCGGGCGCGCCGGTTCTGCGCGACCCGCCGGATCACCGGCCCGTCGTCCCGCCGGCTCCCGCTGCCGCTCGGCTTAGTGCCCGGAGCGCCCTTCTGCTTGCTGCGGGACGTCGACGGCACGAGATGACACGGTAGCCTCCGCATCCGATGACGGAATCGGGCGGCGGGACGGCCGGGGGGGCGCTGGCCGGGCAGCCAGTCGGCAGCTCCGAGCTCGTGGTGGGTGCCGATCTGCGCGCCGAGATGGTCGCCCACTGCCTTCGGGCGTACCCAGAGGAGGGCTGCGGCCTGCTGGCCGGCGACCCTGCCACCGGCGCCGTCCTTCGCCTGTTCCCGACTCGCAACGCCGCGGCGTCATCCCGCCTCTACACGGTGGACCCCCTGGACCACCTGCGCGCCGACCGACGGGCCGAGGAGGAGGGGATCTCGATCATCGGCGTCTTCCACTCCCACACCCACACCGACCCGTACCCGTCGCAGACCGACGTCGCCCAGGCGCCGGACCCGTCGTGGCACTACGTGGTGGTCTCGCTGCGCGACGAGGTGGCGTCCATCCGCTCGTACCGGATCATCGGCGACTCGATCACCGAGGAGCCGATCGTCGAGGCCGGCTGAAGCGCCGTCGCACGACCGCCGCGACGTTCGCCGCCGTGAGGCGCGGGTGCGTCAGGGTCCCACCTGTAGAATCCGACCAAGCAGGTCACCATTCGCTCGACCCCGCCGGAGGAGCCGTGCCCGTCGAAGTCCGCCTCCCTACGCTGCTGCGCCCCGCCGCGGAGGGACGCCAGTCGGTGTCCGTCGAGGGGTCGACCGTCGGCGAGGTGCTCCGCTCGCTCGAGGGCGCGTATCCGGCGCTGGCCGGGCAGGTGCTGACCGGTGACGGGTCGCTGCACAAGTTCGTGAACGTCTACCTGAACGACGACGACGTCCGCTACCTCGACAAGCTGTTGACGAAGGTCGCGCCCGACGACGTGGTCTCCATCCTCCCGGCCGTCGCCGGGGGAGCCGGTTAGCCGAAGGACGCGTGTCCGGGGAGGTGGTCGCGTGACCGTCGTGCGCAGCGTCATCGAGCTGATCGGCAATACGCCGCTCGTGGAGGTCTCGTCGCTCAGCCCGAACCCGGACGTTCGGATCCTCGTCAAGCTGGAAGGGACGAATCCCGGCGGCTCCGTGAAGGACCGCGTCGCCCTCTCGATGATCGAAGACGCAGAGGAGCGGGGCGTGCTCACGCCGGGAGCGACGCTGATCGAGTCGTCGTCGGGGAACACCGGAATCGGTCTGGCCCTGGTCTCCCGGTCGAAGGGCTACCACCTGAAGGTCGTACTGCCGACCAACGTGTCCGTCGAGCGGCGCCAGCTCCTCGAGGTCTGGGGGGCCGACATCATCGAATCCCCAGGCTCAGAAGGTTCGAACGGTGCCGTGAGGCTGGTCCAGCGCCTCGCCGCGGAGCACCCCGAGTGGGTGTTCCTCTACCAGTACGGGAACGCGGCCAACCCCCGCGCCCACTACGAGGGCACGGGGCCCGAGATCTGGCGTGACTGCCCCGAGACCACCCATTTCGTCGCCGGGCTCGGTACGAGCGGCACGCTGCTCGGTGTCGGCCGCTACCTGAAGGAGCAGAACCCCTCCGTCGAGGTCTGGGCCGTCGAGCCGCCCTCCGGCGAGATGGTCGACGGGCTGCGCAACCTGGACGACGGCTACATCCCCCCGATCTTCACCGACCTCGGGGGCGAGAAGATCCTCGACCGCAAGACGGTGGTGGGGCCGAAGGACTCGATCGTGTGGACGCGGCGCCTGGCCGACGCCGGGGTCTTCGCCGGCCTGTCGACGGGCGCGGCGATGGCCGGCGCCGTGCGGTGCGCTCGCCAGATCGACTCGGGCGTCATCGTCGTGCTCTCGCCCGACGGCGGCTGGAAGTACCTCTCGACCGGGGCATGGACCGGCGACGTCGACGAGGTGGCCGAGCGGGCGCGCCAGGTCATCTACTTCTAAGACATCCGGGCCACCCGGTCGCACCGCCCCCGCCCGCTCCGCGTAGCCTGACGGGCGATGGACGACCGTCCGATCGGCGTGTTCGACAGCGGGTTCGGCGGCCTGACGGTCGCCCGTGCGCTGATCGACCTGCTCCCCGGTGAGCAGCTGGTCTACGTGGGCGACACCGGTCGCTATCCCTATGGGCCGCGCCACGCCGAGGAGGTGCGGCGCTTCAGCCTCGAGATCACCAACCATCTCGTGCACGTCGAGAACGTGAAGATGGTCGTCGTCGCCTGCAACACCGCCGCCTCGGCGGCCCTCGACGAGCTTCGCTTCAGCGTCGACGTGCCGGTCGTCGGCGTGATCGAGCCGGGGCTGCGCGCCGCCGCCCAGGCGACGACGACCGGGCGGATCGGGGTGATCGGCACCGTCGGGACGGTGGGCTCGGGCGCATACCAGCGGGCAGCGGCGGGGCTGCGGATCCCCAGTGAGCTGCACATCCAGGCCTGCCCGGGCTTCGTCGAGTTCGTCGAGCGGGGCGAGACCGCCTCGGACCAGGTGCACGTGCTGGCCGAGCGCCTGCTGGCGCCGCTGCGGGAGGTGGGTGTCGACGTCCTGCTCCTCGGCTGCACGCACTACCCGTTCCTCGCGCGGACGATCGGTGACGTGATGGGCCGCGAGGTCGTCCTCGTCTCCTCGGCGGAGGAGACGGCGTTCGACGTGCTCGCGATCTTGGAGGCGACGGGGATGGGGCGCCGGACGCCGGGCAAGGCCGACCACCGCTTCTTGTCCTCGGGTGACGTGGGGTGGTTCGCCGAGATGGGCGGGCGGCTCCTCGGCCCCGAGCTCGTGCACGTCGAGGCGGTCGCGTTCGACGCTGCACGGTAGGGTCGGGCGCCCGAGCCGGCGTACGAGAGCCCGTGGTGGTCCCCCCGGCCATCACCGCCGGGCGTCGACGGGCACAGCCGAGAGGAGCCGACCACGATGGACCAGGTGAGCCTGACGCGCCGCGACGGGCGCGGCCTCGACGAGCTTCGTCCGCTCGGGTTCGTGCGCGACTACACCGAGTTCGCGGCAGGTTCGGTGCTCGTCTCGATGGGCAGGACGAAGGTGCTTTGCACCGCGTCCGTCGACGAGGAGGTGCCCCGCTGGATGCGCGGGACGGGGCGCGGATGGGTCACCGCCGAGTACTCGCTGCTGCCGGGCTCCTCGCCGGAGCGCGTCGCCCGCGAGGCGGCGCGAGGACGCCAATCGGGCAGGACGCACGAGATCCAGCGGCTCATCGGGCGTGCGCTGCGGGCGGTGTGCGACCTCGAGGCGCTCGGCGAGCGCCAGATCGTGCTCGACTGCGACGTGCTCCAGGCGGACGGCGGCACCCGCACCGCGGCGATCTCGGGTGCCTACGTCGCGCTGCACGATGCCTGTGAGCGCCTCGTCCAGGCCGGGAGCATCGGGCGCAACCCCTTGAAGGACGCCTGCGCCGCGGTCTCCGTCGGCGTCGTCGGCGCCGGCTGTCTCCTCGACCTCGACTACTCCGAGGACTCGAGCGCCGAGGTGGACATGAACGTTGTGATGACGGGGGCCGGCCGCTTCGTCGAGGTCCAGGGGACCGCCGAGGGGCTGCCGTTCACCCGCGGCGAGCTCGACCAGCTGCTCGAGCTGGCGACGCGTGGCATCGAGGAGATCCTCGCGGCACAGCGGGGCGTGCTCGAGGCGCCGCCGCCACGCCGTGGAGGCTCGTGAGCGCTCCGGCACCGGACGAGCGGCCGGTGCTCCGGCTCGTCCTCGCGACGGCGAACCCGGACAAGGCGACCGAGATCGGCGAGCTCCTCCGGGCCGAGCTCGGTCCGCGTGTCGAGCTCCTCGAGCGGCCCGCCTCGCTCCCCGACGTGGAGGAGACCGGCGAGACACTGGAGAAGAATGCCAGGCTGAAGGCCCAAGCGGTCGTGGAGGCCACCGGGCTCGCCGCGCTGGCCGACGACACCGGCCTCGAGGTGGCGGCCCTCGGCGGCGCCCCCGGCGTGCGCTCGGCCCGGTATGCCGGACCGGCAGGCCGCTACTCCGACAACCTCGCCAAGCTCCTCGCCGAGCTCGGGGGGGCGCCGGACCGCCGCGCGCGCTTTCGGACCGTCGCGCTCGTCGCCTTCCCCGACGGGTCAGAGCTCGTCGGCATCGGCGAGGTCGCGGGCGAGATCGCGGCCACGCCTCGTGGCACCGGGGGCTTCGGCTACGACCCGGTGTTCGTGCCCGACGAGGGCGACGGCCGGTCGTTCGCCGAGATGTCGCCGGCCGAGAAGCACGCCGTGTCGCACCGGGGCCGCGCGCTCCGGGCGTTGGCGGCGGCGCTGGCCGCCGCCGTCGAGGCGTAGCACACCCCGTGTGGTGCGGCGCAGCGAGGCCGCCGGGGGTGGGACCCCGGCGCTAGCGGGAGGCGGGCCGTCGTCCGTGGCGCGACCCACGGGCAGGCCGCGCCGCCGCGGCGCGCCGAGGGTGCCGTCGCGCCACGCGGTGGGAGGCCGCGACGCGCTTTCGGACGACGCGCTTGTGGACGGTCGTTCCATGGCCCGCCGGATGCTTCGCGGTGCCCGACCTGGCGCGGGCGGTCGCGTTTACCGCGGCGGCGATGCCGAGCGCTCGCTCGGCGGCCGTCCAGCTGAGCACGACGTCCCGCTGGGGGAGCGGACCGCACGCCGCCACGAGCAGCTCGGTGAGGGAGGGGGCGGACGGCGAACCGGCGGTGGTGGAGGCGGCCCCCATCACGAGCGTCGGCGCCTCGCCCCCGCAGATGCCGCCCGGGTAGCGGACGAGGATGTTGGCGCGGTGGCCCCAGCAACCCGACTGGTTGGTGGTGGTGCAGTCGATGTTGTAGCCGCCGGGGCCGTCCTCGTAGAGCCAGTAGTAGTCGGCGCCGAGCGCGTCGTAGGTGTTCCACGCCATGTTCGAGCCCCACTGCACGATCGGCGTGGCGGGCCCGAGCATCGGCTGGTCCGTCGAGAAGGTGGGGTCCGTCACGTTCGCGGCGCCGGTGAGCGCGACGGTGTCGAGGGGGCTGACGAGTGCGGTGTACGGCGGGAGGCCGCGGCTGACGCGTTCGAGGTCCGTGAGGACGAAGAGCTGGTCCGCCAGCGGCATCGAGAGCAGGGGGGCGAGGGCGACGTCGAGCGGCCCGATCTGCTCGGTGGAGCGTGCGTTCGCCGTCGCGGCGAGGATCGCCTGGGCGCAGGTCGTCGAGTCGTCGAGGGCCTCGGGCGAGCAGTCCGCGGTGAAGTTCGGGCTCGGCGCCACGTCGGCAGCCGGTTCGTTCGGGGGGATGATCCCCGCGTAGTGGGTGACCAGGGGGGCGACGGCGCGCTTCTTGGCCTTCTTGACCCTCGTCACGTGGGGGACGGGCTTGTGGCTGGCTGCCACCCGCTGGGCGACGGTGGTGGGTGCGCCCGCTCCGGCGACAGGCAGCAGGACCGATGTCGTCACGACGATCACGGCGAGCGAAGCGAGACGGGGCGAGCGCACGGTGAGGTGCGCGGCACGACCGAGCCGCCTCAGGATGGACCCGCACGCCTTCATCGTCGTCCCTAACGACCGCTCTGAGCTGCTCACTTAGGGCCGTTCGGCCTGCCGCACCGCGGACGGTGGTCACCTTGCGCTTCTCCGTGGTCGCCCTCGACGATCCGCGTGGCGGCGGGCGGGCCGCGCTAACTTCGGGCCGTGGCCATCCGCTATCGCTGTTCGGCGTGCGGAAACAGGACGCGCTTCGACGTGCTCGAGCGCCGCCGGACCAGCTCGTTCTTCCACTTCGACCTCGGCGGTGACTGCCGAGTCGAGGAAGAGGTCGTCCTCGACTCGCTCGTCGAGTCGGTCACCTGCCGGTGGTGCGGCCGTACGACGGCGATCGAGGTGCTGGACGACGGCGGCGGGGCGGAGCTGCCCGGCCATCCACTCGCCGTCGGTGCTCGCGCCCCGCGCTGAGCGCCCTCGGGACGGGCGGCTGATACACCCCGACGCGATCATCGCCGCAACGCGATCGATCGGCGGGGACGTCCCGCCCGGGCGAGGGGAGCAACAGCCATGGCCAGTGCGGGTCTCACGATCAGCTGCGACGAGTGCGCCTTCGAGGGCACCGACACCTGCGACGGCTGCGTCGTCAACTTCCTGCTCGAGCACGATCCCCACGACGCCGTCGTCATCGACGCAGCCGAGGAGCGGGCCGTACGGATGCTCCAGCGCGTCGGGCTCGTCCCCGAGCTTCGCCACCAGCGCCGCGTCGGCTGAGCCCGATCCCGGCGCCTGCCGGCCCTGCTCGGGCCGGCTGCCGTGAGGCACGTCCTCGTCACCAACGACTACCCGCCGAAGCTCGGCGGGATCCAGTCGTACCTGTTCGAGCTGTGGCGAAGGCTCCCACCGGAGCGCTTCGCGGTGCTCACGATCGACCATCCCGCCGCGGCCGCCTTCGACGCCGCAGCGGGTCACCGGATCGAACGTCTCCGGGTCCCGATGCTGTTGCCGACGCCGAAGGTGCGCGAGGCCATCCGGCGCCTCGCCGACGAGATCGGCGCCGGTCTGGTCGTGCTCGACCCGGCGCTGCCCCTCGGGCTCGTCGGGCGCTCGCTCGGGCTGCCCTACGCCGTCCTCCTCCACGGCGCCGAGGTCACCGTCCCTGCGCGCCTCCCCGGCGCCTGGCGCGTGCTCGCCCGCGTGCTCTCGGGTGCCTCGTTGGCGATCGCCGCCGGCGGCTATCCGGCCGGCGAGGCCCGGCGGGTGGCCCGTTCGGCGATGCCGCCGACCGCGGTGGTGCCCCCGGGGGTCGACGTCGGGCGGTTCCACCCGCTCACCGGCGACGAGCGGGTCGCCGCACGGCGGCGGTTCGGGCTTCCCGCGGAGGGCCGCCTGGTCGTGAGCGTCAGCCGTCTCGTCCCGCGCAAGGGCATGGACGTCCTGATCGAGGCGGCCGCCGGGCTGGCGCCCGAGCGGCCCGACCTCACCGTCGCCATCGGCGGGAGCGGACGGGACGCGAAGCGGCTCGAAGCGTTGGTGAGGCGTGTCGGTGCCCCGGTGCGTCTCCTCGGCCGGGTGCCCGACGACGAGCTGCCGCAGCTCTACGGGGCCGCCGACGTCCACGCGATGCTCTGCCGCAACCGTTGGCTCGGCCTCGAGCAGGAGGGCTTCGGGATCGTCTTCCTGGAGGCGGCCGCCAGCGGCGTCGCCCAGGTCGCCGGCAGGAGCGGCGGGGCGGACGAGGCGGTGCTCGACGGCGAGACCGGGCTGGTGGTCGACCGCCCGGGCGACGTCGTCGTGGCGAGCGCCGCGCTCGCCGCCCTCCTCGACGACGAGGCGCTCCGCCGCCGCTTCGGGGGCGCGGCCCGCCGGCGCGCCGAGGCCGAGTTCTCCTACGACCTCCTCGCGAGGCGCCTCGCCGATGCGCTCGGCGCCGCCGGGGGCTGAGCGGGCATCCGCTCCTCGCACCCGCCCGGGTGCTACACAGGCTGGTACGCGGCCAGTGCCGCGCCGCGCGAGTCTGGTGACAGCCCGACGGCACGCGAAGGGAGAGGAGCCGTGGAGCGCACCGCCGAGACGATGGTGATCGCAGGTACGCCCGAGCGGTGCTTCTCCGTCGTCACCGACGTGGAGGCCTATCCGCAATGGGTGGCCGACGTGAAGGAGGTCCACGTCCTCGAGCGGGACGAGCAGGGCCGCGCCTCGGTGGTGAGCTTCCGAGCCGGCGCGTTCGGTCGCAGCACCAGCTACGTCCTCGCCTACGACTACTCCGAGGCGCCCGACGAGGTGGCCTGGATGCAGAAGGACGGCGACCTCACGAACCGTCTGGACGGTCGCTACCGGTTCACGCCGGCCGGCGACGGGACGACGGAGGTGCACTATGAGCTCGCCGTCGAGCTCCGGGTGCCGATCCCGGGCTTCGTGAAGCGCCGCGCCGAGGGGCACATCATCCACGCCGCCGTGCGCGACCTGAAGGCACGGGTCGAGTCCGGCGCCTGAGCTCCGCCCGCCCGCCCGCCCCTCGATCCCGACCTCGACCGGATCACGGGCGACGCGCGCTGAGCCGGCGGTCGGCACCCTCCGATCGTGGTGAGGGCGGTGAGGTGCGCGTGAGGATCGGGGTCGTGCTCCCCACGTTCCGCCGCGACGCCGCAGCGGCGCTCGACGCCGCCAGGGCGTGCGAGGCCGCCGGGATCCACGGCGTGTTCGCCTACGACCACCTCTGGCCGATGGGCCAGCCGGGTCGCCCGGCGATCTCGCCCTACCCGCTGCTCGGCGCCGTCGCCGCCTCGACGTCGACCATCCGGATCGGGACGCTCGTCGCCCGGGTCGGTCTCGTGCCGGACGACGTCCTGGTCGGCGAGCTGCTGACCCTGGCCGAGCTGTCGGGTGGCCGCTTGATCGCCGCGGTCGGCACCGGCGACCACGAGAGCGCGCCCGAGAACGCCGCCTACGGCGTCGACTTCGCGCCGGCGGCCGAGCGGCGGGCACGGCTCGAGCAGGTCGTCGCCAGGCTGTCCGGGGCGGGCGTCGAGGTCTGGGTCGGCGGAGGCGCTCCGGCGACGAGCGCCGTCGCCCGGCGCAGCGGAGCGACGGTCAACTTGTGGGGCGCGCTCCCGTCCGCGGTGGCGGTGCTGGCGGCGGAGGGCGCGACGAGCTGGGGCGGCAACCTGCCGGCGGACGTCGGGGCCGCGTCGGCCCTGCTCGTGGAGCTGCGCGACGCCGGCGCGACCTGGGCGGTGCTCTCCTGGCCGGGCTCGACGGCGCCGATCCTCGCCGCAGCGGGCGCCGCTGGCCTGGCCGTCGCGCCGTAATCGCGCCGAGCGGGCCGTTCGCTAACCTCGGGCGATGGAGTTCCGCCGGATCAACGGGCTGCCGCCGTACGTGTTCGCCGAGGTCGACGCCTTGAAGCTCGCCGCCCGACGGGCAGGTGACGACGTGATCGACCTCGGCTTCGGCAATCCGGACATCCCCTCGCCCGACGTCGCCGTCGACAAGCTTGTGGAGGCGGCACGCAACCCCCGTAACCACCGCTACTCGGCCTCCCGCGGCATCCCGAAGCTGCGCCAGGCGATCGCCGACCTCTACCTCCGTCGCTTCGGCGTGGTGCTCGACCCGGACCTCGAGATCGTGACGACCATCGGCGCGAAGGAAGGCCTGTCGCACCTGATGTGGGCGCTCGTCGGACCCGGGGACACCGCGCTCGTGCCCTCGCCGTCGTACCCGATCCACATCTACGCGCCGCTGTTCGCCGGCGCCGACGTCCGCATGGTCCGCCTCGAGGGGCTCGGCATGCTGGAGGGAGACGAGGCCGATGCCGGGGAGGCGTTCTTCGCCAACCTGGTCGAGGCGTGGGAGTCCGCCTGGCCGAAGCCGCGCGTCGTCATCCTCTCGTTCCCACACAACCCAACCACGGCCTGCATCGACCTCGCGACGATGAGCCGGCTCGTGGACTTCGCGCGCGAGCACGGCGTCGTGCTCGTCCATGACTTCGCCTACTCCGACACGGCGTTCGACGGGTACTCCCCGCCCTCGATCCTGCAGGTGCCGGGCGCGTCCGAGGTGGCGGTCGAGCTGTACTCGCTCACGAAGTCGTTCTCGATGGCCGGCTGGCGGGTCGCCTTCCTGGTCGGAAACGCCGAGGTCGTCGCGGCGCTGACCAAGCTGAAGAGCTACCTCGACTACGGGACGTTCCAGCCGATCCAGATCGCCTCGATCGTCGCGATGAACGAGGCACCGGACTACCCGAAAGTCGTCAACGAGATCTACCAGCACCGACGCGACGCCCTGTGCGAGGGACTGTCACGGATCGGCTGGGAGGTGCGCAAGCCCAAGGGGACGATGTTCGTCTGGGCGCCGATCCCCGAGCCCTACCGTGAGCTCGGCTCGCTCGAGTTCTCCAAGCTCCTCGTGCGCGACGCGAAGGTGGCGACGTCGCCCGGGGTCGGTTTCGGCCCGGGCGGCGACGGCTTCGTCCGTTTCGCCCTGATCGAGAACGAACAGCGCATCGCCCAGGGCATACGGACCCTCCGCAAGGCGTTGTCGAAGCTGTAGCGCGCGTGGTGTCGCGCGGGCAGGCGGGCGCGAGGCGGAGGCACTGGCGGCGGAGTGACGACCAGAGTTTGACCGTTGACACTCCGGGGTGACAGTGGTGTAATTACACCTCGCTCATCTAGTGTGGTGAGTGAATCCGACCACTACATGTTGTGCCACCACACGGCATGTCAGTGCTAGTCGAGCCGGGATGCCGCCGTGGCGCCCCGCCTGCCTGCGCCGTGCCGTGCAGGCTCGCCGGAGCGAGGCTCCCGTCGAGTCCTGGGAGGAACAATGGCAGTAGCGGGTGAGCGCATCGACATCGGTATCCGCCGCCACTTCACCGTCGAGGGGCGTCATCCCTACGACGCCGTCTTGTGGGAGCGACGGGACTCGGTCATCTCGGACTACCGGACCGGAGCGATCGCGTTCGAACAGCTCGGGGTGGAGCTGCCCACCACCTGGAGCATGAACGCGACGAACATCCTCGCCCAGAAGTACTTCCGCGGGACCCTCGGGACACCCGAGCGCGAGACCTCGCTGCGCCAGGTGGTCGACCGGGTGGCCGACACGATCACGGCCTGGGGGATGAAGGACGGCTACTTCGCCGACGAGGCCGAGGCGGCCGCCTTCAGCGACGAGCTGAAGCACCTCATCGTGAACCAGTACGCCGCCTTCAACTCGCCGGTGTGGTTCAACATCGGCGTCAAGGGTGTGCCGCAGCAGGCCTCGGCGTGCTTCATCCTCGCCGTCGACGACGCGATGAGCTCCATCCTCAACTGGTACGTCGAGGAAGGAACCATCTTCAAGGGTGGCTCGGGCTCGGGCGTCAACCTCTCGCGCATCCGCGGCTCGAAGGAGCTCCTGGCCGGCGGCGGCACGGCGTCGGGCCCGGTGAGCTTCATGCGCGGCGCCGACGCCTCGGCCGGGACGATCAAGTCCGGGGGCAAGACGCGTCGCGCCGCCAAGATGGTCATCCTCGACGTCGACCACCCCGACGTGCGCGAGTTCGTCTGGTGCAAGGCGCGTGAGGAGCGAAAGGCACGGGCGCTCGAGGCCGCCGGGTTCGACATGGACCTCGACGGCGCGGACAGCCATTCGATCCAGTACCAGAACGCCAACAACTCGGTGCGGCTCACCGACGAGTTCATGGAGGCCGTCCTAGAGGACAAGCCCTGGCAGCTGCTCGCGCGCACGACGGGCGAGGTGGTCGAGACCGTCCCGGCCCGCCAGATCTTCCGCGAGATCGCCGAGGCGGCCTGGGAGTGCGCGGACCCGGGGCTGCAGTTCGACACGACGATCAACCGCTGGCACACCGCTCCCAACACCGGCAGGATCACGGCGAGCAACCCCTGCAGCGAGTACGTGCACCTCGACAACTCCGCCTGCAACCTGGCGAGCCTCAACCTGCTGCGGTTCATGGACGAGGAGGGCACCTTCGACGTCGAGGCGTTCAAGGCGGCGGTCGAGGTGATCTTCACCGCCCAGGAGATCCTGGTCGGCAACGCCGACTATCCGACGGAGAAGATCGCCGAGACGACGCGGCGCTTCCGCCAGCTCGGTCTCGGCTACGCGAACCTCGGCGCGATGCTCATGGCCCTCGGGATGTCCTACGACTCCGACGACGCGAGGGCCGTCACCTCGGCGGTGACCGCCCTCATGACCGGCCACGCCTACGCGACCTCCGCGCGCATCGCCGCGCGCATGGGACCGTTCGCCGGCTTCCACGAGAACGCCGAGCCGATGGTGGAGGTGCTGCGCATGCACCGGGCCGAGGTGGCCAAGATCGACGAGGAGCGCGTCCCAACGGAGCTGCTCTCAGCGGCCCAGGAGGCCTGGGACTCCGCGGTCGAGCTCGCCGAGGTCCACGGTGTGCGCAACTCGCAGGCGACCGTGCTCGCCCCGACGGGGACGATCTCGTTCCTGATGGACTGCGACACGACCGGCATCGAGCCCGACCTCAGCCTGGTGAAGACGAAGAAGCTCGTCGGCGGCGGGACGATGTCGATCGTCAACCAGACGGTCCCACGCGCGCTGCGCCGCCTCGGCTACGACGGCGGCCAGATCGTCGAGATCGTCGCCTACATCGACCAGCACAAGTCGATCCTCGGTGCGCCGCACGTCCGGGCGGAGCATCTTCCGGTCTTCGCCTGCTCGATGGGCGACAACACGATCCCCTACCTCGGGCACGTGAAGATGATGGCCGCGGCTCAGCCGTTCATCTCCGGGGCCATCTCGAAGACGGTGAACATGCCCGAGGACGTCAGCGTCGAAGACGTCGAGCAGCTGCACATCGACGCCTGGAGGATGGGCCTGAAGGCCGTGGCGATCTACCGCGACAACTGCAAGGTCGCCCAGCCGCTGTCCACGACGAAGAAGGACGGCGAGGCGGTGCGCGACGTCCTCGGCGAGCGCGAGACCGTGCTTCGTTCCCGGATCGCCGAGCTCGAGCGCGCGCTCGCCGAGCACGTCGTGGCGCCGCCTCCGACGACGCGCACCCGGCTGCCGAGGCGTCGGCGCTCGAACACCTTCGCCTTCCGAGTCGCCGACTGCGAGGGCTACGTCACGGTCGGCGAGTACGAGGACGGGAGGCCCGGCGAGGTCTTCATGAAGGTGTCCAAGCAGGGATCGACGCTGGCCGGGATCATGGACGCGTTCTCCATCTCGGTGAGCCTGGGTCTCCAGCACGGCGTGCCGCTGGCCACCTACGTCCGCAAGTACACGAACATGCGCTTCGAGCCGGCAGGCATCACCGACGACGCGGACCTGCGCATCGCCACCAGCCTGGTCGACTACATCTTCCGCCGGCTGGCGGTCGACTACCTGCCGATGGCCGAGCGCGCCGAACTGGGTGTGCTGTCGACCGCCGAGCGCATGCAGCCGACGCTGCCCGGCGTGGAGGAGACCGCCACCGAGTCGAAGGGCATCGTCGAGGCCGGCGGCCCGGTCGACGACGAGGTCGGCGGGGCGGCAGCGACCGCCGGACCGGCTGTGCCCACGGGCGAGCGGCCGGGTGCCGGCGGTGCCT
>DATKQY010000076.1:0-9672 GCA_035532475.1 Acidimicrobiales bacterium | reverse complement strand
CCTTCGTCCGAATCGCCTCCGCGGTCGTCATTGTGGCTCACCTCCTCGCTAGAAAACTATAACGACTTTCTAGCAGCAGGGTCACAGTAACTCGCGGTGGCTTGGACCGAGGCGGCTCCAAGGGCGAAGCGCCGGAGGAGCAACCGCCCTCATGGGGCCGTCTACCAGGCCATTTGTCGGGCCGGAGGCCCAGCATCAGCTCGATCCCCATTGTCGACGTCCTCGCGGCCCTCGGACACGCCCGAGGGCCTCACGCGAGCTCGCAGGGCCCCCAGCACGGGGCGAAGACGCCAACCCTGCTCGCCGCCCCGCCAGTAAGACGACAAGAACCGGCTCGACCCGTTGGAGCAGAAGGTGGTATGCGATGCATTTTGACGCGTGACGGCAGTGCTCTTACCCTTTCACCATGCATTGGGGGCAGTCTCGCTCGAGGTCGCGAGCCGTTCGCTCCTACGGCCGACGCAGCGGGAGACGACCTCCGCGTTCGCCACGCTCCCCGACACGGCGCCGGCGCTCCCGTCGACCGCTGGCGCGACCATCCTGACGAGCGCTCGATCTTCGAACCGATCCGACTCGCTCGTGCTCGAGGGGATCTGGAAGACGTTCGGGACTGGCCGCGGGCGGGCGGCGGCGCTCGAGGACGTCGACATCGCAGTGCCACGCGGTCAGTTCGTCACGCTCATCGGCCCGAGTGGTTGCGGGAAGTCGACGCTCCTTCGCATCGTCGCCGGGCTGGCCGAAGCGGACCGGGGCACTGTGTCGGTCTTCGGCGAGACGGTGAGCAAGGCGATGGCGGCCAAGCACATCGGCTTCGTCCCCCAGTCGCCCGCGCTGCTTCCTTGGCGCTCCGTGCTCGACAACGTGCGGTTGCCTCTCCAGGTCAACCGCAAGGCGGACGGCGCGGCGACTCGCAACCCCCGGGACCCCAAGGAAGTGCTCGAGTCGTTCGGGCTCGGCAAGGTGCTCGACCGACGGCCGGCGCAGCTCTCCGGCGGGATGCAGCAGCGCGTAGCGATCGCGCGGGCCTTCGTCTTCGACCCGACCATCTTGTTGATGGACGAGCCGTTCTCGGCGCTCGACGAGCTGACTCGTGAGGTGCAACGCCACGAGCTGGTGAAGGTCTGGCAGTCCAACCAGAAGACCGTGCTGTTCGTGACGCACTCCGTCGCCGAGGCGGTGGCGCTCTCCGACGTAATCGTCGTCATGTCCTCGCAACCGGGCCGGATCCGGGCGGTGGTCCCAGTCGGGCTCCCCCGCCCGCGAACTCAGTTCGTCGAGACGACCGACGAGTTCCACGACGTCGAGTCCCAGGTCCGAGTCGAGCTGTGGGGGGCGTGGCATGGCGACGACGAGACCTGAGGACGACCGTGCCAACGGGGAGCTGACGGGCACGGAAGTGCGCGTGCTCGAGGCGCCGGGCGTGGACGGACCGATCGAGCGCGAGCGGCGGGCGCCGCGATCGCTGCACGCCCGCGTCTGGCTGGCACCGGTCATCGCCTTCGGATTGCTGGTGCTCGGCTGGCAGCTCTATGCCCTACACAATCCCTACGTCATCCCGACGGTTCCCGAGGTGCTTTCTCAGATCGGTGACAAGCCCGGGCTCTACGCTCACAACTTCCTCGTCACCCTGCAGGAGGCGGTCGTCGGAGCGGGGTGCGGCATGCTCGCCGCCTTCATCTTGGCCGTGGTCATGTGCCACGTGCATGTCCTCGAGCGTGCGTTGATGCCGCTGGCCGTCATCCTCAACGTGACCCCGATCATCGCCATCGCTCCCGGCCTGGTGGTCGCGTTCGGGTTCGGGTTCACACCGAAGTACATCGTGACCGGCGTCATCGTCTTCTTCCCGTTCCTGATCAACTCCCTGATCGGGTTGCGCGCCCCGGAACCGCAGGCGCTGGACGTGTTCGCGACCCTTCACGCCTCTCGCTGGGAGGTCCTGTGGCGCCTGCGCTTGCCGGCCAGCCTGCCCTTCTTGTTCGCGGCGGCCCGCATCTGCCTGCCGCTCTCGGTCATCGGGGCGGTCGTCGCGGAGCTCTCGGCGGCAGGCCAGGCGGCCGGGCTCGGGGCGTTGATCGAGACCGCTGCCAACCAGGCGGATCTAAAGACCGTCTATGCGTCGGTGCTCTCCCTGGCCGTGCTCGGCATCGCGCTCACGGTCGTCGTCGTCCTACTCCAGCGGCGGATGCTCAGTTGGCACAGTGCGGCGCGGTCCCGATGAAGCCGCGGCAGCGGTTGGTCCGGCCCGGCTGAGGGAGACGGTCACGATCCTCGCGACATTCCCGCTCGCGGCTGGCGCTGCATGTCGAAGGCGAAGTCCCGGTCGCCGATGCCTGGGGGACGGAAGACCGGGAAGATCGGGAAGACCGGGAAGATGCAGGCAGTGGAACATCCGAGTGTGGATAGGCCTGACATGAAGGGGACAGCATCACGAATCGTCCGATCGCACGGATAGGACGCACCGGGCGGCGCGCGGTGTGCGGGCTCGTGCTCTTGACGACGGCGACCGCCGCCACCGCGGGGGGCTCGGCGCCTACGAGTGCCACCACGAACCGGGTCGGCACGAGCAGGGCGGTTATCAGTCGTCCCGAGTGCAACGCCAACAATGCCGCGGGGCCGATCACCTACGTATCGCCGTTCGGCTTCGATGCCTCCGCCGGCATCATCGACGTGTTCGCCGCGGCGAAGCTCGGCTACTTCGCCGATCTGTGCCTGAAGGTGAGCTTCGTCACCAACGCCTTCGACAACAACGAGCTCGTCTCCTCGGGCAAGGCGCAGATCACGAACGAGGGCAGCGCGGCCGACACCTTGCAGGCGATCGCCGCTGGAGCTCACATCGTCGGGATCGACACCTCGGGCGACACGAGCGACTACGCCCTGCTCACCCAGCAGAGCATCACCAACCTGAAGCAGCTCGAGGGCAAGACGCTCGGCTACCACAGCTCAGTGCCCGTGGAGATCGAGGAGATCCTGCATGCCGCGGGCGTCGAAATCAGCAAGGTCAAACTGGTGTCGGACAACAACTACGACCCGCTGCAGCTGATCCAGGGAACGGTCAACGGCCTCCAGGCGTACCAGTCGAACGAGGTCCTCACCCTGAAAGCGGCCCACGAGCCGTTCCACGAGTGGACCCCGGCTCAGTTCCGCATCTCGGGCACCTACAACGTCATGGTCGCCAACGCCACCTTCCTGCACCAGCATCGTCAGGCGGTGGCGGACTTCATGCGGGCCGACCTCCGCGCCGTCGACTTCTGCCTCGTCCATCGGGCGCGGTGCGTGAGCATCGAAGGCACGTACGCGGCCGCTGCGGGCTCGCTGTTCCAGGTGGCCCACGAGAAGGCCGTGTGGGGCCTAGAGAGCGCCTTCACGAAGCACCACTCGCTTCCCGGCAAGGGCATCGGCGTCCAGACCGCGGCGGAATGGACCCCCGAGGCCAGAGCACTCAAGTCCTACGGCGTGGTGAAGCAGATGCCGCCGCTCAGCACGGCGGAAGACATGTCCCTCGTGGCCTCGTTGTACAACGGAACGAAGCTGATCTGGCCGTGATCCACGCCGAGGAGGTCGTGCTGACATGTTGCCACCCGGCATCATGGGGCGGACCGACGGCGACTGAAGTCGCCGCGCGGTGGGGTGAACATCCGGCCCGAAGGACCCTGTTCGGGAGCGAGCCTCGGCGAAGCTCGGCCTGGCTCGAGATCGAGGCAGCGCTGCGCGCGCAAGGCTCGAGCCGCGGTGACGTTCTCGCGTCCGGCGACGAACCGGGGTCTGCTACTGGAGTCTCCGGCGATACGGGGTAGCGGCCTAACGCCACCTGGCCCAAGATGTAGGGGTGGATGACTACGAGGGAACGCCTGAACGCCCGCGGCTGCTGGCGGGCAGGGACTACCCGGCCGCGTACCGGAACTTCGTGGAGATGTTCCCCGACGACGACGCGTGCCTGGGCTACGTGGAGGCGCTGCGGTAGCGAGGCGTTCCGCCGCCCATCTTGGGCCCTGGTGGGTGCGCAGTGGCGAGCGAGTCGGGGACGCCTCATCTGTCGTGGCTGCCGGCTCCAGACGCGGGTGGCCGCCGGGACCCCTCGACAAGACCCGCACGCCGCTGCGGACGTGGTTCGACGCGGCCTGGCACCTCACTACCGCGAAGAACGGGATGTCCGCGTTGACCCTCGCCGAGATGCTGGGCGTGAGCTACCAGGTCGCCTGGCCGATGCTGCACCGCTACCGGGTGGCGATGGTCCGGGTAGTTCGCGCGCCGCTCTCTGGCGACGTCGAGGTCGACGAGACCTTCGCGGCGGTGTTGTCCACGGCGGCAAGCGGGGTCGCGGCGCGGCGAAGTCCATCGTCGCGGTGGCCCTGGAGCTCCAGGCGCCGAAGGGCTTCGGCAGGGTGCGCCTGCGCCACGTTCCCGACGCCTCCGGGGAGAGCCTCGTGCCCTTCGTGTGCGAGGTCGTCGCGCCCGGCTCGGTGGTGCTCACCGACGCCTGGGGCGGCTACAACGACCTCGCCAAGCACCCCTACACCCACAAGGTCGTCTCGCTGTCGGCCTCGTCCGATCCCGCCCATGTCGTGATGCTCGGCGTCCACCGGGTGGCGAGCCTTCTCAAGCGCTGGATCCTCGACACGCACCAGGGCTCGGTCGACCCAGTGCACCTCCAGGCCTACCTCGAGCTCAAGAGAATCAACGAGCTTACCTTCCGGTTCAACCGCAGGACCTCTCGCAGCAGGCGGCCGCCACGGGTCCCATCACGGAGGCGGACGTCGCCCATGGCGACTCATGGGAAGGCGACCCCAAGATGTCGTGGATGGCGGCGCTAAGCCGCTACCCCGTCCGGCGATTACCCAGGTGGGACCTCCAGCTACTGGTCTGGTCCGGCTTTCAGGACACAACATGCTCGAAGGCTATTGGCGTTAAGGAGGGCGGTTAGTGGCGTCTCCTGTGCGCCGCGATGAGCAACGACACTCCCCTATCGCGTTCGGGCGCGTTAGTTCGGATGAGCATCGCCGCGCTCGACCGCCCGCTCCAGCGTCCGGGGTCCGAGGATCTCGGCGAGCACCTCGTCGAGCTCACTTGTCACGCGGTCGCGGCGATGGGCGCGAAGCACCGTCGAGGCCGAGGCTGCCAGGAACATGCACAAGTAGGTGACGATGGTCAGCAGCGAGGCCACCACCATCCCGCCCAACACCAAACGAAGGACCTCGTCCATGGGCTCATCCTGGGCCCGTTGGCCCCGACAACGGAACCCGGAGGTCACGGATCGGCGTCTTCGGATCCCACGTGTGCCCCCGTGGAAGCACGCGGCGGGGCGGCCTCCCGCCTCGCCGCTGGCGACCGGCCCCGCCGGAGCGCACACTGGGCTCCATGGACGAGCCGTCGGGTGTGCAGCGCGTCGGATCCGGTCCCCCGCACGAGGCGCACGCTGAGGGGACGGCGCCGATCCGCGTCGTGATCGTGGACGACCACGCGCTGGTGCGCGAGGGGACGCTCCAGCTCCTCGAGCAGGCACCTGACCTCGAGGTTGTCGGCCAAACCGGCACCGGCGAGGAGGGGCTCGGCCTGCTCGAGCGGCTCCTGCCGGACGTGGCACTGGTCGACGTCAACCTCCCCGGGATGAGCGGGCTCGAGCTCGCCCGCGCCGCGGCGGCGTCACACCCCGAGGTGCGGACCCTCGTCCTGAGCGCCTACGACGACTATGCGTACATCGCCGAGGCGCTCGAGATCGGGGTCGGCGGCTACCTGCTGAAGACCGCTTCCGCAAAGGAGCTCGTCGACGCGGTGCGGGCCGTGGCCGACGGAGTCTTCGTGCTGGACCGGACGGTCTCTGGCCACCTCGTCCGCCGGTTGCGGCGCGGCGCGCCCGGCACCGGAGCGCTCACCCAGAGGGAGGCCGACGTGCTCGGCCTTCTCGCCCGGGGCCGGTCGAACAAGCGGATCGCCGCCGAGCTCGGCCTTGGCGTGCGCACGGTCGAGGGACACGTCTCGAACGTGCTCGGAAAGCTCGGCGTGGCGTCGAGGACCGAAGCGGTGGCCTACGCGCTCAACCACCGCCTCGCCGCGCCGGAGGACCATGGCGAGCCGGGCGACCCTGGCTGAGTTCGCCGCGGTCGCCCGCCAGGCCGCGCGCCCGCCAGTGCGGGAGGGGCGCTTTTGGGCCATCCAGGCGATGGTGCTGCTCATCGCGGGCGTCCACCTGCTCGTCGACTTGAACGTCTCGATCGCTACCGGGGCGTTCCCCGCCGGTATCCCGGTCGCGCTGCTGATCGTCCCGGTCGGCTATGCGGCACTTCGCTACGGGCTGGCCGGCTCGGCGGCAACGGGGATCTGGGCGACACTCTTGTGGCTGCCCGACCTGCTGTTGCCGCACGACCGGGGACACGTCGGCGGCGACCTGGTGAACCTGGCGCTCGTCATCGGCGTGGCGTTCGTCTTCGGCCAGCGCATCGAGGCCGAGCGCCTCGCCCATGCCCGGGTCGAGCGCGCCACGGCCGAGGCCCTCGCCGTCGAGGCCCGCTACCGCCAGCTCTTCGAGACCAACCGTGCCCCGATCCTCGTCCTCGATGGGCAGGGCCTGATCGCCGAAGCCAACCCCGCGGCGACGGCGCTGCTCAGCGGGGACGCGATCGGACGCGCGGGCCTGACCCTCTTCGACGGGGACGCCACCCTTGACGGCAAAGCCGGGCGGGTGCTCTCCCTCGCCGACGGTCGGGACTACCGGGTCGACCTCGCGCCCCTACCCGCCGACACGGGCGAGGCCTCGGTACAGGTGATCTTCGAGGACGTCACCGAGGAGCGCAGCGAGGGCCGGCGGGCCAGCCGTTACGCCCAGCTCGTCGTCCAGGCCGAGGAGGACCAGCGCCGACGCCTCGCGCGCGAGCTGCACGACGAGCCGCTGCAGCTCTTCTTGCACCTCGCTCGCCGTCTCGAGAGCCTCGGCGGAGTCGCGGGCGTCCCGGAGGCCGTGGCGAGCGGACTCGCCGAGACGCGCCACCAGGCGCTCGAAGCGGCAGCCCGCCTTCGGAGCTTAGCCCGGGACCTGCGCCCGCCGGCCCTCGATCAGCTCGGGTTCGTCGCCGCGCTCTCGAGCTTGGTGGCCGACGTCGAGGAGGAGGCTCGGATCGTCGCCGAGCTGGAAGTGACCGGCACTGGGGCTCGCCTCGCGCCCGAGGTCGAGCTCGGCGCCTTTCGCATCGCGCAGGAAGCGGTGCGCAACACGCTCCGCCACGCCGGGGCGCGCCGACTCGTCGTGACCGTCGAGTTCCGAGCTAACGAGCTCGCGCTCAGCGTGGCCGACGACGGGCACGGCTTTGTACCCGAGGCGCTCGACGAGCTCGGCTCGGGGCATCTCGGCCTGCTCGGCATGCGGGAGCGGACCAGGCTCCTCGGGGGGCACCTCGAGGTGCGCTCTGCCCCCGGCCACGGCACCGTCGTCGAAGCGACCGTTCCGCTCGGCTTGCCTCGCCCGGAGCGTGGCGCCGTCGCTCGCTGACCGGTGCTCGCCGGGGACCTCCATCGACGAGAGCCGCCGTCCGCAACGCCGGACAAAGGGGCCTTCGCCCCTATCGCAGGCTAGGGACGATCGGTACACCTTCATGACGATGGAGGTAGAAGGCGAAGCGACGGCACCTCGCGAACGAAGACGAGCGCTCTTTCTCGAGGACTTCGCTGAAGTGTCGCGCCCGCTCGAGGCGGTACGGGAGCGCTTCACCGGCGACGGACGCTGGCTCGCGCCGCTCGCAAGCGCGGCCGAGGAAGACGGCGAGGCGCTTCGCCTACGGATCGGACCGTCATGGGTCGCCGGACGGGTGGCCCGGGAGGTCCGGGTGACCCTCGGGCTGCATCATGACCGCGGGGACGCGCTCATCGTGCCTCTCGCTTGGGAGCCGAGCGGGCTGCCTACGCTCCTCCCCGCGCTCGACGGTGATGTGGAGCTCGCCCCCCTCGGCCCGGACCGCTGCCGCCTCACCCTCTCCGCCTCCTACGCCCCACCCCTCGGCGAGCTCGGACGTCGCCTCGACCGCGCGCTGTTGCACCAGGTCGCCCGGTCGACGGTGCGCTCCTTCCTCTCCCGGGTGGCGAGGAGCCTTGAGGACGAGAACCCCGGTGATGAGCCGGGCGAGGTGCCGGGCTCCCGCCGAGCCTGAGCGTCACGCCCGGAAATTCTCCTGGCGCACCGATCGGCTGGCCCCGGCGGAACGCCTGCTTGCGCGCGTATGCCACTGGACACACTCTTCACGTGAAGAGCCCGGATCAGTGTCCCGGTGCCCGGACGCCCCTGAGAAGGTCGATTTCGCCACGCCTGATCCTCCCGGTCATCGACGCCCAGCGCGAGCGCTACGACAGGTGGCTCCTTGGGCGCTATGGGCTACGTACCCTCTACCGGGACGTCATGCTGCGCGGGCTCGGGTGACGGCGCCCGCTCCCAGGCTGCTCCTCGAGCGCTCGGGCGAGGTGGCGGAGGAAGGCGCGAAGCGTCGGACGAGCCAGGAGTTCGAGCTCCGGAGCGGCGACGAGGGCGCCGGCGGCGCCCTGGCGCCAGGTCCCCTCGATCCGTAGCTCGCTGCGCGCGACGTCGACGGGGACCACCGACAACTCCGCCTCGAGGCGGCTGCTCGCGCCCGAGGAGGTCAACTGCCAGCTGAGCAGATAGCGCGCCGGCCCGGCGGTCGGGGTGTTCGGGCCCACCGGTACGAGGGACGCCTCGGCGACCCTGGCCGGCCGGCGACGGGACCGCGGCGTCGCCCCCTCGGCGACACCGAGCGCGCCGTCTGCGGCGGCAGCCGCGACGATCGCGCCGAGGACGCCTCCGACCCGGACGATCGCGGTATGCAGCATGGCCGCGGCGAGCTCGACCTGGACGACGTCGGAGACGCCGACCGCGATCGGATGCGAGCGGTGCGCGTCGGGGGGGACCGCGTAGGTGCCGGCCTCGATCGCCGCGTCGCGCGCCGCTACCTCGGCGAGGGCGGTCCTCGACAGCAGCCCGCGCAGCCCCGAGGTCGCCTCGGCCCAGGTCTCATGCACCGGGCAGACCGCCTCCCAGCGGCACGGTCCCTCCCCCAAGGCACACCGCTCGGCGCGAAGCGGGCCCTCGGCCGCCTCAATGACCTCGAGCACGCTGATCTCCCTCGGCGGGCGGGTGAGCCGGTAGCCTCCGTCGCGCCCGGCCTTCGAGACGGCCAGGCCGGCGCGCACCAAGTCGGTGAGGATCTGGGGGGCGAAGGTCTGAGGCACCTCGGTCTCAGCAACGACCTCGCGGATCTTGCGATGGACGCCCTCCTCGAAGGCCCGGGCGAGCGAGATCGCCGAGCGCATCGCGTAGTCGCCGCGCTTCGACAACGTCATGTCCATGGCTGAGGGTCCACCTCTTTACTGAGCGATACTGGGAACCCTACCGTCCCACGGAGGGCCCGGACTGGGCTCGGTCGTGTCGGTGGCGCGGCCGCTCACCGACAAGTGATTAGATCCACGTTGAGTTGTCCAGTTGACGTGGTGAAGCGGCGTCCGCCAGACTGGGGCGTCGCCACAGTCGTGCAGGCCGTCGACGCGTTCCACGACCACGACATCGCGGTGCACGGCATGTTCGTCGCCGGTCTCGACACCGACACCACCGCCAGTGCCCCGGCGACCGCCGATTTCGCTCGTCGGCTCGGCATCGACACCTTCCAGCTGATGGTAGAG
>DATKQY010000075.1:0-66007 GCA_035532475.1 Acidimicrobiales bacterium | reverse complement strand
CGGACGACGAGGGGTTCGGGGAGATCCGAGAAGGGCCGCACCCACGCACGGGGCGTACGTGGGTGCGGCCGATCCTCGGTGCCGGCCGTTACCGGCGCGGAGAGCTCCGGGCTAGAAGTGGCCCACTGCTCCCGGCTTGTTGAAGTAGGTGTTGAGGCAGGTGTTGTTGCACCAGGCCGTCTGCGGGCCCTTCTGCTCGAGTGGCGAGGAGAGCGGAAGGCCCGGCGTCGCGTACTCGGCGACGTTGGCGTTGGTGATCAGCGGCGCCGGGATCTCGAGGATGTTGTACTTCGGCCCCTTGCCCGACAGGATGCGCAGCGCGGCGTTGAAGAAGGTGTAGCCACCCTGGTAGCCGTTGAAGCAGCCTCCGGCTCCCTTGTAGCCGCTCTTGACGTGCGCCAGCCACCACGACAGGTCGGCACCCTGGCACTCGCCGTCGGCGACCGGCGGCACCGCGCGCCCGGCGGCCTGGAAGGCCTGGATGACGCCAGGCATCATCCCGCCGTCCTGGATGACGCCGGCGAGCGGGGCGGGGTGGGAGACGAGGTACTGCGAGACGACCGTCTTGGCCGTCGAGGCGTTCCAGTCGCCGTAGACCTGTCCGGCGATGTGGATGTTCGGGCAGTCCTTCAGGTCCTGGAAGCCCTGGTTGTAGAGCAAGGTCTCGTTTTCGTTCCCGGCGATGCCACGCACCTCGAGGATGTTGCCCTTCCCGATGATCTTCAGTGCCGCGGCGTCTGCCGTGTACTGGTTCTGCGACCAGACCGAGATGGCGTACTTCGACTGCGTGATGATGTTGTCCGCCAGGATGACCGGCACACCGGCCTTGCCCGCGGCGTCGATCGCAGCGGCTTCGGAAGCGCCGGCGACGGGGGAGATGATGATGAGGTTCACACCCTCTCGGACCATCTGCTCGATGGCGTTGATCTGTGCCTCAGGCGTCGACAGCGCCTGCGTGGCCGGGATGCTCGTCGTGAGGGAGCCCTTGAGGAGGCCCTGCTTTACGCCCTGCTTGTAGAGCAGGTTGAGCTCGTCGAGCACGTGCTGGTCGTACGGGGTGCCGATGGCGAAGTCGATGTAGCCGAGCTTCCACGGACCCTTGATGCCCTTCCAGTGCGCCCACGGGCTGACGAGCAGCGCGCCCGGGTACGTCGAGTAGATGGTCTTCAGGTTTGCCGGAAGCGTCTTGTAGATGCCGTTCGGGTTCGACGGCCCGACGGGCACGGTCGTCCCGCATGCCGCCGTCGCCTTCGCCTTCACCGACGCTCTCGCCGACGCCGACGCCGACGCCGAGGACGCGGACGAGATGCCGCCCGCCGCCAGCAGCGGCGTGACGACCATTAGCGCGCCTGCCATGGTGACCCAGGCGCGGGCTCGCCGCGACCGGACACCTCTGATTCGGTTCTGCATGTGGATACCCCCAGGTTGCTTGCCGTTGATTAGAGAAGACGTGGACTTCCTGGCCCTCCTCCTACGGGCCGTTCTGACGGATCTCAAAGGCGGTCTCGCAGCGCCCGCTGGCGCCCGTAGACAGTGATGGCGGCGAGGATGATGACCCCGTAGATGATCTGCTCGCCGGCGGCGCTCGCTCCGTGGCCCACGAGCACCGTCGTGAGGACGGTCAGGAAGAGCGCTCCGACGCAGGTACGCGTGTAGTCGCCCGGCCCGCCGAAGATCGTCCCGCCGACGATGACCGAGACGACGCTCTGGAAGAGATAGGGGTCACCGAGGTTCCCGGCGACGTTCCCCGCGTAACCCGCGATGAGCACCCCGACGAGCGCCGCGGAGATCGCGCTGAACGCGAACGCCGCCGTCCACACCCGCCGGGTGTCGATGAGCGCGTACTGGGCCGCGCGGGGGTTGGCCCCGGTAGCGAACAGCCGGCGACCGAGCGTCGTGCGGTGGAGGAAGATCGCGAAGAGGACGGCGGCCGCGATCCACATCGCCACGGTCGGAGGGAGTGCCACGCCGAAGGTCTTCGTCGTCGGGTAGGTGAGGTTGGTGAGCCACTGCGGCGCGCCCCCGGTGGTGAGCCCGCTGTTCAGGACCTGGACCGTGCCGACGGCGATGGTCCCCATGGCCAAGGTCACGATCAGCGGATTGATCTTGAAGCGATGGCAGACCTGGCCGGCGATCGCTCCGAGGAGCCCGCTGCCCACGACGGCGATGAGCATCGAGACGCCGAAGGAGATGTGGAACTTCGTGCTGATCGCGGTGACGGTGAGCGCGCTCGCGACGATGAAGCCCGAGACTCCGAGGTCGAAGCCACCCATCAGGATGAGGAGCGTCTGACCGCCGGAGGCGAGACCGACGAGCGACGCGATCACGAGGATCGACTTGATGCTCGACCAGCTCCCGAGACCCTGCAGCGTCGCGTCGCCGTAGGCGAAGACGGCGATCAGGGCGACGACCTGGAGGATCGGGTACTTCCCTTGCAGCTCGCCGAACCGGGTCCACGGCGTGCTCCGCCGCTCCTCGACGACGGCGACAGCACCGTCGCCGGCGGCGCCGACGAGCGCGGTGTCGCCCGGCACCACGGTCTGCAGCGCGATCGGCGTGGCGACGGCGACGGCGGAAGCGACGGCGGCGGCTGGGGCGGCTGGGGCGGCCGGAGCCATCGCCAGTGGGCGTGAGGGTGGGGGAGCAGCGGGCACGGCCCGCCCGGTAGCGGACCCGTCTGCATCGGTCCCGACGTCGTCGGCGGCGATCTGGGTCGCCCGGTACTCCTTGCGACGCATCGTCAGCTTGCCGCCGAGCACGACGGCGATGATCAGCATCCCGCCGTAGACGACCTGCAGGTAGCTGGGGTCGATGCCGAACGCGGCGAGCAGGTTCTGAAGTAGGTAGATCGAGAACGCGCCGAGGACGGCACCGATCATGCTGCCACGCCCGCCGCTGAGCGACGTCCCCCCGAGGGCGACCGCGGCGATCGCTAGCAACGTGTACTCGGTCGAGTTCGACGAGTTCGTGGAGCTCACGAGCGCCGTGAGGGCGAAACCGCCGATGCCGGCGAAGAGCCCGCCGAGCGCGTAGCTGGCGATGCGGACCCCCGAAACGTTCACGCCGCTCGAGTACGCGGTCGCGTCGTTGCTCCCGACGGCGTAGAGGAGGCGGCGGAACGGGACGAATCGCAGCCCGAACCAGATGAGCAGCGGCAGACCGATGGTGAAGAGCGCTCCCGGGATCGGGCCGACGTTCGTGGCGAGGTGCCCAACCCAGCCCGTCTTGGCGGAGGCCGGCGTCGGCGAGATCTGCAGGTCGACGCCTTGCAGGATGAAGTACATCGCGAGGGTGACGACGATCGGCTGCACGCGCAGGCCGATGATCAGAAGGCCGTTCAACATGCCCACGGCCGTGCTGATCAACAGCATGATCGGCACGGAGACAAGGCCGCCGAGCCCGTGCGGGACGAGCCAGACGACGAAGATGCAGTTCGTGAGGAACATGAGCGGCGAGATCGTCAGGTCGAAGCCGCCCCCGAGGATCGAGGGGGTGCTTGCGAGCGCGGCGATGGCCATCGGAGCGACGTTCGCCAGCTGGTCGGACAGGCCGAAGCCGCCGTGCTCGGAGGCGAGATTGGCGATGAGCAGACCGAGGGCGAGGAGGAAGGCGAACCCGTAGCTGTAGGTGCGCAGGATCCGCGCAACGTCGAGCCGTGGCAAGGCCCTCCTCCTAGCCGGCAGCGCCAGCGCTTGCGCCATTGCTTTCAACCCCCCTTTCGCCGAAGAACGCTGCCACCAGTGCCTCGCGCGAGAGCGAAGCGCGGGAGATCTCCCGGAAGAGCTCGTGCTCTCGGAACACGAGCACCCGGTCCATGAGCTCCACGTGCTCGTCGACCTCGGTCGAGAGCATCACGACCGCGAGACCTTCGCCGGCCAGCTCGGCGAGGAGCCGGTAGAGGTCGTTCTTCGCGCCGACATCGATGCCCCGGGTCGGGTCGTTGAGCAGCAGGATCCGCGGCCCGGCGGCGAGCCAGCGGGCGATGACGACCTTCTGCTGGTTGCCGCCCGACAAGGTCGTGATGGCGTCGTCCTGGCTGCCGAGGACGACGCCGAGGCGCTTTATGTACCCGGAGAAGCGCCGCCTCGACGATCGAGGGCTCAGCCACCCCGCATGGGTGTCCCTCGCGAGCGTCGGCAGCGCGAAGTTCTCCCGGATCGTCATCCAGCTGAAGAGCGAGTCGAGCCGCCGCTCGCGCGGGACGTAGGCGATGTCGTGCCGGGACGCCTGCTTCGGGGAGCGGATGACGACGTCTTTTCCCTCGAGGTGCCGGACGATCTCGCCTGCCACGATGTTCTCGCCCCAGAGCGCCTCGAGGAACTCGTTCTCGCCGTGGCCTTCGAGCCCGGCCACGCCGATGAGCTCTCCGGCGCAGACCTGGAGGTTGATCGGGCGGCCGTCGGGACGCAGCTTCAGCTCTCGCACGCTCAGCACCGGCGCGCCACGCCGAGCGTCCACCGAAGCGGCCTCTTGGCGCCCCTGGACCTCGAGGACGTCCGAACCGGTCATCAGTTGCACGAGCTCTCGCGGCGTCCACTCGCCGCGCCCGAGCGACGCCACGGTCCTGCCCGATCGCATGACGGTGATCCGGTCGCCGATCTCTTCGATCTCGTCCATCCGGTGCGTGATGAAGATGACCCCCATGCCGTCGCGGCTCAGCCGGCCGACGATGCGAAAGAGCCGGTCGCGTGTCGCGACGTCGAGCGCGGACGTCGACTCGTCGAGGATGAGCACCCGCGGCTCGCGCAACAGCGCGCGCACGATGCTGCACGACTGCCGGTCGCTGAGCGACAGGTCCTCGACCGGCGTGGCGAGGTCGAGCGAGTGACCGAGCAGCTCGGTGAGGGCGTGGCGCGCGCGGCTCCGCTTCTCGGCCTCGGGGATCTTCGTGCGCCACGTGTCGTCGATGCCGAGCCAGACGTTGTCGAGGACGGAGCGAGCCTCGGCGACGAGGACTTCCTGGAAGACCGTCACGATCCCGTGGTCCTGGGCGGCGCGCGGCGTCCTCAGCGCCTGCACGACCTCGCCCGCGATCTCAATGGTGCCGGCATCCGGCGCGTGCACTCCGCTCAGGACCTTGACGAGCGTGCTCTTGCCCGAGCCGTTCTCGCCGACCAGGGCGTGGACCTCACCGGCGCGCAGCTCGAAGGAACTGTCGCGCAGCGCGTGCGTGGCCCCGAAGGACTTGGCGAGGTTCGTGAGCCGGACGAGGACCGTGGGCTCACGGGCGCCGTTCACGGCTGGGGCGGTTGCGCCGGTCGTCATAGAGCGACGCTCCGAGCGCTTCGCGTGAGGATGACTGAAGTGCCGCGGTCCGGCTGTCCTGCCAACCGACTCCCCCCTCCTGCGGCCGGCGTTCCGGCGTCCTCAGAAGTCCTTCAACCTGAGATCGTATAGCAAATTCTAGACGATATCTAATGACATGTCGAGGTCAACTTGACGGCGGCACGGGGACCGTGGTCGCCCCTCGCGGACCCACGGCCGCACCGCGGCCCCGGGGGTCGACCGAGACCCGCGGACGTGCGCTCCCCCCCAGATGCCGCGCTTCGCCCGACGCGAGGCGACCGCACCCGCGCACGGTTGTGCGCTGGTGCGGTCGCCTCGGCAACCACTGCTCGAGGCGGGGTGAAGCGTCTCGGGGGCTAGCCCTTCGTGGCTGGTCCGGAGACCTTGAAGTACTTGTTCAGGCACGTGTCGTTGCACCAGGCGGTGGTCGGCCCGCCGACCTCGGCTGTCGAGCTGATCGGCAGTCCGGGCTTCGCGTACTGCGCGAGGTTGGCGTTGGTGATCGCGGGCGTCGGCATCTCCAAGACGTCGTACTTCGGTCCCTTGTTGTCGAGCACCCGGAGGGCCACGTTGAAGTACGTGTAGGAGCCCTGGAAGCCGTTGAAGCAGCCGGCGACGGTCCGGTAGTGGGACTTGTTGGCCAGCCACCACGACAGGTCGCCGCCACCGCACTCACCGTCGGCGATCGTCGGGACCTGCTTGCCGTCTGCCTGGAAGGCCTCCACGATCCCCGCCATCATCCCGCCGTCCTGGACGGCGCCGGCGATCTGTTGGGGGTGCGAGGCGAGGTACTCGGCGACGACGGTCTTCGTCGTCCCCTCGTCCCAATTGCCGTACAGGGTCGCGGCGACGTGGATGTTCGGGCAGTTCTTCATGTCGGCGATCGCCTGGTTGTACAGGACGACGTCGTTCTCGTTCCCCGCCACGCCCCTGACCATCAAGACGCTGCCCTTCTTGATGATGCCGAGTGCGCCGGCGTCGGCCTGGACCTGGTTCTGCGACCAGGCGGAGACCGCGTACGTCGTCCCGGGGGCGGGGGGCGTGTCGGCGAGAATGACCGGGACGCCCGCCTTGCCCGCCGCGTTCATCGCGGGACCCTCGGCGACGCTGTCGACGGGGTTGACGATGATCGCGTTCACGCCCTCGCGCACCATCTGCTGGATCGCGGAGATCTGCTGCTCGGGGGTCGACTCAGCGATCGTCGCCGGGATGTCCGTGACGAGGCTGCCCTTCACGAGACCGGCCTTCTTCGCCAGCGCGAACTGCTGCTTCAGTCCTGTCACGACGTCCGCGTTGTACGGGTTCGTCGTCGCGAAGGCGATGTAGCCGATCTTCCACGGGGGCTTCGCCGTGATCTTCTTCGTCGCCCACGGGCTCTGGATGAGCGCGCCCGGGTAGCTCGAGTAGATGGCCTTGAGGTTCGCCGGAAGCGACTTGTAGATGCCGCTCGGGTTCGACGGTCCCACTCTGACGCTGGTCCCGCAGCTCGCCGCCGCCTTGGCGGTGGTCGCGGGCGCGGACGCCGAGGCGACGCCCGCCGACGTCGCAGCGGTCAGCGGCGCCGCGACCAGCAACGCGCCGAGAACCCCTGCCCGGGCGCGGCGCCGCCGCGACGTGAGCACTCTCTTATGACTATCCATGGGTATTCCCCCTTGTTTCGGTTGTTGATCCTTGCTTGCGGCTGTCGATCGGCCGGGACGCCGCAGGCGAGCCACGTCCCGTTGTCGGTCGGCGTTCATAGGCGGTCCCGGAGCCGCCGCTGCCGCCCGTAGACGGCGATGGCGGCGAGGATGATGACGCCGTAGATGATCTCCTCGGCCGCTGCGCTCGCTCCGTGGCCGACGAGCACGGTGGTCAGCACGGTGAGGAAGAGCGCGCCGACGCACGTGCGGGTGTAGTCACCGGGACCCCCGAAGATCGTCCCTCCGACGATCACCGAGACGACGCTTTGGAACAGGTAGGGGTCGCCGAGGGTGCTGTCGACGGTGCCGGCGAATCCGCCGATCAGCACGCCCACGAGCGCCGACGCGATCGCGCTGAACGCGAAGGTGGCGGTCCAGACGCGTCGGGTGCTGATGAGGGCGTAGTCGGCCGCTCGGGAGTTCGCGCCGGTCGCGAAGAGGTGCCGGCCGACCGTCGTCCGGTGCAAGAAGATGGCGAAGAGCACGAGGACCGCGACCCATATCACGATCGTCGGCGGAATCGACAGGCCGAAGGTCCTCGTCGCCGGCTCTGCCAAGGTGGCGAGCCATGGAGGCGCGTTCCCGTCGGCGAGACCGCCGTTTTGGATCTCCACGACCCCGACCGCGATGGTGCCCATCGCCAAGGTGACGACCAGCGGGTTGATCTTGAACCGGTGACACACGTAGCCGGCGATCCCACCAAGGATGCCGGACCCGATGACGGCGAACAGCAAGGCCAGGCCGAACGAGATGTGATAGTCGAGGTTGAGCGAGGTCACCGTGAGCGCTCCCGCCACGATGAACCCGGAGACGCCGAGATCGAAGCCACCCATCAAGATGAGGAGGGTCTGACCACCAGAAGCGAGGCCGACGAGCGCGGCGAGGACGAGAATCGAGCGGATGCTCCCCCAGCTGCCGAGCCCCGGCAGTGTGATGTCGCCGTAGACGAATACCGCGACGAGCGCCAGCACCTGAATGATCGGAAACTTCGACTGCAGCGTGGCGAGCCTCATCCACGGCGTGGTGATCCGCTCGGCACCGGCCGTCCCCAGGCTCGCTTCGAGCGCGGCGCCACCGAGCGCGGTGCCGGTGTCGACCGGGCTCATTCCCGCAAGCTCCGGGAGCGACGCGTCCGCCATCGCATGGCTGGGGGTGAGGGCCCGGCTCCGGCGGAAGTGCAGCCGAACGCCGGAACGTCGACGCTTGCTGGTGCTCGTCGCCGAGAGCGCACCTTGGAGGACCACGGCCACGATGAGGATGCCGCCGTAGACGATCTCGAGGTACGCCGGGTCGATCGCGAACGTGGCGAGGAGGTTCTGCAGGAGGTAGATCGAGATCGCGCCGAACAGCGCCCCGAGCAGCCCGCCGCGGCCGCCGGCGAGCGAGGTGCCACCGAGGACCAGGGCGGCGATCGCCACCAGGGTGTACTCCGTCGCCGAGGAGGAGTTGGCCGAGCTCACGAGACCGGTCAGGGCCAGTCCGGCGAATCCTGCGAAGAGCCCGCCGAGCGCATAGCTGGCCACCCGTACGGCGCTCACGTTGACGCCGCTCGAGAAGGCGGTCGTATCGTTGCTCCCGACCGCGTAGAGGAGACGTCGGAACGGGACGAACCGCAGGCCGAACCAGATGAGCAGCGGAAGCCCGATCGTGAGGAGGCCTCCGGGCACCGGGCCGACCGACTGGGCGAGATGCCTGACCCATCCGGAGTGCGTCATCGACACGGGGTTCGGGGCGATGAGGAGGTCGACCCCTTGGAGGGTGAAGAACATCGCGAGCGTGACGACGATCGGCTGGACGCGCAGTCCCACGATCAGCAGGCCGGTCAGGATGCCGACCACGACGCCGAGGCCCAGCACGATCGGGACCGAGATCGCGCCGCCGAGCCCGTGGGGGGCGAGCCAGACCACGAAGACGCTGTTCGTGAAGAAGATGAGTGGTGAGATCGACAGGTCGAAGCCGCCGCCGATGATCGACGGCGCGCTCGCGAGAGCGGCGATCGCCATCGGCGCCACGTTCGCCAGCTGGTCCGTCAGCCCGAAGCCTCCGTGCTCGGTTGCGAGGTTCGTGATGAGCAGGCCGAGGGCGAGGAGGAAGGCGAACCCGAAGCTGTACGTCTGCAGTGCCCGTAAGACGCCGAGTCGAGCCGAGGCGCTGCGCGGCGGAGCCGGCAGGGTCAGTGCTTGTGCCATCTCAACCCTCGCCCGTCTCGCCGAAGAAGGCCGCGACGAGCGCCTCGCGTGACAGCTCGGACCGCTCGAGCTCTCGGAACAGCTCGTGCTCCCGGAAGACGAGCACCCGGTCCATCAGCTCGACGTGCTCGTCGAGCTCGGTCGACAGCATCACGACGGCGAGGCCCTCGCCGGCGAGCGCGCCGAGCAGGGCGTAGAGGTCATTCTTGGCGCCAATGTCGATCCCGCGCGTCGGATCGTTCAGCAGCAGGATCCGCGGCCCGTAGGCGAGCCAGCGGGCGATGACGACCTTCTGCTGGTTGCCGCCCGACAGGGTCGTGATGGCGTCGTCGGCCGAGCCGAGGACGATGCCGAGGCGCTTGACATACGCGGCGAGCCGCCGGCGCGACGAGCGCGGGCTCAGCCAGCCGAGACGGGCATCTTGTGAGAGGGTCGGCAGTGCGAAGTTCTCGCGGATCGACATCCAGCTGAACAGCGAGTCGAGCCGGCGCTCACGGGGGACGTAGGCGATGTCGTAGTGGGCCGCCTCGACGGGGGAGCGGATCACCACGTCCTCGTTCGAGAGATGCCGCACGATCTCGCCCTCGAAAACGGTCTCGCCCCACAACGCCTCGAGGAACTCGTTCTCGCCGTGACCTTCCAGACCGGCGACGCCGACGAGCTCGCCGGCGCACACCTCGAGGTCGATCGGCCGGCCGTCGGGGCGAAGCTTGAGACCCCGGACCGTCAGCACCGGTGCGCCGCGGCGTGACGCGGCCGAGGCCTTCTCGGCGCGTCCCGCGCCGGCCAGCACGTCCGAGCCGGTCATGAGTCGCACCAGCTCGCGCGGCGACCAGGCGCCGCGGGCGAGCTCGGCGACGGTCTCGCCCGACCGCATCACCGTGATCCGGTCACCGATCTCTTCGATCTCGTCCATCCGGTGCGTGATGAAGATGACCCCGACGCCCTGGGCGGAGAGACGGGCGACGACGGCGAAGAGGCGATCGCGGGTGGCGACGTCCAGCGCCGAGGTGGCCTCGTCGAGGATGAGGATTCTCGGCTCGCGCAGCAGGGCGCGGACGATGCCGCACGACTGGCGGTCCGAGAGGGAGAGGTGCTCGACCGCCAGATTGAGGTCGAGTGGGTGACCGAGCAGCTCCGCAAGCGCTTCGCGCGCCCTCAGCCGCTTCTCCTTCTCCGAGACCTTGGCGCGCCAGGTGTCGTCGATGCCGAGCCAGACATTATCGAGAACCGAGCGCGCCTCGGCCACGAGGACCTCCTGGAACACCGTGACGATCCCGAGGTCCTGCGCGGCCCGCGGGTTGCGGAGCTGCACCGGCGCGCCGTCGAGCTCGATGGTCCCCGCATCCGGGGCGTGGACGCCGCTCAGGATCTTGACGAGCGTCGACTTCCCGCATCCGTTCTCGCCCACGAGCGCGTGCACCTCGCCAGCACGCAGATCGAGCGAGCCGTCCCGGATCGCGTGCGTGGCGCCGAACGACTTGGCGATGTGGGCGACCCTGAGCAGGGCCGTCCGTCCGCCGCCGTCCGCGAGGGTGGCCGCTTGGCCGTGCGACGACCGATCGGTGTCGCTAGTCGTCACCGTGGCGACCGCCGGACGCCAGCCGAAGGGGCGAGACGCCCGACGAACACCGACGCGTCACGGCGAGGCAGCGCAGCCAACGATCTCCCCCTCCCGCGCCGGGCGGCATCCGCGGGCCCCGAACAACATCCTGCGACCATATCCTATAGCAAATACTAGATGATCAACCTTGGCAAGTCGGCTCCCCCCGGATGCCGAGGTGCGGTGACAGGGCTCGACGGTACACCTGCTGCGGCGCGCCGACATGGCGCCTGCAACTATGCCGTCGGTGGGGTTGGCGACCTCCCGCCAGCAGCCCGGATGCCCGTCTCGGGGGCGTCCATTCCCGACGCGCCGGCGCCGAGCGCCATAATGCGGCCCATGACACCTGAGCTTGGACCCGTCGGCATCTGGAGTCGCGAGTTGCGCTTCCACCAAGACAAGAGCGCCACCGCGGCGGCCGCGGCCGAGCTCGAGGAGCTCGGCTACTCGGCCCTGTTCGTGCCCGATGTCGGCGGTGACGTGATGGGGGCGGTCGAGCACCTTCTCTCGGCCACCGAGCGCGTTCGAATCGTCACCGGGATCCTAAATATCTGGATGCACCCATCCGAGGAGGTAGCCCGACGTCGCGCTGGTGTCGAAGAGCGCTGGCCCGGCCGGTTCGTGCTCGGCCTCGGTGCGAGCCATGCGCCGATCATCGAGGCAAAGGAGCCGGGCTCGTACCGTCGACCCCTGTCGAAGATGCGCGGCTACCTCGACGAGCTCGACGTGGCCGACCCACCCGTCCCCGCGAGCGGCAGGCTGCTCGCCGCCCTCGGTCCGAGGATGCTCGAGCTCGCTCGTGACCGCAGCGCCGGAGCGCATCCCTACCTCGTCACTCCGGACCAGACGCGAGCGGCCCGCGAGGTGCTCGGGCCGGACCGTGTTCTGGCGCCCGAACAGGCGGTCGTGCTCGAAGCGGACCCAGTCCTCGCGCGCGAGCGTGCCCGCGCCTTCGTCAGCAGCTACCTGACGCTGCCGAACTACACGAACAACCTGTTACGGGGCGGCTTCTCCGAGGAGGATCTCGCCGGGGGCGGGAGCGACCGGCTGGTGGACGCGCTCGTCGTGGCCGGCGACGAGGAGAAGATCGGAGCGCGCGTCGCCGCTCATCACGAGGCGGGAGCGGATCACGTGTGCGTCTACGTTTTCGGCGGTCCGGACGAGTCGATCCCGCTCGAGCAGTGGCGCCGCCTCGCCCCCGTGCTCATCGGCTGAAGGACGGGTCCCGCGCCTCGATCAGAAAAGGCATACGATCGCGGCGAAGAGCCGACGTCGCCCCGACCGGTCGTCCGCGCGCGACTGGCTGGAGAGCGACGGGGCTAGTCGCAGTGGCGAGCCCGGCGCACCTGCTCCGGCAGGTTCGGCCGCTCCACCGAGCGGTCGAGCCGAGCGAGGGTCGTCGCCCTCCGCGCGGGCGTCAGCGCAGGACGATCGGGTTGAGGTTGACGCCGTTGGCGCCCTCCACCACGAGTGGCGCGACGACGAGCGCCCCAGCGATCTGCGTACCGCCTCCGAGCGCGGCGCGCAGCGCGGCGAAGTCGCAGTTGTCGACGAGGAGCAGTCCGATCGCCCACGTGAGGACGTGCGCGGAGGCGCGCGTGGCCTTGGCGTCCCGGGAGTCGAGCATGTCCCAGGCGAGCATCGAGACGGCGTGCTCTGCCACCCAGCGGGCACCGTCGCTCGAGAGTCCGCCGCCGGCATCGTCGTCGCTCTCCGGGCCGCCGAGGATGTGGCCGCTCGCCGTCTCGAAGCGGTCGCGTCCCATGTCGAGGCAGAGCGCGTCACCTGGTTCGAAGGTGAGGCCGGCCGCGTCCAGCGCGCCGTCGATGTCTCGCCCGGTGACCGGCGTGTCGGCCCAGCCGGTGCCGCGCAGCGCGGGGATGTCCACGAACACGGCCCTCGCCACGAGCCCGTGCGGTGCGAGCGCGTCGACCGAGCCCTGCTCGGGGCTGTCGTACGGTCGGCCGCCGTAGTAGGTGCCGTTCAGCGCGACGTGGTTCAGCGCGTCGATGTGGGTGTTCATCAGGCCGTGGGGGTCGAGGACGAGGTGGTCGGTGCCCCAACCCATCCCGTCCGGCGTCGGGTGGTAGTGGATCTCGTGGGCGAAGCCCGGCCGTTCCAGCGTCGCGTTGTAGTCGCCGGCGCGCAACGGCCTGGCGAGGCTGATGGTCTGCCCGGTGCGTACGGACGCCGCCGCCCTGGCCCGAGCGGCGTCGTCGATGAGGTTGACGGTGCCCCGCCGGTCGCCCTCGCCGAAGGGGCGTGATGCCGCGAGCTCGAGGATCCACTCGGGCGGCCTGACCTGCGCCTGCTCCTCCATCGGCTTCCTTTCGCCTACCCCTCACCCGGTGTTCCGCCGGGCGGGTGGCTCCTCGCGCCCCGGCCCTCACTGGTCGAGCATGATGTGAAATCCTATATGGTCATCGCAACCGGTGACGGGGGGATCCGCCACCGGGCCGCAGGCCGGGCAGCACGCGCCGGATGCGCGCGGTCCGGTCGCGACCGGAGGCCGGACTTCGGCGGGCCGGGCGACGGTCGGCTCAACCCGCTTGCTCGTCAGGGCGTTAGAGAGGCGTGAGCAGCGACGAACGGGGGATCGCTCGCGTCGCCCGGCGACTTGCGCGCGCCAGGCCCGCCGCACGCCGGGAACGGCGCAGCGAGGACGACCGCCTTGCGCAGATCGTCGCGGTCCAGCGCGACATCGCCGCGGCGGGCCTCGATCTCGAGAAGGTGATGCAGCTGGTCGTCGACCGCTCTCAGGCGCTCACGCGCGCCGAAGGGGCGATGGTCAACCTCGTCGAGGGCGATCAGCTCGTGGTGCGCGCAGCCGGCGGTAGCGCACAGGCGATGGTCGGCGACCGCAGGCCTGTGTCGACGACGCTGATCCGCTTCGCGATCGAGGCGGGCAGGCCCGTTCTGATCGCTGACACCTGCGACGACCGGCGCGTCGACAAGGAGATCTCGCGCACCGTCGGCGATCGCTCGATCATCTGCGTTGCCTTTTTCAGCGGCGGCGGCATCGTCGGATCGCTGAACGTCGTCAGCTCATCGGTCGAGAACCCCCTCGGTGAGGAGGACCGGCAGACCATGGAGCTGCTCGGTGCGATCCTCTCGGCGGGGGTGAGCCACGCCGCCGAGTTCGAGGCGAAGCGCGCGCAGGTCGAGGCCCTGGTGCGCTATCAGACCATCTTCGAAGGCGCCTCCATCGGCATCGGCCGGTTCACCGCCGACGGGCACGCCGTCGCGGTCAACCCCTCCCTCGAGCGGATGCTCGGCTACTCCCGTGCCGAGCTCGCGGGGACGCCGTTCGCCGCGTACACGCATCCCGAGCACGTGGAGGAGGAAACGGCCCTGTTCCTGGCCATGATGGCCGGAGCCCGGGACAGCTACCAGGTCGAGAAGCGCTACCTGCGCCGGGACGGCGAGGCGATCTGGGCGCACGTCGCGGCGACGGTGGAGCGGGACGGGGCCGGCCGCCCGGCGTTCGCGATCACCATGATCGAGAACATCACGGAGCGCAAGGAGGCAGAGGAGGCGCTCCGGCGTCAGGCCGAGATCAACCGCTACCAGGCGCTGCACGACAACCTGACCGGGCTGCCGAACCGGACGCTGCTGCGGGAGCGGATCGAGCGCGCCATCGACGCGCCGGCCGAGAAGGGGCGTGAGCGCGTCGTCCTCATGCTGATGGATCTCGATCGATTCAAGGAGATCAACGACTCGCTCGGTCATCATGCCGGTGACGCGGTGCTTCGGCAGGTGGCGTCCCGTCTCGATCGGGCGCTCGGGCCGACCGGGACCGTCGCACGCCTCGGCGGCGACGAGTTCGCCATCCTGCTCTCGAGGCTTGCCGACCGCAGCGACGCGGTCCCGACCATCGAGGTGGTCCGCGAGGTGCTCGGCCGGCCCGTGGTCGTGCAGGGACTGCCGATCACGCTGGAGGCCTCCGTCGGCGTCTCGGTCTACCCGGACGACGCCCGTGACGTCGAGACGCTCCTCCAGCACGCCGACGTCGCGATGTACCAGGCCAAGTCCGACGAATCCGGTTGCGCCTTCTACGACTCGGCGGCCGACGACTACGGCTCGGCCCGCCTGACCCTCGTCGCCGAGCTCCGTCGGGCGATCGCCCAGGGCGAGCTCGTGCTCCACTACCAGCCGAAGGTGCAGCTGACGGGTCAGGCCGTCACCTCGGTCGAGGCCCTCGTCCGCTGGAAGCACCCCCAACGCGGACTCGTACCGCCCGACCACTTCATCCCGCTCGCCCAGCAGAGCGACCTGATCAAGCCGCTGACGCTGCACGTCGTCGACGAGGCCCTCCGCCAGGTCCGCCGCTGGCGCGACGACGGGATCGAGCTGTCGGTCTCGGTGAACATCACCACGCGCAGCCTGTTGGACCTCGACTTCCCGACCCAGGTCGGCGAGCTGCTGCGTCGCTGGCGCGTCGAGTCGTCCACGCTCGAGTTCGAGATCACCGAGTCGACGATGATGGCGGACAAGTCCCGGATCGGCGCGGTGCTCGGCCAGCTCGAGGAGTTGGGCATCAGGCTCTCGATCGACGACTTCGGAACCGGCTACTGCTCGCTCGTCCACCTCCGCCGGCTCCCCGTGCGTGAGATCAAGATCGACCGCTCGTTCGTCGTGAACATGCACCTCGATCCCGACGACGCGGCAATCGTCCGCTCGACGGTCGAGCTCGGGCGCAGCCTCGGTCTCGACGTCGTCGCGGAGGGCGTGGAGTGCCGCGAAGCGTGGGATGAGCTCGTGAGGCTCGGCTGCACGTTCGCGCAGGGCTACTTGCTGAGCCGCCCGCTCCCCGCCGAAGAGCTGCGGGGGTGGCTGGAGGGACGGGACCCGGAGCTCGCCCTCGACGGACGCCCTGCGCGCGGTCCGGGCGCGTCCCCGCATCCTCCGATGGCGTACCTCGGGATCCTCCCGGACGCGGCCTCCGGCTGTGTCCTCGGGCGGCGGAGCGGCACCGGCAACGTCGCCTGAGGCCTACGGCATCGACCGGCGCTGGAATCCCCGGATCGGGGCGCGGTGGACGATCGGCGAGGCGTGGACCTTCGGCAGCCACGGCGTGCTCTCCCCGAGCAGCCGGGAGATGCCCGCCGCAGGTTGGGGCCGACCGAGCAGGTATCCCTGTGCCTCCTCGCAGCCGATGGTGGAGAGCGTCTCGAGCTGGCCGGCCGTCTCGACGCCCTCGGCGATCGCCGTGAGGCCGAGCGAGCGGCTTAGTCCGAGGGTGGCGAGCACGATGGCGCGGTCCTCCCATCCCGTCTCGAGGCCGGCCACGAACGACCGGTCGATCTTCAGCGCGCCGAACGGGAAGCGCCTGAGCGCCGTGAGGGAGGAGTAGCCGGTTCCGAAGTCGTCGATGGCGAGGCGGATCCCGAGCTCGCCGAGGCGGCGCAGCACGGTGTCGGCGCCCTCGGTCGCGAGCGCGCTCTCGGTCACCTCGAGCTGGAGCTGTTCGGGCTTCAGCTCGGCGCCTTCCAAGGTGGCGACCACGACCGACTCGAGATCCGGCGCCCGGAGCTGGCGCGGCGAGATGTTGACCGAGATGCGCAGCGACGCGGCGCGCGGGTGCTCGCGTTGCCATGCCCGCAGCTGCCCGCACGCCTCCAGCAGCACCCATCGCCCGATCCCGACGATCGCGCCGCTCGCTTCGGCCAGGGGGATGAACCTGTTCGGCAGGAGGTGCCCGTGCTCGGGGTGCTGCCACCGCACGAGCGCCTCCACCGCCGTCACCTTCCCCGTCGCGAGCTGGAAGATGGGCTGGTAGTGGACCCGCAGCTCGCCAGCTTCGACCGCACGGGACAGCCGCGCCTCCAGGGCCACCCGCTCCATCACGTCGCGCTCCATCGCCTCGTCAAAGAGCCGGACCGAGCCGCGTTGGCCCCGTTTCGCGGCGTACATCGCGACGTCGGCCCGGCGCAGGACCTCTTCGACCCGGTTCCCGGGCCTGCAGAGCGCCACGCCGCCACTGACGCGCACCGTGAACTCGCGTCCCCCGATGACGACGGGGCCAGTGAGCGCCTCGAAGACCCGGTGGGGCGCCTCCGCGGCGCTCCTTGGTCCGACACCGTCGAGGAGAATGACGAACTCGTCGCCGCCGAGGCGCCCCACCACGTCTTTCGGGCCGACGGCGCCGCGCAGCCGGGCCGCGAACGCGGCGAGCAGCTCGTCGCCGACGTGGTGGCCGAAGCTGTCGTTCACGTCCTTGAAGTCGTCGAGGTCGATGAGCACGAGAGCCGAGCGGCAGCGTGGGTGCGCCAGCGTCTGCTCGAGGATCTGGAGGAAGAAGCCCCTGGTGTGCAGGCCGGTCAGGCTGTCGAGCCTGGCCTGGCGCACGAGGGCAGCCTCGGCGTGCTTGCGGTCGGTGACGTCCTGGGATACCCCGAGCACGGCACGAACTGCGCCGGCTTCGTCGCGCAGCGGGACGGTCGAGATGGACAGGCTGACCTGTCGCCCGTCCTTTCGCACGCGCACGGCGTCCAGACCCGAGAACGGCTCGCCCGCCATGACCCGCGAGAGGAGCTGCTCGAACTCCTCGTCCGCCCCGGCGTCGACGAACGGCAGGCGCCGACCGACCGCCTCTGCGGCCGTCCAGCCGAACAGCTCCTCGGCCGCGGGGTTCCACAGCTCGACGACGCCGGCGGCGTCGACGACGTAGATCGCCAGCGGCGAGCTCGCGACGACGGCGCGAAGCAGCTCCTCGCCGGACCATGCGGGCTCGGCAGCGCCGAGCCCGCCGGTCGACGCGAGCGTTGCGCCGTCCCCGGCACCGCCCTTCGTGCCACGCCGCCTGGCCATCAGCTCCCGCCTCGGGCCGTGGGCACCTCCGTGATCTCGATGGGACCGGTCATCTCCGAGCTCCTCGTCGGGACCGCCCGAGCAGCGCCGCTGGCCCGGGCGGGACGTTCCCTCTAGGTACCTATCGGCAGAAGGGTGCCGCGATTTGAGCTGCGCCGGAGCCATACGGCCGGAATACCAGCACGTTTGTGCCGGCTCAGCGGCGCCGCGCGACCACCGGGAGGTACTCGATCCCCCGCAGCACGAGGGTCTCCCGATAGCGTGGCTCGCCCGCGAGGGCGAGCTCGAGGTGCCGGGCCACCAGGCCCGTCAGCGCGAGCTGGGCCTCGGCCCGCGCGAGCGGCGCGCCGAGGCAGTGGTGGGCGCCGAGGCTGAAGGAGAGGTGGCGGGTCCCCGCGCGGGTGATGTCGAATACCTCCGGCCGGTCGACGCGCGCGGGGTCGCGGTTGGCGGCCGCCACGAGCACGATGGCGATGGCGCCCGCCGGCACCCCGATGCCGCCCACCTCGACGTCGGTGAGGGCCACCCGGCTCGTCAGCTGCACCGGCGGGTCGAAGCGCAGGACCTCCTCGACGCAGGGGACGACGAGCGCCGGTCGCCGGCTGAGGAGGTCCGCTGCCTCGGGATGGCGCAGCAGCCCCAGCACGGCGTTCGCGACGAGGTTGACTGTCGTCTCGTAGCCCGCGACGAGCAGCAGGACGAGCGTCGTCACGAGCTCCTGCTGGCTCATGGCCGACTCGCTCGCCGGCCCCGCTGCGGTGCTCGCCTCGCTCAAGGCGGAGATGAGGTCGCCTGCAGGTCGCCGCGCCCGCTCGGCGACGAGGTCGAGCATGTACGCCCGCAGCTCCTCCACCGCTTGGCGGCGCTCGCGCATCACCTCCGGCGGCACGACGAGCTCGGGGTCGAGCGAGGCGACGAGGTGGCGGGACCACTGGTGGAACGAGCCGCGGTCGGAGGCGGGGATGCCGAGCAGGTCGCAGATGACCGTGATGGGAAGCGGGTAGGCGAGCGCGCCCACCAGGTCGAAGGGGGTCCCGTTCGGGAGCCGGTCGAGGAGCTCGCCGACGGTGGTCGCGATGCGGGTACGGAGGCCTTCGACGACCCGCGGCGTGAACGAGCGCGAGACGAAGCCCCGTAGGCGCGTGTGCTCGGGCGGGTCGAGGAAGAGGAACGAACGCCCGAGCTCGTCGCGTTGGCCGTCATCGTTCGGGGCGAACTGCCGGTAGAGGTTGCTGTTGCGCTCGTCGACGCCGAATCGGGCGTCGCGCAGGATCGACTCGCACTCGTCGTAGCCGGCGAAGTACCAGAGATCGAGGCCGGCGACCTTGCCGGATGGCGCCTCGTCCAAGAGTCGGCCGTAGAACGGGTACGGATCGACCCACCATGAGCGGTCGAACGGGTTGAACTCCAGCCGGTCGCGCTGCACCCGACGATCATCCACCGTCGACGGCGCCGGCGCGCCTCGCGCTGCCCGAGCGGGTCGGCTGTCGTGAGTCGTGCACCCTCGCACCTCAAGCGCGTGGGCGCTCGAGCCGAGAAGCCGTGGACACGGCGCCCCGCAGGGACGATCATGCTGGTAGGTCACGACGGAGGAGGCGAGGTGGCATCCCGTAAGAGCCTGAGGAGCCAGCTGTACCGGGCCGCGCGAGACCTGGGGAACGTCGAGGCGGTGGAGCACGGCGGCGCCGGCGGCCTGGCGCGTCGGGCGGCTCGGCGATCGGTGTACCGGAAGTCGAACGGCCTGACCGGCAGCCTGCTCCGCGCCATCGGACTCGGGCCCCGCCGCAGGCGGGGCTAGAGCCCGGCGGCCGCGCGCAGGTCCGGCCGTGGACGCCGACGACTGGAACGAGCGCCACCGGGCGGGGGGACTGCTCTGGCGGGAGGATCCCAGCCGCTTCGTCGTTCAAGAGCTGGAGCACGTCGGCGCCGGGCGCGCGCTCGATCTCGCTTGCGGCGAAGGGCGCAACGCGGTCTGGCTCGCCGGGCGGGGATGGCGGGTGACCGGTGTCGACTTCTCGAGCGTCGCTCTCGAGAAGGCGCAGCTGCTCGCGGGCGACCACGGCGTCGAGGCGGAGTGGATCGAGGCCGACGTGAGCACCTGGGTGCTGGAGGAGGCCGCGTACGACCTGGTGATCGTGTGCTACCTCCACCTCCGGGCCGAGCAGCGGCGTCTGGCGCTCGCCCACGCGGCAGCGGGCATCGCCCCCGGCGGGATCTTCCTCGTCGTCGGCCACGACCTGTCGAACCTCGCCTACGGCACCGGAGGCCCGCAGGACCCGACGGTCCTCTACACGACCGACGACATCGCAGGAGAGCTCGCGCCGCTCGAGATCGAGCGGGCGTGCATCGTCGAGCGTCTCGTCGAGACGCTCGACACCCGCCGGATCGCCTTCGACATGTTGGTGCGCGCCCGCCGTCTTGCCTGAGCGTCTTCGCGGCGAGCCGAGTGAGGCGGTGCCGGCGCCGCTCGGGGAGCGGCCGTCGATCAGACGTTGAAGCGGAACTCGACGACGTCCCCGTCGCGCATGACGTAGTCCTTGCCCTCGATCCTCGCCCGGCCGGCCGCGCGCGCCGCGGGGACCGAGCCGGCGTGCACGAGCTCGTCGTAGGTGACCACCTCGGCCTTCACGAAGCCTCGCTGGAAGTCGGAGTGGATCACCCCGGCGGCCTCCGGGGCGGTGGAGCCCGCGCGGATCGTCCAGGCTCGCGCCTCTTTCGGGCCGGCGGTGAGGAAGGTCTGCAGGCCGAGGGCCCGGAACCCGACGTGGACCAGCTGCACCAGGCCGGACTCGTGCTGTCCGTACCCCGCGAGCAGCTCCGCGGCGTCGGCCGGGTCGAGCGCGGCGAGCTCGGCCTCGATCTGGGCGCAGACGACCACCGATTCCGCCGGCGCCACGAGCGCGGCGAGCTCCCCGCGGCGGTCCTCGTCGCCGAGCTCGGCCTCGTCGACGTTGAAGACGTAGATGAACGGCTTCGCGCTGAGGAGCTGGAGGTCGCGAAGCAGTGCCAGGTCGACGTCGCCCGCCGCCGCGGCGGCGGCGATCGTGCGCCCGCCGTCGAGGATCTCCCTTGCCGCGCTCGTCGCCGCAAGCACGGGACCGAGCTCGGGACGCGTCCGGGCCTCCTTGGCGAGCTTCGGCAGCCGGTTGTCCACCGTCTGGAGATCGGCCAGCACGAGCTCGGTGTTGACCGTCTCGATGTCGTCCGCCGCGTCGACGCGTCCGGTGACGTGGACCACGTCGGGATCGGAGAAGGCCCGGACCACCTGGCAGATCGCGTCGCTCTCCCGGATCGCGGCGAGGAACTTGTTCCCGAGCCCCTCTCCCTCGGAGGCGCCGCGCACGATGCCGGCGATGTCGACGAAGGTCACCGTCGCGGGGACGACGCGCGCACTGTCGTAGAGCGCGGCGAGGCGTTCGAGACGCTCGTCGGGGACGTTCACCACCCCGACGTTCGGCTCGATCGTCGCGAAGGGGTAGTTCGCCGCGAGCACCTGGTTGCGCGTTAGCGCGTTGAAGAGCGTCGACTTGCCGACATTCGGCAGCCCGACGATCCCGATGGAAAGGCTCACTGGCGACTCCTCACGACGAGCCAGGCGACCTGCGAGCGTACCGACCCCCGGGGACCGCCCGTGCGCCGGGGACGGCGCGACGAGGCGGCGGACGCTCGAGCTCGGGCCAGGGCTACCATCTGGCGGGCCCGGTGGGGGCGACCTGGCCAGAACGGCACCGACGGCATCGACGGTGCCGACGATCGCGGGAGCTCGGCACGTGGTTTCTCCATCCAGCCTCGGGACGCCGCCGGTCGAGGCGAAGCCCCTGCTACGCGGCTGGTTGCACCTCGGAGCGTTCGCCTGCATGCTGGTCGCCGGACCGCTGCTGGTGGTGCAGGGATCGGGCGCCGTCGTGACCGCCGAGCTCGCGGTCTACGTCTTCTCGCTCACGTGCCTGTTCGGCGTGAGCGCGGCCTACCACCGCCGGGACTGGGCGCCGCCGGCGCGCCGTCGCCTCCGGCGCGCCGACCACTCCATGATCTTCCTCGCGATCGCCGGCACGTACACGGCAGTCGCCGGGCTCGCCCTCCACGGCTGGGCACGCACTTTCATCCTCTGCCTTGTGTGGGTGGGTGCCGGCGCCGGCATCGCGCTTCGGCAGCTCTGGCTCGACGCCCCGAAGTGGGCCGTCGCAGTCCCCTACGTCGTCGTCGGATGGTCCGCGCTCGCCGTGCTCCCCGAGCTCGAGCGCGGCCTCGGCGCCGCGGGGTTCGCCCTGCTGCTGGTCGGCGGTGCCTTCTACACCGTCGGAGCCATCGTCTATGCGCGCCGTAGGCCGGACCCGGCGCCGCGGGTGTTCGGCTTCCACGAGGTCTTCCACGCCTGCACGCTCGCCGGGGCGGCGCTCCAGTTCGCGGCCGTCGCCGCGTTCGCGCTGCCGCGGGCCTGACCGGACGCCGGGCGCGATCAGCGACGATGGCCGGAAGTGAGGTGCCCGTGGACGGATACGGCGCGGGACCGGGGACGAGCCCGCCGACGCTGTCCCTGCTCGACTGGCGGCGTCAGGTCGGCGCGCTGTACGCGCGCATCAGGGGGAGTGGCGACATTCGAGCGGCCCACGAGCTGTGGCGAACGACGCGCGACCGCCTGCTCGCCGAGCATCCACAGTCACCTGTCCCCGCCGAGCGGCGGGAGTCCTTCCGTGGCGTACCGGTGGCACCGTACGACCCGGCCTACCGCTTCGACATCGCGCTCGACGCGACGACGCGGCGGGAGCGGATCGAGGTCGTCACCGGGACCGACGAGACCGTGAGCTTCGAGCGCCTGGGCGTCGTCGAGCTGGGAGGTATCGGCTCGCTCGATGTCTGGTGGCTGCTGGGCTACGGCGGTGGCATCTTCGTGCCGGTCCGCGACGCGCTGGCGGGAACCGCCACCTACGGCGGCGGCCGTTACGTCCTCGACACGGTGAAGGGCGCAGACCTCGGCGGGGACGACGGGCGGCTCGTCGTCGACCTGAACTTCGCCTACAACCCGTCGTGCGCCTACGACCCGGCATGGAGCTGCCCGCTGGCGCCCCCGGGCAATGTCGTGAGCGTGCCGTTGGGGGTCGGCGAGCTCACGGCCTGAGCGCACCCCGGGGCGAGGATTGCCGGGGCGCCCCGCTCACCGGTTACCTTCCCCGGATGGCCATCGGCGAAGAACGCGAGCGGCGCGGTGCGCGGGCGCGGCCGGGCCGAGCGTTCAGCCGCACCGTCGCGGTGGCGGCGCTCCTCGTCGCGCTGCCGGCCCTCGACCTGCCATCGCGCGCCCCGCGCGCTCGCGCTGCCCCGGCCACCGCCGCGAGCGCCGCCCCGCGTCCCACCGTGCGCCCCGGATCCCGGCGTGCGTCACGCGCAGCGCGCTGCCCGTGGACCACGGCGGCCGCGGCGCGTCGGCACACGCCGCTCGAGCTCGCGAGACAAGTCGTGGCGAGGATGACGCGCGCCGAGAAGGTGGGTGAGATCAGCCTAGTGGCGGGCCGCGGCTACGAGAACGAGAACGCCGGCGTGCCGCGGCTCTGCATCCCCCGCCTCACCCTTCAAGACGGCCCGAACGGGATCGCCACGGGTGACACCGGGGTCACCCAGCTCCCTGCGTCGCTCGGGGTCGCGGCCAGCTTCGACCCGCTCGTCGCCTACGCGTACGGCCGCGTGCTCGGCGCCGAGGCGCGCGCCCAAGGGGTCACCGTCGTGCAGGGGCCGAACCTCAATCTCGCCCGCGTCCCGACAAGCGGCCGAGCTTTCGAGGCCTACGGCGAGGATCCGTACCTGACGTCGATCATGGGCATCGCCGACATCGAGGGGATCCAGTCCCAAGGGGTCATGGCCGATGCGAAGCACTTCACCGCGTACACCCAGGAGACGGCTCGCCTCAATCTGAACCAGATCATCAACGAACGGACGCTCGAGGAGGTGTACTTCCCCCCGTTCGAAGCGGCGGTCGAGCAGGCGCACGTCGCCTCGGTGATGTGCGCGTACGGCCGCATCGACTTCGTCTACGTCTGCCAGGACCCCACGCTCTTCGACGCCTTGAAGCGGGACTGGGGACTCACCGGTTTCGTCCGCTCGGACCTCGGTGCGGTGAACGACGCCGTCGCCGCGTTCCGCGCCGGCCTCGACGCGATCAAGCCGGCCGCCGGCGCCCAGTTGGAAGCCGCTGTCGCGGACGGCCGCCTGCCGGTCGGCCGGCTCGACGACGCGGTGGTGCGGATCCTGCGCGAGATGTTCGCCTTCGACCTGGTGCGGCACCCCCTCACGGGCAGGACCGGGACGCGCGTCTACACCGCCGGTCACGTCGCCGTCGCCTTGTCGAGCGCCGAGCGGTCAATGGTGCTGCTGAAGGACCGTGGCGGCGTCCTCCCGCTCGTGAAGTCGCGCCTTCGCTCGGTGGCGCTGATCGGCAAGGGCGCAGGGCCCCAGGCGACGACCGCGGGATCCGGCAGCGCCCACGTCGTCGCGCCCTTCGTCATCACACCCCTCGGCGCGACGCGCAGGTGGCTCGGCAAGAAGGTGAAGGTCACCTTCAGCCCCGGTGGTCCGACGAGCCAGATCCTGCCGCTGATCCCGGCCGGCGACATCAGCTCCTCGCGCCCGCTCTCACCGGGTGCCGAGTCGCCGGCGTTCGCGGGGGAGAGGCGCCAGGGCGAGGCCGACCTCCCCATCCTCAACCGCCCGGGGATCGTCACCGCGGAGGTTGCGACGGCGTCGGCGCCGCGGTCCGGGCCGCGTTGGCTGCAGTGGACGGGCACGCTCACCCCGCCGAGCACCGGGCTCTACGACATCTCGCTCACCTCGAGCGGTGACAGCTGGTTCTACCTCGGCCACAACCTGGTGCTCGCCGCCCGCGGGCTGCACGGCCCGGCCGCGTGGTCGACGACGCTGCCCCTCGTCAGGGCTCGGCGGTACGCGATCGAGCTGCGCTGGTTCGAGGTCGGCCCCGGCACCGATCCCCGGCTCGGCTGGCTCGACGTGAGTCCGATGATCGCCGCGGCGGCGCGCGCCGCACGGCGCGCCAGCGTCGCCGTCGTGTTCGCCAACGACTTCAACAGCGAGGGCTTCGACCGCCCGACGCTGGCCCTTCCCGGCGACAGCGACGCGCTGATCTCGGCGGTGGGAGCGGCGAACCCGCGAACGGTGGTTGTCCTGAACACGGGCGGGGCCGTGCTGATGCCGTGGCTCTCGAAGGTCGCCGGGGTGCTGGAGGCCTGGTACCCGGGCGAGGAGGATGGCGCGGCGACCCTGGCGGTGCTGCGCGGCAGCGTCGACCCGTCGGGCCACCTACCCGTCACCTTCCCCGCGAGCGACGGCCGGAGCCCGATCGCGCAGGCGCGCAGCTGGCCCGGCGTGAACAGCAACGTCTACTTCGCGGACGGACTCGACATCGGGTACCGGTACTACGACGCCAGCGGGATCAGCCCGCTCTTCCCGTTCGGCTTCGGCTTGTCGTACACGACGTTCGGGCTCTCCAACCCCGTCGCCTACCGGTCGGCGGCCGGCTACGTGGTGGACCTGCGCGTCGCCAACACCGGCGGGCGCCAGGGCACGGCGGTGGTGCAGGCGTACCTCAGCTTCCCGGCCTCGGCCGACGAGCCGCCGCGCCAGCTGAAGACGTTCCAGTCGGTCGGGCTCCGGGCCGGCAGCGCACGCACCATCGCGCTCACGCTCCCATCGTCCGCCTTCGAGAGCTATCTCGCCGGCCGCTGGCGTACCGTGCCGGGCACCTACACGCTCTCGATCGGCCAGTCCGAGCGTGACCTGCCGATCCAGATGGACCTCACGGTCCCGTGAGCCCGGGCGCGGGGCGGCCGCTACGCCCTCGGCCGCTTCGTCCCGAGCAGCGAGACCAGCATCCTGCCGTGCTCGCAGACCGGGGTCGGCGGCACCACGGGTGCGACGAGGCTGTCGCGTCGAGGCGGCACCGTGACGCGGACCGTGTACGCCGTCGCTTCGCACCGGATCCTCACCGGCTCACCCTTGCCGGGCACGTCGGGCGAGAAGCGCGCGCTCGCCCACGCCGATGCCCCGGGGGCCAACGACACGAGCACGGCCGTGGCCGCGCCGGGCTGCGCCGGAACGACGTTCGTCGGCAGGGGGGCGCCCTTTCCTCCCCTCAGCTGCAGGCCGACCAGCCCGGAGACGAAGCAGCGCGCCGTCGAGTGGTTGCGGAGGCGCAGCGAGTAGCTCACGTTCCCCGCGCCGGCGCTGCCGACGATCGTCGCGAACGTGCCGGCCAGCTGCGCCGAGCGGCACGCGAGGCGCACGCCGGGGGCTGCCGACGCCGTTCCGCTCGCGATGGTCACCGGCGCGAGCGCGCCGCCGAGCACCAGGAGCGAGACGATCCTCCGGGCCAGGTGACGTGCTCGGCGCGAGGGCCGACCTCGGGCGCGGATCATCGGGTCATCGTAGGTGCGCCGACCTACCGCTGCCGTGCCGCACCGGAGTTCGGGCTGATCATGAGGGACGACTCGTTCACCGCTTGGAACGCGCTCGCCGGGATCGTCTTCAGCTCGTCCACGAGCGCGAGCGGCCAGCGCGGGTCGGCGGCACCCTGGAAGTACCAGTTGCTCCCGTTGTCGGCCAGGATCAGGCCGTACTGCTGCATCGCACGCAGGACGACCTGGGCGTGGCGCGAGTAGCGGGAGATGTCGAAGCTCGCCTTCAGCCGGAAACGAGCGCCCATCGGAGGGAGTGAGGGGTCGTCCCGGGCGCCCGCCTCGTGGCGAGCCGGCCAGATGAACCGGGTGTCGGTCAGGGCAGCAGTCATCCGGATCGCATGGGTGATCCGGCCGGAGAGCACCTGGCCGTAGTCGAGCAATCCGGGGAGGATCGGCAGCCCCGCCGCGTCGGCGGAGGTCCATCCGCCAGGCCGCAGGGCGTTGGAGCGGAGGTGCCAGATCGCGCCAGATCCCGCCGTCGAGCCCGACGGCGAGTACCGGGCGTCGTAGAGCTCGTAGAGCGTGCACGTGGCAGGGTTCACCATGATGGCGTGACGGTCGCCGCCGGACGCGTTGCCGCCCTCGATCGGGACGTCGGAGCCGAAGGGGTAGGGCCCGGGGTTGCTCTCGTCGGCGTACTCGAACCGCACGCGGACGGTCGGGTGCGACGGCGGCACCACGACGAACGGGATGCCGTAGGCAACGGCAGGGTCTCCTGATGGACCGAAGTCGGGATGGAGGAGCGTCGTCGAAGAGCCCATGCTCAGCAGCCACTGCGCGCTGTGCGGGTCGACGGGCAGACGGGTGATCGGCGTGTTCCAGACATTGTCCGATGGGAACATGGGACAGTTCGGCGCGCCCGGAACGGTCGTGCCGGCGCCCGCGGCGGCGGCGGTTGCGGCGATCTGCGCGCCCGCAGGCTGCACGGCACAGACGGCGGCCGAGGCCGCGAGCAAAAGCGGCAGGAGCACGCCCCCTCGAGCTCGGTGACGGTGTGGGCGAGCTCGCACAGCGCGATCGTCGCACGCGCCGACACGCTCGGCCTACCCGTTCGTCACGCCGTTGTAGGTGGCGCCGATGATCAGGTCGACGACGCCGCTCGGCAGGGCCGAGCTGGCCTCGAGCGTCGCGGCCCCCGTCACGTGGGCCGCCACCGTCTGCGCCGCGGCCAGGGCGCCCGGCGGGTACTCGACCACCGTCTCGGAGTACTGGAAGTTCGCCGCGTTGCCGGTTCCGTTGATGAGGAAGCCTTGCGCGGCGAGCGCGTGGGAGGCAGCGGTGGCCGCGCCGGTCTGGCCCGTGCCGTTCAGCACCTCGACGAGCACCTGTGACGGCGGGAGCGTGGCCGGCACCGGGGTGACGGTCGTGGTCGTGACGGCCGTCGTCGTCGAGGCGCTCGACGCGGGCGTGGAGCTGCTCCCCGCGCCGGACGTGGTCGTGGTCGAGCGGCGCTGCGCGAGGGTGGAGGAGGTTGATGAGGTGGACGAGCCGGCCGCGACGGCCGGCGTCGAAGGCGAGGTCGGCGCGCTGGAGCCGCCGCGGGGGGCGGGGCGCCGGGCCGGCGTGCCTCCCGGGATGACGGCGAGCGCGACGGCACCCCCGACGATCGCCGCCGTGCACAGGCTCGTGATGGTGAGGCGCGTCCTCCTCGTGGGCCCCCGGCGGTGCCGGGGCCGGGTCCGACGCGGCGGCGGCTCGGGCTGGCGCTGCCTCGTCGCGGAGTGCCGTCCAGGCACCCAGCCCTGGCCGGGCGGGGTGTGCTGCTCCGCGGCGCCGGACGGGCCGGCTGTACGGTCCCGGCCCGATGGCCCGGACCGGTTCGGGGTTCCAGGCGGGAAGTTCTCGGACACGCGCTCCGACCCTACCGCCAGCCGGGCGGGTATCGGCGGCATCTCGCCGGCCCTCGTTGTTACCGTGCATGTGGTGGCGCCGGTCGCGGGGCCGGCGCACGGGAGGAGAGCGCTGATTGGCGCGGCACCACGGTCGATGTCCGACGCGTCCGGGCTCGCTCCAGCGCGTTGCGGCCGCGCTCGGGAGCATCCGGGGCGGAGCCGGCACGCGCCCGGCTCCACCGCCCCGCTACGGGGCCCAGTTGGCGCCGGAGACCACGACCACGACCTTCTCGTGCTCCCTCGGCTCGTAGGCGCGGGCGAGGAGGGCGGCGAGCCCGGTGGCACCTCCCGGCTCGGCCGGCACCCTGACGTGCTCCCAGAGCCACGAGCGTGCGGCGGCGATGTCGGCGTCGTCGACGAGGCGCGGCTCGGCGTGCTTCGCCAGCGCGACGGCCGCGGCGATCGCACCGGCTTGGCGCGCGCCGAGGCTGTCCGCGGCGAGCCCGCCGACGTCGACCGGCACCGGTTCGCCGGCGGCGACCGCCCGCTGCAGCGTCGGGCAGGTCGCCGGCTCCACCGGCACGGCGACGGCGTGCCCGGTACAGGCAAGCGCGACACCGGCGTAGAGCCCGCCACCGCCGCAGGCGAGGAGGACCGTGTCGGCGTCGGGGACCTGCTCGAGCAGCTCAGCGCCGATCGTCGACTGCCCGGCGACGACGTCCGGGTCGTCGTAGGCGTGCACCAGGCGGGCGCCGGTGCGCCCAGCGTGCGCGATGCTCGCCGTCAGCGCCTCCGCGTAGTGGCCCTCCACCACATGCAGCTCGGCTCCGTAGCCGCGGATGCGCTCGAGCTTGCTCGCCGGCGACGTCGACGGGACGAAGATCGTTGCGGGGACACCGCAGGTCGACGCCGCCCAGGCCACGGCCGCTCCGTGGTTGCCGCCCGAAGCGGCCACGACGCCCGATTCGGGGACGGGTCGGGCGAGGAGCGAGTTCAGCGCCCCGCGCGCCTTGAACGAGCCGGTGAACTGGGTCATCTCGAGCTTGAGGACGAGCGACCAGCTGGCCCGGGCGCTCCCCGTGGCGAGCTGTGCTGCAAGCTCGTCGCCGAGCTCGATCACCGGCGTGCGCCGGACGCGCCCGGCGAGGCGCTCGCGGGCCTGTTCCAGGTCTTTCGACGTGGGCACTTCGGCGGGTCCAAGAGACGTGCGGGTACTGGTCACGGCGCTCCATCATGCTCGCCGCGGCGCCGCGGCGCCGTCCGGCGGTGAGCCTCGCCGTAGCCGCCGCGGTCTTCCCCGTGATCTTCATCGGCGAGCTGCCGGACAAGACCATGTTCGCCTCGCTCGTGATGTCCACGAGGGGCCGGCCCCTCATGGTCTGGCTCGGGGCTGCTGTGGCCTTCGCCCTCCATGTGGTCATCGCGACGACGGTCGGCGTGGCGCTGTTCCACCTCGTGGCGCGCCGGGTCGTCGACGCCGTCGTCGCGGCCACGTTCCTCATCGGGGCGGTGCTCGCCGTGCGAGAGGCCCGCCACGGTGGGCGTTCGGGGTCGTTCGCGGCCGGCCGCGCGGGCGGCCACGGCACGGTCCTCACGGCGTTCGTGGTGATCTTCGTCGCCGAGTGGGGCGACATCACCCAGCTCCTCACCGTCAACCTCGCCGCCCGGTACCACTCGCCCTTGTCGGTGGGGGTCGGCGCGCTGCTCGCCCTGTGCGCGGTCGCAGCGCTCGCCGTCGTCGGGGGACGGGGGTTGCTTCGCTTCGTGAACGTCGTCACGGTGCGCCTGGTGACGGCGGTCGTGCTCGTCGGGCTGGCGGGATACGCGAGCTGGAGCGCCTTCGCCTGACGGGGCGTTCGCCCGAACATGGCGCGGGCGGGTCGATCCGGGCCGCCGAGGAGCTCGGCATCGGGGCGGGCGTTTGCGCCGGACCTCAGGCCCGTCCGAGCTTTGCGACGTCGTCGCCGACGATGAGGGGCACCACGGCGGAGAAGTCGAGCTCGCCGAGCCCCGCGGTCTCGCCCGCCTCCAGCCAGCCCTGCGCCGCCGGCGCGATGCGCAGGTCCAGCTCCGAGCGCCGGGCGGCATCGGTCACGAGACGGAGGTCCTTCGCAGCGAGCGCCAGCTTGAACCTCGGCGGGAACGAACGGGACTCGACATTGGCGCGCTTGGCCCGTACGAGCCCGCCGATCGGTGAATCCGAGAGGACGTCGAGGAGGGTGACACGCTCCACGCCGAGCGATTCGCCGAGCGCGAGCGATTCGCCGAGCACGCCGATGGCCGCACCGAGGACGAGGTTGACCGCCAGCTTCACCGCCGCGCCGCTGCCACCGCCTCCGACATGGCGAGGCGTGCCGAGCACGGAGAGCAGGGGCTCGACGCGCCGGTAGGTCTCGTCGTCGGCCCCCACGTAGATGGCGAGCCGGCCCTCGGCCGCTTCCGGGGTGCTGCCGCGCACCGGCGCGTCGACGAGCTCCACGCCATGTGGAAGCCGGGAAGCCACCCGACCGATCTCTTCGGGCCCGACGGTCGACATGTCGACGAACGCCTGGCCGGGAGCGAGGACATGCGCGACGCCAGCGGGACCGAACACCACCTCCTCGAGCGCCTCTGGGGTCGCGAGCATCGTGATGACGACCTCGGCGTCGCTCGCCGCGTCGCCCGGCGACGTGGAGCGGTGGGCGCCCAGCTTGGCGAGCTGCTCGGCCCGCTCCGGCGTCCTGTTCCAGACCGTGAGCTCGTGGCCCGCCTCGATCAGCCGCGTCGCCATGCGCGAGCCCATCAGGCCGAGACCGATGAACGCCACCTTGGTCATCTCTCCGGACCTCCTCGTCACGTCGAACGTCGACGCGCTACCAGAACACTTACCCGATGACCGGGTCGCGGGTCGCGTCGGCCGGCGGTCGGTCGAACTTTTCGGCCCAGTCGTGCGTCAGTACGCCGTGCGAACACGAACGAAGGGTCCTGACGAGCTCGATCGGTGGCTGGAACGCTGGTACGAGCCGGCGTACCGCACGGCCCACCTTCTCCTCGGCGGGCAAGGCGACGCCGAAGAAGCGGTCCGTCAGACGTTCCTGCGGCTGTGGCGGTTCCGTGAAGCGATGCCGGAGGGGGATGCGCTCCGGCCGTGGGTCTACCGCGTCCTCGTGAGCAGCTGCGGCTCGCTCGGCGCAGCTGAGCCGTGCCGTGCGCCGGAGCGTGGCAGGGAGGCCCAGGCGGGGGGCGCTTTGCTCGGCGCGCTCGCGGCCCTCCCGCTGCACCTGCGCGTCCCCGTCGTGCTCGGCCACTACGCGGAGCTGACGGAGCGGAAGATCGCGCTGGCGGTGCGCCGCCGCGCCGGCACCGTGCGGGCGCGGCTGGAGGAGGCCCGTCAACGCCTCGGCACCGACCCGACCCTTGGTGTGCTCTCCGCTGTCGAAAGAGGGGCGAGATGATCACCGACGAGCAGCTGCAGCGGCTGATCCGCGAGGCCGCGGAGGCGGTGGTGCCACCGCTCTCCGGCCCGGAGGCCGTCCGGTCGGCCGCAGCCGCGCCGGCGGTGCGGGCGGCGCAGCCTGGACCCGGGCGGCTCCGGGCGGCGCTCACGGAGCGGTGGCGAACGCGAGAGATCGTGCTCGCCGCCACCGGCGGGGCGGCGGTGGTCGCCCTGTCCGCCGCCCTCGCCACGAGCGGCGGCCCGCCCACCCCGGTCCCCTTTGCCTACGGCGGGGCGAGCCACGCCGCACCGCCGCTCGCGGCGAAGGCCGACGGGCGGTCCGCGGCGCCGCTCGCAAGCTCGTCAGCCTCGGCCACCTCGGCGCTGGCGAGCGGGTCCGCCGCCCCGGGCACGGCGACGACGGGGGTCACCGAGGTGGTCGCGACCGGCACGCTGACCCTGCGCGTTCCGGCGGCCCGGCTGCGCGCCGATGCGGCCCGTCTGGAGGCGCTCGCCATCTCCGTCGGCGGTTACGTCTCCCACGCCTCGCTCTCCGAGGCCGGTGGCCCGCTCGGCGGGGTGGTGGTGGTGAGCGTCCCCGCCGCCTCCTTCCGCGCGGTCGTCGCTCGGGCCGAGCCGCTCGGTGCGGTGCGGTCGCTCACCTTGTCCGACCAGGACGTCACCGCCCGCTACGTCGACCTCGGCGCGCGTCTGAGCGCCCAACAGGACGTCCGGGCGCAGCTCGAGGCCCTCCTCCGCCGGGCGGGCAAAGTCTCCGACCTGCTCGCGGTCGAAAACCAGATCGCCGCGACCCAGACGCAGATCGACCAGCTCGCCGCGGCGCAGCGCTCCCTCGCCAAGCAGGTGAGCTACTCGCGCCTGACCGTCGAGCTCCGAGTCGCGACCCGTGTGACGAAGCACCACGCTCCGTCCGGATTCTCCCGGGCCTGGCACGACGCCGTCTCCGGCTTCGTGGGCGGAATCCGGGCTCTCGTTGCCAAATCGGGGGTGGTCCTGTTCAGCGTGCTCGCCCTCGCGGCGCTCGCCGCCCTGGTTCTCGGTGCCGGTCGTCTCGCCTGGACGGCGGCCAGGCGGCGCTCAGCGTGACCGACCCGGAGGCGGCGCGTTGGCGTCGCCGGGCGCACCGGGACGCTGGGCATATGATCCCGCCGTGAGCCCGGCTGCAGAGCCTGCAGACACCGACCAGGTCGAGGACGTCCTCGACCTGATGCGCTCCGAGGGGAACCGGGTCACGACCTCGCGCCGGCTCCTCATCCGCTGCCTGGTGGAGGCGGCCGGCCACCGCACGGCCGAGGAGCTGGCGGCGGCGGTGCAGGAGCACGCGCCCGATGTCCACCTGTCGACCATCTACCGGAACCTCGACGAGCTGGAACGCCTGGGGGTGGTCACCCACTCCCATCTCGGGCACGGGCCCGCCACGTACCACTTGAGTCCGGGCGGCCACGGGCACCTCGTCTGCGAGGTGTGCGGAGCGATCTTCGAGGCGCCGGACGAGCTGTTCGACGGGCTCGCCCGGGACGCGGCGGAGCGCTTCGGCTTCTCGATCGACCCGCACCACTTCGCGGTGCTCGGCCGCTGCGCGACGTGCGTCGCGGGTTGAGGGCCGCGGCGCTCCGAATCACCACCGGCGGCTCGAGGTGCGAGCCTGGCACGCCGCGGGCTCAGCGGGCGACCAGGTCGCCTGTCACGTCACGCAGGCGGGGTGCGCCGGCGAGGGCCATGCACTCTTCGAGCTCGGCGACGAGCCGGCCCAGGACCTCGGCGACCCCGGCCGCCCCGGCGGCGGCGAGCCCCCAGAGGCACGGGCGCCCGACGAGCACGGCCCGGGCGCCGAGCGCCAGCGCTCTCAGCACGTCGGTGCCACTGCGGATGCCGCCGTCGACGTAGACCTCGGCACGGCCGTCGACGGCCTCGACGACCTCGCGGAGCGCGTCCGCGCTGGCCACGGCACCGTCGAGTTGGCGACCGCCGTGGTTCGAGACGACGATCCCTGCGGCGCCGGCCTGAAGGCAGATCTGGGCGTCGTCGGCACGCAGCACGCCCTTCACGACGACGGGGAGGCCGTCGGCGAGCTCTGAGAGCCACGAGACGTCGTCCGGCGTGACGGCACGGTCCTGCGCGGCGCCGGGATCGGCTCCGGCGAGCTGCACCGCGGGCGGCAGCGCGAAGCCGTTGCGCCGGTTGCGGGGCTTGCTCCCGGGGAAGGGGGTGTCAGCGGTGAGCACCAGCGCGCCGCAGCCCGCCTCGCGGGCGCGTTGAACGAAGTCGACCGTCCGTGACCGGTCGGCGAGGACGTACACCTGGAACCACCAGGGGCTCCCCGCGAGCGCCTCGGCGACCACCTCGATCGGCGTGCTGGAGCGCGTCGAGAGCACGAAGAGGCTGCCGGCCTCGCGGGCGCCGCGCGCCACAGCGATCTCCCCGTCGGGGTGAGCCAGGCGCGCGTAGCCGACAGGCGCCACCAGCACGGGATGCGCGAGTGACGTCGTGAGGACGCTCACGGAGGTGTCGAGCGACGACACGTCCCGCAGCACCCGGGGGCGGAGGCGGATCCGCGACCAGGCCTCGACGTTGTCGCGCAGCGTCTGCTCGCACCCCGAGCCGCCCGCCATCATGTCGAACGCTCCGGCTGGCAGCATCGCCCGGGCCCGGCTCTCCCAGTCCTCCAACGTCGTCCCTCCTGCTCGGCCGGGCTCGGCTCGTCCAGCTTGGAAGCCTCGCGCGCCGGCGGCGGTGCCGCCGCCCGAGCCCGCCGCGTCCGGCACGGCCGTACGCTTGGAGCATGGCGGTGACGGCGGTGGAGCGGCACGACGCGAGTCGGCGGGCCGACCGGGGCGCTCCATGAGGGCCGGATCGGGCCTGCCGCCCGCGGCGCCGGGCCGGCCACGCCCTCGCGTCGTGGTCCTCGGGGCGGGATTCGGTGGCCTGAACGCCGCCATCGGGCTGGTACGGGCCGAGGCCGACGTCACGATCGTCGACCGTGACAACTACCACGGCTTCTGGCCGCTGCTCTATCAGGTCGCGACCGCCGGGCTCGGACCCGAGGACATCGCGCACCCGATCCGGGCGAGGTTCGCCCGCTATCCGAACGTCACCGTCCGGCGGGGGCTCGCCACGAAGGTCGACCTTGACGCGCACACCGTCGAGCTCGAGCACGGCGAGGGGCTCGACTACGATTACCTGGTCGTCGCGCTCGGGAGCTCGACAAGTGATTTCGGGATCCTGGGCGTGCGCGAGCACGCCTTTGGCCTGAAGACGCTCCCGGAAGCGGTGCGGCTGCGGAACCACATCCTCACGCTGTTCGAGCGGGCCGACACCGATCCGGCGGCGATCCCCGAGGGCCTGCTCACGATCGTGCTCGCCGGCGGCGGCCCGACCGGAGTCGAGATGGCCGGGGCGCTCTCGGAGCTGATCGGCAGGAACCTCGCGCTCGATTTCCGCCACCTCGACGTGACCCGTGCCCGCGTGGTGCTCGTCGAGGCGACCGGCCACCTGCTCGGTGGCTTCTCTGCCCGCTCGCAGCTCGAGGCCCTCGCGACCCTTCGCACGAAGGGGGTCGAGGTGCTCCTCGAGGCGCCGCTCGCGGAGGTGACCGCAGGGGGGGTGAAGCTGGAGGACGGCACGCAGATCGCCTCACAGACCGTCGTGTGGACCGCCGGCGTGCGCGCCAACGCCTTCGCCGAGCTCCTTCCGGGCGCCAAGGCGCCGAACGGCGCCGTGAAGGTCGAGGGGGATCTCTCCCTCCCCGGCCACCCCGAGGTCTTCGTCGTCGGGGACCTCGCCAGTCGGGTCGACCGCAAGGGTCGCCCACTCCCGCAGCTGGCGCAGAACGCCATCCAGGGCGGTCGACACACGGCGCGCTCGATCCTGAGGCACCTCGCCGGGAAGCCGACGAAGCCGTTCCGCTACCACAACCACGGGATCATGGCGACGATCGGCCGCAAGTCTGCTGTCGCGGAGCTCCCCGGCGGGGTGTCGATGCGGGGCACGGCCGGCTGGCTTGCGTGGCTCGGCGTGCACCTCGTCTTCCTCGTGGGCTTCAGAAACCGGCTCGTGGTACTCGTCAACTGGGCCTGGAACTACCTCACCTGGGACCGGGCGAGCCGGGTCATCCTGGAGGACACCCAGCGGCCCTGATCACCCCTTCCACCGCCGCGCCGCCCACCCTCGCCCGTCCACCGTCGCCCGTCCACCGTCGCCCCGCCGGTCGTCGCGCGGGCCGGTTTCGGGTCGGCGCCGCCTGGCGAGCGCCGCCCGTTCAGGCCCCGCGACGGGCGCGGCCGCGGCGGGCCTTGTCCCGGGGGGCGGTGGCGGCCGGGAAGTGGTGCGCGGTGACCGCATGGGGGTCGGCGCCTCCGTCGAGCGAGGGATTGACGTGGATCGTCGCCCCCGACAGGCGGGCGACCTCGTGGAGGAGCCGGTGACGGACCTCCTCCGCGATCGCGTGGGCCCGCTCGACGGTGTGGTCGCCGCGCACGGTGATGTCCATCTCGGCGAGCAGCTCGTGTCCGGTCCAGCGGAGCCTGAGGGCGCCGACCGCCTCGACGCCCGCGACTGCCGCCGCGACGTCTCGGACGTGCTCGACGAGCCCGGGGTCGACGGCGTCCATGAGCCGTCGGATCACCTCGCGCGCCGCGTTGCGCAGCACGAGGACGATGGCGACGGTGATCGCGATCCCGACGATCGGGTCCGCGAGGCGCCAGCCTGCGGCGGCCAGCCCGGCCCCGAGCACGACAGCGAGCGAGGCGAGGCCGTCGGTGCGGGCGTGGAGCCCGTCGGCGACGAGGGCTGCGGAGCCGATCCGCCGCCCGACCCGGATGCGGTAGTGGGCGACGGCCTCGTTGCCGACGCAGCCCACGGCGCCCGCGATCCCGACGAAGAGCAGGTGATGGACGATCCTCGGGTGGGCGAGGTCGCCGACGGCGGCGACCGCGGCGGCGACCGCCGAGGCCGCGATCAGCGCCACGACGGCGAGACCGGCCAGGTCCTCCGCGCGGGCGTAGCCGTAGGTGTAGCTGTGGGAGGGGGAGCGCCTCGCGAGGAGGAAGGCGATCCCGAGCGGAACGGCGGTCAGTGCGTCCGCCACGTTGTGGATCGTGTCGGCGAGCAGCCCGACGGAACCGCTCAGCGCGGCGACCGCCGCCTGCAGACCCCCGGTGGCGAGGAGCCCGGCGAGGCTGACGCCGAGCGCCCGGGTGCCGGCTCGGCTCGCCAGGAGGGCGCCGTCCACGGAGTCGGATGGATCGTGGCTGTGCGCGCCGGCGAAGCGGGAGGCGACACCTCGCCAGCCGCCACCGCCGTGATCGCCGTGGTCGTGCCCGCGGCCCTGATCCGCTCGGTGGGCGTGCTCGCCGGCGGGCACGTGGCCCGACCGAGCATCGTGATCGTGCCCGCCCGGGCCGGGCTCGCCGTCGCGCCCGGGGGTGCTCACGCGGCTCTTGCCCGGCGATGCGTTGGCCGACGGGTTGCCGCGGGCGCTCGGGTCTGCCTCCCCACGGGAGCGACCGTACCGGCTCTTGCTCGGTCCATCTATCCTCGGTCGTCGTGGACGAGCCCCAACCCAGCTCCGAGGGCATCCCGGCCGAGACCGCGCCGCCCTCGGTCGACCCTGTCGTCGCCGAGGCGCAGCGCCTGCTCGGCGAGATCGAGTCCGAGCTCGCCGCTATCGAACGGGCGCTCGATCGCCTCGAGTCGGGCAGCTACGGCACCTGCGACGTGTGCGGTGCGGCGATCACCGCCGACGAGCTCGCCGCGGATCCCGTGACGGCCCGATGCGCCGAGCACGCCCGTTCCGCTGGCGCGTAGGCGCCGTCACAACGGGGCGCTCGGTAGCCTCGGCGCGGCGCCGCGGTCGACGTACCGGCCCGCCCGCTGGCCGACACGTCGCGCGGGCCGCGGGCCGCGGGCCGGCCGATGCCGGCCCGCGGCCCGCGGCGGCGCTTCGGATCAGGCCTTCTTCGTCTCCCAGAAGATCCGGTCGATCTCGGCGATCTCGTCCAGCAGACGGGTTGCGACCGCGACGTCGTTCGTCTTCTTCACCTCGCCGGCGGCCTTCGTCGCCTTCCAGAACGTCTCGTGGAGCTGGGGGTAGCGCTCGAGGTGCTCCGGCTTGAAGTAGTCGGTCCACAGCACCCACAGGTGGTGCTTGACGAGCTCGGCGCGCTCCTCCTTGATGAACACGGCCCGCTCTTTGAACACCGGGTCGTCGGACCCGTTGAACTTCTCCATGCAGCCCTTGACCGACTCGGCCTCGATGCGTGCCTGCGCGGGGTCGTAGACGCCGCAGGGCAGGTCGCAGTGGGCGCGGACGGCTTTCGCCGGCCAGGCCCGGTCGAGCAGGGTGAACAGGCGTGAGGTGAGATGCATGTCGCGGCTCCTTGGATCGTTCTTGCCGAACCGCCTCGTCGAAGGGGACGGCGTCCCCGCGCCAGGCGAGCAGGGACACACTACCCGCCGACCTACGCGCTACACCCTGGCCGGCCTGGCCCTCGTCGGCGTCGCCGGACTCGGGTCCCTGCTCGCGCTGGTCGCGAGCAGGGTCGAGGTTCACGGCGCGAGCATGCTCCCCACCCTCGTCGACGGCGAGCGCCTCCTGGTCCGACGCACCCGGAGGGTGCGACCCGGCGACCTCGCCGTGCTGCACGATCCCGCGGTGCCGGCCCGGCTGATCGTCAAGCGGGTCGTGGCGGTCCGTGGCCGCCACGCCGAGGTCGCCGGCGACAACTCCGCGGCGAGCCGGGACAGCCGCGCGTTCGGCCCCGTGCACCGTTCGGCCATCGTCGGTGTCGCCTGGTACCGCTACCACCCCGCTGACCAGGCCGGACGCCTGCGGCGACCTCGGCGAGGCGGCCAGGGAGCGTAGGCCGCCACCGCGGCGACCCGGGCCCGAGGGGGGCGTCGGCGGAGCCCGCCGATACGCTTTGGCCCGACATGCAAAAGCTCGCGGTGCTCTCAATGCACACCTCGCCCCTCGCGCAGCTCGGCACCGGCGACGGCGGCGGGATGAACGTCTACGTCCGCGAGCTCTCCTCGGCGCTGGCCCGAGCCGGCGTGGCGTGCGACGTCTACACGCGAGCCAGCTCCCCCGACCAGCCTGACGCCGTCCGGGTCGAACCGGGCCTGATCGTCCACCACGTGGAGGCGGGCCCTCGAGCGCCGATCGAGAAGGCGAAGCTGCCGGGGCTTGTCGGCGAGTTCGCCGACGCCGTCGAGCGCCGGATGGAGCGCGACGCGAACCGCGGCCTCGCCCCAGCCGACGCGATCCACGCCAACTACTGGCTCTCCGGCGTCGCCGGGCACACGTTGAAGCACCGCCTCGACCTGCCGCTCGTCTCCACGTTCCACACCCTCGACCGGGTGAAGGCGGAGTCGAGCCCGGAGGACGTCGACCCGGCGGACCCCGGCCGTCGCGCCCGTGCGGAGGCGGAGGTCGTCGGCTGCTCGGACGCCGTCCTCGCGTCGTGCAGCGTCGAGGTCGACCAGCTCATCGACCTTTACGGAGCTGAGCCGTCGCGTGTCGAGGTGATCGCTCCGGGCGTCGACCACGCCTTCTTCTCCCCCGGGCACCAGGCCCAGGCGAGGCGGGCGCTGCGTCTCGACCCGCGCGCCACGCTCCTGCTCTTCGTCGGTCGGATCCAGCCGCTGAAGGGCGTCGACGTCGCCGTGCGCTCGCTGGCGGCGCTCCGAGCGCTCGGGGTCGAGCGCGCCCGGCTCGTCGCCGTCGGCGGACCGAGCGGTCCGAAGGGCGAGGAGGAGATGTTGGCGCTGCGCGCCCTCGTCGACGCCCTCGGGCTCGGCGACAGCGTCTCGTTCGTGCCGCCGCAGCCGCACGAGCTCCTCTCGACGTACTATCGGGCCGCCGACTGCTGCCTCGTGCCGAGCAGGTCCGAGTCGTTCGGGCTGGTCGCGCTGGAGGCCGCGGCGTGCGGTACGCCCGTGGTCGCGTCCGCGGTGGGCGGCCTGACGACGCTCGTCGAGGACGGCGAGACGGGCTTCCTCGTCGAGCGGGGCGACGTCGCCGCGTTCGCCGAGCGCGTCGCCAAGCTCTGCGCCGACCCACTCCTTCGTGTCTCGCTCGGCACCGCGGCGGCCCAGCGCGCCCGCGGCTACACGTGGTCGCTCGCCGCCGGCCGCCTGCGCCGCCTCTACGGCGAGCTGACGGCCCGTTCGCTCGTGTCGTGCGGGTGAGCACTAGCGTGCTCCGCTGATGCGCAAGATCCTCGTCCTCGGCGGTGGACGGATGGGCTCGGCCCTGCTCGGTGGCCTGTTCCGAAGCGGCTGGGCCACCTGGGAGGAGTGCACCGTCGTCGAGGTCCGCGGCGAGACGCGCGAGCTGCTCGCCGACCGTTTCCCGGGACTTCGCGTCGTCGAGGTCCCCGAGCCCGCCGGAGCGGTCGTCCTCGCCGTGAAGCCTCAGGACGTGGAGGCTGCGTGCCGCTCGCTCCCGGTCCGTGGCTACGAGCGGGTCCTCTCGATCGTCGCCGGCGCGACGATCGCGCACCTCGAGAGCTGGCTCTGGCCGGGAGCGGCGGTGATCCGCGCGATGCCGAACACCCCGGCGCTGGTCGGAATGAGCGCCTCGGCGATCGCGGGCGGGACGGCGACAACCGAGGAGGACGTCTCCTGGGCCGAGTCCGTGCTCTCGTCGATCGGCGTGGTGGTGCGACTGCCCGAGCGGTTGCTCGACTCGGCGACGGGGCTCTCGGGCTCCGGTCCAGCCTACGTGTTCCTCGTCGCCGAAGCGCTGGTGGAGGCGGGCGTGCTCCAAGGGCTCGATCGCGAGGTCTCGAAGGTCCTCGCAAACCAGACGATCCTCGGTGCAGCCCGGATGCTCGCCGAGAGCGGCGAGTCCGCCGAGGTCCTGCGTGCCGCGGTCACCTCGCCCGGAGGCACGACCGCCGCCGGGCTGAGGGAGCTCGAGGCCCGGGCGGTGCGCGCCGCCTTCTTGGAAGCCGTCGACGCCGCGGCGCGCCGCTCACGCGAGCTCGGCGAACCGGACTGAGCCCCGGTCGCGGCATCGTCCCTGGTCGCTCCGATCTCCCCACTTTCCCCTCGTGCAACACGCGCCTACAGTCGTAGCGGCGGAGAGGGGTGATACCACTGACCGTTCACTACACGAAGTCCCAGTTCCTGACAGTGGCCGAGGTCGCGCGCGCCCTCCGGGTGTCGAACATGACCGTCTACCGCCTGATCAGCTCGGGGCAGCTCCCAGCGGTCCGGGTCGGCAAGTCGTACCGGCTGCGCGAAGAGGACGTCGACCACTACCTCGCCGCGCGCTTCACCGAGGCCGGCTGACCGAGGCATGTTTCGGGCGCGGCCTTGTGGCCCGCCCGAGGCCTGCCGTACGGTCGCGTCGGTGGGGGGCACAGGGGGAAGGGGTCGGTCCCGCATCCCGGGGCCGACGGTGTCGAGGCTGCCCGTCTATCACCGCGCGCTCGTGGTGATGCTCGAGCGGCAGCGGGGGACGGTGTCGTCCTCTGAGCTCGCCGAGGCCACGGGTGTGAACGCCGCCACCCTCCGGAGGGACCTGTCGCATCTCGGCTCCTACGGGACGCGCGGCACCGGCTACGACGTCTCCCACCTCCTCGGCCGGGTGGACCGAGCCTTGGCGCTCGATCGGGAGTGGCCAGTCGCGATCGTCGGCGTGGGCAACCTCGGCCGCGCCCTGGCGCGCTCGGGCAACTTCTCGGCCCGGGGCTTCCGGGTGGCGGCGCTCGTCGACGTCGACCCGGCCTCGGTCGGCACGACCGTCGACGGCCTGCTCGTCGAGCACCTCGACCACCTCGCCGAGGCCGTACGGCGTGAACGGGTGGAGATCGCCGTGGTCGCCACACCGGCCGGCGCCGCGCAAGACGTCGCCGACCGGCTCGTCGGCGCAGGCGTCCGGGTCATCTTGAACTTCGCGCCGGCGGTGGTCCAAGTGGACGAGGGGGTGCGGCTGCGCAACGTCGACCTAGCGGCCGAGCTCCAGGTGCTGGCCTTTTACGGATCGCGTCTGCCGCCGGCCGAGACGGTGCGCGACGCGGCCTTGCCGGCGCCAGCGGCCGGCCGGGCCCGCCGGCGCCACGGGACGGCAGGGGTCGCATCCGGCGCTTCGACTGGCACGGGGCGCCCGCGACGGCCAAGCTCGTAGCGCGGCCCGCTAGGTTCGATCAGGACCGCGGCCAGCGGGCCGGGCGCCGGGGGCGAGCGCGTGAGGTCCAGCGCCGCAGCGCCGGTAGGAGGAGGTGAGCAAGCGTGTCCGTCGTCGTCGTGGGCCTCCATGAGCGCGACGCGTCCCTCGACCTCCTCGAGCAGCTGGCCGTCCCCGACCGCGAGCTCGCGAAGACGTTGCGGACCTTGTGCGACAGTCCCCACCTCTCCGAGGCCGTCGTGCTGTCGACGTGCATGCGGACCGAGGTCTACGCGGTGCTCGAGCGGTTCCACGACGGCCTGGAGGACATCCAGGCGTTCTTCCAGGGACGCGTCGGGGACTCGCAGAGCGGTGCCGCGACGCTCGCCGAGCAGCTCTTCGTCGCCTACGACGACGCGGCCGCCCGCCACCTGTTCGAAGTCGCGGCCGGCATCGACTCGGCGGTGCTCGGCGAGGGTGAGATCCTCCGCCAGGTGCGCCACGCCAGCGAGCGAAGCCGGCACGAGCGCGCGGCGGGCCCCGTGCTCGGCGGCCTGTTCCGCCACGCCGTCGAGGTCGGCAAGCGGGCGCGCACCGAGACGACGATCGCCCGCGGCGTGACCTCGCTCGCCCACGTCGCCGTCGCGCTCGTCGCCGAACGGCACGGCCAGGACCTGAGCGGGCTGCGGGTCGTCGTCGTCGGTGCCGGCGAGATGGGCCAGGGCGTCCTCGGAGCCCTGGCGCGCGTCGGCGGCTCCCCAGAGGTCGTCGTGGCGAATCGCGGCCGGGCGCGCGCCGCGCAGCTGGCGGCCGAGGCAGGCGCTCGCGCGGTGGACCTGGCGCGTCTTCCCGCGGAGCTCGCCGGGGCCGACGTCGTCGTCACCGGCACCGCAGCCGGTGAGATCCTCCTCGGCCCCGACGAGGTCGCCGCGGCGCTCGGTCAGCGCCCGGAACGCCCCCTGCTCGTGGTCGACGTAGCCGTGCCCCGCGACGTCGACCCCGCCGTCGGCCGGCTGCCCGGCGTCACGCTGCTCGATCTCGACGACCTCACCCGCTACGCCGAGTCCGGAATGGCGGCGCGCCGCTCCGAGGTGGGTCGCGTGCGCCAGATTGTCGAGGAGGAGCTCGAGCGCTACCGCGCCGACGCGCTCGGCAGGTCGGTCGCACCGCTCGTCGCGTCCTTGCGCGCCCGTGGGGAGGAGCTGCGGCTGGCCGAGCTCGAGCACTCCTCATCGACCTTGGAGGCGCTCGAGCCCGCGGCTCGCGATGCGGTCGAGCAGATGACCCGGCGGCTCGTCGCGAAGCTGCTCCACCCGCCGACGGTGCAGGTGAAGTCGGCGGCCGGATCGCCGCGAGGCGAGCGGCTCGCAGAAGCGCTCCGCTCGCTGTTCGAGCTCTGAGCCCCGCGGTGAGGGCGGGCCTCGTGGAGCGAGGGGCGGCCGGCGGTAGCGGTACGCGGCCCCCCGCGGGCGGGAGGCGGTGAGCGTGGCCGCGCTGCGCCTGGCGACCCGGGGCAGCCCGCTCGCGCGCGTCCAGGCCGTGCTCGTCGCCGAACGCCTCCGTGCCCGGGGGTCGGTGGTCGAGCTGGTCGTCGTCGAGACGCGCGCCGACCGCGAGCTCGAGGTGCCGATCAGCTCGCTCGCCGGGCGCGGCGTCTTCGTCACCGAGGTGGAGCTGGCGGTGCTGGAGGGAAACGCGGACGCCGCCGTGCACTCGGCGAAAGACCTGCCGTCGGCGGCGCCGCCCGAGGGCCTGGTGCTCGCCGCCGTCCCCGAGCGGGCCGACGTGCGCGACGCACTCGTCGGTCGCTCGCTCGACGAGCTCGCCCCGGGGGCGGTCGTCGCGACCGGCGCCGTGCGGAGAAGGGCGCAGCTGGCCTGGCACCGGCCCGACCTCGCCTTCGCCGAGCTGCGGGGCAACATCGCCACCCGGCTGGCGAAGGTGCCCGCGGGCGGCGCCGTGGTCGTGGCGCTCGCGGCGCTCGAGCGTCTCGGGCTCGCCGGCGTGGCGGCCGAGGTCCTCCCGACGAGCGTCGTGCTGCCCCAGGTTGGCCAGGGTGCGCTCGCCATCCGCTGCCGCGAGGACGATCTCGCGGTTCGCGAGCTGCTCCAGGCGGTGGACGAGCCCGGTGCGCACCGTGCCCTCCTGGCGGAGCGCGCCTTCCTCGCCCGGCTCGGTGGCGGCTGCGACGCCCCGCTCGGCGCGCTCGCAACCTGCGCGGGGCCGTCGGGCCCGGTGACGATCGAGGGCATGGTCGCGAGCGCGGACGGCCACGTCGCGGTGCGCCGACGCCACCACGCGGCCGACCCGGCCCAGGCCGGCGGCGAGCTCGCGGAGCTGATGATCGCTCTGGACGGCGTGGGCCTGCTGCTCGGCTGGGACCCGGCCCGTGACCCGTCGTCGCCGGCGGTACCGACTGCGGGCGGCGGGGCGCGGCGGTGACCGTCTACCTCGTCGGGGCCGGCCCCGGCGACCCGGGACTGCTCACCGTGCGCGCCCGCGAGCTCATCTCGGCGGCGGACGTCGTCGTCCACGACCGGCTGGTCGATGCACGCGTGCTCGGCGATGCCCGGGAGGGGTCGCTCCTCGTCGACGTGGGCAAGCGGGCTGGTGGCGACGCGGCCGCGGCGCAGCAGGAGATCAACGAGCTGCTCGTCGAGCACGGCCTCGGCGGCGCGCTCGTCGTGCGCCTGAAGGGCGGCGACCCCTACGTTCTCGGGCGTGGCGGCGAGGAGGCGCTCGCCCTCGAGGCGGCGGGCGTCGCCTACGACGTCGTTCCCGGCGTCTCGGCGCTCGCGGCAGTGCCCGCCTACGCCGGCGTGCCGCTGACACTTCGCGGGGTCTCCTCCTCGGTCGTCGTCGTCACCGGGCACGACCCGGACGGGGAGCCCGGTACCCCCGTGGACTGGGACGCGGTCGGCCGATCCGGGGCCACCGTCGTCGTCATGATGGGCGTCGCCCGCCGCGCGGAGATCGCGGCCAGCCTGATGCGGGCCGGCCGCCCGGGCACGACCCCGGTGCTCGTCGTCGAGCGCGGGACGACCCCGATGCAGCATTCGGCGCGCACGACCCTCGAGGAGCTCGGCGGGCTCGAGGTCGAGAGCCCGGCGACGATCGTCGTCGGCGACGTCGCGCGGCTCCGCCTCGCCACGTTCGAGCAGCGCCGCCTGTTCGGCCGGTGCGTCGTCGTCACGCGACCCCGCCGCCAGGCCGGGCCGCTCGTCCGTGCGCTGTGGGCCGAAGGGGCGTCGGCGGTCGAGCTGCCGACCATCGAGATCGCCGAGGCGCACGACGGCGGTCGGGCGCTCGCCGGCGCCGCGGCACGCCTCGGGGCGTTCGACTGGGTCGTGTTCTCGTCGGAGAACGGCGTCGAGCGCCTGTTCGCCGAGGTGCGCGATGCCCGGGGCTTCGGCTCGGCGCTCGTCGCCGCGATCGGCCCCGGCACGGCGGCGGCGCTCGCCGCGCACGGGGTCGTCGCCGACCTCGTCCCCGAGCGCTTCGTCGCCGAAGGTCTGCTCGAGGTCTTCCCCTCGCGCGACGCCCCGCCTGGGGCCGGGAGCGGCAAGGTGCTGCTCGCGCGGGCCGCCACGGCGAGGGATGTGCTGCCGAGGGGGCTCGAGCAGCTGGGCTGGCAGGTGGAGGTCGTCGAGGCGTACCGGGCGGTCCGCCCGGAGGCGCCCCCCAAGCTCCTCGAGGCGGTGGCCTCGGCCGACGCCGTCACCTTCACCTCGTCCTCGACGGTGACGGGCTTCCTCGAGATGGCCGGCCGCGACCGCCTGCCCCCCGTCGTCGCCTCGATCGGCCCGGTCACCTCCGCCACGGCGCGGGCCGCCGGGCTAGTGGTGACCGTCGAGGCCCGCGAGCACACCGTCGACGGCCTCGTGGAGGCGCTCGCCGCGCACGCGGCGGCGCAGCGGCCGTAGGCTCCGGGCGATGAGCGAGCACTCGGCGAGCGCCGTCGCGGGCGGCTTCCCCTCCCGCCGGATGCGGCGGTTGCGCCGGACGCCGGCGCTGCGGCGGATGGTCGCCGAGACGCGCCTCTCCGTCGACGACCTCGTCGCCCCGCTGTTCGTGCGCGAGGGGATCGACGAGCCCGTCCCGATCGCCTCGCTGCCCGGCGTGTCCCAGCACACCCTCACCTCGCTGGTCGCCGAGGCGAAGCGCCTGGTGTCACTCGGCGTGCCGGCGGTGGTGCTGTTCGGGGTGCCCGAGGAGAAAGACGCCGTCGGTTCGGGGGCCTCCGACCGCGACGGGATCGTCCAGGTGGCGCTGCGGGAGCTGCGCGAGGCCGTCGGAGACGAGCTCGTCCTCGTCCCCGATCTCTGCCTCGACGAGTACACCGACCACGGCCACTGCGGGCTCGTGGACGGGCGCGGCGAGGTCGACAACGACGCCACGCTGGAGCGATACGCCGAGATCGCGCTGGCGCAGGCGGAGGCCGGCGCCGACCTCGTCGCCCCGAGCGGGATGATGGACGGGCAGGTCGGCGCGATCCGGGGAGCGCTCGACGGGGCGTCCCACGGCGGCGTCGGGATCCTCGCCTACGCGGCCAAGCACGCTTCGGCCCTCTACGGGCCGTTCCGCGAGGCGGTCGACGTGGAGATCACCGGCGGTGGAGACCGGTGCGGCTACCAGCAGAACCCGGCGAACTTCCGCGAGGGACTCGCCGAGGCGCGCCTCGACGTCGCCGAGGGCGCCGACATCGTGATGGTGAAGCCCGCGCTGCCCTACCTCGACGTCCTCGCGGCGGTCCGCCGTGAGGTCGAGGTGCCAGTCGCGGCGTACCACGTGTCTGGCGAGTACGCGATGCTCGCCGCCGCGGCGGAGCGCGGCTGGATCGACCGGAGCGCCGTCGCCCTCGAGACGCTGCTCTCGATCCGCCGGGCCGGCGCCGACCTGATCCTCACCTATCTGGCGGCCGAGGTCGCCGAGCTCCTCGGAGGCGGCGGCCCCGCGCACGGCCGGTGAGCGCAGGGCCGGTCAGCGCCCGCCTGTTCGCCCGGGCGCAAGCGGTCATCCCCGGCGGCGTGAGCTCGCCGGTGCGCGCCTTTCGGGCGGTCGGGGGCGACCCGTGGTTCGTCGCCCGCGCCGAAGGCGCGTACGTCGTCGACGTCGACGGCAACCGCTACCTGGACTACGTCCAGTCATGGGGTGCCTCCATCCTGGGCCACGCCCACCCGGCGGTGGTCGATGCGGTGCGCGAGGCCGCCGGGCGCGGCACGACCTTTGGCGCGCCGACCGAGGGCGAGGTGCGCCTTGCCGAGGAGATCGTCGCCGCGGTCCCCGGCTGCGAGCTCGTCCGCCTCGTCTCCTCCGGAACCGAGGCGGCGATGACGGCCGTGCGCGTCGCGCGGGGGCACACCGGTCGAGACCGGATCGTCACCTTCGCCGGCTGCTACCACGGCCACAGCGACGGCCTGCTCGCCGCCGGCGGCAGCGGTGTCGCGACGCTCGGCCTGCCGGCGTCGGCGGGCGTGCCATCCGCCGCGGTCGCCGAGACCGTCGTCGCGCCCTACAACATCGTGCCCGAGCTCGACGAGCGTGTCGCGTGCGTGATCGTCGAGCCCGTCGCCGCCAACATGGGCCTTGTCCCGCCCGCGCCTGGCTTCCTCGAGGGCCTCCGGCGGGCCTGTGACGAGGCTGGTGCGCTCTTGATCTTCGACGAGGTGATCACGGGCTTCCGCCTCGGACGCGACGGCGCCTCCGGCCGCTACGGGGTGCGCCCCGACCTGTGGTGCTTCGGCAAGGTCGTCGGGGGCGGCCTGCCCCTCGCCGCCGTCGGTGGCAGGCGCGAGGTGATGGAGGTGCTCGCGCCCCTCGGACCCGTGTACCAGGCGGGCACGCTGTCGGGGAACCCGCTCGCGACGGCGGCCGGGCTCGCCGCGCTCGAGCTGCTGGTGCCGGACGCGTACGCCGGGCTGTCGGACCGGGTGGCCCGGCTGGCGGCGGGGCTCCGTGCGGCGGTCTCCTCCTCGGGCCTCGCCGTCCAGGTCCCGGTCACCGGCACGCTGTTCGGCCTCTACTTCGCCGACGAGCCGGTGCCCGACTACGCGGGGGCGCGGGCCGCGGCGTCGAACGGCCGCTACGCGTCGTTCTTCCAGGAGATGGCGGCGCGCGGCGTGGCGCTCGCGCCGAGCCCGTACGAGGTGGCGTTCACCTCCCTCGCCCACTCCGACGCCGACCTCGACCGCACGATCGAGGCGGCCGGGCAGGCTGCGGCCGCGGTCGTCGCCCTTACATGAGGTCGGCGCCGGCTCGGTCCGCGCCGGCTCAGTCCGCGCGACTCGCGATCGCCGCGAGGGCGCGGTAGGCGGCCTCGGCGGGTCCGAGCTCGTCCGGCCGGAGCAGGTTCGCCATGATCCGGAGCACCCACTCCATCAGCGAGCGCGAGTACATCCCGGTCCCCACGAGGAGGCGCATCAGGTCGGCCCGTCCCATGACGTGCATGCAGGCCGACGCGACCCGGTAGTAGAGGCCGTAGTGCTCCTGGAGGCGGGCGTCGTAGCCGGCGAGCAGCCGGGCGTCACCGCCGACGAGCGCTTCGCCGACGCTCGCCGCGGCGAGGCGACCGGTCTCGTACCCGTAGGCGATGCCCTCGCCGTTGAACGGGTTGATCGAGCCGCCGGCGTCGCCGACGAGCAGGTAGTCGGGGCCGGCGTGGGGCCCGACTGACAGCCCCATCGGCAGGCGTCCGCCGGTCGCGGGGCCGAGCGCGGTGGCCGGCCCGAGGCACCACGAGGCGGGCGCGTAGGCGACGAATGCCTCCATCAGCTTCGTCGTGTTGATCTGCCTCCACCGGTCCGAGGTGGACAGCAGGCCGACGCCGACGTTCACCCGACCGTCGCCGAGCGGGAAGATCCAGCCGTAGCCGGGGACGACGCCGCCGTCGCGCGCCCGGATGTCCAGGTGGGACTCGATCCAGGTCTCGTCGTGGCGCGGCGACTCGTAGTAGCCGCGGATCGCCATCCCGAGCGGGAGCGCCCGGTCGCGGGTGGCACCGAGGGCGCGCCCGAAGCGCGAGTTGGCACCGTCGGCGACGACGACGTAGCGGGCGCGCACCCGGCAGGTGGTGCCGTGGTCCCGGTCCACAAGCACCGCGCCGAGCGCCGGGCCGCCCGACGCGGCGTCGCCGCCGAGCGGCGCGACCGCCTCGACGCCCTGCCAGAGCGTGGCGCCCGCCTTCTCCGCGCGTGCGGCGACGAGCGCGTCCAGGTCCGACCGCGTCACCACGTAGCCGTAACGGGGAAACTCGGGGTGCTCGGGCCAGGGGAGGAGCAGCTCCTTGCCGAACGCGAGGGCGCGCAGCCCGTCGAAGCGATGGTGCCGCTCCAGCGCGTCGGCCAGGCCCATGTCGGCGAGCTGGCGGACCGAGCGCGGGGTCAAGCCGTCGCCGCAGGTCTTCTCCCTCGGGAAGTGCTTCTTCTCGACGGCGACGACGTCGAATCCGGCCTCGGCGAGCCAGAATGCGGCGGCCGCCCCCGACGGCCCTGAACCGACGACCAGCACCTCGCAGGAGTGCTCGGCGGGCAGGGCCGGGCGGAGCGCGGCCTGTTGGGTTCGTGCGCTGGCCACCGCTGGACTGTACCGGCAACGGCACCGCCGGCGAGGGCGCTCGGCCGGCGTCCCGGCGCGGGCGTGCGCGGGCCGCGCTGACGGCGCGGGCTCGGATGTGCTCTTGCGGCGGGTGCCGTGGTAGAACCGGCGGCGAGCCATGGGCAGCCTCGACAGCTACCTCCCGATCCTCCTCCTCTTCGTCCTTGGGTTGGCCTTCGCCGCCCTGTCACTCGTCGCGTCCAGGTTGATGGCGCCGAAGCGGCCGACGGCGGCGAAGGAGGCCCCCTACGAGTGCGGCATCGTGCCGACCCACGAGCCGGCGCAACGCTTCCCGGTCCGCTTCTACCTCGTGGCGATGATCTTCATCATCTTCGACATCGAGGTGATCTTCCTCTTCCCCTGGGCCGTGATCTACGGCGAGCTGGGTCGCTTCGGCCTCATCGAGATCATCGTCTTCGCCGTCTCGGTCTTCTTTTCCTTCGTATACCTCGTCTCGAACGGCGCGCTCGACTGGGGGCCGATCAAGCGGGTCCGCCCCGTCGCCACCGACGCGACCCGCACGACCGCTTCGACGGTCCGCAGGGTCGGCCCGTCGGGCGGGCAAGCAGCGTAGGAGGTCCTCGTGTCGTCCTGGAATGGCCTGGAGTCGCTCAGCCACAACTTCCTCACCGGTCGGCTGGAGGACTTCGTGAAATGGTCGCGGCGCATGTCGATGTGGCCGGCGACCTTCGGCCTCGCGTGCTGCGCGATCGAGATGATGGCCGCCGGCACCGCCGAGTACGACCTCGCCCGGTTCGGGATGGAGGTCTTCCGGCCCTCTCCCCGCCAGTCGGACCTGATGATCGTCGCCGGGAGGCTCTCGCAGAAGATGGCGCCGGTGCTCCGCCAGGTCTACGACCAGATGGTCGAGCCGAAGTGGGTCATCTCGATGGGCGTCTGCGCGTCGAGCGGCGGCATGTTCAACAACTACGCGATCGTGCAGGGCGTCGACGAGGTCGTGCCCGTCGACGTCTACTCGCCTGGCTGCCCGCCGAGCCCGCAGACGCTGATGCACTCGATCCTCACGCTGCACGAGAAGGTCCGCACCGGCGAGATCACCCGCCGCCGCGCCGCCTCGGGAACCGGGGCGGGCGTGGACCTCGCCGCCGAGGTGCCCGGGTGGGTCCAGCCGCTGCCGGCACCGGTACGAGTCGGAACACCCCGCTGATGTCGGAGCAGGCGCCGGGCGCACTCGTCGCGCCCCCGGTCGGACCCGAGCTGTTCACCGCGTCGATCCCGGGCTGCGAGGGCGTGCCTGCCTCGTTCTCCCGCGCCCAAGAGGTGCTCCACCCGGGCCGTGAGCGCTACATCGACGTGGCGACGGCGCTTCGCGAGGCGGGCTTTGTGACCTGCGCCGACCTGTGCGGCGTCGACTACCTCCGGCACATGGACCGCCCGCTTCCCGCCGGGGTGGCGCGTGAGCGCTTCGAGGTGGTCGTCAACCTGCTCAACCACGCGGAGCGCAAGCGGGTCCGCCTTCGGGTGCAGGTGCCGGGCGACGACGCCGTCTGCCCGACCCTGTTCTACGTCTACCCCGGCGCCGAGAACATGGAGCGCGAAGCGTACGACCTGCTCGGGATCCGCTTCGAGGGCCACCCCGACATGACCCGCATCCTGATGCCCGAGGACTGGGAGGGTCACCCGCTGCGCAAGGACTACGGCATCGGCCGTGTGCCCGTCCAGTTCAAGGACGCGCCGGGACCGCGATGACGAACGAGCGCCCCCCCGATGCCGCGCGCCCGGGCGCGACGGACGTGCTCGACGGCGAGACCGCGCCCGGTCACGAGGGCTTCGAGCGTTTCATCGAGGCCGAGACCGAGGAGGGCGCGCAGGAGCTCGGCCCGGCCAGCTCGACGAGCGCCGTCGAGCTGCTGATCGAGCAGGGCGGCGTGCTCCGCCTGCCCGAGAGCGCGGTCCTCGACCCCGGCGCCGAGGACGCCCGCTTCGGCGAGGACGACACGATGATCCTCAACCTCGGGCCCCAGCACCCGTCCACCCACGGCGTGCTGCGGATCATGCTCGAGCTCGAGGGCGAGACGGTGCTCCGCTCGAAGCCGGTCGTCGGCTACCTCCACACCGGAATGGAGAAGACGGCCGAGGACCTGATGTACGTGAACGGCGCGACGAACGTCACGCGCATGGACTACCTGTCCCCGATCCACAACGAGCTCGTCTTCGCCCTCGCCATCGAAGAGCTGCTCGGCGTCGAGCTGCCGCCGCGTGCCACGTGGATCCGCATGCTGATGTGCGAGCTGAACCGCATCTCCTCCCACGTCATGTGGGCCGCGACGAACGGCATGGACCTGGCGTCGACGACGATGATGATCTTCGGCTTTCGCGAGCGCGACATGGTGCTCACCTTCTTCGAGAAGGTGACCGGGTTGCGGATGAACCACAACTACATCCGGCCGGGGGGCGTCGCCGCCGAGCTGCCCGACGGGTGGGAGGACGACGTCACCGCCCTCGTCGACACGATCGAGTCCCGCATCGACGACTACGACGAGCTCCTCACCGGACAGCCGATCTTCAGGGAGCGCACCGAGGGCGTCGGCGTCATCGGCCCGGACGTCGCGCTGGCGCTGTCGGCCACCGGACCGATCCTGCGCGCGGCCGGCGTGCCGTGGGACCTGCGCCGGAGCATGCCGTACCTCGCATACGACCAGGTCGACTTCGACGTGGTCGTCGGGACGGTCGGTGACACCTTCGACCGCTACGCCGTGCGGCTGAACGAGATCCGCGAGTCGATCAAGATCGTCCGTCAGGTCCTCGAGCGCATGCCCGCCGGCGACTACCGGGTCCAGGACCAGAAGCTGACGCCACCGCCCCGGGCGCGCATCGACGAGTCGATGGAGGCGCTGATCCACCATTTCAAGCTCTTCACGCGCGGTATCGAGGTGCCGGAGGGCGAGACCTACGTCGCGGTCGAGTCGCCCCGGGGCGAGCTCGGCTGCTACATGGTCGCCGACGGCTCGAACCACCCGTACCGGATGCACATCCGCGGTCCGAGCTTCGTCAACCTGCAGAGCGTGCCGCCGCTGCTGCGGGGGGCGCTCGTCGCCGACGCCATCGCGATCCTCTCCTCGGTCGACCCCGTCCTCGGGGAGGTGGACCGCTGATGGCGCCGCTCAACGAGGAGAGCCTGGCCCGGGCGCGTGCCGTCGTCGCGCTCTACCCCGAGCGGCGCTCGGCGCTCATCCCGCTCTGCCACCTCGCCCAGGCACAGGAAGGCTGGCTCACGCCCGAGGCGATGGAGCAGATCGCCGAGCTCGTCGACGTGACCGCGGCCGAGGTACGTGGCACCGCGAGCTTCTACGACATGCTCCACCTCGAGCCGATCGGCCGCCATCTCGTCGCCGTCTGCACCAACATCGCGTGCCTCCTGGCGGGCGGCTACGAGCTGCTCGAGCACGCCGAGGAGCACCTCGGGATCCGCGCCGGCCAGACGACCGACGACGGCGAGTTCACCCTCGAGGAGGTTGAGTGCCTCGCGGCCTGTGACGTGGCTCCCTGCGTCCAGGTGAACCACCGCTTCTTCGGCCCGCTCGACGATGACGCCTTCGACCGGCTGGTCGAGGGGCTGCGATCGGGGGCGCTCGCCGGCGACGTCCCGCGCCACGGCGTGCTGTGCCGCGTGGAGCGCGCCGTCGGCCTGCTCGCCCGGACCGGCGACGGCGGCCCGGCCCCGGCCGTCGAGGAGACGCCCGTGGAGCCGCCGGCCCGGCGGGCAACGAGGAAGCGGTCATGATCACCGAGGCCGCCCCGATCGTCACGGCGCGCCTTGGCGCGCACCCCGATTCGCACACCCTCGAGCGCTACCTCGCGACGGGCGGTTACGAGGGCCTGCGGCGCGCGCTGGCGATGGCCCCCGAGGCGCTGCGCGAGGAGGTCAGCAAGGCCAGCCTGCTCGGGCGGGGCGGCGCCGGCTTCCCGGCAGGCCGGAAGTGGTCGATGCTGCGCCAGGCCGACGTGACCTATCTCGTCGTGAACGGGGACGAGAGCGAGCCGGCGACGTTCAAGGACCACCTGCTCGTCGAGCGCGACCCCCACCAGGTGATCGAGGGGACCCTGATCGCCGCCTATGCCCTCGGTGTCGAGCAGGCCTTCATCTTCTGTCGGGGTGAGTTCGCGCTCGGCCTCGAGCGGCTGACCCAGGCCTGCAACGAGGCGTACGCGCTCGGGGCGATCGGGCACGACATCTTCGGCTCGGGGTTCTCGGTCGACCTCGTGATCCATCCCGGCGCTGGCGCCTACATCTGCGGCGAGGAGACGGCGCTGCTCGAGAGCCTGGAGGGAAAGCGGGGCTTCCCGCGCATCAAGCCCCCGTACTTCCCGGCCGCCATCGGCCTCTACGGCGCGCCCACGGTGGTCAACAACATCGAGACGGTCTCGAACATCCCCTGGATCACCCTGAACGGGGGGGACGCCTTCGCCGCGCTCGGGCAGGGCAGCTCGACCGGCACCCGGCTCTTCGCGCTCTCGGGCCGCGTCGAGCACCCGGGCTGGTTCGAGGTCGAGATGTCGAAGACCACCTTCCGCGACCTGATCTACGCGCCGGCGTTCGGCGGCGGGGTGAAGGATGGCAAGGAGCTGAAGGCCTTCATCCCGGGCGGCGTGTCGGCGCCGTGGTTCGGTCCCGAGCACCTCGACCTCGGCCTCGACCAGGACGCCGTGGGCAAGGCGGGCTCGATGCTCGGCTCGGGCTCGATCGTCGTGATGGACGAGACGACCTGCGCGGTGCGCGCCGCCTGGCGTATCGCCCGCTTCTTCTGGCGCGAGTCGTGCGGCCAGTGCACGCCGTGCCGGGAGGGCAGCGGTTGGATCGAGAAGATCCTGCGACGGCTGGAGGACGGCGGCGGACGCGAGTCCGATCTGGACCTGCTGATGGACGCCTGCGACAACATCTCGCCCGGTGTGCACTGGCCACCGGAGCAGACGACGATCTGCGTCCTCGGTCCGTCCATCCCTTCGTCGGTCGCCTCCGGCATCCGGATGTTCCGCGACGAGTTCCTCCTGCACGCGAAGGAGGGCGGCTGCCCGATGCGAGGTGCGCGATGACCGACACCGCGTCGAAGCCGGCGGAGCAGGCCGCTCCCGAGCCGCTGACGGTCACCGTCGACGGCGTCGCGCTCGAGGCGCGTCCCGGCGAACTCATCATCGAGGCGGCGGAGCGGGCCGGCGTCTTCATCCCCCGTTTCTGCTACCACCCGCGGATGAAGCCGGTGGGCATGTGCCGGATGTGCCTGGTCGAGGTCTCCGGCCCCCGCGGCTTCAGCCTGCAGCCGGCGTGCTTCCTTCCCGTCGCGGACGGCCAGGAGATCCGCACCTCCTCGGACAAGGCGCGCAAGGCCCAAGAGGGTGTCCTCGAGTTCCTCCTCATCAACCACCCGCTCGACTGCCCGGTCTGCGACAAGGGCGGCGAGTGCCCGCTGCAGGACCAGGCGCTCTCCCATGGTCCCGGCGAGAGCCGCTTCATCGAGGAGAAGCGGCACTGGGAGAAGCCGATCGAGATCAGCCCGCTCGTCTACCTTGACCGGGAGCGCTGCATCCAGTGCGCCCGTTGCACCCGCTTCGCGGAGGAGGTGGCCGGCGAGGCGCTGATCGACTTCGCCGAGCGGGGCGACCGGGTGGAGGTGGCGATCTTCCCGAAGCGCCCTTTCAGCTCGTACTTCAGCGGCAACACCGTGCAGATCTGCCCGGTGGGCGCGCTGACGGCGTCGCCGTACCGTTTCAAGTCGAGGCCGTGGGACCTGGAGCAGGTCGAGACGACCTGCACCACGTGCTCGGTCGGCTGCCGCGTCGTCGCCCAGTCCTCCGCCGGCAAGCTCGTGCGCTACCTCGGGGTCGACGCCGAGCCGGTGAACCAGAGCTGGCTCTGCGACAAGGGCCGTTTCGCCTTCGAGGCGGTCAACGCCGAGCACCGCTTCACCGAGCCCCTCGTCCGCCACGCCGGCGAGCTCGTGCCCGCCCTCTGGCACGAGGCGCTCCGGGACGTCGCGGCCGGTGTCCGCCAGGCGCGCGAGCGGACCGGCTCGGCCGGCATCGCCGTGATCGGCGGCGCACGCCTCACGAACGAGGACGCCTACGCCTGGGCGAAGCTGGCCAAGTCCGTCCTCGGAACGGACTCGGTCGACGCGCAGCTCGGCGACGGCCTCCCTGCCGAGCTGGTCCTCGGCCTGCCGAGGGCGACGATCGACGAGGCGGTGCGCGCCAAGGCCGTCCTCGTGCTCGCACCGGACCTGCGCGAGGCGCTCCCCGTCCTCTACTTGCGGCTCCGCACGGCCGCGGTGCACCAGTCGTTGCCGATCGTCGAATGCTCGCCCGAAGGGACCGCCCTCGGCGAGGACGCCCGCGCGCGGCTCCGCTACACGCCGGGCGAGGCGGTCCGCCTCGCCGAGGCGCTCACCGCCACCGGAGCGCCGGGCGAGGTGCCGGGCGCCGACCCCGCCTCGGTCGAGGCGGCGCACCGCCTGCTCGCGCAGGTCCTCGCCTCGGACGACCCGAAGGCCGAGCGCGGTGAGGGCCTCGTCGTCGTCCTCGGGCGCCCGTCGCTCGCCGAGTCGGCGGAGTCGCTCGCTGCGGCCGCCGCGGCGATCCAGCGGGCGTGGCCGGGGGCCCGCTTCCTCAGCGCGCTGCACCGGGCCAACGTCCACGGTGCCCTCGACATGGGCCTCGCGCCGGGGCTGCTCCCGGGCAGGGTCGACCTCGAGGAGGGGAGACGCTGGTTCGGCGAGGCCTGGGGAACGCTGCCCGAGGCGCGCGGGCGCGACACCCGTGGGATCCTCCAGGCTGCCGCCGCCGGTGAGGTCTCGCTGCTCGTCCTGCTCGGTGCGGACCCGCTCGCCGATTTCCCCGACCACTCCCTGGCCCGGGCCGCGCTCGAGAACGTGGACCTGCTCGTCGCCGTCGCGACCTACCCGGACGCCTCCACCGACCTCGCGCACGTCGTGCTGCCGGTCTCGGGCGACGCCGAGCGATCGGGCTCGACGACGAGCTGTGAGGGGCGGGTGACGCGCCTCGCCCAAAAGGTCGTTCCGCCGGGCGTCGCCTGGGCGGCGTGGATGATCGCCGCCGAGACCGCGCGGCGCCTCGGTGCCGACCTCGGCTTCGAGAGCCTCGAGACGATCACCGCCGAGATCGCCGAGCTGGCCCCCGCGTACCGCGGCGTGACCGATGGCACGCTCGCCCACCCGGCGTTTCGCGACGGTGTCGTCGTGCCGGTCGACGCCGTGCCCGTCGCCATCGGCGTCCGGCGCGACGGCTCGAGCGGCCCGCGGGCGATCGACCCGATCGCGACCCCGGGGATCCTCTCGGTCGAAGAGCAGGGTGCGCCGATCTCGGTCGGCGCCGGCGTCCCCCTCGGCGGCCTCGGCGGCCCCGAGGTCGGCGAGCCCGCCAGCTACGGTGTCGAGCGCCCGGCGCTGCTCACCTTCGCCGGGGCCGCCGCGCCGGCCTCGCCGCCGATCGGCGAGGACGCCCTTCGTCTGGTGGTGCGCCGCTCCCTCTACGACCGGGGCACGGTCGTCCGCTCCAGCCCCTCGCTCGCGCCGCTCGCGCCCGACCAGGTGCTCGCGGTCAACCCGGTCGAGCTCGCACGCCTCGGGGTGGGCGACGCCGGACGCGTGCTCGTCCGCTCGGGCCACGGCCAGCTCGAGGTCGAGGTGGCCGGCGACGCCGACCTGCCGCCGGGGGTCGCGGTCCTCGGCGCGAACCTCGCACCGGCCGGCGCATCGGCGTCGGTGCTGATCGACGCCACCGCATCGGTGACCGACGTGCGCCTGGAGGCACGCTGATGCCAGACCCGCTGTTCGCGAACGGTGTCGGGCTCGCGGTCTTCGTCATCGTCCTCGTGAAGGTGCTCGTCGCCTTCGGCGCCCTGCTCGTCTCGGTGCTGCTGATGATCTGGTTCGAGCGCAAGGTGATCTCGGACATGCAGAACCGGATCGGCCCGAACCGCGCGGGCCCCTTCGGGCTCCTCCAGACCCTGGCCGACGGGACGAAGCTGTTCTTCAAGGAGGACCTGCTCCCCGAGCGCGCCGACCGGATCGTCTTCCGCCTGGCGCCGTTCCTCTCGCTGCTCCCGGCCTTCTTGATCTTCACCGTGGTGCCGGTGGGTGGGGTCGTCACCATCGCGCACCACGTCGTCGAGCTCCAGGTCGCCGACCCGCCGGTCGGGATCCTGCTCGTGCTGGCCCTCTCGTCGGTCGCCGTCTACGGCACGATGCTCGCCGGGTGGTCGTCTGGTTCGAAGTACCCGTTGCTCGGTGCGGTGCGGGCGTCGGCCCAGATGATCTCCTACGAGGCGGCGATGGGGCTCACGGTCGTGGCCGTGGTGCTGGAGGCGCACAGTCTCTCCACGCGGACCATCGTGCAGTCCCAGGCGCTCCACTTCTGGCAGTGGAACTGGCTGCGCCTCGGGATCGTCCCCTTCGTCCTGTTCTTCATCGCCTCGACGGCCGAGCTCAACCGGCCGCCGTTCGACCTCGCCGAGGGCGAGTCCGAGCTCGGCGGAGGATTCCACACCGAGTACTCCTCGATCCGCTTCGCGCTGTTCTTCATGGCGGAGTTCATGAACACCGTCACGATGTCGGCGGTCGTCGTGACCCTCTTCTTCGGCGGCCCTGACGGCCCCGGCTTCCACTTCTTGCGCTGGCTCTGGCCGATCGCCTGGTTCCTCGGCAAGACGATCGCGTTCTGCTACATCCAGGTCTGGATCCGGGCGTCGCTCCCGAGGATGCGCTACGACCAGCTGATGAACATCGGCTGGAAGGTGCTCATCCCGCTCTCGCTCGCCTGGCTGCTCGTGGTCGCCGGCGTGATCCAGTCGGCGGCGTGGGGCTTCGCGGTCATCGGGGGGTGCCTGCTCGCGTGGGCGCTGCTCGGCCAGTCGGTGCGCATCGCCCGGCGGCGCCGCGAGGCGCTCGTCGAGGGGGACGCGGCGCTCGGCGCCGAGGACGACGTCCGGGGCGGCGCGGCGCCGCGCGGCGCCGCGATCACGAGCCTGCGGCCGGTGCCCGGCGGCGGCAAGGTCGGAGGCTAGGGATGGGGTACTTCGGCGAGCTCCGCTTCTTCGGCGGCTTCAAGCAGACGCTGACCCAGGTTTTCGAGCCGCGTGTCACGACCGAGTACCCGAAGGAGAAGCGGCCGAAGCCGCCGCGCCTGCACGGCCGCCACGTCCTCAACCGCTACGAGGACGGGATGGAAAAGTGCATCGGCTGCGAGCTGTGCGCCGCGGTGTGCCCGGCCGACTGCATCTACGTCCGCGGGGCCGACAACCCGGAGGAGTCACCGGTCTCGCCCGGCGAGCGCTTCGGCTTCGTCTACGAGATCAACTACCTGCGCTGCATCCACTGCGACATGTGCGTCGAGGCGTGCCCGACCGAGGCGATCACCGAGACGAAGATGTTCGAGTTCTCCTTCACGAGCCGTGCCGACGCGATCTACACCAAGGACGAGCTCGTGGTCGACGACGACGGCCGCCCGAAGAAGCTCCCCTGGGAGGACTGGCGCGAGGGCGAGGACCGCTTCACCTCGGGCTGGATGCGCGCCACCTCGCCGTCGGGCGCGGCCGCCTACGAGGGCGAGGTGCAGTGGTCGGGCGAGCTCGGCTACGGCGTGCGCGCCCCGGAGGGCGGCCAGAGCGGCAAGCGGGACGACGAGGCGACCGGCAACATCTCCCTCCGCGAGGTCGCGCGCAACAAGATCCCGGTCCGATTCGGCGGCAGGGTCCGCTGATGCCGCACGACCTCGTCCTCGGCGCGGCGACCCTTCCCGACGCCCTGACGTTCGCCATCGCCGCGGCCGTGACGATCATCGGCGCGTTCGGCGTGGTGCTCGCCCGCAACCCGGTCCACGCCTCGCTCATGCTGGTGATGACGCTGTTCGGCATCGCGGTCCTCTTCGTCGAGGAGAACGCGCAGTTCCTCGCCGCCGTCCAGATCATCGTCTACGCAGGAGCGATCGTCGTCCTCTTCCTGTTCGTGATCATGCTGCTCGGGGTCGACCGGCGTGAGCGGATCTTCGCCGACGCGCTGGTCGGCCAGCGAGTCGTGGCGGTCATCCTCGGCATCCTCGTGCTGGTCGAGGTGATCCTCCTCGCGCACCACCGCTGGGTCACCGGGGCGCGCTCCGTCGCCGGGTCGCTCAGCGGCTCGAGCTCCAACGTGGCGCAGCTCGGCCGCTCGATCTTCACGACATACCTGCTGCCCTTCGAGGTGACCTCGGCGCTCCTCGTGGTGGCGGTGATCGGCGCGATCGTGCTGTCGCGCCGGCCGCGCCGCCGCCAGACCGAGGGCGGCGCCCCCGACGCCCTCGTCGACCCGGACGCGCCGAGCCTCTCGCTGCCCGCCCCACGTGGCGGGAGCGCCGGGACCGGCGCCGCCGACGGCGCCCCCGCCGTCTCGCCCCCAGAGGAGGTGGGCGCCCGATGAGTATCGGGGCCAGCTGGTACCTCGTCCTCGCGGCCATCCTCTTCACGATCGGCGCGGTCGGGCTCCTCGTGCGGAGGAACGTCCTTGTGATGTTCATGTGCGTCGAGCTCATGCTCAACGCGGCGAACCTCACCTTCGTCACGTTCTCCCGGGCCCTCAACGACATCGGGGGGCAGGTGGCGGTGTTCTTCGTGCTCGTCGTGGCGGCCGCAGAGGTCGTCGTCGGCCTCGGGATCCTCGTCGCCATCTTTCGCCGCAAGAGCGGTGCCACCGCAGACGACGCCCACGTGCTGAAGGGTTGACCGGGACACCGTGATCCACGCCGCCTTCCTCATTCCGCTCTTCCCGCTCGCCGGGTTCGCGATCCTGGCGCCCTTTGGGCGCAAGCTCGGCAACCCGCTCGCCGGCTGGCTGGCGACGGCCATGGTCGCCGCCTCCTTTGTCGTCACCGCGCTCGTCTTCGCCGGGCTGTTCCAGCTCGCGCCGGCGCACCGCTCCTTCACACAGAGCTGGTTCACCTGGTTCGCCGTCGACAAGCTGAACGTCGGCGCCGGGCTGCTCGTCGACCCGTTGTCGATGACGATGGCCGCCTTCGTCACCGGCGTGAGCACCCTGATCCACCTGTACTCGATCGGCTACATGGAGCACGACGAGCAGTTCCCGAAGTTCTTCGTCTACCTGAACCTCTTCGTGTTCGCGATGTTGATGCTGGTCCTGGCGGACAACTTCGTCCTCTCCTTCTTCGGCTGGGAGGGCGTCGGCGTCTGCTCGTACTTCCTCATCGCCTTCTGGTTCGACCGGGCCGCAGCGGCGAGCGCCGGGAAGAAGGCGATGATCTACAACCGGATCGGCGACGCCGGGTTCCTCCTCGCGCTCTTCTTGATCTTCGAGCGCACCGGGAGCTTCCAGTACCACACGGTGTTCGCCCGTCTCGGCCACGTCGGCCAGCCGAGCCTGATCGCCATCGGGCTGCTCCTGTTCCTCGGCGCCGTCGGCAAGTCGGCGCAGATCCCGCTCTTCCCCTGGCTCGCGGACGCGATGGAGGGCCCGACTCCCGTCTCGGCGCTGATCCACGCCGCCACCATGGTCACCGCCGGCGTCTACCTGATGTGCCGGATCAGCCCGGTGCTGCACGCCGCTCCGGACGCGGCGCACGTCGTCGCCTGGGTCGGGGCATGCACCGCCTTCGTGGCGGCGACGATCGCCTGCGCCCAGAACGACATCAAAAAGGTGCTCGCCTATTCGACCGTGTCCCAGCTCGGCTACATGTTCCTCGCCGCCGGCTCGGGCGCGTACGTCGCGGCGGTGTTCTTGATGCTCACCCACGCCTTCTACAAGGCGCTGCTGTTCCTCGGCGCCGGCTCGGTCATCCACGCCATGGACGAGGAGCAGGACATCAAGACGATGGGCGGTCTGGCGAAGCTGATGCCCGTCACGGCGGTCACCTTCTTGATCGGCTGGCTGTCCATCGCTGGCGTGCCGCCGTTCAGCGGCTTTTGGTCGAAGAGCGAGGTGCTGCTGAACGCGTGGGCGGTGAGCCCGGCGCTCTGGGTGATCGGGGCGGTCACCGCGGTGCTGACCGCGTACTACATGGGACGCGAGTACTTCCTGGTCTTCCTCGGCAAGCGGCGCTGGAACGAGGCGCGCCAGACCGGAGACGGCTACGCCCGGGCGCACGCCACGGCGGGGGAGCACCTCGCTGGGGAGGGGTCGCCGCTCACGACCCCCGAGCCGGTCGCGGGCGGCCACGGCGCCGGGCCGCCGCACCCGCACGACCCCGGCTGGGTGATGCGCCTGCCGCTCATCGTGCTCGCCGGGCTGTCGGTCCTCGGCGGCTTCATCGATCTGCCGTTCCACCCAAACCTCGACCTCCTGGAGCGGTGGCTCAACCCCGTGGTGGGCGGGACGCTCCTCGTCCACCACTTCGGCGTTGGCCAGGAGTGGGCCTTCGCCCTCGTCGACGCGGCCCTCGCGATCACCGGCGTCCTGCTGGCGGGGGCGCTGTGGCGTGCGGCCGTCGAGCACCGCAGGCTCGAGCCGCGCTTGTTGGCGATGGCGTGGTACATCGACTGGGCCTACGACCACTTCATCGCCCGGCCCGGCGACGTCCTCGCGGCCTTCTCCGCCGCGGTGGTCGACTCAAAGCTGATCGACGGTGCCGTCAACGGCGTGGCGGCGGCGGTGCGGGTGAGCGGCGAGCGGCTGCGCAGGATCCAGAGCGGCTACGTGCGCAGCTACGCGCTCGGCATCGTGGCCGGCATCGTCGTCCTCGCCGCCTACGTGCTCAGCAGGGCGGGGTCCTGACATGACGCACCTCCACCTCGCCGCGGCGCTCCTGGCAGGCACGTCCGCCGAACGCGCCTTCCCGTACCTGACCACGCTCGTCCTCGTGCCGGTCGGCGCGGCCATCGTCGTCCTGCTGGTCCCGAGGACGGCGACGTGGGCGGTCCGCGCCGTCGGGATGGCCGCCTCCCTCGGCGTCCTCGGCATCGCCGCCGCCATGCTCGCCGCCTTCCAGTCGCACGACGGCGGCTACCAGATGGTGACGACCCACGTCTTCGCCACGCCGCTCGGCATCTCCTGGACCCTCGGGGTGGACGGGATCTCGCTCTTCCTGGTGCTGATGTCCGCCGTGCTGTTCCCGATCACGCTGGCGGGGGCGACCGAGCGCCGGAACCCGAAGTCGTTCACGGTCTGGGTCCTGATACTCGAGGCCGGCTGCCTCGGCAGCTTCCTCTCGCTTGATCTGATGCTGTTCTTCCTCTTCTTCGAGGTGACCCTCGTCCCCGTCTACTTCATCATCGGGGGCTGGGGGCACGAGCGACGCGGCTACGCGGCGACGAAGTTCTTCCTCTACACCTTCCTCGCCTCGGCGGTGATGTTCGTCGGGATCCTGGCGCTCGTCTTCATCCACCAGGGTCAGACGGGCGTGACCAGCTTCGACATCCGCCAGCTCGCCTCGACCCACCTGAGCGGTACGGCGGGGGTGCTCCTCTTCTTGGCCTTCACGACGGCCTTCGTCGTGAAGGCACCGGTGTTCCCCTTCCACACCTGGTCGCCCGACGCCTACAGCGAGGCACCGGCCGGCGGCGCCATCCTGCTGGCGGGGGTCATGGCGAAGCTCGGCACCTACGGGATCGTGCGGTTCGACCTCGGGCTGTTCCCCCACGCCGTCGTGGTGCTCGCCCCGCTGCTGCTCACACTCGGCGTGATCGGCATCCTCTACGGCGGCATCGTCGCCGCCGTCCAACGTGACCTCAAGCGGCTCGTCGCGTACTCGTCGCTCGCGCACATGGGCTTCATCGTGCTCGGGGCGTTCGCGCTGACCGGCGAGGCACTGTCCGGAGCGGTCCTGCAGATGGTGAACCACGGGCTGTACACCGCGGCGCTCTTCCTCCTGATCGCGATGATCTACCAGCGCCGGCAGACGTTCATGATCCCGAGGCTCCGGGGCCTCCAGAGCAAGGCACCGGTGATGGCCGGGGCCTTCACCCTCGTGATGCTCGCCTCGATCGGCGTTCCCGGGCTCAACGGGTTCGTCGGCGAGTTCCTCATCCTCGCCGGCACGTTCCTCACCCACCGCTGGTGGGTCGTGGCCGCGGTCGGTGGGATCGTCATCGCCGCGGTCTACTTCCTCTGGGCCTACCAGCAGGTCTTCCACCTGCGTGCCGAGGAGGGCGCCGGCGAGGAGCAGCCCTTCAAGGAGATGACCTGGCGGGAAGGCCTCGTCATGGCGCCGCTCGTCGTGCTCATCGTCTTGCTCGGCGTGTACCCGAAGCCGGTTCTCGACCGGATCTCGCCGTCGGTCGACAGCCTCGTCGCCCACGTCGAGGTCGTCGCGCACCCGAAGATCCCGACCCTCGGCCGGCCCGGCGTCCTCACGGTCAAGGTGCTCCCGGGCTCGACGTCCACGGAGGCGGCCAAGTGAGCAGCGGAGTCACCGGCGTGCTCGCCGCACACCTTCTCGGGAGCACACTCGTGCTCCCGCACGTCAACTACACGGTGATCCTGCCCGAGCTGATCGTGCTCGGCGGGATGCTCGTGATGATCGCGGCCGCGTCGGTCACGACCCGGCACCTGCCGACCGGAGCGTTCGCGTCGGGCACCGTCGGGATCGGCATCGCCTCGCTCATCGCCTCGCTCGTGCTCTGGCACGACGTCGACAAGCACGGGCCGTTCAGCGCCGTGGCGCGCTCGATCGACGTCGACGGCTTCTCTGTCTTCATCTTGGTGCTCGTCTCGGTGATCCTCATCGTCGCCCCGATGTTCGCCGCCGGCTTCCTGCAACGTGAGGGCGTGGCGGGCTGTGAGTACTACGCGCTGGCGCTGATCTCGGCGTCGGGAGCGATGCTGATGGCTTCGGCGAACGACCTGATCCTGATCTTCCTCGGCCTCGAGATCCTCTCGATCCCCCTCTACGTCATGGCCGGCTTCGACCAGCGGCGCGAGGCCTCGGGCGAGGCCGCCATGAAGTACTTCATCCTCGGAGCGTTCTCCTCGGCGGTGTTCGTGTACGGCATCGCCCTCACCTACGGCGCCACCGGCTCGACGAACCTCGCCCAGATCGGCGCCTTCCTCGCCCGCAACGTCCTCGTCTCGAACGGGGTCCTGCTGGCGGGGCTCGCGCTGATGCTCGTCGGCTTCGGGTTCAAGGTCGCGGCCGTCCCGTTCCACATGTGGACGCCCGACGTGTACCAGGGCTCACCCACCCCGGCCGCCGGGTTCATGGCCGCGATCGCCAAGGCCGGTGCCTTCGCGGCCCTGCTGCGCGTCTTCGTCTCCACTCTGCCGACGCTGCGGACCAGCTGGCAGCCGATCATCTGGGTGATCGCGGTGCTCACGCTCCTTCTCGGCGCGGTGGTCGCCGTCGTGCAGCGCGACGTCAAACGGATGCTCGCCTACTCCTCGATCAACCACGCCGGCTTCATCCTGCTCGGGCTGCAGGCGGCGACGGCGCGCGGCGTCGCCGGGAGCCTCTACTACGTCTTCGTCTACTCGCTCCTCGTCCTCGGGAGCTTCGGGGTCGTCGCGGTGGTCGGCGGCAAGGGGGACGAGGGGCACGACCTCGAGCGCTACCGCGGCCTCGCGCGGCGGCGGCCCGTGCTGGCGACGACTTTCGCGCTGTTCCTCCTCGCGCAGGCCGGAGCGCCGTTCACGACCGGGTTCTTCGCCAAGCTGTACGTCGTCGAGGCTTCGGTGGCCGTGCACTCCTACGCCCTAGCGGTGATCGCCATGGTGTCCGCGGCGATCGCGGCCTTCTTCTACCTGCGCGTCGTCTTCGTGATGTTCGGCGACCTCGTCACGTCGCCCGACGAGGTCCGCGAGACGGTGCCGCCGGGGGGCACCCGGCTCGCCGGCGCCGTCGCGTCGGCAGCCGAGCCCGGCGCCCGTGGGGCGACGGCGCTCGCGACGTCGGGCGTCGCCACCCTCGAGGCGGCGCCGGCCGGGACGGAGCTCGTCACTGCCGCAGGGCCTGCGGCCGCCGGAGAGCTCGAGGTCTCGCCCTGGGTGACGGCCGGGCTCTGCTGCGCCCTCGGTGCCACGATCGTGTTCGGGATCTGGCCCCAGCCGCTGGTCCAGTTCGCGCAGCACGCGACGCTGTTGTTCTGAGTCGGCCGCCGGGTGCGAGCCCCGGAGCGGCGCGGCGCCGGGCCCGTCGGGCGACGGCGCCTCCGGCGTCGGCCGCTCAGTCGCGGAAGTTGCCGAACTGGAGCGGGATCCCGAGGTCCTGCGCCTTCAGGTCCGCGATGACGGCCTGCAGCTCGTCGCGCTTCTTCCCCGTGACGCGCACCTGGTCGCCCTGTGCCTGGGAGCTGACGCCCTTCAGCGCCATGTCCTTCACGAGCTTGTTGATGCGCTTGGCGTGGTCCGCCGAGATGCCGGCCTGGAGCGTGACGACCTGGCGGACCGTCCCCTTCGCCGCCTCCTCGACCTTGCCGTAGGAGAGGGCCTTCAAGGACACCTCCCGGCGTACGAGCTTCTCCTCGAGCACCTGCACGAGGGCGCGCAGTCGGTCCTCAGTCGGGGCGTGGAGCTCGATCTCCTCCGCCTTCAGCTCGACGCTCGCACCGGTGTTCTTGAAGTCGAAGCGGGTGGCGACCTCCCGGGACGCCTGGTCCACGGCGTTGCGGACCTCCTGCATGTCGACCTCGGACGTGACGTCAAAACTCGGCATGGCGATCAAGCTAGCGCGGCTCCCCGCGGCTCCGATCGGCGTGCGCCCGACCGTCCGCGGCACCTGGCGCGTCCGGTATCGTGTCGACCCGACGGGTCGGTACCCAAGTGGCCAAAGGGAGCAGACTGTAAATCTGTCGGCACAGCCTTCGTAGGTTCGAATCCTACCCGGCCCACTCGTGTGATGTCCCGAGACATCGTGGACAGACGAACCTATGCAGGCTACGTGACCTCCGCTTTGGGGGCGAGGGGCTGGTGGTCCCGTTCCCGGTCGAGGGTGAGGTGGCGGAGCAGTTCGCCCTCCTGGCTCAGCACCCGGATGTCGAGGTCGGCCACGAGCACGATGACTCGACGGCCGCAGTGGGCCCGGCCCACGCCCACGTGGTGGAGCTTGGTCCC
>DATKQY010000074.1:0-28196 GCA_035532475.1 Acidimicrobiales bacterium | reverse complement strand
CACCGGGCCGTGGCGCTCGGCCACGACCCGCAGCAGCGGGAGCGCGATCGTGTGGTCGCCGCCGAGGACGACGAGGCGGGCACCGGACGAGGAGAGTTCGCGCGCCCCGGCCTCGATCTGGCCGATCGCCTCGAGGAGGTCGAAGGGGTTGCAGGCGATGTCGCCCGCGTCGGCGACCTGCTGCAGCGCGAACGGCGCCACCCCGAGTCGGGGTTGTAGGCGCGCAGCCCCCGCGATGCCTGCCGGATGTGCGCCGCGCCGAAGCGGGCACCGGGTCGGTAGCTCACGCCGCCGTCGAACGGCACGCCGACGATGAGCACGTCGGGACGCTCGACCTCGTCGAGGCGGGGCAGTCGGGCGAAGGTCGACCATCCGGCGTAGCGGGGGACCCGCGTCCCGTCAGGGGGTCCGAGCGGCCCCGCGTCCGCGCTCATGCCCCGCGCCGGGCCGAGAGGGCGGGCGCTCCGGACGCGGGGGCAAGGCGCGCCGCCGCCGCCAGCTGCCCGCAGGCCGCGTCGATCTCCCGGCCGCGGGTCCGCCGCACGGTCGCGTTCACCTTCCGGCGGAGCAGGTCGTCGCGAAACGCCCGGACGCGATCGGGCGGCGAGCCGAGGACCGGGTAGCCCGGTGTCGGGTTCAGCGGGATCAGGTTGACGTGGGCCCGCAGCTCGCGGGCGATGGCGGCGAGCTCGGCGGCGTCGCTCGGCCGGTCGTTCACCCCGTCGATCAACGCCCACTCGAACGAGATCCGCCGGTGCGTCGTGTCGGTGTACCGCCGGCACGCCTCCACCAGCACCTCGAGGGGGTAGCGACGGTTGAGCGGCACCAGCTGGTCGCGCAGAGCGTCGTTGGCGGCGTGGAGGGAGACCGCGAGGCTCACCTGGAGCCGCTCGCCGGCGAGGTGCAGGATCCCCGGCACGACGCCGACCGTCGAGATGGTCACGTGGCGCGCCGCGAGACCGAGCTCCTCGACGATGCGCTCCGCCGCCGCCCAGACGCGCGCGTAGTTGGCGAGCGGCTCGCCCATGCCCATGAACACGACGTGGTCGAGGCGGCGGCCGTGCGCGCTCGCCGCGCGCGACGCCAACACGACCTGCTCGACGATCTCCCCGGTGCTGAGGTGACGGCGGTAGCCGGCCTGGCCGGTCGCGCAGAACGAGCACGCCATGGCGCAGCCGGCCTGGGAGGAGACGCACACCGTCGAGTGGCGGACGTGGTGCATCAGCACGGTCTCGACGCGCTCGCCGTCGTGCAGCGCGAAGAGCCACTTCAGCGTCGCCCCGTCGTCGGCGAGCGTCTCGCGCTCCGGCCGCAGCGCCGGCTCGAGCTCGGGCGCCTGCGCCAGGCGCCGGCGGAGCGAGCGGGGCAGCTCGGTCAGCTCGCCGGGGTCGACAAGGCGCTTGTACAGGCCATCCCAGAGCTGGCGGGCGCGGTAGGGGGGGAGGTCGGCCAGCAGCTCCGCCACCTGGCGCCGGTCGAGGTCGTAGCGGCTCACGGCGCCGCCGGGATGTCACCGACGTAGGCGCGATCCCGGTGGTCGAGGTGGAAGCCCGCCGCGGAGTACAGCGCGACCGCAGGCGCGTTGTCGGCGTCCACGTAGAGCACCACCGCCGGGATCCCCTTCGCCGCAAGATGCTCGCAGCCGGCGACGAGGAGCTTGTGGCCGAGGCCGTGGCCCTGGAGGTGGGGGTCGACGCCGAGGACGTAGATCTCGCCGAGCAACGGCTCGTCGTCGTGGATCTTCGTCCAGCAAAACGCCGCCAGCCGGCCCTCCCGCTCGTGGAGGAGGAAGCCCGCCGGGTCGAACCACGGCTGCTGCTCGCGCTCGCGAAGCGTTGCCAGCCCCCAGGCACCCTGCTCGGGGTGGCCGTGGAAGGCGCGGTTGTTGAGCTCGAGCCACGCCGCCTCGTCCTCGCCCACCCGAAAGGCGCGCACCTCCGCGCCGCCCGGTCCGTCGAGGCCCTCCTCGAGCGGCAGGGCCCGGCGCAGCTGCAGCAGCTCGCGGCCGCGCGAGAGACCGGCGGCGCTCGCGACCTCGTCGTGCAGCGCGGTGGGCTTTGGCACCCAGACGTGGACGTGGCCGCCGCCCTCGCGGCCGACCTCGGCCAGGGCCGCTCGGAGCAGGTCGACGCCGACCGGGTCGTCGTGGTGGCGGTGGGCGGGATGGACCACGTACTCGACCGCCCAGTTGTCCGGGCCGCGGCTCAGCTGGGCGTAGCCGACGACCCGGTCGTGGCCGGGCTCGCGGGCGACGAAGCCCGCGAAGCCGGCCCGCCCGCCGTGCACGAGGTCGAGCCACTTGTGCTCGCCGAGCGGGGCATGGCCGTCCGCGGCCTCGGCGACCCGCAACAGCGCGGCGACGGTCGCGATGTCGTCCTCGCCCATGCGCCGCTTGATCTCGACGTGATGCACGAGACGAGGGTACCTGGTGGCTCCGGGCGCCCCCGCTGCCCAAGGCCGCGCCGGCCACGCGGATGGCTACCATCCCGGGCATGGGTCGGCCGAAGGGCGCGCGCAGCCGCGCGAAGGTGGTCGTCGAGCGCCTCGGCGAGCTGTACCCGGGAACCGCGTCGCAGCTGTGCGCGCTCGAGCACGAGGACGCCTTCCAGCTCCTGCAAGCGACGATCCTGTCCGCGCAGTGCACCGACCAGCGGGTGAACATCGTCACCCCGAAGCTGTTCGCGCGTTACCCGTCCGCGGAGGACCTCGCGGGCGCCGAGCCGTCCGAGCTCGAGGAGATCATCCGCTCGACGGGCTTTTTCCGCAACAAGGCGACCAGCCTGATCGGCATGGCGGGCGCCCTCGTCGAGCGGTTCGGCTCGGTCGTGCCGGGCCGGCTTGAGGACCTCGTCTCGCTCCCCGGCGTCGGTCGCAAGACGGCGAACGTCGTCGTCTCCGTCGCCTTCGGCGAACCGGGGCTCCCGGTCGACACCCACGTCGGGCGCCTGGCGCGGCGCCTCGGCCTCACGAGCGAGGACGACCCGGTGAAGGTGGAGCGCGACCTGTGCGCGCTCGTGCCGCCCGGGCAGTGGGGCGCGCTCAGCCTGCGCCTCATCCTCCACGGGCGCGCCGTCTGCGTGGCGCGTCGGCCCCGCTGCGCCGAGTGCGTCCTCGCCGACGTCTGCCCGTCGGCCGGCGTCGGGTCGGCCGACCCGGTGCTCCCGGGCGGCAGGTCGCGCCGCGCCCTCGGCGCCGGCGCGGGGAGGACCGACTAGCGACCGGGCGCGAGGAGGCGCTCCAGCCGTCGCCGCGCGCCGTCGAGCGAACGCTCCACCCCGAACAGCTCCGAAGCAAGCGCGTCGTCGCGCCCCGCGGCGGCCGCCTCGCCCATCGCGACGACGCGCGTCGTGAGCTGGGTGAGGAGCGACGAGATGGAGGAGATCTCTGAACGGTCGGCGGCCATCGGCCCATCCTTGCCGACGCGGCGCGCCGGGCGCGCGCCCGAAGGCCGTCTCGGTCCGCTCGACCGCTTCGCTACGCTGCGCCGGTGCTCCGGATCCTCGACCTGCGCGGGCTGCCGGCCGACGCGCCGCTCGACCTCCCCCGGCCCGATCTCGGCGCAGAGGGGCCGGTCGAGCAGGTCCGCTCGATCCTCGCCGACGTACGTGGGCGTGGCGACGCGGCAGTGCGGGAGCTGACGCGCCGCTTCGACGGCGTCGAGCTCGGCGACCTGCGCGTGCCCGACTCGCAGGTGCAGGCGGCACCCTCGAAGCTGCCCGGCGACCTGCGGCGGGCGCTCGAGGCGGCGCGGGAGGCCATCGCGTCCTTCCATGCCCACCGTGCGTCCCCGCCGGCGCGCTACGAACGCGACGGCATCTCCGTCACGCACCTCGTCCTTCCGGTGGAGCGCGCCGGCGTCTACGCGCCAGGCGGACGCGCCAAGTACCCCTCGAGCGTCCTCATGACCGCGGTGCCGGCGCGTGTCGCCGGCGTCGACGCCGTGGCGTGCTGCGTCCCCCCCGGAGCGGACGGCGAGCTGCCGGTGGAGATTCTCGCCGCGGCCTGCATCGCCGGCGTCGACGAGGTGTACCGGATCGGCGGCGCGCAGGCGATCGCGGCGATGGCCTACGGGACGGAGTCCGTGCCGAAGGTCGACGTCATCGTCGGGCCGGGCAGCAAGTGGGTCTCCATCGCCCAGCGGGAGGTCCGCGGCGTCGTCGGGGTCCCGGCAGCGTTCGCCGGGCCGTCCGAGGTCGTCGTGATCGCCGACGCCGAGACGCCGACGGCGTGGGCGGCGGTCGACGTCGTGGTCCAGGCCGAGCACGGTCCGGACGGGCTCGCCTGGCTCGTCACCTGGTCCGAGGAGAAGGCGCGGGCGGTCAGCGAGGCGGTCGGCCGCATCGTCGCGGCGTCGCCGCGGCGGGAGGAGACCGAGTCGACGCTCGAAGGCGGCGGCTACGCCGTGATCGTCGACGGCCCGGCCCAGGCGATGCGCGTCGCGAACGCGATCGCGCCCGAGCACCTGGAGCTGCTCACCGACGACGCCGAGACGGCGCTCCTGCCGCTCGTCCGCCACGCCGGCGCCGTCTTCCTCGGGCCGCTCGCGCCGGCCTCGGTCGGGGACTACATCGCCGGGCCGAGCCACGTGCTGCCGACGTTCGGGACGGCGCGGTTCTCGAGCGTGCTCGGCGTGGAGGACTTCGTGCGGCGTGTCCACGCGATCGGCGTCGACGAGCGCGGGATCCGGCGCGTCGCCCACGACGTGGCGGCCATCGCCGAGGCCGAAGGGCTCCCGGCCCACGCCGAGTCGGTGCTGATGCGCATCGGCGAGTCGACCTGGAGCGCGACGTGAGCGGGCCGCTCCCGGCGGCGCCGCCCCCCGGGGAACGTCGCCACGTCGAGCCCCGACCCGACGTCGTCCTGATAGCGGGCTACCACTCGCCCCAGCTCGACGTCGGCGTGCGCCTGAACACGAACGAGGCGCCGGAGCCGCCGCCCCCGGCGTTCCTGCGGGCGCTCGAGGAGGAGCTCGGTCGCATCGCGTTCAACCGCTACCCCGACCGGGCGGCCTCCGCGCTGCGGCGGGCGATCGCCGAGCTCCACGGCGTGACCGCCGAGCAGGTCTACTGCGCCAACGGCTCGAACGAGGTGATCCAGTCGCTGCTCCTCGCCTACGGCGGCCCGGGGCGCTCGGTGGCGCTGTTCGAGCCGACCTACGCGCTGCACTCCCACATCGCCCGGGTGACCGGCACGGCGGTGGTCGCCGGCGAGCGCGACGAGCAGTACCTCGTCGATGAGGCCGAGCTCGAGCGCGTGCTCGCCGAGGCGGGGCGCAGCGGTCCCGGCAACCCCGTCGTGACCTTCCTCTGCTCCCCGAACAATCCGACCGCGCGCCTCGAACCGAGACCGTTGATCGAGCTCGTGCTGCGGCGGGCGCCGGGCCTGGTCGTCGTCGACGAGGCGTACGGCCAGTTCGCCCCGCGCTCCGCGCTCGAGCTGCTCGGGGAGAACCCGCACCTCGTCGTGATCCGCACGTTCTCGAAGACGTGGTCGCTCGCCGCGCTGCGCCTCGGCTACGCGCTCGCCTCGCCGGAGGTCGTCGAGGCGATGTTCCGCGTGACCCTCCCGTACCACCTGGACGCGGCGAAGCAGGCGGCGGGCGTGGTCGCGTTGCGCTTCGTCGGGGAGATGCACGAGCGCGTCGCCCGCCTGGTCGAGGAGCGGGGACGGCTCGTCGCGGCGCTCGGCGACCTCGGGACCGAGGTGGTGCCGTCGGACGCCAACTTCGTGCTCTTCCGCACCGTCCGCCGCGACGCCGTCGAGGTCTGGAAGGCGCTCGTCGAGCAGTCCGTGCTCGTACGCGACGTGTCGTCATGGCCACGTCTCGAGGGCTGCCTTCGCGTCACGGTCGGGACGCGGGCCGAGAACGACGCCTTCTTGGCGGCGATGCGCGCCGCGCTCGGCTGACTGGCCGGGCCGCCGCGCGCGCCGGGTTCGCGAGGCGGCGCCCGCCGCGTGCCAGGCTAGGGAGCATGGACGACGCCATCTCGACGACGCCGGCCCCGTCGCCGCCCGCCCCGGGGGACGGCGCGCCGGGCGCGGCCGCCCGCCGCGCCGAGCGCCGCCGGACGACGAAGGAGAGCGACGTGCTCGTCGTCGTCGACCTCGACGGGACCGGCCAGACTGAGATCGCGACTGGTCTGCCCTTCTTCGACCACATGCTCGGCCAGCTCGGCCGCCACGGCGGGCTGGACCTGGTGGTGCGCACGGTCGGTGACCTCAAGGTGGACGCCCACCACAGCGTGGAGGACACGGGGATCACGCTCGGCGAGGCGTTCGCCGCGGCCCTCGGCGACAAGGCGGGGGTCCGGCGGTTCGCCTCGGTCTCGGTGCCCCTCGACGAGGCGCTCGTGGACGTGGCGCTCGACCTGTCCGGCCGTCCGTTCCTCCGCTACGACGTCGCGCTGGCGCCGGACGCGTCGCCGCTCGGGACGCCGGGCTTCGAGCCACAGCTGGCCGAGGAGTTCTGGCGCGCGTTCGTCACCTCGGCGGGGATGACCCTCCACCTCGGGCTGCGCTACGGCAGGAACACCCACCACGTGGTCGAAGCCTCCTTCAAGGCGGTCGCGCGGGCGCTGCGCGACGCGCTGCGCGTCGAGGGCAGCGCGATCCCCTCGACCAAGGGGGTGCTCTAGGCGCGTGATCGCGGTCCTCGACTACGGAATCGGCAACCTGCGCTCGGCCGAGAAGGCGCTCGAGCACCTCGGAGCGGACGCGCGCCTCGTCACCTCCGCCGAGCAGGCGGAAGGGGCCGCCGGCGTGGTGCTGCCGGGCGTCGGCGCCTTCGGCGCCTGCGCCGAGGCGCTTCGCGCGAGCGGCCTCGACGCGGTCGCGCTGGCGGCAATCGAGTCCGAGGTGCCGTTCCTCGGCGTCTGTGTCGGCTTCCAGCTCCTGTTCGAAGATGCCGAGGAGAGCCCGGGCGTGCCGGGCCTCGGTGTGCTCGAGGGCAGCGTGGAGCGCCTCGGCGGCGGCGTGAAGCTCCCGCAGATGCAGTGGAACGTGCTCGAGCGCGTCGGGCACGCCTCCTCGCTGCTCGCCGGCCTCGCCCGCTCGCCCTGGTTCTACTTCGTGCACTCCTACGCCCCCGTCCCCCGCGCGGCGGCGCGTGACTGCGTCACCGCGACCTGCGAGTACGGCGGGACTGTCATCGCCGCGATCGAGCGCGACCGGCTCTTCGGGACGCAGTTCCACCCGGAGAAGTCGGGCCTCGCGGGGCTGCACCTGCTGCGCAACTTCGTGGCGGTCTGCGACGTCGCCGGGCAACGGCTCGGGTCGTCGAGGGTCCGGGGCAGATGACCGGGCCGCTCGCCTTCACCATCCCGGCGCTGCCCGCGATGGAGTGCGTCCCCGCGCTTGATCTCCGCGGCGGCCGCTGCGTGCGGCTGCTCCGCGGCGACTTCGCCGCCGAGACCGTCTACGGCGACCCGGTCGAGCAGGCGGAGGCGTACCGCGACGCCGGGGCGACCTCGCTGCACGTGGTCGACCTGGACGCCGCCCGCACCGGCGAGCCCGTCAACCGCGACGTCGTGCTGCGCATCGTCGACGCCTTGCCGATCCCGGTCCAGCTCGGCGGCGGCATCCGTGACGCCGCGTCCGCCGCCGAGGCGCTCGAGGCGGGCGTCTCACGGGTCGTGCTCGGCACGGTGGCGGTCGAGGAGCCCGAGGTGGCGCGCCGCCTCGCCGAGCGCTACCCGGGACGGGTCGTGCTCGGCCTCGACCACCGCCGTGCCCCGGTCGGCCGGGGGAGCCGCCGCCAGCGCCGTGAGGTGGCGCTGCGCGGCTGGAAGGAGGGGAGCGGGATCGAGCTCACCGCCGCGCTCGCGCAGCTCGAGGACGCGCCGCTCGGCGCGGTGATCGTCACCGACATCGACCGCGACGGGACGCTCGAAGGCCCCGACCTTCCCGGCTACGAGCTCGTGCTCGGGTCGAGCAGCCTGCCGATCGTCGCCTCGGGCGGGATCGGCGGAGCCGACGACCTGCGGGCGCTCGCCGCCTTGGAGATCGAGGGCAGGCGGCTCGCCGGCGCCATCGTCGGCCGGGCGCTGCTGTCGGGGGTCCTCTCCCTCGAGGAGGCGATGGCGGCGTGCGCCCGGTGAGCGCGGGGCGCGTCGCCACGCCGCGCGGCCGGGCGCGCCGGCTCGCGCCGGCCAGGTAGGTCCGGCGTGCGCACGGTGCGGGTCATCCCCTGTCTGGACGTCGACGCGGGTCGCGTCGTGAAGGGCGTGCACTTCGTGTCGCTCAGGGACGCGGGCGATCCGGTCGCCCTCGCCCGCCGCTACGACGCGGAGGGCGCCGACGAGCTCGTCTTCCTCGACATCACCGCCTCGAGCGACGACCGCGAGACGATGGTCGAGGTCGTGGCGCGCACCGCGGACGAGGTGTTCATCCCGCTCACGGTCGGCGGCGGCGTGCGCAGCATGGAGGACGCCCGGGCGCTGCTGCGCGCCGGCGCCGACAAGGTGGCCGTCAACTCGGCAGCGCTCGCCCGCCCGGGGCTCGTCGGCGAGATCGCCGAGACCTTCGGCAGCCAGTGCGTCGTCGTCGCGATCGACGCCCGGCGCCGTGCCGGGGGCGACGGCTTCGAGGTCTTCACCCACGGTGGGCGCCGGGCCACGGGGGTGGATGCCCTCGGCTGGGCGGCCGAGGCGGCCCGGCGCGGCGCGGGAGAGCTGCTCGTCACCTCGATGGACCGGGACGGGACGGAGTCGGGCTACGACCTCGAGCTGTTGCGGGCGGTCACCGACGCCGTGAAGGTCCCGGTCGTGGCGTCGGGCGGGGTCGGCACCCTCGACCACCTCGTCGAGGGCGCGCTCGTGGCCGGGGCCGACGCGGTGCTGGCGGCCTCGATCTTCCACTACGGGACCTACACGATCGCCGAGGCGAAGGAGCACCTGGCGGCCCACGGCGTGCTCGTGCGCCCGCCGGGGGCCTGAGGGCGCCGACGGCCGTGGGCGGGACCGCCCGGACCGGGCCGAGAGCGCGGACGCACTACCGTGCATGGCGTGACGAGCGACGACGCGAGCCGCCAGGACGTGCACCGAGACACCGCCAAGCAAGCGATCACGATGCTCAACGACCGGGTGCTCGTCCAGGTGCCACCCGCCGAGGGCGAGCGCCGCTCGCGCGCCGGGATCCTCATCCCCGCGACCGCGCAGGTTGCGAAGCGCCTCGTCTGGGCCGACGTCGTGGCCGTCGGGCCGCACGTGCGGACGATCAAGGCGGGGGACAAGGTCCTGTTCAACCCCGAGGAGTGCTTCGAGGTCGAGGTGCAGGGCGACGCGTACCTGATCCTTCGCGAGCGGGACATCCACGGCATGGCCTCCGAGCGCCTCGACGGCGGCACGGGGCTCTACCTGTGAGCGTGCCCACCCGGGCGACGACGACCCGTGCCACGCCCGAGCCCGCACCGGCGCCGCCCCCGGTCGAGCCGATCGCGATCGACCCGTCGCCCGGCCAGCTCGCCGAGGTCCGCCTCGACACCGACGGCCTCGTCGTCGCCGTCGTCCAGGAGGTGGCGACCCGCGAGGTGCTGATGGTCGGCTACATGGACGCCGAGGCACTGCGGCGGACGCTGTCGAGCGGCCGGACCTGGTTCTGGAGCCGGAGCCGGCGCGACTACTGGTGCAAGGGGGAGACCTCGGGCGACCGCCAGTGGGTGCGCTCGGTCTCCTACGACTGCGACGGCGACGCGCTGCTGGTCGAGGTGGTCCAGGAGGGGCGAGGCGCGTGCCACACCGGCGAGCGGACGTGCTTCCACCGCTCGTTCGGCACGTCCTAGGGACCGCGCGATGGCCGTCACCGGCTTCGACCGCTTCGTCGAGCTCGCCCGCGACCACACCATCGTCCCGGTGTGGGAGGAGCTGCTCGCCGACACGCTGACCCCCGTCGGCGCGTTCCGCGCCGTCGTCGGCGACGGGCCGGGGTTCCTGCTCGAGTCGGCCGAGCACGGCGAGCGTTGGAGCCGCTTCTCCTTCCTCGGCCGCTCGCCGGTCGCCACGCTGTCGGCGCGCGGGCGTGAGCTGACCGTCGTCGAGGGCGCCGTGGCGCCCTCGGTGCCGCTCGACGCCGGCGTGCTGGCGTGCCTCGAGGGGCTGCTCGACGCCTACCGTTCACCGGCGCTCGCCGAGCTGCCGCCGCTGCACTGCGGGCTCGTCGGCTACCTCGGCTACGACGTCGTCCGCGAGATCGAGCGGCTTGGAGCGCCGCCGACCGACGATCTCGGCCTTCCCGATGCGGTGGTCTCCGTCGTCGGCGAGCTCGTCGCGTTCGACCACTGGCGCAGCCGCGTCGTGCTCGTGGACAACGTCGTGCTCGACCCCGACGGCACCGCGTCCACCCCGGGCGCCCCCGCCGAGCGGGACCGGGCCACCCTGCGGCAGCGCTACGAGCTGGCGCTCGAGCGGCTCGCGGCGCTGCGGCGCGATCTGCAACGACCGGTCGCCGAGCCCCTGACGGCGCCGCCCGAGCGCGCCGAGCGCCTCGAGGACGCCTCGGTGCGCCGCGTCCTCAGCTCGCGGGGCTACCAGGACGCCGTCGAGGCCGCCAAGGAGTACATCCGCGCCGGCGACGCCTTCCAGATCGTGCTCTCCCAGCGCTTCGACCTGGAGCTCAGGGCCGATCCGTTCGACGTCTACCGCGTGCTCCGCCAGGTGAACCCGAGCCCGTACATGTTCTTCCTCCGCCAAGGAGGGGTGTCGGTCGTCGGGGCGTCGCCGGAGCCGTTGGTCCAGCTGCAGCAGGGCCGGGTCGTCTCGCGCCCGATCGCGGGGACGCGGCCTCGGGGGGCGAGCGAGGAGGAGGACCGCCGGCTCGCCGCCGAGCTGGTCGAGCACCCGAAGGAGCTCGCCGAGCACGTCATGCTGGTCGACCTGGCACGCAACGACGTCGGGCGGGTCGTGCGGTTCGGGACGGAGAACGTCGACGAGCTGATGACCCTCGAGCGCTACAGCCACGTCATGCACCTCACCTCGGAGGTCTCCGGCGAGCTCGTCGCCGGCAGGGGGCCGATCGACGTCCTCCGGGCGACGATGCCGGCCGGCACGGTCTCTGGCGCGCCGAAGGTGCGGGCGATGGAGATCATCGACGAGCTGGAGCCGACGAAGCGCGGCCCGTACGCCGGCGTCGTCGCCTACCTCGATTTCTCGGGCAACCTCGACACGGCGATCGCCATCCGCACCCTCGTCGTCGGCCCCGACGGCCGAGCCTCGGTGCAGGCGGGCGCGGGGATCGTGGCCGACAGCGACCCCGTCGCCGAGGACGAGGAGTGCCGCAACAAGGCCCAGGCGATCCTCGCCGCCGTCGCCGGCGCGCGGCGCATCGCCGCCGAGCGCCAGGGCCCTGGCGGGCCGGGCGCCGACCGCGGCGAGGACGCGCCCGGCGGGCCAGGCGCCATCGCGGACGGGGGGCGGGCCGGCGTGGGCGTCGGCGGTGCCGCCCACGCCGCGGTCGGGCGCACCGGCGAGGACGGCACGTGAGCGCGACGCGCCTCGGTGCGGCCGAGACCTACGCGGCGATCCACGACGGCGTCGTCGGCCGGGTCGCCGGACGCGACGTCGTGCGTGTCAGCGGGCCCGACGCCCTCTCTTACGTCCAGGGCCAGGTCAGCCAGGACGTGGCCTCCCTCGTGCCGGGGGAGTCGGCCGAGGCGCTGCTCCTGTCGGTGCAGGGCAAGCTCGAGGCGTACGTGCGCGTGACGCTGCTTGGGCCCGAGGAGCTCCTGGTCGACGTCGAGGCGGGCTGGGGCGACGTGGCGTTCGAGCGCCTGCGCCGTTTCAAGATCCGCGTCAAGGCAGATCTCGAGCAGGCGACGTGGCGGCTCGCCGAGCTGCGCGGCCCGGCCAGCGCTTCGGCGCTCGCCGCGGCCGGTCCGAGCGGGGGCGAACGCCACACGGTCCCGATCCCCGTCGCCTGGCCCGGGCTGGTCGGCGTCGACCTGCTCGGCCCGTCGGCGACCCTGCCCGCTGGCGTCGCCGAGGGGGACGGGACGGCGTTCGAGGCCGCCCGGATCGAGGCCGGCCAGCCCCGCATGGGCAGCGAGCTCACCGATCGCACGATCGCGCAGGAGGCCGGCATCGTCGAGCGGACGGTCAGCTTCACCAAGGGCTGCTACACCGGCCAGGAGCTCGTGGCGCGCATCGACGCGCGGGGCAACCGCGTCCCGCGGCTGCTCCGCGGCCTCGTCTTCCCCGCGTCGCCGCCCGAGCGGCTCCCGGGCGCGGGGGACACCGTGGCGATCGACGGCAGAGAGGTCGGTGTGGTGACGAGCGTGGCCTGGTCGGCGCGGACCTCCTCGCCGGTGGCGCTCGGCTACCTGCGCCGTGAGGTCGTCCCGCCGGCCTCTGGCGTCCTCACCTCGGCGTCGGGCGAGCTCGAGGTGGCCATCGAGGCGCTCCCCCTCGTACCCTGAGACCCGGCGCCGTGGGGCTCGGCGCGAGGAGGCGGGCTTGACCGAACCGCTGGTGGAACGGGCGGCCGAGGTGGCCGACGCGACGGACGTGGTCTTCCGGCCGGTGCGGGCGGGCAACGCCTTCGAGGAGACCGTCGAGCGCCTGCTGAGCGTCGTCAAGCTCGGTCTCGTCCAAGAGGGCGAGCGACTGCCCCCCGAACGCGAGCTGGCGGGGCGCCTCGAAGTGAGCCGGATGACGCTTCGCGAAGCGATCCGCGCCCTGCAGCAGGCCGGCCTCGTGGAGTCCCGCCGGGGGCGCCACGGCGGGACCTTCGTCATCGCCCGACCGCGCGACGCCTCGGCGCCAGCCCTGCCGCGCCCGGCCGGGGCCGGCGACGCCGGCCTGGCGGACGCCCTCGTGATGCGCGACATCCTCGAGGTCGGTGCGGTGGGCGTGGCCGCGGCGCGCTTCGCCGGCCGAGGGCGCGAGCCCGCCGCCGAGCGCGCCCACCTCGAGGGCAGGCTGCGCGAGTGCCAGCTGGCCGAGCTGGGCGGCTACCGCCGGGCGGACTCCCGGCTGCACCTGGCGGTGGCCGAGGCGACGGGCTCCCCGTCGCTCGTCGCCGCGGTCGCCGACGCCCGCATGCGCGTCAACGACCTGCTCGAGCAGATCCCGCTCTTCGCGGTCAACCTCGCGCACTCGAACGAGCAGCACGCGACGATCGTCGAGGCGTTGCTCGGCGGTGACGTCGAGGGGGCGCGCGCGGCGATGGCCGACCACCTGGAGGGGACCGCCGCGCTCTTGCGAGCCTTCCTCGGTTAAACATCTGCACAAGCCTTGACACTGCCCGGCGCCCCTGCGACAGTGGCGCCCAGCTCGGTAAGGACCAGCAATAGTCCATTAGTCGGTTGACGCCGGCGGCCGGTTCGTCGGACCACGGCGAGGGGGTGGGTGCGATGGCAACCGTTCCGGGAACGACGGGACACTCCCCGTCCGGCGCCGTCGACGAGGACGTCGCCAAGCTCCACGCGCTCGGCTACGCGCAGGAGCTGCGGCGGCGGATGGGCGGCTTCTCCAACTTCGCGGTGTCCTTCACGATCATCTCGGTCCTGTCCGGCTGCCTCACGCTCTACTTCTTCGGCATGCAAGAAGGCGGCCCGGTCGACATCGTCTGGGGCTGGATCCTGGTCGGCGTCATGACGACGGTCGTCGGCCTCGGGATGGCGGAGATCGCCTCGGCGTACCCGACGGCAGGCGGGCTGTACTACTGGTCGGCGAAGCTCGCGAAGAACCAACCCGGCGCCTGGAGCTGGTTCACGGGGTGGTTCAACCTTCTCGGCCAGGTCGCGGTCACCGCCGGCATCGACTACGGCTTCGCCTTCTTCTTCACCTCGTTCCTCAACATGACGGCGAACTACCCGACGACGGCCGGCTACGTCCTGATCATCTACGCGGGCATCCTGTTGATCCACGGTGCCCTGAACACCTTCGGGGTGCGTGTAGTCGCCCTCCTCTCGGACATCTCGGTCTGGTGGCACCTCCTCGGCGTGGCGATCATCGCGGGGGTGCTCGCGTTCGTCCCGAGTCACCACGCCTCGGCCTCGTTCGTCTTCACGAAGTTCGTCAACCTCTCGGGCTTCCACTCCGTGATCTACGTCTTCTTCATCGGGCTGTTGATGGCGCAGTACACGTTCACCGGCTACGACGCCTCCGCCCACATGTCCGAGGAGACGAGGAACGCCGGCTTCGCCGCTCCGCGGGGGATCGTCAACTCGATCGTCGTCTCCCTCATCGCGGGGTGGATCCTCATCCTCGCGATCACCTTCGTGATCCCGACGAACTCGGCGGTCTACTCGAAGTACGCCGTTCAGGAGTTCGCTCCCGTGCTCATCTGGACCGACGCCATCGGCCGCCACGGTGCCGAGCTCCTGCTCGTGATCGCGTTCATGGCGCAGGCCTACTGCGGCATGGCCTCGGTCACGGCGAACTCCCGAATGCTCTACGCCTTCAGCCGGGACGGCGCGGTGCCCGGCCACCGGCTCTGGCACCGCATCAACCCGCGCACGAGGACGCCCACGAACAGCATCTGGTTCTGCGTCGTGTTCGCGTTCATCCTCGCCCTCCCGTCGCTGTGGAGCGGCGTCGCCTACGGCGCCGTGACGTCGATCGCCACCATCGGGCTCTACATCGCCTACGTGACGCCGACCCTGCTCCGACGCCTGCAGGGCAAGACCTGGGAGGGTGGCGGCTGGAGCCTCGGCAAGTGGAGCCCGTTCATCGGCTGGCTCGGCGTCGTCTGGGTCGTGATCATCGCGATCCTCTTTATGCTGCCGGAGTTCAGCCCGATCAACCGCGACACCTTCAACTACGCGCCGATCGCCGTGGGCGTCGTGCTGGTCTTCTCGGGGGGCTATTGGCTCCTCAGTGCGCGCAAGTGGTTCACTGGGCCCCGCGCTCAGGGCGACGTGGCCGAACTCGAGAAGATCGAGCAGGAGTTCGCCCACATCGAGCAGGAGCTCGAGGAGGTCGATTGACGGAGTGGGTCCGATGACGGAGCGGTGCGGATGAGGCCGCGGGAGGGCTGGCTTCGCCTCGAGGAGCTGAGCGAGCTCGTCGACGCGGGCAGCATCGACACCGTCATGGTGGCCTTCGCGGACATGCAGGGGCGCCTGCAGGGCAAGCGCTTCGCGGCGCGCTTCTTCTTGGACGAGGTGGCGCGCCACGCCACGGAGGGCTGCAACTACCTCCTCGCCGTCGACGTCGACATGGCGACGGTGGGCGGCTACGAGATCTCGTCGTGGGATCGCGGCTACGGCGACTTCGTGATGCGGCCGGATATGGCGACGCTGCGCCACGTGCCGTGGAACGAGGGCACAGCGATGTGCATCGCCGACGTGGAGTGGGAGGACGGCTCGCCCGTGCGCCCCTCGCCACGCCAGGTGCTGAAGGCCCAGGCCGCCCGGCTCGCCGAGCGCGGCTGGCACGGCCTCGGCGGCACCGAGCTCGAGTTCATCGTCTTTCGCGACACCTACGAGCAGGCCTGGACGAACGGGTACCGCGGCCTCACGCCGGCCAACCTCTACAACGTCGACTACTCGATCCTCGGAACCGGGCGCGTCGAGCCGTTGCTGCGGCGCATCCGCAACGAGATGGGCGCGGCCGGCATGGTCGTCGAGTCGGCCAAGGGCGAGTGCAACCTCGGCCAGCACGAGATCGCCTTCCTCTACTCGGGGCTGGTCGAGAAGGCCGACGAGCACGCGCTCTACAAGGAGGGCGCGAAGGAGATCGCCTCCCAGGAGGGGTGCAGCCTGACCTTCATGGCGAAGTACGACGCCAGGGAGGGCAACTCCTGCCACATCCACCTGTCGCTCCGCGACGCCGACGGTGCCCCGGTGTTCGCCGGAGCGGGCGGTGAGGGCCGCTCGGCGGTCTTCGAGCACTTCCTCGCCGGTCTGCTCGACTCGGTGCGCGAGCTCTCCTTCCTGCTGGCACCGAACGTCAACAGCTACAAGCGCTTCGTCGAGGGCTCCTTCGCCCCGACGGCCGTCGCGTGGGGCTACGACAACCGCACGTGCGCCTTTCGCGTCATCGGCCATGGGCCCTCGTTCAGGATCGAGACCCGCGTCCCGGGGGGCGACGTCAATCCCTACCTCGCCCTCGCAGCGCTCGTCGCGGGCGGGCTGCACGGTGTCGAGCGCGAGCTCGAGCTGGCGCCCCCGTTCGGCGGCAACGCCTACGCGGCCGACCTCCCGCGCATCCCGTCCTCGTTGGGCGAAGCGGCGCAGCTGTTCGACGAGAGCGCCGTCGCGCGCGCCGCGTTCGGCGACGACGTCGTCGACCACTACGTCAACATGGCCAGGGTCGAGATCGCCGCCTTCTCCGCGGCGGTGACCGACTGGGAGCGTTTCCGCTGCTTCGAGCGCATGTGAGCGGGTCGACGGGCATGGGCGCGTCGACGGCGGAGCATGTCGTGGTCAACCCGGCCGACGAGCGTGCCGTCGCCACGGTGCCGCTCGCCGGGCTGGAGGAGACCGACTCGGCGATCGCGCGCGTCGAGGCTGCCGCGCCGGCCTGGCGGGCGGTCGGGCCCGGCGACAGGGCGCGGCTGCTGCGCCGCTTCGCCGAGGCGGTCGACGGGGCGATCGAGGAGCTCGCGAGCCTCGAGGTGGCGAACGCGGGCCACACGATCAGCAACGCGCGCTGGGAAGCGGGCAACGTCCGTGACGTGCTCGCCTATTACGCCGGGGCGCCCGAGCGCCACGCCGGCCGCCAGATCCCGGTCCCCGGTGGCGTCGACATCACCTTCCACGAGCCGCTCGGGGTCGTCGGCGTGATCGTGCCGTGGAACTTCCCGATGCCGATCGCCTCGTGGGGCTTCGCCCCGGCCCTCGCGGCCGGCAACACCGTCGTGCTGAAGCCGGCCGAGCTGACCCCGCTCACGGCGATGCGCCTCGGCGAGCTCGCCCTCGAGGCCGGCATCCCCGAGGACGTGTTCCAGGTGATCCCGGGCAGGGGCTCGGTCGTCGGCTCGCGCTTCGTGTCGCACCCCGCGGTGCGCAAGATCTGCTTCACCGGCTCGACCGAGGTCGGCAAGGCGATCATGGCGGGCTGCGCCGAGCAGGTGAAGCGGGTGACGCTCGAGCTCGGGGGCAAGAGCGCCAACATCGTCTTCGCCGACGCGGACCTCGAGCGCGCGGCGGCCAGCGCGCCGTACGCGGTGTTCGACAACGCGGGGCAGGACTGCTGCGCGCGCACACGCGTCCTCGTGGAGGAGAGCGTCTACGAGCAGTTCATGGAGCGCTTCGAGGTCGCGGTGCGCGCCGTCAAGGTGGCGGATCCGGCCGACCCGGCGAGCGAGATGGGCCCACTGATCAGCGCGCACCAGCGCGACGTCGTGGCCGGCTACGTCGAGGGCGCCGAGGTGGCGTTCCAGGGCGCCGCTCCGGAGGGGCCGGGCTTCTGGTTCCCGCCGACGGTGCTCGCGCCGATCTCGCCGGACGCGCCGGCGTTTCGCGAGGAGATCTTCGGGCCGGTCGTCACCGTGGTGCCCTTCGCCGACGAGGCGGAGGCGGTCCGGATCGCCAACGACACGCCGTACGGGCTGTCGGGGTCGCTGTGGACACGCGACCTCGGCAAGGCGCTGCGCGTGGCACGCGCCATCGAGACCGGGACGCTCTCGGTCAACTCGCACTCGTCGGTGCGGTACTGGACGCCCTTCGGGGGCTTCAAGCAGTCGGGCCTCGGGCGGGAGCTCGGACCGGACGCGCTCGACGGGTTCAGCGAGGTCAAGAACGTCTTCATCGCGACGGAGGGTTGAGGTGGCTGGCAGGCTCGAGGGCAAGGTAGCGGTGATCACCGGCGCGGCGAGCGGCATCGGACGCGCCAGCGCCGAGCGCTTCAGCGCCGAAGGTGCCCGGGTCGTCATCGCCGACATCGCCGACGCGGCGGGCGAGGCGCTCGCCGCGGGGCTCGGCGCGATGTACGTGCACGCCGACGTCACGGACCCCGCCAGCGTCCAGGCGATGTACGCCGCGGCGAGCCACGGCTACGGCGGGATCGACGTGCTGTTCAACAACGCCGGCATCTCGCCGCCAGACGACGACTCCATCCTCGAGACCGAGCTGGACGCGTGGCGCCGCGTGCAGGAGGTCAACCTCACGAGCGTCTACCTGTGCTGCAAGTACGGCATCCCGCACCTGCTCGCCCGCGGCGGCGGGTCCGTGCTCAACACGGCCTCGTTCGTCGCGGTGCTCGGCGCGGCGACCTCGCAGATCTCCTACACGGCCTCGAAGGGCGGCGTGCTGGCGATGTCGCGCGAGCTCGGCGTGCAGTTCGCCCGCCAGAACGTCCGGGTGAACGCCCTCTGCCCCGGGCCGGTGAACACGGCCCTGCTCCAAGAGCTGTTCGCGAAGGACCCCGAGCGCGCGGCGCGGCGCCTCGTCCACGTCCCGATGGGGCGCTTCGCCGAGCCCGAGGAGATCGCCTCGGCGGCGGCCTTCCTCGCCTCCGACGACGCCTCGTTCATCACGGCCTCCACCTTCCTCGTCGACGGCGGGGTGCACGCCGCCTACGTCACGCCGCTGTAATGGCCACGGGGGTCCCCGTCGTCGGCATCTCGGCCTACGAGGCCGAGGCGAGCTGGGGAGTGTGGCACACCCGGGCGGCGCTGCTGCCGTTGTCCTACGTGCGCCACGTCGCCGCGGCCGGCGGCGCCCCGGTGCTCCTGCCCTCGGCGGGTGACGCGGCGAGCGTCGTCGCGCGCCTCGACGCCCTCATCCTCTCGGGCGGCCCCGACGTCGACCCCGCCCGCTACGGGGCCGAGGCGCACCCGAGGACCCAGCCGCCCCAGGCGGCGCGCGACGAGCACGAGATGGCGCTGTGGGAGCGGGCGGCCGAGCGGGGCCTGCCGACCCTCGCGATCTGCCGGGGGCTGCAGCTCGTCAACGTGGCGCGCGGCGGCACCCTCCACCAGCACCTCCCCGACGTGGTCGGGGGCGAGGACCACGGTCCCGCCCCGGGGGTCTTCGGGAGGACCGCCGTGCGGGTCCTCGAGGACAGCCTGCTCGCGCGGGTGCTCGGGAGCACACGCACCGTCGTTGCCTGCCACCACCACCAGGGGATCGACCGCCTCGCCGAGGGGCTCGAGGCCGTCGCCTGGGGGGAGGACGGGACGGTCGAGGCGGTGGAGGACCCGCGGGCGCCGGGCATGCTCGCTGTGCAGTGGCACCCCGAGGAGGGGGAGGACCCCTCGCTCTTCGCCTGGCTCGTGCGGGCGGCCGCCGCCCGGAGCTGACGGCGGGCGGCGGCCGGTCCGGGACGGCGCAACCTCAGTCGGCGGCCGCGATCTCGGGCAGGGGGAGGGGGAGCGTGATCGTGATCCGGGTGCCACGGCCGTCGTCCACGGGCGAGGTCACCTCGACCTGACCGCCCATCGCCTCGGTCAGCTCGGCGACGATGGCGAGGCCGAGACCCGTGCCGGCCGAGCGGGCGAAGTGGCGGCCCGAGGTGAACAGCCGCTCGAAGACGTGCGGCAGGTCCTCCCGGTCGATGCCGGGCCCGTCATCGGCCACCGCCAGCGCGACGGCGCCACCGGGCCGCTCGGTGAGGGAGACCTCGACCGAGGTGGCGGCGAACTTGAGCGCGTTCTCGACGAGGTTGGCGAGCATCTGGGCGATCCGGTCGGCGTCGGCGAGCGCCTCGATCGGGCGCGCCGGGACGTCGACGACGAGCGCGACGCCCGTCGCGTCGAACTCGTAACGCAGGGCCTCCGCCGCGTTCGCGACGGTCTGTGCGAGGTCGGTCTCGGCGGGCGACAGCGTGAACTGGTCGGCCTCCAGCTTCGCGAGGTCGAGGAGATCACCGATCAGCCGTTCGAGGCGGGTCGCCTCCGAGGCGATGACACCTGCGGCGTGGCCGAGATCGGGCACCGCCCCCTCCTCGATCGCCTCGGCGTAGCCGCGGATCGAGGTGAGGGGCGTGCGCAGGTCGTGGGAGATCGACAGCAGGAACTGCCGCTGCAGGTGGCGGGCGCGCGTCAGGTTCGCGGCCATGGTGTTGATCGAGGCCCCGAGGCCCGCGAGCTCGGGGTAGTCGTGCGCCGCCACGGCGACACGGGCGTCGAGGTCGCCCGCCGCGATACGCCCGGCCGCGACGGCCGAGGCGTCGACGCGCCGGGAGACGCGCCGGGCGACGACCGAGGCGGCCACCCCGGCGACGAGGAGGGAGATCCCGCCGGCCAGGACGAAGAACCACACGTTGCCCGACGAGTAGCTGACGCGGCGCTCGAGCACGAGGGCGTAGGTCGTCGGTCCAGACGTGGCCTGGCCGACCGAGGGCAGGACGACGAGCGGCGCCGCGGCGAACGCGGTGTGGTGGTTCACGCCAGACACGGCCTGGCCGCGCGCGAGCGACTTCGTCTCCGACGTGGCGACGCTCACCTCGAGGGCCGGCACGGCGGAGACGAAGCGGCCGTCCGGGCCGATGGTGAGGATGCTCTTGCCGGTGATCCCGGCGACCTGCTCGATGAGGCTGAGCACGTCGGAGCTGGCGATGTCGCGCGAGAGGTTGGAGTCGGCGCGAAGGATCTTCGTGATGTAGACGGTCTGGGAGTAGATGGTCTGCTGCGCGCTCGAGCTCGCCGAGCGCCGCACGAGGTAGTCGCTCACGAGGCCGGTGATCAAGAGGGCGCCGACGAGCACGGCGACGACGCCGAGGGTGATGCGGGTGCGCACGGCTCAGCGCGCCCGGTTCGCCCGCCCCGGCGGGCGCCCCCCGCTCAGTCGCACCGGTAGCCGACGCCCCAGACGGTCGCGAGCGGGAGGGCGTCGCCGAGCTTGCGCCGAAGCTGGCGGACGTGGACGTCCACCGTCCGCTCGTCGCCGTACCATCCCGGGCCCCAGACCGAGTCGAGCAGCTGCTGGCGAGTGAAGACGATGCCGGTGTTCTCCGCGAAGTGCGCGAGGAGGTCGAACTCCCGAGCGGTCAAGGAGACCGGCTCGTCGTTCGCCCGAACCTCACGGCGCAGCGGGTCGACCACCACCGCGCCGACCGAGCGTGGCGCGTCGGTCGTGCGCCGGGAGCCCTCCGAGCGGCGGAGGATCGCACGGACGCGCGCGACCAGCTCGCGGGGCGAGAAGGGCTTGGTCACGTAGTCGTCCGCGCCGAGCTCGAGCCCGAGGATCCGGTCGACCTCGTCGTCGCGGGCGGTGAGGATGACGATCGGGACGTCGCCCGTGCGCCGCAGCTCCCGGCAGGCCTCGAGGCCGTCCATCGGACCGGGCAGGCCGATGTCGAGGAGCACGAGGTTCGGCTTCTCCTGGGCGACGAGCTCGAGGCCCCGCCTCGCGTCAGCCGCCTGCAGCACGCGGAAGCCCGCGTTGCGGAGGTAGAGGTCGACGAGATCGGCGATGTGCCGGTCGTCCTCGATGACGACGACGGTGCCGTGCGACCCGGTCCTCGATGCGCGCTCCTGCTCACGTGCCATCCCACAAGCATGGCGCGCCGGCGGCCAAGCGGTGGTGATGTCCCTGGGCCGACCCCGGGGCGCCGGTAGGCTCTGGGGGTGGCGACCTACCTGGACGGCATCGTGGCGCACCACCGCGCCCGGCTCGCGGCCGACGAGCGCGGCATCGACGACCTGGTTGCGGGCCTCGCCCACGCCCCCGAGCCCCGGCCCTTCCTCGCGGCGCTGAGCGGCGGCCGGGCGACGTCGGGCAGCGCGGGGCTCGCCGTCATCGCCGAGGTGAAGCGGCGCTCCCCGAGCAAGGGCGATCTCGTCGCCGACCTCGACCCCGCGGCGCTGGCGCGCGCCTACGAGGCGGGCGGGGCCGCGTGCCTCTCGGTGCTGACCGACGGGCCGCACTTCGGCGGGAGCGCAGCCGATCTCGCGGCGGCGCGGGCCGCGACCTCCCTGCCGGTGCTGCGCAAGGACTTCACGGTCGGCGAGATCGACCTCTACGACGCCCGGGTGATGGGGGCGGACGCGGTGCTGCTGATCGTGGCGGCGCTCGCCGACGACGAGCTGGCGCGATTCGTCGCCCTGGCCGGGCGGCTCGGGCTCGCCGCGCTCGTCGAGGTGCACGACGAGGACGAGCTCAACCGGGCGCTCGGCGCCGGGGCGACGCTCGTCGGCGTGAACCAGCGTGACCTTCGCACCTTCGAGGTCGACACCGACCTCGCGGCCCTCGTGCGGGCGCGCATCCCCGACGAGATCGTGAGCGTCGCCGAGTCGGGCATCAGCGACGCCGCCGACGTGCGCCGGCTCGCTGCGGCCGGCTTCGACGCGATCCTCGTCGGCGAGGCGCTCGTCACGGCCGCCGACCCGACCGCCGCGCTGCTGGAGCTGCGCGGCCTCGACGAGGTCGGCGGCGACGCCGAGGTGAGCGGGACGGTGGCCTGAGGGTGTTCGTGAAGATCTGCGGCATCACGAGCGAGCAGGACGCGCTGCTCGCGGTGGCGATGGGCGCCGACGCGGTCGGCTTCGTCTTCGCGCCCTCGCCGCGCCAGATGGCCGCGGGGGCCGTCGCCCAGATCACGCGGCGGCTGCCGCCCGAGGTGATCACGGTCGGGGTCTTCCGCGACGCCCTCCCCGAGCGCGTCGTGGAGGTCGTCCGGCAGGCGGGCCTGCGCGGGGCGCAGCTGCACGGGCGAGAGACGCCCGAGGCGTGCTCCTACGTCTCTGGCCACGTCGGCCTCGTCATCAAGGCGTTCGGCGTCGGTGACCCCGCGCTCGACCAGGTCGCCGGCTACGACGTCGACGCGCTGCTCGTCGACGCGCCGACCCCCGGCTCCGGCAAGGTCTTCGACTGGCGCCTCGCCGAGCGGCTCCCGCGGGTGCGCCGGCTCATCCTCGCGGGGGGGCTCACCCCCGGCAACGTCGGGGACGCGATCCGACGAATCGGGCCCTGGGGGGTGGACGTGAGCACGGGCGTCGAGGCGGCGCCCGGCGAGAAGGACCCGCGCAGGGTCCGGGCGTTCGTCCAGGCGGCGCGTGCCGCGTCGCCGGAGGAGTACGAGCCGGGTGACGAGGCTCCCTACGACTGGCAGGAGGAGCTGTGACGGTGACCTCCGGCTCGCTCATGGGCGAGCCCGGGCCGGGCGGGCGATTCGGCGAGTTCGGCGGCCGCTTCGTCCCCGAGACCCTCGTCCCGGCCTGTCTCGAGCTGGAGGCGGCCTTCGCCGAGGCCTGGGGCGACCCGCTCTTTCGCGGACGTCTCGACGGCCTGCTCGCCGACTACGCGGGACGCCCGACGCCGGTGACCGAGTGCCACCGGCTCTCGGAGCGCCTCGGGGTGCGCGTGGTGCTGAAACGCGAGGACCTCGCCCACACCGGCTCGCACAAGATCAACAACGTCCTCGGTCAGGCGCTGCTCGCCGAGCGGATGGGCAAGACGCGGCTCATCGCCGAGACCGGCGCCGGCCAGCACGGCGTCGCCACGGCGACGGCCGCCGCGCTGTTCGGGCTGTCTTGCGTCGTGTTCATGGGCGACGTCGACGTCCGGCGCCAGGAGCTGAACGTCTTCCGCATGCAGCTGCTCGGGGCGGAGGTGCGACCGGTCTCGTCGGGGAGCAGGACCTTGAAGGACGCCGTGAACGAGGCGCTTCGCGACTGGGTCGCGACCGTCGAGTCGACGCACTACTGCCTCGGCTCGGTGATGGGGCCGCACCCGTACCCGTACATGGTGCGCCAGTTCCAGCGCGTCGTCGGCGAGGAGGCGCGCGAGCAGTGCCGCAAGCTGCTCGGCGGCGCCGACCCCGACGTCGTGGTCGCCTGCGTCGGCGGGGGGTCGAACGCGGCGGGCACCTTCGCCGGCTTCGTCGACACCTCGGCGGCGCTCGTCGGTGTCGAGGCGGCCGGGGGGGCGGCGATCGGCCGGGGCACGCCCGGCGTGGTCCACGGGATGCGCTCCAACTTCTTGCAGGACGAGTTCGGCCAGATCCTCGAGGCGCAGTCCATCTCGGCCGGCCTCGACTACCCGGGCATCGGTCCCGAGCACGCCAATCTCGCAGCGTCGGGCCGCGCCCGCTACGACTCGGTCGGCGACGAGGAGGTCCTCGACGCCTTCCGCCTCCTCGCCCACACGGAGGGGATCATCCCGGCGCTCGAGCCGGCGCACGCCCTGGCCTGGCTGGCCCGGGCCGTGGCGGCGGGCGAGATCGCGCCCGGCTCGACGGTGCTCGTCACGCTGTCGGGCCGGGGCGACAAGGACGTCCAGCAGGTGAAGGAGATGGGCCGTTGAGCGCGCCGGCAGGCGATCTCGCCGGGGCAGGACTCGACGAGCTCGCCACGCCGCCGGGGGCCGTGACGGGTCCGGTGGCCGCTTCCCACCACCCCGGGGCGCTCGAGCGGGCGCTGCGGGCCCGGCGCGAGGAGGGGCGCAAGCTCCTCGTGCCCTACGTCACCGGGGGTCTCGGCGAGGAGTGGCTCGACACGGTGCGGGCCGTCGCCGCGGCAGGCGCCGACGCGGTGGAGATCGGCATCCCGTTCTCGGACCCGGTCATGGACGGCCCGGTCATCCAGGCCGCGTCGCAGCGGGCGCTCGAGGCGGGGGCAACGCCGCCCGGCATCGTCGACGCGCTGCGCGGCGCCGACGTCGACGTCCCCCTGGCGGTGATGACCTACTACAACCTCGTCGCGCACGCCGGATGCCGGCGCATGGCGTCGACGCTCGCGGCCTCGGGCGTCGCCGCGGCCATCCTGCCGGACCTGCCGGTCGACGAGGCCGGGGAGTGGGCCGCCGAGGCCGACGCCGCCGGCGTCGAGACGGTGCTGCTGGCCGCCCCCACGACCCCCGCCGACCGACTGGCGCGGATCTGTGCCCGCAGCCGTGGCTTCGTCTACGCGGTCGGCCTGCTCGGCGTGACGGGGGAGCGGAGCACGCTCGGCGCCTCCGCCGCGACGATCGCCGCCCGCTGCAAGGCCGTGACGGACCTGCCGGTGCTGGTGGGCGTCGGCGTGTCGAACGCCTCCCAGGCGCGGGAGATCTGCGCCGTCGCCGACGGTGTCGTCGTCGGCTCGGCGCTCGTGCGGCGGCTGCTCGAGGGCGCCGGGCCCGAGGGGGCGGCGCGCTTCGTCGGGGAGCTGCGCCAGGCGATCGACGCCGGCTGAGCGCGCCGGGTCGCGCCGTGCCGGGTGTCGAGGTGGAACGGCGCCGAGGGCGTCCTTTCGCGTCGGTCGTCGCCAGGGAGGGGAGTCCTGCGACAACGGGGGGTGACGCCGCTCTCGCGTAACCGGGCTCGAGGCTGCGAGCCCGGACGCCAGCAGGAAGTGCTCGCGATGGCGGAGCCGGGGAAGGCGAAGAACGGGATCGCTCCTCGCCGCGGGAAGCCGACAGTGGGCCCACTCGGTGCTTCTGCGGGCAAGTCCCCACGACGACGGAGAGATCGCTTTCGAGCACGCTCCGTCGATATCGACCGCCGCCGCCGCCCCTCGTTGACCGTCCACCCAGACGTCGCCCGCGAGCTGCTCAAGACGTTCCACCTCGAGGACGACCCCGTCGCGTTCAGGTCGAATTGAAGAAGGCTTGTGAGCACCCCCCGGTCGTTCTCGACGGCGGCGACGGCCGGTGCGGCTCGACTGCCTGCTCCGAGTGCTCGGAGCAGGCATGCATCTCGCGCACCCGCGGAGGCGAGGAGTTCCTCGGGCTCGCGACCGAGCGAGTAGATACGATTACGTATAGGACGTGTGAGCCTGAGCGACGTGCGAGCCGGCCCCGACGAGCGAGGCGAGGCCCCTCACGCCTCGTGCGCGTCGTGCGCGGCGATTGCGCCGGTGTGGTCCCAAGAAGGAGGTCGACGCAATGCCTGGCGCCGTCGCGGTGTCGCGCGATGCGGGTTCCGCAGCGGCGGAGTACGACCGGATGACGCAAGTCCCCTCGGACGGGTCCCTACGAAGGAGAGCGCATGACCGATTTCAGCGAGGGCCTTGACCTGACCAACCTCGAGGTGACGTCCGAGGATGAGATCAACGCCAACCTCATCAGGGTCTGGAGCTGGCGCGGCCCGCTCTACGAGATGTCCGCCAACTCCCTGATGCTCGACTACGCGCCCGATTTCGCCAAGCTGCATCGCCGGGCCTCGGACCTCTTCGGGCGACCGTCACACGTCAACATCATCTTGCTCGGCATCCAGAACATCCACAGCTACATGATGTTCGGCTTCGAGACCGGCCTCAGGAACCAGTTCAACTCCAACCGCAGGAACGGGCTGTCCAGGGAGCAGATCATGGAGCTGGTCATGTTCTCCCAGCTCTACGCGGGCATGCGGGGCCTCGGGCATGTCTTTCGTGCGGTGGGCGAGCAGCTCGCTTCCTTCGGACCCCCTGGCGAGCCCCTCGCACCGTTCCCTGTCGGCTGGGCCGCGGACCCCGCGGCGTTCAAGTGCGGGCTCGACCTCACCACTCGTGAGATGACCGCAGAGGATCGCACGAACCTGACCGAATGGTATGAGCTGACGATCGGCTACCTCCCGGACTCGATCAAATTCGGCCTCAAACATCACGCGGAGTTCGTGAAGGTGAACCGCGCGAAGTGGGAGGTCTCGATCAAGTCGCTGCCGAAGCAGGTCGTGCCCTACCTGATGCTGCGCCACCACACGATCACCGGCTCGGTCGAAGGTCTTCGTGAGTCGGCGCTTCTCGCGAGGGCCTGGGGTATCACGCCGGAGCTCGTTGTGCAGGGCATCATGAACTCGGCGATGTTCTTCACCAACTTCGAAGGTCTCTATGCGGCCCGCGCGGCGGTGGACGACCTCCTCGAGAACTGGGGCTGAACGCACCAAGACGTCTGGCGCGGACATCGCGAGACAAGAGACAGGGCAAGGCAGCCATCATGAAGATCACGGGCTATCAGACGAGCGCGATCGGTGTCCCGGTCAGCGACACGGCAATCAGGGACGCCGTGGGCACCTATGTGGTGCTGCGCCTTCGGACCGATGAGGGAATCGAGGGGATCGGCTACGCGAGCGGGGTGTCGCCCTCGACCGTCCGGTCCTTCATCGGCGTGCTGGAGGAGTACCTCGACCAGTTGATCGGCTGGAATCCGCTGGCCAGCGAAGCGATCAGCACCCCGCGGGTCAAGTTCGGCACGCCCGGTGTCTTCCGTCGGAGCGGGTCGTGGCCGGGCTACCAGACGCGGGCCGCACGAACGATAGACGTGGCGCTTTGGGACATCAAAGGCAAAGTCGCAAACATGCCGGTCTACCAGCTGATGGGTGGATTCCGCGATCGAGTTCCGTGCTACGCGAGCTGGAGGATCGAGCCCGGAACCGCGGATGCGCTCGATCTCGGAACGAGCGCACGATTCCTCGTGGACCAGGGCTTTCGAGCGATGAAGTTCCACGTGCGCACGCTTGATCACGATGGAACGGTGCAACATATGCGCGAGCTACGCGAGGCCGTCGGTCCGGACATCGACATCATGGTGGACAACTATCAAGGTTGGGATCTGAAGCAGTCTCTCAGGATGGCGGACGCGCTGGCCCCTTACAATCCGTACTGGATCGAGGATCCTCTGCCGCTCGAGGACTTCGAGGGCATGCGCCAGTTGCGCGACGCGATGCAGACCTACCTATGTGCGGGAGAGCAGTATCGCGATCTGGTCTCATTTCGGCGTCTGCTCGAGCACCGATCGGTCGACATCACCATGGTCGATCTCGACCTCGGACTGACCGGATTCCTCAAGGTCGCACATCTCGCCGAAGCGTTCGGCGTGCCGGTCGTCAGTCATCTGGCCACGGAGGTCATGGCGCATGCCGTTGCGGCGGTACCGAATGGCCTGACGGTCGAATACGTCCCGTGGGCGAGCCCGATGTTCCACGAGGCCCTCCAGGTTGACGGCGGCGAGATCGTCCTGCCACAACGCCCAGGTCTGGGCTTGGAGCTCGACGAAGCAGCGCTGAGGAAGCTGGCGCTCGACTGACGCGAGCGCATCCGACCGCATCCGCCGTTGTGGCCCGAGCCACCTGCATGCGTCGACGGCGCATGCAGGCGGCGCCTGCAGCTTGCTCGGCAGGTGCGTGCGCGTATGAAGGGTTGCGAGCTGCTCCCGGCGATCCACCTAGATGTGACCGAACGTGTGTACGCTTGTGCGCGTGAAGCTCGCCGAGTGGGCCCGTTCGTACGGCGTCCACCCGAACACCGCCTACCGTTGGTTCCAGGACGGCACGATGCTGGTGCCCGCGCGACGGCTGGCGTCGGGCACGATCGTCGTCGAGAGGCACGCGCGAACGCCGCCGGCGGCCGGACCGTCGCCTACTGCCGGGTGAGCTCCCACGATCAGCGCGACGACCTCGAGCGCCAGGCCGGGCGGGTGA
>DATKQY010000073.1:0-25494 GCA_035532475.1 Acidimicrobiales bacterium | reverse complement strand
GAGGAGGGCATCCCCGGCCTCGGCCGAAGCCTCCGGTGAAACGCGAAGACGGCACCGGCTCGCCGGGTAGGACCGTCACCGTCTCGTCGCAAGGCGAGGCTGCCTGACCGTGGTGGCGTTTGGTCACGGTCGCGGTAACGGCTGCGATACGCTCGGTTCGTGACTGAAACGATTGTGTCAGTTTGTCACCCGGAGGCCCGGCGGTGAGCGGGGCGCTCATCCGGCCGCTCGGGCGTCCCGGGGACCTCGGTTGGGTCGTGATGGCCCACGGGGAGGTCTACGCGGCGGAGTTCGGCTGGGACGCCGGCTTCGAGGCGCTGGTCGCCCGGGTCGTGGCCGACTACGCCGCGGGTGACGACCCGACGCGTGAGGCCGCGTGGATCGCCGAGGCGGACGGCCGGCGCGTCGGCTGTGTGTTCGTGACGGCGAAGGACGCCGAGACGGCGCAGCTGCGGATCCTGCTCGTGCACCCTTCGGCTCGCGGCCACCGCCTCGGCCGGCGGCTCGTCGGCGAGTCCGTCGAGTTCGCCCAGAGCGCCGGCTACCGGCGGATGGTGCTGTGGACGAACCGCCCGCTGACGGCGGCTCGACACCTCTACCTCGACGCGGGCTTCCGCCTGGCTGCAGAGGAGGCGCATCACAGCTTCGGGGTCGACCTCGTGGGCCAGACCTATGAGCTGGAGCTCACCGCCGGGCCCGGGCCTCCGGGAGCGGACGCCCGGTCCCTGCCCGGTCGCCCCGCCCCCGCGCCGGGGGACGCATCGCCGTGACCGTGCCGCCGGCCGGCCGGCCGACGCCGGCATCGCCGGGGCCGGCAGCCGAAGGCGCCGGACGCCGGACCTCGCCGAGGCGCGAGGAGCTGCTCGAGCTGGCCTGGCGCCACGTCCTGTCCCACGGTCTGGCGGACATGTCCCTCCGCCCCCTGGCGAAGGCCGTCCACTCGAGCCCGAGGGTTCTGCTGTTCATCTTCGGCTCCAAAGACGGCCTCGTCCGTGCACTGCTCGAACGGGCGCGGGGCGAGGAGCTGGCCGCGGTCGAAGCCTTCCGGCGCGATCCCGGCGCCACCGACCTCGTCACGAGCGCGGCGCGGGTGTGGTCGTGGCTGTCGGCGCCGGCCCACGGCGACCTGCTCAAGCTGTGGGTCGAGGCGTACGCCCGTTCCCTGGTCGACCCGAGCGGGCCGTGGGGTGGCTTCGCCGCAGCGACGGTCGAGGACTGGCTCGACCTCCTGGCCTCGCTCCCGCCGCGGGGCCGCTCGGCCGCCGACGACCGCGACGACCGCACCGCCGTTCTCGCCCTCCTGCGGGGCGCGCTGCTCGATCTGCTCGCCACGGGCGACGTCGACCGCACCACACGGGCGGTGGGCTCCGCCCTGCGAAGGTGGGCGGCGCGCTAGGAGGCCCCCGCCGGCGGCGCACGATCGCACCCGGCCTGTCAGCCGGGATCCACCGCGCCCTCGACCGGCGGCGTCCGGCCGGCACCTGCGAGCGACGCCATCAGGCGGTCGAGGAATGGGGTCTGGCCCTCGAGCAACCGCCGGTGCGCGCCGGCGACCGTCTCCCAGGCCGCCCGGTCGATCTCGGCCACGCCGATCAGCCGCTTCGAGCCCGGAGGCCACTCCATCTCGAACGTGTTGCTCGTGACGCTCGTGACGTCGAGCTCGCCCTCGACCGCGAAGACGCGGACGCGCTTTCCGCCACGCTGCGTCACCTCGCCGAGGTCGAGGCGCGGTCCGACCGGCGGTGGCGTGCCGAGCTCCTCGGCGAACTCCCGGTCGGCGGCCGCGGCCGGGTCCTCCCCCTCCGCGTACTCCCCCTTCGGGACGGACCAGGCGCCGAGATCCTTCTTGGCCCAGAACGGGCCGCCCGGATGCACGATGAGGACCTCGACGACGTCGCCCGGCGCGAACCGGTACAGCAGCACGCCTGCGCTCGTCCTCGCCATGGCCTCCCCCGTCACGCGCCGGCACGCGGGCACGGGCGCGTCCGAGACTAGGTGCCCGGCCGGGAGAGACCCGTACCGGGGGGCTGCCGGGCCGGTGCGGTCACCGCCGCGACGTCAGCTCCTCGGGGCTCGTGAGGCGGCCGTGAACGGGGGGTCCCCGTGGTGAAGGCTGGAGCCGGTGGTTCGTCGGCCGTGGTGGCCGCCGACCTTCGCCGCCGGAACTGGAGGACCGATGGGTGCAACGCCGGGGAGCGCCGCCGGGACCGGCGCGCCGACGCGGTCGCCGATGTGGAGCCGGAGCGATCACGGCCCCCTCCCCTCGATGCTGCTGCTCCTCACGATCGTCGCCGGCGCTGTGGACGCGGTCAGCATCCTCGCCCTCGGCCGCGTCTTCGTCGCGAACATGACCGGCAACGTCGTGTTCGTGGTCTTCGCCGCCGCCGGAGCCCCGGGCTTCTCGTTGAGCGCGTCGCTGTTCGCGCTGGCGGGCTTCCTCCTCGGCGCAGGCATCGCCGGGACGCTGATCGGGCGCTGCGGCGACCGGGCGGTCCTGGTGCGCAGCGGCACCGCCCTCGAGCTCGTGCTCGCCGCAGGCGCGCTCGCCGCGGCCAGCGTCGCCGGCAACCACCTGGGCCGCAGTGACCAGGACCTCGTCGCGGCGCTGCTCGCCGTGGCGATGGGGATCCAGAACGCCGTGGCCCGGAAGCTCGCGGTCCCCGACCTCACGACGACCGTGCTCACGATGACCCTCACCGGCATCGCCGCCGACCTCCGCTCGGCGAGACGCGCACCGGCGCTCGCACGACGCTTCCTCGCGGTGTCCACCATGCTCGTCGGCGCGGCGGCCGGAGCCGTGCTCGTGCTGCACGGTCACGTCGCCGCGGCGCTCGCCGTCCCCGTCGCGCTGCTCGCGATCGTCGCCGTCACCGCGACGTGGGCGGAGCGCCGTCCGGGCGCCTGGAAGGCGGGACCACCGCGGTGAGCGCCGGCGTCGCGGGGCACCACGATCATCACGTCCCCCACCCGGACGCCTAGTAGGCCCGCTCGCCTGCACGCACGGATCCTCCCTGCCGCTCGGGGAACCCGTCTGCTCGCCGCGGCACACCGCGCCTCCCGCGCGACGGTCCCGGCGTCGGGCTGCACGCCCATGGGTAGGCTCGGACATGGCACGGGAGCGTCAGCTCGAGGGACCGGCGGCCGGACCGGGCGGCGGGGTCGCGGACGAGGGCGCCGCCGCGGAGGGGATCGTCCGCACGGTCGGCGCCCGACTGGTCCTCGAGGTCATCGAACCGACGGACCTGATGCTCCAGGTCGCGCCGGTGGACCCGGCAGGCGTCACCGAATCGCTCAGCGTCGCCTGCGACGGCGCGCCGCTCGAGGCCGACGAGGTGAGGATCCCGGCGATGGCGAGGGTCCACCGCTTCTCCACCGGCCCCGGGCGCGTCGAGGTGAGCTACGACGCCACCGTCCGCGGCCGGTCCGCGCCAGGCGCGCTGAGCGCCGCCGACGCGATCTGCTACCTCCGTCCGAGCCGCTACGCGGAGGCCGACCGCCTGGCTGCGACGGCGCGCGCGGAGTTCGCCGGCATCGGCACCGGGCGGGACCTGCTGTCCGCCGTCTCGTCGTGGGTCGGGACACACCTGTCGTACGTGCCGGGCAGCAGCCGGCACACCGACGGCGCGGTCGAGACGCTGCTCCAACGCCAAGGGGTCTGCCGGGACTACGCACATCTGGTGATCGCGCTGCTCCGCGCGCTCGACGTGCCGGCCCGGCTCGCCGCGGTCTACGCGCCGGGACTTTCCCCGATGGATTTCCACGCGGTCGCCGAGGCCGCGATCGGCGGGGAGTGGACGGTCCTCGACGCCACCTTGCTCGCTCCACGATCGAGCCTGTTGCGCATCTGCACCGGGCGCGACGCGGCGGACACGGCCTTCCTGTCGACCTACGGCGGCAACGTCCAGCTGCTCGAGGTCGAGGTCTCGGCGTTCGTCCACGGCGAGCTGCCCCGGGACGACGTCACGAGCCTGGTCGCGCTCGGCTGACCAGGAGTTGCCCGCCCGATCGACGTGCGCCGCGTCGTCGACCGAGCGGCCGCTCCGCCGCGCCAGCGACGCTTACGGCCTCCGGCTCCGGGGCAAGCGCCGTGCGACATCGCGGAGAGGAGTCCTCATCGTCGGAATCGGAACGAGTCTCGTCATATTCGCGGTCGGCGCCATCTTGAGGTTTGCGGTCACGATCGCCACCCGCGGCTTCAACGTCCACGCCGTGCGCGTGATCCTGCTGATCGTCGGGGCGGTGGGCTTCCTCTCTCGCTCGCCTTCTGGAGCGCCTGGGGCGGGGTCGGCGGCGGTTCCACGCGCCGGCGTCGGACGGTCGTCGACGGGCCGGGCGGCGAGACGACGACCTCGACGACCGAGGACCGCGTCTACTGATCGCGCCCGCTCCGCGCTCGGTCGTGCCCGGGCGCGGGGTCTCAGCGGGGAGGGGCCGTGCGGATGCACCGCCCCTGGGGCCGCCCGCCGTCGCACGGCGAAGGGCCAAGATGACGGATCTGAGCGGGAGGCGTCAGCCCCTGGCGTCCCCATCTGGTCGCCGATGCGTCCCTGCCACTCGGCATGGTGCCTCGCGACAACGGGTAGTCAGGGCCCGGAGAACGAGGTGATCCGGGGCGACTCGGAGTGACGCGGGGAGGGCCGGGCGGCGTGGAGACGGTACGGCGATGACGACGCTGAGTGGGCAGCCGCCGACAGGTGCCTCCACCCGGGCCCGGCACCGTCGCGGGTTGACCGCTCCGGGCTGGAAGGCGGCGCTCAGCTCGGCGCGTGCCCACATGAAGAAGGACCGCATCTCCGTCGCCGCCGGGTGCTTCGCGTACCGCTGGTTCCTGTCGCTGTTCCCGATCATCGTCGCCCTGCTCGGCGTCTCGGCGCTCGTCAACATCCCGAGCAGCGTCACCGCCCGGCTGATCCACGGCGTGACCAGGGCGCTGCCGGCCGGCGCGGCCGGGGTCTTCACCACGGCGATCAAGCAGTCCGAGGGCCGTGCCAGCGGGGCGGTGACGACGGTCGTGATCGCCGGGCTCGTAGCGCTGTGGAGCGCGACCTCGGGCATGGTCATCGTCCAGGAGGGGCTCGACATGGCCTACGACGTCAGCGCAGACCGGACATTTCTCAACAAGCGCGCCCGTGCGCTGCCACTCCTGCTCGCCGCGGTCGTCCTCGGCGGCGGAGCCTCGGCGCTCGTCGTCTTCGGGCAGGCGATCGGCAGCAGCCTGGAGCACGCCGCGCCGGTCGCGGGCGGCGCGTTCGTCGTCGGCTGGACAGTGCTGCGCTGGGTGGTCGCCATCGCGCTGATCGGCCTGCTCTTCTCGATGCTGTACTACCTGGCCCCGAACCGGCCCGAGGCGCGCTGGCAGTGGCTCAGCCCGGGCGCGGTGGTGGCGACCGCGCTGTGGGCGGTCATCTCGGTGGCGTTCTCCTTCTACACCTCGTTGTCCGGCTCCTACTCCCGGACCTACGGGGCGTTCGCGGGCGTCGCCATCCTCATCTTCTGGCTCTACCTGACCGGCATGGCGATTTTCCTCGGCGGTGAGATCAACGCCGCGTTCGAGCGCCCGGGCGGCTCGTGATCGGGCGCGCCGGGACCGGCACGTCGAGCGGGCGGGCAAGGTCACGCCGCCTGGCGGCACGCCCGCCCCTCGAACCTCTGGCGACCTGACGAAGCGCAGCTAACCTCCGGGCTCGTGGAAGCTGCGCGAGCTCGACGGTGACGCCGGCGGGACCCGGCGCACCCGGAGGAGAGCCGGCGGTGGCCGCCGACCTCGCGGACGAGGAGGCGGAAGAGGAGCTCGAGCGGTTCCGCCGGCTCGCCGAGCGCGGCTACTTGCGCTCGGACGAGCTCGAGAGGCGGCAGACGGCCATCCGGGCCGCGGTCGGGGCCGGGGCCGGGGAGTTCACCGCCGATTCGCTTTCTGCGGCCGACCTCGGCGAGCTGGCCGCTCGCCTCGAGCAGGGGGCGCTTTCCCGCGCGCTGTTCGAGGCCTGCAAGCAGGACTACCTCTGGCAGCCCGCCGACGGCGGCCCGCCGGCTCGGACCGTGTTCGAGCTGCGCGAGTCCGTGCAGGCGGTTCCCGTCACCCTGGCGAAGGGCCTCGCGGTCAATCTCGCGTCGGCGCTCCTCGGCGGGGGGGCCGAGCCGGTCGCTCGCTCGACGAGCCTCGGCATCGTGGAGCGCTCCTCCGGCGCCGTGCTTTGGCGGGTCCGGGGCATCACGCTCCGATCGGAGCTGGAGACGTGGCGCGACCGGATCCAACAAGACCTGCGGGCCCTGTCCGTGGAGGACTTCCGGCGCCGATACCGTCGGCACCGGGGTCCGCAGGCCGACGACGCGGCCGGGTAGGCCCGCCCGGATCCCCGCCCCTCCCCGCCGGCGCGCGCGCCGAGGAAGCGGATCGCCGCCGGCCGGCGCAGCCGCCGGGGCCCGTGGCGCTAGGCGACCGGCGTTCGTCCCATCCGGACAGCGCTGAACCCGGCGCGCCGCGGTGCCGTCAGTGAGTGCATGCCGTCCACCGCGCCGTTGCGACCCACGTCTCTCGTCGAGGACGTGTCGCTCCTCGCGACCCTGGAAGGTCTCTGCGTGCCGGGCGTCATCCGCCCGGTGGTCCAGCCGATCGTGCGCCTCGCCGACCTCGCCATCGTCGGCTACGAGGCGCTCGCCCGAATGCCGACGCGCCCGCGCCTCGGCCCGGACTGGTGGCTCGAGCGCGCGGGCGAGCTCGGCATGAGGCCGCGTCTCGAGATCGCGTGCTGGCGGGCGATCGCCGCCCTCGGGCCGCCACCGGGGGACACCCTCCTCTTCGTGAACGTAAGCCCGGCCGTCCTCGCCGAGCCGGACCTGCTGGGGCTCCGCGGCGCGCTGCCGGACCGGCTCGTGATCGAGGTCACCGAGCAGGAGGCCGTCGCCGACTACCTCCGCCTGCGCCAGGACCTGCTCCCCTGGCTCTCGCGCCGCGCCCACCTGGCGATCGACGACACCGGGGCGGGGCATTCGAGCCTGCGCCACGTCATCGAGCTCTCGCCCGACTTCTTGAAGATCGACCGCTCCCTCGTGCGGGGCATCGCCGACGACCGGAACCGGCGCGCGCTCGTCCACTCCCTCGTCGCGTTCGCTAGGGAGGTGGGCAGCACCGTCGTCGCCGAAGGCGTCGAGACCGCCGACGAGCTCGAGATCCTGCGCGAGGCCCAGGTCCACCTGGCGCAGGGCTACCTCTTCGCCCGCCCGGCGGCGCCGTGGCCGGGACACGCCCTCGAGGAGCCGGCGGCGGGCGCGCCGGAGGTGCGCCGCGCACCGGGTGCGGCGGCGTCGGGGGGATCCGAGTTCGAGGCGCTGGTCCGCAAGGTGGCCCTCGCCGCCGACGCCCGCTGCGCGGCCGAGGCGATCGTCGAGCACCTCCACCGCCGCGGGCTGCTGTCGAGCCTCTACCTCGAGCGCGGCGGGCGGCTCCGCTGCGTCGCCCAGCGGGGGCTCTGGCAGGTGCTCGACGGGATGTCCGGCACCGCCGGCATCACGGGCAGGACCTGGGCGGCACAAGAGGCGGTCGTCATCGAAGACGTCGCCGGCTGCGACGACTACCTCGAGGCGATCCCGGGAGTGATGGCCGAAGCCTGCGTGCCGGTGATGGTCGAGGGCCGCTCGGTCGGCGCGCTCAACGTCGAGTCGTTGAGCTCGCTCCCGCCAGGCACGCTCGAGCTCCTCCACGACTGCGCGGACCTGCTCGGTCGGCGGCTCCGCATCCTCGGCCGGAGGGGGCGCGAGACTCCATGGCGGCGCGCCGCGCAGGCCGCGGTGGCGATCTCGAAGCTGACCCTCGAGCTGCACGCACCAGAACGGGCGCTCGACGCGCTCCGGGAGGCCTCGGGAATGGACTCGGTCTGCCTGGCGCGCCACCAGGGCGACACCCCGGAGGTCGTCTCCGCCCTCGGTGCCCTCGGCGCCGTCATGGCCCGGCTTCCCGTGGACGAGCTCGTGGCGCTGGAGGGCCTCGTCGCCGATGTCAGCTCCTGCTACACCGCGAACGACGCCACCGGGCGGGGCTTCGTCGGGACCGAGTCGCTGCGCGCCTCGGCGCGAGCGGTCGTCGTCCTGCCGCTGCGCTCAGGCGGCGACGACCTCGGGCTCGTCGTGCTGGCGAGCTCCACGCCGCGCGCGCTGAGCGGCGACGAGGTCGAGCCGCTCGAGCTGCTCACCGGTCTGCTTGCCGCGACGCTCAGCGCCTCGGACCTCCTCGACCGCCTGCGACGCCAGGCGGTCGAGGGCAGCGCTGGCCGCCACGGCCGCGAGGGCGCCCCGCCGTCCGGCCCGGGCCCTCGCCGCGAGGTTCGTCGTGGCGAGGCCGCGACGACCTCCCCGTAGGGAGGGCGGCGTCAGGTCGCGCCGGCGCCTCAGGCCCGACCCCAGCTCGAGCCCTCCGCGTCGGCGCGCTCAGTCGCCGGCGAAGGACGCCTTCATCGGATCGAAGTAGCGCTCTTGCCACCCGCCGTTCTCGTAGCCGAGGTGACCGTCGGGGACGTTGCTGTGGCGCAGGGTGATCCTCGTCGCCTGATCGACTGGTTCGAGATCGACCTCGATCCGGGAGTCGTCGTCGTCGGAGAACTCCGCCGTCCTCCACGACTGGACGATCCGGCGCCCGGGATCGAGCGCGCGGGTGACGCCGGTGATGCACCCGTCCCAGGCCGACAAGGCGCCGCGCGCCGCGGGTCGATCTCGGCGGAGCCACCGGTCATCGCGCCGTGCGCCCCGCTGTCCATCCAGGCGTCGACTACGGCGCCCGGCGCGGCCGGCAGCACGTCGGACACGGTGAACTCGTAGGTCATCGCGATCGCCTCCCCGCCCTCGGCCCGACCGGCCGGGGGACCCCGGCGAATCGCCGTGGTCGCTTCCCACCGGTCGACGACCGGCGGCGACCCGGTCCGGCCACGCGCATCGTTCGTTGACTCTTACGAAAGATCTACCTTACACTTCGTCGGTGGATGCCGGGCGGCGCAGGGCATCGCCCGTGACGGAGCGCCGGCAGGCCACCCGAGCCCGAGCGATCGCCACCGCGAGCGATCGGCGGCGACCAACCCCGACGAGAGCGAGACCGACATGACCGAGGCCGTGAAGGCGTGGCAGATGATCCACGCGGAGCGCAGCGCCCTGGCGGACACGCTGGCGGGGCTGTCGCCCGAGCAGTGGTCCGGGCCGTCGCTGTGCGCAGGATGGTCGGTCAAGCTCGCCGCGGCGCACGTCCTGGCCGGCGCGGAGCAGACGCCGTTGGGCTTCTTCGGCGGCATGGCCGCCAGCGGCTTCCGCTTCAACACGATGATGGACCGAGACGCCCACCGCCTCGGCGCGCTTCCCACCGGAGACATCGTGCAACGCCTGCGTGCCCGCACCTCGACGACCAACCGGCCGCCCGCGACCGTCGTGACGCTCCTCGGCGAGGTCGTCGTCCACGGCGCGGACATCCGCGAGCCGCTCGGGCTCGAGACGACGACACCGGCCGACGCCGTGCTCGCCTGCCTCGATCTGTACAAGGCGATGGGCTTCCCGCTCGGATCGAAGAAGCGGATCGAAGGCTTTCGGCTCGTCGCGACCGACGCCGACTGGTCCCACGGCTCGGGCCCGGAGGTCGCCGGCCCGGCGATGTCGCTGATGCTTGCCATGGCCGGTCGCCGGCCCGGCGCCGACCGGCTCGGCGGCGAGGGTGGGGCCGTGCTCCGCGACCGGCTGGCCGCAGCGAACGGCGGCGTCACCTCGGCGTAGCGGGGACGGTCCGCTGCTGGACGAAGGCCGCCGCTGACGCCGTCGCCCAGGACGGCGCGCCCGGTCGATGCTCCGTCTCGCGCTCGGCGCACTCGCCATGCGACGACCTCGCTTCCTCCTCGGTCGTCAGCTTCTCCGCCGCCGACCACACGACCGCCCGGCGTGGACCACGACCTTCGTGCTCATGACGCCCGTCATGGTGCTCGCCCGGATCGTGGTGCTCCGCGTCCGGGACAGCCGGGCTGGCCTCGACCTGCGCGGCGCATCGGTGCTGCCGACCCGGCGCGACCGACGCGATATCGACGCCGGCGGCGCGTCGCCAGCCCGGGGAGCGGGCGAAGCGATCACGGCCGGTACCGTGGCACCCGAAAGCTGTGCCGGGCCGGGCGGCCGGCGCCGGACCTGCCTGCGCTGCGTCCCGGTGGTGCGCCGGGCCCGGCCGTGGGGGACCGGCCCGCGGAGCGATGGCAGCAAGGAGACGGCCGCTGAGGGTCAGGATCGGGATCGGGACCGGCCCGGCGGTGGTGGACGCGGCCGCACTGGCCTCGTTGGGCGACGGCCTCGTCGAGCTGGGCTTCGACTCGCTGTGGCTGCCCGAGGTGCTCACCGCGCCAGGGGTCGACCCGCTCGTCGGCCTGGCGTGGGCCGGGTCGCACAATCCCAGGCTGAAGCTCGGCACCACGATGCTGCTGCCGGGACGCAACCTCGTGCGCCTGGCGAAGCAGACCGCCGTGCTCGACTCGCTCTCAGGGGGGCGCCTCCTCCTGACCTTCGTCCCCGGGCTGGCGCGGGGGCCCGAGCGCACCGCCGTCGGCGTCCCCCCCGATCAGCGCGGGAGCGTCATCGACGAGGCGCTCCCCCTGCTCCGGCGGCTGTGGGCCGGCGAGCGGGTGAGCTACCGGGGTCCGGCCGGGCACTTCGAGGAGGCGACCATCTCGACCCTCCCCGTCCAGCAGCCGCTCGAGGTCTGGCTCGGGGGCACCGCGCCCGGCGCGCTCCGGCGGTGCGGGCAGCTCGCCGACGGCTGGCTCCCCGCGATGTGCACGCCCGAGGAGACCGCCGAAGGGCGCAAGGTGGTCGAGGAGGCCGCCGGGGAGGCCGGGCGGCACATCAGTCCCGAGCACTTCGGGGTGAGCGTCGGCTACGCCCACCACGGGCTCGACGGCACGGCCCGTGAGGCGTTGCGCGCCCGTTCGAAGGGCCGCCCGGTGGACGAGCTCGTCCCGGTCGGCCTTCGCGCCCTTCGCAGCCTGCTCGAGCGCTTCATCGCCGTCGGCTTCTCGAAGTTCGTCCTGCGTCCGCTCGAGCCGCCGGCGGACTGGCTCGACGAGCTCGAAGGCCTGGCTGACGCGGTCGGCGATCTCCAGAGCTGAGGTCCCACGGCTCAGACCGCCGGGACGCCGCCGTCGACGGGCGCGGACGTGCCGGCCGGGACGACGGGCCGGCCGACCTACTCCCAGAAGGCGATCGCGGCCGACGGGTCGGTGGTCGCGCTCCAGAACTCGGTGAGCTTGCCGTCGCGCATGTGGTTCACGTTGGCCACGGGGACCTCGATCGACTTGCCGGCGCGCGAGGCGGACAGCGTGCAGAGCGCCACCACGTGCTCGTCGTTCCCCACCACGTCGTGGAGGTCCAACCGGAAGGTCCCGCCGGTCTCCTGGGCGAGGCGGAGGAAGTACGCGAAGACGGCGTCCCTGCCCACGTAGTCGCCGCTCATCGGGCCTGCGCCCGACACGTGCCAGACGACGTCCTCGGCGATCAGATCGGAGAGCGCTGCGAGGTCGCCCTTCGCAAAGGCTTCATAGCCGCGCCGGGTCAGCTGCGCGTTCGGGTGCTCTGCCATGGCGATCTCCCCCTCGGTAATCGATCCAGCCGTGCAACTTGTACGGACGCTACCGGACGCGTTCGCGCTCCGCTCGGCCGCGACGCCACGCGAGGCGGCGCGGCCCGGCACTGGTCGGCCCGGGGATCGTCACCCTGACCGGGCTTCCGCGTCGCGGCCGGGCACGCTGAGCTCCGTGTGCGCCCGTGGAGCCACACCGGTACGCGCACGCTCGAAGGCGCGCCGGACGACCTCGACGAGGTCGCACTCCACCGTGGCGTCGCTCGCTTCGGCGTCGCGGCGGGCGCGGTGGAAGCGCCGGTCGACGAGATGGTGAAACCGTTTGCGCACCGGGTTGAACAGCGCCGCGGCGACCGGCGTGGTGGCGCCGACCGCGACCGGCGACGGGAGGTCGAACGACCTCGTCGCGCGCGTGATCGCGTACGCGTAGGAGCCGACGACCAGTCCCGTCACGAGCGCGTGGGACATGGTGCGGCAGCCGCCTCAACCGGCTCGTTCCGGCACGTCGGCGAGCTGGTCGCGCCGGAGCACACGCAGCAGCTCCTCGTAGGGGCCGAGCAGGTACGCCTCGTCCCCGCCCGCGAAGCGGGTGCCCCGGCGCGGCGGGTGTCGAGCGTGCCGGGAGCGCTCGCCCGGCTGAGCGCGACGACCCGCGTGCGGGCGGACAGGTCCTGCATCGCGAGTCCCTCCAGACCGCCACCTGGAGCGACCGAGACCCGTCCGACGAGGAAGGGCTGCCGGTCGACGTAGAAGGTCTCGAGCACGTCGAGCCCGAGCGCCGCTCCGACGAACCACGGCGCCGCGAGCGCCGAGGTCGACCGCACGTGCCGGAAGTCGAAGCTGTGCTCCATCATGTGCGCGAGCTTCCGGTCGAAGACGCGCAGCACCACCGGCACCTGCTCCGCGCGTTCGCCGAGCGACTCCCGCACGGCGAGGCCGGTCTCGACGTTGGTGAGATCCGCGCTCGTGAGCACGGCCACCGCCGAGGCGTCGCCCAGGTTGACCATCGCGTGGGTCTGGCGCTCGGTCGCGTCCGCGATCACGACCGGGACCCCGAGGGCGCGCGCCCGCTCAAGGTAGCGGTTGGCTCCGTCGCGTTCCACGACCACCACCCGGCTCCCCCTGGCGAGGAGCCCCTCGACGACGCGGATGCCGACCGAACCGAGGCCGACCACCACCACATGGCCGACCATCCCCGGCACCCGGCGGCGCCCGAGCGACTGCTCGATCCCCCGGCTCACGAGCAAGTTGGTGAAGAGCGCGAAGGCCGTCGTCACGAGCGACATGCCGAGAACGATGAGCACGATCGCGAAGACCTGCAGCCACGGGCCCTGGCCGGCGAAGGAGTAGTCGCCGAAGCCGACGGTCGCCACGGTCTCGACGGTGAAGTACAGGGAGGTCAACAGGTCGGGGCGCGCGTGGGTCGACGGTGCGACGTAGGCGAGGTGGAGGACGATCGTGGACGTCACGACCAGCGCGACGACACCGGCGAGCGCGAGCACCAGCCCCTCGGCGTTCGTCTGCCGGATCGCGACGAGGTGCCGGCGCAGCCTCAGGTGCAGCGGGACGGACGGCGCCGCCGGCCCCGTCGAGCTCGGCACGTCGATCCCGGCCCGCTCGAGCTCCGACGGCGTGCCGAGGACCGCCACCTGGTCGCGCTCGCGCACGGGGTGGTCCCGACCGGGACAGATCACGATGTCGCCCCCGTCGCCGGGCACGATGGCGACGGGGACCAGGTCGCCGAAGTGGCCCCGGAACGTCCGGTTGCCGCCGTCGTCGGCCACAGAGACCTGGACCACCGCGAAGCGCTCGCCGCCGAGCTCGAGCGCGTGGGAGCGCTGGCGCAGGCACGCCTCCACGAACGACGGTGCGGAGAGCGCCGCCACGTCGAGCACGCTGCCCGGTCCGGTCACGCGCTCGAGCGCGCGACCGACGGAGGCGTTGGCCAGCTGGACGACGAGGCGCACGTCGGGACGGGCCTCGCGCACCGACAGGGCGATCTCGAGCGTCGTCAGCTCGTTCGTCTCGGCACAGACGACGGCGATCGCCCGGTCGAGCCCTGCCTCGGCGAGCCCGTCGCCGAGGTGGGCGCTTCGGTGGACGTGGGGAACGCCCCAGCCCTCGACGACGCGGGCGAGGCGGGGGTCGGGGTCGTCGTCGAGGACGACGACCGGCACGCCGCTCAGGTGGAGCTGCTCGATCGTACGCAGACCCGACGCCTTGAGCCCGCAGACGATGACATGCCCGTCGGCATTCCACGCGCGAGGCTCGGTCATCGCCCGACCGCTCGGGCGCCACGGCGCGATCGCCGGGACGGGCAAGCCGCTCCCCCAGCCTCTGTCCTGACACGGCCGCAACGCACCTCGGCGGAGGATAGGGAGGGTTCGTTTCGGCAACGTTGCGAGGGTGAATGCATCACGTGAACGGCCCGGCGACGCCCGGGCGCCCGACGCCTTCGCCGACGCGGCCCACCCGCCACAGGGTGCGGCGGCGTTATCTTGAGGGGCGTGCGAGCCATGGCCGCGGTGGAGCGCGCCCTCGAGGTCGTCGACCGGCTCGAGCCGGCGGTGCGGGCATGGGCGCACCTCGACGCCGGACGCGCCCGCGCGGAGGCGCTCGCGGTCGACGCTCGGGACGGCGCGCCGCTCGCGGGGCTCGTCGTCGGGGTGAAGGACGTCTTCGACACCGCCGACCAGCCGACCTCGTACGGCTCGCCGCTTTTCGCCGGGCACCGTCCTGCTGCGGACGCAGCCGCGGTGGCGCTGCTGCGCGACGCAGGAGCGGTCTGCCTCGGCAAGACGGTCACGACGGAGCTCGCCTGCTGGCACCCCGGACCGACGACGAACCCGCACCGGGCCACCCACACGCCGGGCGGCTCGTCGATGGGCTCGGCCGCGGCGGTCGCGACGGCCATGGCCGACGTCGCGCTCGGCACCCAGACGGCCGGCTCGATCGTACGGCCGGCCAGCTTCTGTGGCGTCTTCGGCTTCAAGCCCTCCTACGCCACGGTGTCGGTGGCGGGCGTGAAGGCCCTCGCCCCGTCCCTCGACACGGTCGGCTGGTTCTCCCGCGACCCGGAGCTGCTCGACCGGGTTCGGGTCTGTCTCACCGGGCGGCCACCCGCGACGGACCGGACGCGACCACCACGCGTCGGTGTCCTGCGCACCGAGCAGTGGGACGAGTGCTCGGACGACTCGCGTCGGGCGCTCGAGGCGACCGCGGAGTCCGCCCGGGCCGCCGGCTGTGCCACCGCCGACCTCGACATGCCGCCGTTCCTCGGGGAACTCGCCGATGAGCACCCCGTGGTCATGGCGTACGAGGCGGCGCGCTCGCTCGCCTGGGAGCACCGCTTCCATGCCGGTGAGCTCTCGGACGAGCTTCGGGGGTTCCTCGACTGGGGCCGCTCGATCGATCCGGCCGACCACGACGCGGTGCTGCTCCGCAGGTCTCTCGGGCTCGCGAGGATCGAGGAGCTCTTCGGTGAGAACGACGTGCTCCTCACACCGGCCGTCGTCGGGGAGGCGCCGAAAGGACTGGCGTCCACCGGCGACCCCCGCTTCGCCCGGCTGTGGACCCTGCTCGGGGTGCCCTGCGTCGCGGTTCCGGCCGGGACGGGGAGCACGGGCCTTCCGGTTGGCGTCCAGCTGGTGGGCCGCCCCGGCCAGGACGCCGAGCTGCTCGCGACCGCCTGCTGGCTCGCCGCTCAGGCCATCTGACGAGGCGGCCGTCCCTTCTCGACCACGGACGGGGGCCGGGCCGACGTCGGAGCTGCGAGCGGTCGGCCGGTGGCCATAGGATCGACCGCCGTGCCCGAACCCTCCACCGCTGCCGAGATCGATCGCGGATCCCGTCCGCCGCGACGGGACGCGCCGCATCCCGCCGCCTACTTCTCGATGGAAGTGGGGCTCAGCGACGAGCTGCCGACGTTCAGCGGCGGGCTCGGCGTGCTGGCCGGCGACTATCTGCGATCGGCGGCCGATCTGCGGCTGCCGATCGTCGCGGTGACCCTTCTCTACCGGCACGGCTACTTCCGCCAGCAGCTCGACGGGTCCGGCCAGCAGATCGAGCACCCGATCGAATGGTCGCCGGCGCGGCTCCTCGAACGCCTCGAGGCGACGACCTCCGTCCTCGTCGGGGGTCGTGAGGTGGTCGTCGGCGCGTGGCGGCTCGTGCTCCGGGGCGTCAGCGGCGGCGAGGTCCCCGTCTACTTCCTCGACACCGATCGCGCCGAGAACCCGCCCGAGGACCGGGCGATCACCGACGTGCTCTACGGTGGCGACAACGAGCACCGGCTCCGGCAGGAAGTCGTGCTCGGCCTCGGCGGTGTCGGGATGCTCCGCCGTCTCGGGCACCTCGACGTCGACACGTTCCACATGAACGAGGGCCATGCGGCGCTATTGACCCTCGCCCTCCTCGACCAGCAGGTCGGCTCGGCCGACCGGGCACTCGAGCCGGGCGACGTCGACGCCGTGCGCGAGCGCTGTGTGTTCACGACGCACACGCCGGTGCCGGCCGGTCACGACCGGTTCGATGCCGCGCTGGCGAAGTCGGTTCTCGGCGACCGGCGGGTCGCGCAGCTCGAACAGCTCGGGCTCTTCGGACAAGGCGAGCTCAACATGAGCGAGCTCGGCATCCGCTGCTCGCGCTACGTCAACGCCGTGTCGAGACGGCACCGTGCGGTCTCTGAGCGCATGTTCCCAGCAGCCCGCGTCGAGTCGATCACCAACGGGGTGCACGTCGCGACCTGGGCGGTGCCGACCACCGTCGATCTCTTCGACACCCACCTGCCGGGCTGGAGGGCCGACAGCGCCCTGTTGCGCTACGCGTCCGTCATCCCGCTCACCGAGATCGGCGGCGCCCACGCCAGCGCCAAGCGCCGGCTGCTCGACGAGGTGGCTCGGAGGACGGGACGCGTCCTCGATCCGTCGGCACTCACGATCGGGCTTGCCCGCCGCGCGGCGCGCTACAAGCAGATCGACCTCCTCTTCAGCGATCTCGGGCGCCTGAGGGACATCGCCGAGCGCACCGGCCCGCTGCAGGTCGTCTGCAGCGGGAAAGCCCACCCACTCGACGAGCAGGGGAAGGCCTTGCTGCGCAAGGTCGTCGCCGCGGCTCAAGAGCTAGGCGACGCCGTGCCGGTCGTCGTCCTCGAGAACTACAACCTCGGACTCGCCACGCTCCTGTGCGCCGGGACCGACGTCTGGCTGAACACCCCGGCACCCCCGAACGAGGCTTCGGGCACGAGCGGGATGAAGGCGGCCCTGAACGGTGTGCCCAGCCTGAGCGTGCCCGACGGCTGGTGGATCGAGGGCTGCGTCGAGGGCGTGACCGGCTGGGCCATCGGCGAGGACCCCGGCGCTGACGGCGCTGACGGCGCGGAGGGCCCCGGACGGCACGACGGGCACGACCACGACGTCCACGTCGAGGCAGGCAAGATCGCCGCATCCCTCTACGACAAGCTCGAGCACGTCGTCGCCCCCCTCTTCCACAAGGACGAAGCCGGTTACCGCTCCGTGATGCGCAACGCCATCGCGCTCAACGGCTCCTTCTTCTCGACCGATCGGATGGTCCGGGAGTACGCGCTGAACGCCTACCGCTGGCCGCCTGCCGCGACCTGCTAGTCCCATCTCGGGGGTTCGCCGAGCGCGAGCCCGGCGATCCGCCCTCTCGCCGGCTCCGGGCCCGGGACGTCACGGCACCCCGCCGCCCCGCAGCAGGGTGCACGACGACGCCTCGCCCCCGTTTGCACCGGATCCTCCGTCGGTCGCCTCCGCTGTCGGGATCGATCGCCTGCCTGACACGTTCGGCGCCGGCGAGGTGATGACCACGTGGAGCAGGTCGAGCCGTCCACACCGCGAGGGCGCGAGATCGCTCTCCCGCCCGATACTCGGGACATTCGTCCCTACCGGAGAACGGCGTGACGTGGCTTGATGTGCGTCGGCGCCGAACCGCCCGGAGGACCAAGATGACCCTGGAACACTCGTGGTTGGCGGCGCCGGCGGACACGGCCCACGCCACCCCGCCGGCCGACCAGGAAGTGGAGGCGAGGCCGACACGCGACGACGGCGCGACGCGCGCCGGCTCGCCCCACGGGCTCCGGCACCTCCACTACGACGTCGGCCGCCGACCGTTCCTCGTGCTGTTCGAGCTGACGCGGGCGTGCGACCTCGCGTGCAGACACTGCCGCGCCGAGGCGAAGCGCGAGCCCGACGCCGACGAGCTGACGACGGCCGAGGTCCGCTCGGTGCTCGACGACCTCGCCGCGCTCGGCTCCCCGCGGCCGATCGTCGTCTTCACCGGCGGCGACCCGCTCACCCGTCCCGACCTGCTGGAGCTCGTCCGGCACGCGACGAGCTCGCAGCTGACGGTGGCGATCTCGCCCGCCGGCACGCCGCGAGCCTCGCTGCCGCTCATGCGGGAGCTGCGCGACGCGGGCGTGGCCACGGTCTCGTTCTCCCTCGACGGAGCGAGCGCCTCGGCGCACGACCACTTCCGCCAGACCCAGGGTTCGTTCGGCTGGACGGTTGCGGCCTGCGCCTCCGCGCGACGGGCTGGCCTGCGGGTCCAGCTCAACACGACCGTGACGGCCAAGACGGTGTTCGAGCTGCCGGAGATCCTCGCCCTGGCCCTCCGGCTCGGCGTCAGCCTCTGGAGCGTGTTCTTCCTCGTGCCGGCCGGGCGCGGCCGCGACCTGCGCGCCCTGTCCGCTGAGGACACCGAGGACGTCCTCGAGTTCCTCTACGAGGCGGCGACGATCATCCCGTTGAAGACGACCGAGGCTCCCCAGTACCGCAGAGTCGTGCTCAGCCGCGCCGTCTCGACGAGCCCGGACCCGGATGGCCGGGGACCCCTCTACTGGGGCCTCCATCGACGCCTCGAGTCGCTCGGCCTCCCCGAGCGGGGCTCGGCCCGGCGCCCGACCACCGACGAGCCGGCCCTCGCGCGCCGCCGCCCGCCGCTCGTGGTCGGGGACGGACGCGGCGTCGTCTTCGTCTCGCACCGCGGCGACGTCCAACCGAGCGGCTTCCTGCCGCTCGTAGCGGGGAACGTGCGGGACCGGCCGCTGTCGGAGATCTACTCCGACTCGGGCCTGCTCCAGTCGCTGCGCGACCCGAGCCGCCTCCACGGGCGTTGCGGGCGTTGCGAGTACCGCGAGCCGTGCGGCGGGTCCCGTTCCCAGGCTTTCGCGGCGGGCGGGGATCCCCTCGGCGAGGACCCGCGCTGCCCCTACGTCGCCTCCGAAGCGTCCGACGATCTCGGAGGTGGCACCCCGACCGGGAGTGGCGCGCTCGCGCGCACCGCTCGGTGAACCGGTAGCGCTTGCCTCGCGGAACCCCGACGGGAGGTCGCGGTCGCTGTCGAGCGCGACGCCCGCCCTCGGCGGTCGGACCGGTCGGATCGACACGGGCAGAGGCCCATGCGGCGGGCGCGCCGGGCCCGAGGTGGCGCCTCGTCCCAGCTGTACGTGCCGCCGCGGGTGCATCGCACACGCATCGCGCATCGGCCACAAGCCCGAGTCCCGGCCTACGCTGCCTCCTCGTCCTCGAGCGGGGGCTCGATCCTCCGCAGGATGGAGGCTGCGGACTTCTGGATGCGCTCACCGGATGCCCTGATCCCGGCGACCGCCGGCTCCCCGCCTCCGGCCCAGGTTGCGACGTAGCCGAAGGAGTAGTCGCCCGTGTCGATCCCGAGCGCCTGGCAGACGACGTACGCCGTGGACTCAGCTTCAAGCTCGGCGACCGCGCGGTCGTCGTACGACTCGTGGAGCAGGGCATGGGCGAGCTCGTGCGCGAGCGTCTTGACCTGTTGGGCCGGGGCGTTCCGGCTCTCGACCCGGATGCGGCGCTCGCGGTGGCAGCAGTCGCCGTTGGCGCCGTTCGCGAACTCGTGCTGCTCGACGGTGAAGCCGATCGACCGGGCGACCGGGAGGAGCCGGTCGTAGAGTCCCCGGGGACCGTCACCGTCGAGCCGGTTGCAGACAGACGGCAGCGCTTCGCCCTCGGTCTGGGCGACATCGAACACCGGTACGAACTTGAAGCCCCGGAGGGTGCGGTCAGCTTCGCCCTCCTCGGCGTCGACGCGCTTGTAGAGCACGGGGGCGATGATCCAGATGGCCTTCTCGCCCTTGCGGACGAAGCGATTGAGCCTTCGCCAGGCATGGAATCCTGCAACCCGACTCGCCCCGGGCCGCTGGGCGCCGATGAGGAGCACGTTGCTGAAGCTGTAGCGATGAAAGCGGCTCTGGAGCTCGAGCTGGCGCTTCCAGTGCTCCGACGAGGTGAGGTTGCTGATCCCCACCGTCAGCTTGGCGATGAGCTCAGCGTGGTTGTCCTTGGCCGTCATGCTCCCTGCCTCATCTGTGGCCGTGCGATGCGCCCGGTAGGAGCCGGGGAAGGCCCGAGCACAGGGCGTCCGTCAGGGCTTGCGGCTCGCAGGAGGCAGCGTCGGCAGAGGACCACCGCGCGCAGGCGCTCACAGCGGCAAGCGGACCGCATCGGCTCGCGCGGAGCACGAGCCCTGACGGCCGAGAAGGGATCGACGACGCGATCCAAGTGACCGATGACGTTACGGGTCGCCTGTGACGGCGCCGGCTGGAAGCCGGAGCCGCCGGGCCGCGCGCCCGGCCCGCCGACCGAGTCCGACGGCGCCACCCGCCACCTGACACGAACCCACTTTCATGCTCCTTCGCCGTCCCTCATCGCGCTCCATCCCGCCGATCGCGGCCACCCCGGCCGAGCAGCTCGAGGAGGCCCTGCGGGCCCGGGGCCATCGGATCAGGGTCGTCGACGAGGCGTTCGGCTCCGGCCAGGCCTCGCCATCGACCGCACCTCAGGAACGAGAATGGCCGCTGCGGACTGGCGTCGCGAATCGGTTGCACTCGCCTATTGACCCGCGTTCAGCTTGGACCGACCGGAGTGCCGGCCCGCACCGTGTCCTCGGAGGTCTCGAACCTCCAGGGTCGACAAGTCGGCCGTGGTGACCTCGCCGCGATGCGAGCCGCGGCTCGACCAGCGCGGGCCCACGGCCGGAGCACCCGCGGCGAGCCGACTGGGAGAAGATGGAGCGATGTTCGACGAACTTCGCGCCGCGAATCTGGCCTATGCGGCCACTTTCGACCTCGGCGGGCTTCCCGGACGAGCGGCAAGGGGACTCGCGCTCGTCACCTGCATCGACACTCGTATCGATCCCCTCGCGGCACTCGGACTTCGCCCGGGTGATGCGAAGATCCTCCGCAACGCCGGAGGTCGCGTCACCGACGATGTCTTGCGATCACTGGTGCTCGCGACGAGCCTCCTCGGTGTCACGCATATCGTGGTCATGCACCACACCGACTGCGCGCTCGCTGGCCGGACTGAGGAGCAACTGCGGTCGGCGCTCGCCGATCGCCAGCTCGCCGCGGCCGCGGCGTGGGACTTCCTTGCAATGCCGGATCCCGATGTCGCACTCGCTCACGACGTGGCTAACGTCCGCCGCTGCTCCGCCCTCCCGGGAGGTTTGGCTGTTGAAGGTTGGCGCTATGACGTTGACACCGGCCTCGTCCAACAGATCGTTCCCGGCGCCTTCGCGGCTGGTGGATAGCGTTGCGGAACCGACGGAACCGACCTGACAGAGGTCGGGCGATGTGGATCGGGTCCAGCTCGTCGGGCATGCGTGGAGCTGCCGCCTTCATCCTTCGTACTGATCAGCATGACGCCGGCGTCGGCCACCGTGATCGCAACAACATCGAGGTGGCTGCAGCCGTTCGACTGCGACAGCCAATGACCCGTGCCCCTAGCCAAACCCGCGTATCGTGGGAAGGATCGACGTCAGCTGGCGAAGATGCCGCTGCCGGATGGCAACGGGTGCCCACCCCGGGACGCCCCGTCTACGGAAGTGCAGACGTGCGGTCGTCGTGGTGAATGGGATCGGGGTCGGCATGCAAAGGCTGAGCTTCTGGCGGATAGCAGTTGGTGCGGGTGTCGTCGGCTTGCTCGCCGTCGGCATCACGGTGTCCGGGCCGGTTGCCGCGCAATCCCGCTCGGCAAGCGCACCACGGTGCGCACCCGCTGCGCTCAGGGTCTGGGGTGGGCCGTCCACCGGTGCCGCTGGATCCATCATTGCCGAATTCGGATTCACCAACCGTTCCACCGGTACCTGCTTCCTCCACGGATACCCACGCGTCCAGATGCTCAAGAAGTCCGGAACGAACCTGTCGTCATCCGACCGGAAGGCTCCGGGGGCCTTCGGCATCCGAGCGAAGACGGTCGTCCTGGCCCCGGACAAGACGGCGTATTTCGGCATCGCCTACGCCAGCCAGACCGGCTACGCCAACTTGACCTGCCCGACGTCGGCCGCGTTGAAGTTCACTCCGCCGCAGGATGCCGGAACGGTCACGTTGCGCGGATCAGCCGCGCATATCCAGCCGTACGGTGGCACGACCCAACACCTGGATTGCGGGATCGTCCACCTCACGGCGGTCACGGCAAGGCGTTTCCAGTAGTGCTGCCGGCGCTCGCGGGCACGTAGTCCGGCAGACCGACCCTCTTCGCCGCCGTCAATCTCGCCGGGCCGCCGTCACACTTCCGCTGGGACCGAGCGACAGACGCGGGCCTCCGCGGCGCGGCGACCGGCGTCTGGCCGCGAGAATGCGAACGTGCGAGAGCTGGTGGTCCTCGGGACCGCGAGTCAGACCCCAACCCGGTACCGGAACCACAACGGCTACCTCCTGCGCTGGGATGGTGACGGGATCCTCTTCGATCCGGGCGAGGGCACTCAGCGCCAGCTCCTGTTGGCCGGCGTGTCGCCCTGGAGCTTCGGTCGCATCTGCATCACCCACCTCCACGGGGACCATTGCCTGGGCCTCCCCGGCGTCGTACAGCGCCTGTCGCTCGACCGAGTGACCCATCCCGTCGAAGTCCTGTACCCGTCGAGTGGCCAGGTGTACATCGATCGACTGATGCACGCGGCGGTGTTCGACGAGCACGTCGACGTGCGACAGCGGCCAGTAGCCGGGCCCGGCATTGTGGACCCGGGGCCACCGTTCGCGCTGGTGGCGAAGCGCCTCGATCACGTCCCGGACACGCTCGGATGGCGTCTCGAGGAGCCGGCGGGCCGCACCATGCTGCACGACCGGCTCGCGGCTGCCGGCGTCGTCGGGCCCGCAGTGGGCGAGCTCCAGCGAGACGGCGTCATCGAGGTCGACGGACGGCGCGTCCGAATCGAGGAGATGAGCGTGGAACGGCCCGGCCAGGTGTTCGCCTTCGTCATGGACACCGGGCTGTGCGATGCCGCCTTCGAACTCGCAGAAGGGGCGGACCTCGTCGTGTGCGAAGCGACGTTCGCATCCTCCGAGGCGGACCTTGCGCGCCGGTACCGTCACCTCACCGCCGCGCAGGCCGGGCGGATCGCGGCCGAGGCGGGAGCCCGGCGACTGGTGATCTCGCACTTCTCCCAGCGGTATCCGGACGAGACCTTCCTGCTCGAGGAGGCCCGAGCCGAATTCGACGATGTCATCGCCGCTCGCGACTTCTTGCGGGTACCGGTCCCGTCACGCCTGGCGCCCGGTCCCAAACAGGGACAGGGCTCTTGCTCGTGAGAACCGAGGTCCCAGGCGTCTCGAGCGGGTGCGAGCTCGAAGACGAGCACCCTGGCAGTGCGAGCCGCGTCCAGGCGGTCAGCGGTGAGAGCCCGCATGACGAGCCGACTCCGCGCCAGAACGTCATCTCTGCTGCGAGCCTGAGCGAGACCGTGCCGCAGGCGTTGAGCGGGGAGGCGGAGCGGCGACGAAGCGACCCTTGGTTCGAAGCCCGGCTGACGACGATCATCGACCAGGGCCGCGAGAGCTCGAGCGCCTCGCGAAGTGACGGTCCGTTGCCCGGACCTCGCCGACGACCTCGCGATCGCCGCCGAGGTCACCGACTCGACGTCAACGTGCTCGCCACGAACTGTGCGTCCGGGCCGCGCTCGGTTATCGTCGGGGCGACCCCCGAAGCGGGGGTTGTGACAGGGGGTGAGCACGTTGAAGACGCAGGCTGCCGTGCTGTGGAAGGCGGGGGAGGACTGGAGCGTCCGGGAGATCGATCTCGACGCGCCCAGGTCGGGCGAGGTGCTCGTCCGGCTCGCGGCGTCGGGGATCTGTCACTCCGACGAGCATCTCGTGACCGGCGACCTGCCCGTCGCGCTGCCGATCATCGGAGGTCACGAGGGCGCGGGCACCGTAGAGACCGTCGGCCCCGGGGTGACCTCGGTGGTGCCAGGCGATCACGTGGTGTTCTCCTTCGTGCCCGCCTGCGGAGTCTGCCCCTCCTGCTCGAGCGGCCACCAGAGCCGCTGCGACCTCGGGCGCTTCTTCCCTGAGGGCCTGCAGGTGTCGGACCAGACCTCTCGCCACCACGCCGACGGAACGGATCTCAGGCTCATGTGCCTCCTCGGCGCCTTCGCCCGCCACACTGTCGTGGCCGAGGCGAGCGTGGTCAAGGTCGACCCGAGCCTGCCACTCGACAAGGTCTGCCTGCTCGGTTGCGGGGTCGCCACCGGCTGGGGCTCCTCCGTCTATGCGGCTGGCGTCCGGGCTGGCGAGACTGCCGTGATCATCGGTCTCGGCGGCGTCGGTAGTAGCGCGGTGCAAGGTGCACGGCTCGCGGGCGCCGAGCTGATCATCGGCATCGACCCGATCGAGTGGAAGCGCGAGAAGGCCAAGGGCTTCGGGGCCACGCACACCGCGGCGAGTATCGACGAGGCGCTCGAGCTCGTGCGCGAGCTCACCTGGGGACGGATGGCCGAGCGGGTCGTCATGGCGATGGGTGTCGGAGACGGCAGGCTTATCGGCCCCGCGATGGGCCTAGCCGCCAAGGGCGGTCGCGTCGTCGTCACGAACATCCACCCCCACGTCGAGAGCCAGATCAGCATCAACATGGGGGAGGTGACCCTGCTCGAGAAGCAGCTCGTCGGCGCGCTCTTCGGGTCGGCAAACCCTCGGGTCGACATTCCGAGGCTGGCACGCCTGTACCAGGCGGGACTGGTCGACCTCGACGGTCTGGTGACGCGCACCTACACCTTGGAGCAGGTGAACGAAGGCTTCGACGACCTCCGCAACGGTCGCGTGCTGCGCGGCGTCATCCGCTTCGAATAGGAACGGGCGCAGCTGGGCAGCCGAGACGAGCGATCCACTTGTCGTCGAGACGTACTCTTCGGCATGAGCCACCAAGTCGCGCCGAACGGTCTGGTGGTGATCCCGAACGAGCTGCGCGACTGACTCGGCATCCGACCTGGAACGAGGTCAGCTTCGATCTTGAGGATTCGACGCTCCGCATCGGGCCGGTACGATCCGAAGACAGCTTGAAGGGCTCGCTCGCCGGAATCGCCCGGACCGCCGAACTCGAGGCGGAGCGGACGCGAGAACGCGACCGGTGACGAACTGCCTCGATTGCTGGGCAATCCTGCAGTGGCTTGAAGGCGTCGAACCTGCAGCCGGTCGGGTCGAGCAGTTTCTACCGAATCGTCCGGCCACGAGTTGGATCAAGCTCCGCGAAGTCGTCGACGTGGTCGAGCGCCTGGCGGGAGTCCACCGAACTCGGCAAGCGCCTGCGCCGGTCCGTGCTCGGACGCCTGGTAGTAGAAGCCCCCGGTGTCGGGTCCGAGACGAACGCCGACAGCTCGGCCCATTCCCGCTCCCGGTCGAATAGGTCGTCCAATGGCGCGGACGAGACTCACGCCGATGAGCTCCGATCTGGCCTTCCCCCGAAGGCGCCAGCCATGCACGCGCATCGGCGCGTCTCTCTTGGCTAGTGCCCTGACCACAAAGGTTCGCGCGCCTTCGTCGCCGTCCCGGTAGCTCGGGGGTGCCTGCCGGGCTGTCGAGGTTGCTCGGGCGAGGTCGTCCCGGTCCGCATGTCGCCCAGGGGCGCGTCGCAGCAGCGGTCGTG
>DATKQY010000072.1:0-47973 GCA_035532475.1 Acidimicrobiales bacterium | reverse complement strand
GTGCACGCGCCGTTGCCCCGGCGAGGATCCGGCGCTGTCGCTCGTCGAGGTGGGGCATGACCGTCTCGAACAGCCCCGCCAGCGACGCGTCGTCGACCCCGAACTCGCGCACACCGTCAGCGTACTGCCGAAAGGTCCTTCGCGCGCGGTCTATTCTCTAACGAGCCCTTACTCCCATGAAGAGGTGCGGCGGCTCTAGCCGCCGCCGATCTACGGAGGAAGAGGCGATGGTGACCCTGTTGGCGAACCCCGACGGACCCGAGCGGTCGGGACCAGACCGGAAGCTGCTGTTGACCCCAGAGGAGGCCGCTGAGCTGCTCGGCATCGGCCGGACGAAGTGCTACGAGCTGATCTCGGCCGGAGCGCTCGAGTCGATCGTGATCGGTAGGCTCCGGCGCATCCCTCGCGACGCCCTCGGGGAGTACGTGGCCGACGTGCGTCGAGCGCAGGGCGTGGGCCGGACCGTACGCCCCGGGTCGCCGGCGGACTCGCAGGGTAGGTCGAGGGGCGCGCCGCGCCGGCATCCTGGCTTCGCGGCGTCGCCGCGCGGCAGCGTCGGGGCGCAGGGCTCGATGTTCGATGATCTCGACTGATCGTCCGGCGGGCACCATGCCGCGCTCTCGTGACCACATGAGGCCAGTTCACCGAGCTAAGGGTGGGCTGTGTACAGGGCTTAAGCGCGAGTAGGGTCGCGGCATGGCAAACGTTCGCGTCCGTCGGACCGCGGCCGGCCCCCGCTACGACGTGAAGTTCGTCGTCAACGCCACCCACCGGACCCGTACGTTCAAGAGCGCAGCCGACGCGAGCGCCTACAAGCGCCGGATCGAGGGCGAAGAGCTCGCCGGCCTCGTCATCGACCCCCGCGGTGGCGAACGTGTCTTCGGCGAGTACGCGGACGAGTGGCTCGGCCACCGTCTCGTGAAGGGGCGGCCGCTCGCTCCCTCGACTCGTCAAGGCTACGAGGCGCTCCTCCGACGGCACCTTCGCCCAGCCTTCGGACAGACACGGCTCCGCCAGATCACCCCCGAACGGGTGCGGACATGGCACGCGCAGTTCGCGGCGCACGCGCCCGATCAGGCGGCGAAGGGCTATCGTCTCCTTCGCGCGATCCTCGCGACCGCCGTCCACGACGAGCTCATCGGCCGGAACCCATGCGCAATCAAGGGCGCAGGCACCGAGCGAGCGCGTGAGCGCCCGATGCTCGACACGTCCGTCGTCCTCGCGCTCGCCGAGTCGATCACGCCGCGACTTCGCGCCCTCGTATATGTCGCTGGCTTCGTCGGGCTGCGCTCCGGCGAGCTCTGCGGACTCGAACGGCGAGATGTCGACCTCGCGCGCCGGACGCTGACGGTCGAGCGCCAGGCCGTCGAGATCACCGGGCAGGGGCGCATCCTCACGGCGCCGAAGACCGAGGCGGGCCGGCGAGTCGTGGCGCTCCCGGGCTTTGTCGTCGAGGTGCTGTCGGGGTACCTCGACGCCTATGTCGCGCCGGAGCCGGACGCCGTTCTCTTCACCCGTCCGTCGGGCAAGCCGCTCCGCCGCGCCGACCTCTCGAACGAGTGGCGGGCCGCCTGCGACGTGGTCGGCCTGTCTGGGGTGCGGGTCCATGACCTCCGCCACCACGCGGCGACGCTCGTCGCCCGGAACCGGGACGTCACGCTGAAGGAGCTGATGGCCCACATCGGCCACGCGACCCCGGTGGCGGCGCTCCGCTACCAGCACGCGACCGCCGAACGCGAGCAGGCGATCGCCACCTACCTCGACGACGTGATCGCAGCAGCCCGGCGGTCGCCGGCGTCCGTCACCGTGCCCGACCGGTCGTGACTGTGCGCCGGGAGCCGCGGCATGTACGCGGTATATGGCGAGTTACTCGCTCAGAGCTGACTCGAGCAGACAGCCTCTGAGCTGCCCGAACAACTGGAGGCGGCGAGCGGAATCGAACCGCTGTACAGGGCTTTGCAGGCCCTTGCCTAAACCACTCGGCCACGCCGCCAGAGTCACCAACCCTACTTGTCGTCGCGGACGCCATCGGGCGCCGCTCCCGGACGGCTCCGACCGGGCGCGCTCGCTGATCGCGCGCCCTGCGCGGCCTGGCCTCTCACAGCGTCGCTACAGGCGGCCGCCTCAAGATGGATGCAGACGCCGGCTGGTGCCCGGCGCAGGTAGGAGAACCGAGGACGAGATGGACTTTCCGCACCCGTACTACTCCGGAGGTCCTGGCGAAGGCTGGTGGTTCCTCTTCTGGCTGGTGCCGCTGCTCTACGCCGTGCTGGTCGGGGGGGTCGCCGTTCTGGCCGTCCGCTACTGGCGCCAGCGCGGCCCGCGCGCCTCCGAGCCGCATGACGAGGCGGAGGCCATTCTCTCGGGCCGCTTCGCTCGCGGCGAGATCGACTTGCAGGACTACCAGGAGCGGCTGGCGGCGCTGCGAGACGCCAGGCGGCCCTGACGGCAGCCAGTCGTCACGCACCGACGGCGTGGAATCCGCCGTCGACGTGCACGATCTCGCCCGTCGTGCGCGGGAACCAGTCTGAGAGCAGCGCGATGCAGGCCCGCGCGACCGCCTCGCCGTCCTCGGTGACGCTCCAGCCGAGCGGCGCGCGCTCGTCCCAGACGTCCTCGAACACCGAGAAGCCGGGGATCGACTTCGCCGCGACGGTGCGTATGGGTCCGGCCGCGATCAGGTTGACCCGGACCGCATCGGGACCAAGGTCACGCGCCAGGTAGCGGGCCAGCGACTCGAGCGCCGCCTTGGCGACACCCATCCAGTCGTAAGCGGGCCAGGCGACGGTGGCGTCGAAGTCCAGGCCCACGACCGATCCTCCGCCCGCCTCCCGAAACAGCGGGAGGAACGCCCCGACCAGTGACTTCAGCGAGTACGTCGAGACGTGGAGCGCTGTCGCGACGTCGTCCCAGCCCGCGGCGAACATCCCGTGGCCGAGGCAGTCGGCGGGCGCGAAGCCCACGGCGTGGACCAACCCGTCGAGACGCCCGAAACGCTCGCGCACCGCCTCGGCGACGGCCTCGAGCTGTTCGGGGACGACGACATCGAGCTCCAGCACCTCGGGTGGGACCGGCAGCTTGCGGGCCATCCGGCGAGTGAGCGAAAGGCCGCGACCGAAGCCCGTCAGCAGGATGTCGGCGCCCTCCAGCTGCGCGAGTCGCGCGATGCCGAACGCGAGGGAGTCGTCGGTGAGCACGCCGGTGACGAGCACCTTCTTGCCCTCGAGCATTCCCACGGTGGCCTCCTTGCCGGGAGCCTTCGCCGCCGGGCGCGGCGCCGGGCACACTACCGGGACGCTCGCAGGCGGTCCACGCCCGGCGCGAATACCCGCCGACCGGGCCGCTCACACGTGCGCCCGGGCACCGTCGCTCCCGCGGAGGCGCTCGTAGAGCGCAGCGGTCTCGGGATGGACGCCGCGCAGCGGATCACCGTCGATCTCGAGCACGAGCGCGAGGTGCCGCAGTATCGCCTCCACTCCCGCCCGGTTCCCCGCGGCGTCTGCGGCCCGCATCAGCAGCCGGTGCAGTCGTTCGTCCCACGGGCTCGACTTCAGGCCCTTCTGCGAGGCCCAAGCCGCCCCGTCGGCGTCGCCGACCTCGAGCAGGTGGTCGCCGAGCCGCAGGGCGCACTCCACGACCGCCCGCTCGATCTCGACGGCGACGCCCTCGAAGGTGGTCCACTGTCCCTGCTGGAGCTCGTCGAAGGGACGTCCGCGCACGAGGTCGAGCGCGGCGTGCCAACCGACGGGGCCGCGTGCGGGAGCGGCGAGCTGACCGAACCGCCCCCAATCGGTGGCGACTCCGACGAGCTGATGGCGCTCACCGTTGCGGCGCAGCCGGGGGCGGCCGTCGGGGGCGAAGCCGAGCGCCCGTCGCGCCTCGGAGAGCCGGTTGGCGATCGTCTGCGGCGGTACGCAGCGGTCCGGCCAGAGCGCCGTCGACCAGGTCCTTGTGGTCGCGCCCTCGGGGTGCATCGCCAGGTAGACGACGAGCTCGGTGAGCTTCGGGCGCCGAGCGAACCATCCCTCGACCCCGCGCACCTCGACCGGACCGAGTACGCAGACCTCGACCTCGACCTCCTGTTCGCTGCCGTCCAGGCGTCCGGCATCGGTGGCGGCTCCGCACGCGCCTCTGCAGGGCGGCAGCAGGACGGCGATCCCCGAGGGATGGCGCGCTGCCAGCCCGAGCACGGCGTCGAGCCCCGGGGTGTCGCCAGCCGAGCGCGGCGAGACGAGGACGACGATGTCGGACCCCTCCGCCGGCGCACGACCGGGGGCGTCGTAGTCCGGGGCGGCGGCCGTCCCGAGCGCGGCGGCGCAGCTCGCGAGGTCGTCGACGTGCACGGCGCCCTCCGGGTCGCCCGCCGCCTCCCCGAAGCCGACCGCGACCACGCGGGTCCTGCCGGCGTGCAGCCGCAGACCGGCGGCCAGGACGGCCTGACCGACGGTGCAGCATCTCTCCTCGCCGGCCGCTGCCAGCGCCGCGACCGGTGCCTCCGCGCCCTCCACCCCGTCGACCTCCCGTGTGCCCTTCACGAACCCGCGCCAGCACGCCGACCTGCCGTGGTAGAACCGGCGCGCACCCGGCGGCGCCGGGTGGCCTCCACCTGCCGAGGCTCGCCCGGCTCCTTACCGCCGGTTCTACCGCGCGTAGAACTCGCTGACCACCCAGCGACCTCGGTCGGGTGCCGTCGCGCGGCGGTCTGGCAGGGAATCCTCGGGAGTCGCCACTGCTATACTTTCTGGGCGGTTCAGCGGTCGGGAGGTCGTGTCGGAACGTGGGCTGTCGCCCACGTTCTTGATTTTTGGGACCGTGGTGGGAGCACCCGGGGTAGGTGCAGAGCGAGCGAACGAGAGGAGGCGACATGAACGGTACGGGCGATGAGCTCACGCGTGTCCTCTCGCAGCTGTGCGCAGACTTCGCGATCGAGCTCGACGACGTCGAGCTCGACAGTGGCGTCCTCCGGGTGACGGTGGAGCGGGCCGACGGCCTCGACCTGGACCGTCTCGCCGAGGTCTCGCGCGCCGTCTCCGCGCTGCTCGACGCCCGCGAGGACCTGGCGCCTGCCGCCCGCTACGAGCTGGAGGTCTCGACCCCCGGACTGGAGCGCCGTCTTCGCCGCCCCGGGCAGTTCCGCAGGGCGGTCGGCTCGACCGTGGCGGTCCGAACCGTGCCGGGAACCGCTGGCGAGCGGCGCCTCGAGGGCGTGCTCGTCGCCGCCGACGACGAGACGTTCGAGGTCGCCGCGGCGACCGGCGGCTCGAGGCGGCTGATCTACCGCGAGGTGGAGCGCGCGCACACGGTGTTCGACTGGCGTCGGGCGCTGGCGGAGCGCCGCGGCGCCGGCACCGAAGAGACCGGCGCCGGCACCGACGGCAGTGACGAAGGAGAGCGGCCCGGTCATGCGCACCGGAGCAGCTCGCGCGAGGAGGCCGGCCGGGCCGGCGGACGCGCGAGCCGGCGGCCGGACGCGACGAAGGAGAGGGCGACAACGTCATGACCACGAACTTCGAGTTCCTTGACGCACTGCAGCAGATCGCGCGCGACAAGGGCATCGCGGTCGACACCCTGCTGGAGGCGCTGGCGAACGCGCTTGTCGCGGCCTACAAGCGGCTGCCGAACGCCGCCGAGGAGGCCTTCGTCACCATCGACTCGGACTCGGGTGAGATCCGCGTCTACGGCCAGGAGCTGGACGAGGACGGGAACGTCGTGCGCGAGTGGGACGACACACCGAGCGACTTCGGCCGCATCGCCGCGCAGGCGGCGAAGCAGGTCATCCTCCAGCGCATCCGCGAGGCGGAGCGCGACCTCAAGTACGAGGAGTACGCGGGTCGCGAGGGCGACATCGTCACGGGCATCATCCAGCAGAGCGACAACCGCTACACGCTGCTCGACCTCGGCAAGGTCGAGGCGCTGCTGCCCCAGGCGGAGCAGGTGCCCTACGAGCGCTACGACCACGGCGCGCGCCTGAAGGCGTACATCGTGGAGGTCCGCAAGACCAGCAAGGGCCCCCAGATCGTGGTGTCGCGCAGCCACCCGGGGCTGATCAAGCGGCTGTTCGAGCTGGAGGTGCCCGAGATCTCGAACGGCGTCGTCGAGATCAAGGCCTGCGCGCGCGAGCCGGGGCACCGTACGAAGATCGCGGTCTGGTCGAACGACCAGAACGTCGATCCCGTCGGCGCGTGCGTCGGCGCCCGGGGCGCACGCGTCCGCATGGTCACCAACGAGCTGAGGGGCGAGAAGGTCGACATCGTCCCCTATTCCGACGATCCTGCCGAGTTCGTCGCCCGCGCCCTGCAGCCGGCGCGCGTGAAGGAGGTCCGGCTCGACGAGACGACGGGCACGGCGACGGTCGTCGTGCACGACTACCAGCTCTCCCTCGCCATCGGCAAGGAGGGGCAGAACGCTCGGCTCGCCGCGCGCCTCACCGGCTGGCGGATCGACATCAAGAGCGAGACCCAGCTCGCCGAGGAGGAGAGCGCGTACGCCGCCGTCGACTGGGCGGAGGGCGAGTGGGTCGAGAGCGAGGGCGGCGAGATGGTCTTCCAGCCCGCCGGTGGCGGTGACGCGATCTCGATGACGCAGTGGGCCCAGGGCAGCGAGGACGCGGGTGAGGGTCCGCCGCGCGCGGTACCCGGCCCAGGCGAAGGGGAGGTCGCCGTCGCGGGCGACGGAGCCCCCGGAGCAGCAGCGGCGAGCGCGCCGGCAGCAACGGCGCTCGAGCCGTCGACCGAATCCGAGGCCGACGCGACCGGTGGCTCCGAAGACGAGGTCGCGCGAGTCGCGTCGGAGCCCGTGGCACCGGCCGGAGAGCGCGTGGCGGGGGAGGGCGCGTCGTCGTAGCGGGCGGCACGCGCTCGGGCGGCCCCGCGCGATCGGCCGGTCAGCGCCCGGCCGGAGCGGGCGGCGGCCCAGTCCGCACCTGTGTCGGCTGCCGGCGTCGGGACGAGGTTCGGCGGCTCGTCCGGGTCGTCGTCGACGACGGGCACCTGGCGGCGGGCTACGGGCGACCCGGCCGCGGCGCCTGGCTCTGCGCAGGCTCGCGGCGCTGCCTCGAGCTCGCGCTGCGCAGGAACGCCTTCGGCCGGGCGCTGCGTCACCCGGTGTCGGTGGACGAGCCCGAGGAGGTTGCCCGTACGCTGGGGCTAGGGCACGACGCCGGTGAAGGTGTGCGAGGATAGAGGCGCGGCGTGAGCCGTTTGGACGGTGCGTCGTGATGATGCGCTGAGAAGGGACTATCGGGTAGTTGGCGAAGAAGATCCGCGTCTACGAGCTCGCTCGTGAGCTTGGGCTGACGAACAAGGAGGCACTCGACCTCTCCTTGTCGCTCGGCATCGGTGTGAAGAGCCATTCGTCCTCGATCGAGGACGCCCAGGCCGACCGCGTCCGCCGCAAGGCGGAGCGCGAGGGGCTCATCCGTGCCGTTCAGCCCGAGGAGCCAGCCGCGGAGCCAGCCCCGTCGCGCCCGGCGCCCGCCGAGCGCCCCGCCGCCCGGGCCGCCGCGCCAGCCGCTGCTGCCCCGGCCACCGACGGCCTGGCGCCCGCCGCGACGCGCCGCCCGGCCCAGCCCGCGGCGGAGGCCCCGCGCGACGAGGTCGTCGCCGCGGCGCCCCCGGCGCCGCCTGCTCCGGCCGAACACCACGTCGTGCGCAGCCGCCCGGCCAGTGAGCTCGCCGAGCAGGTCCGTGCCACTGCCCGGCCCGCGCCTCTCGCGCCCCGGCCCGCCCCTGCCGCCGCCGAGGCCCGCCCCGCGACCCCGCGTCCGGCCGCGGCGGCGAGCGAGCAGCGGCCCGCACCGTCGCGTCCGGCGCCCGAGAGCGGGCAGGCGCCCGTCGCGGCGCAAGCCGGCCCGGCGGCCCGCCCGAGCGCGCCCCCGGCGCCGCCCGGCGCCCGCCCTGCCCAGAGCCCGCCGGCCGCCAACCCGCGCCAGCCCCTCACCGGGCCGTCCGGCAAGCCCATCCCGCCACCGCCCGGTGGCCCTCCGCGCTCGTTCTCGGGACGCCCGATCCCGCCGCCGCCGGGTCTCGGTGGCCGTGCCGGGGCACCGTCGTCTCGCCCTTCCGGCCCCGGTGGCCCGCCCCGGGCGGGCTTCGGTTCGAGGCCTGCAGGCGGCGGCGCGCCGCGCCCAGGCGGCGGCTTCGCCGGCGGGCGCCCAGGTGGCGGCGCCGGAGGCGGGTTCACCGGCAGTCGTGTGGGTGGAGGCATCGGCGGCCGTCCGGGCGGTGCGCCCGGGGCCCCTCCCGGGGGCATCCGCGGTGGCCCCGCCGGCCGTGGACGACCGCCCCAGCGTCGCACGCACCGCCGGCGCCGCAACCAGGAAGAGCTGGAGCCGATCCAGGTCTCGACCTACATGCCCTCGAACGCTCCGGTGCCCGAGAACGAGGTCATCATCGAGCGCGGCAGCACGCCGCAAGAGCTCGGTCCGAAGCTGAACCGCTCTGCGGGCGACGTCATCAGGTTCCTCTTCCTCCAGGGGGAGGTCGTGACGGCGGCGCAGTCGCTGACCGACGACATGATCGAGCTGTTCGCCGCCGAGCTCGGTGCTCGCATCAAGCTCGTCGACCCGGGCGAGGAGCAGGAGGCCGCGCTCCAGGCCCGCTACTTCGCAGAGGCCGACGCGGAATCAGAGGAGGCGAGCTCGCTGCGGCCGCGGCCACCGGTCGTCACCGTCATGGGCCATGTCGACCACGGGAAGACGAAGCTGCTCGACCGCATCCGCGAGACCGACGTGGTCGCCGGCGAGGCGGGTGGCATCACCCAGCACATCGGCGCCTACATGGTCGAGCGCAGCGGCCACCAGATCACGTTCATCGACACGCCGGGCCACGAGGCGTTCACCGCGATGCGCGCCAGGGGCGCCCAGGTGACCGACATCGTCGTGCTCGTCGTCGCGGCCGACGACGGCGTCATGCCCCAGACGGTCGAGGCGATCGACCACGCCCGGGCGGCCAATGTGCCGATCATCGTCGCCGTGAACAAGATCGACCGGGAGGACTCCGACGTCAACCGCGTCCTCCAGCAGCTCTCCGAGCACGGGCTCGTGCCGGAGTCCTGGGGCGGCGACACGATCACCGTCGAGGTCTCGGCGCTGCAGGGCCTCGGGATCGACGACCTGCTCGACCAGATCGCCGTGCTCTCCGAGGTGCTGGAGCTGAAGGCGAACCCGGAGGGACCCGCCCGCGGCACCGTGCTCGAGGCCAACCTCGACATCGGGCGCGGACCGGTCGCGAGCGTGATCGTCCAGCGTGGGACGCTTCGCGTCGGCGACCCGATCGTCGCCGGCTCGGCGTGGGGGCGCGTGCGCGCCCTCATCGACGACCGGGGCGACCAGGTCAAGGAGGCGCTGCCCTCCATGCCGGTTCAGGTGCTCGGGCTCTCCGAGCCGCCGATCGCCGGTGACGAGCTGCGGGCGACGCCGGGCCTCGGCGTCGCCGAGACCATCGGCGAGGCCCGCGAGCAGCGCATGCGCTTCGCCGGGTACGCGCAGACGCCGGTCGCGCCGGGCGCCGGCGCCAAGCTGGAGGACATCTTCGAGCAGATCCAGCGGGGCGAGACCGCCACGCTCACCCTGGTGCTGAAGGCCGACGTCCAGGGGTCGCTCGAAGCGGTGACCGAGAGCCTGCGCAAGCTCGAGCGCGACGAGGTGAAGGTCGCCTTCGTGCGGCGTGCGGTCGGCGGCATCACCGAGAACGACGTCCAGCTCGCGGTGGCTTCCAACGCGACGATCCTCGGGTTCAACGTCCGACCGGACCGCCGCGCTCGCGACCTGGCCGAGAGCCAGAACGTCGAGATCCGCACCTACGAGATCATCTACAAGCTGATCGAGGACATCGAAGCGGCGATGGTCGGCATGCTCGCTCCGACCTTCGAGGAGGTCGTCACCGGCGAGGCTGAGGTCCGGGAGATCTTCCGGGTCCCCCGCATCGGGGCGGTCGCCGGTGTCTACGTGCGCAGCGGCACCATCACCCGCGGCTCGAAGGTGCGCTTCCTCCGTGACGGCGTCGTGATCTGGAAGGGCAGCATCAGCTCCCTCCGGCGCTTCAAGGACGACGTGCGCGAGGTCCAATCCGGCTTCGAGGCGGGTATCGGCCTCTCGGACTTCCAGGACCTGCACCAGGGCGACGTGATCGAGACCTACGACGAGCGCGAGGTCCCGAGGACCTGACCCCCGGCGGCCGGTCGGGCGGCAGGGACGGCGCGTCCCGGCGTTCGCGCCGGCGCCGGCCGCGGGTCGTCGTCGCGGGGCTGCCGTGTCGAGGAAGGAAGAGACGGCCGTGGCCGGATCCCGCCGCCGTGCGATCCAGCATCCCTACCCGCGCATCGCGCGGGTGAACGCGCTGCTCCGGGAGGTGCTGGCGGACGAGGTCGAGCGGGTCGCCGACGCCGACGAGCGGTTGCGCCTGCTCACCGTGACCGCCGTCGTCTGCGAGCCCGACCTGCGCCACGCCGTCGTCTACCTGGCGTCGCTGCCCGAGGGCGCCGCGGAGGCGCTGGAGGAGCACCGGCGTGGGCTGCAGTCCGCGATCGGTGCGCAGGTGCGGATGAAGCGCACCCCGACGTTGAGCTTCGCGGCCGACCCGGCGATCGCCGCGGGCGAGCGCATCGAGGAGGCGTTGCGGCGGGCCCGGCCCGTGCGCGAGGACGACGACGTCGGCGGCAGCGCGTGAGACCGGCGCCCGGCGCCTCAGCCGGAGGACGCGCCGGCCGGCCGGCGCTCGACGGCTACGTGGTCGTCGACAAGCCGGAAGGGTGGACCTCGCACGACGCGGTGGCACGCGCCCGGCGACTGCTCGCCGAGCGGAGGGTCGGCCACGCCGGGACGCTCGACCCCGACGCCACGGGCGTGCTGGTCCTCGGCGTCGGCCGCGCGACGCGCCTCATGCGCTTCGTCACCCCCCTCACGAAGTCCTACGTCGCGGAGATCGTGCTCGGCACGGCGACGACGACGCTCGACGCCTCCGGCGAGACGACGGCGACCTTCGACATGTCCGGCGTCGGGCTGGAGGAGGTGCGCGCCGCCGCCGCGACCTTGACCGGGCGCATCGCCCAGGTTCCGCCGATGGTCTCCGCGGTCAAGATCGGGGGGCGGCGCCTCCACGAGCTGGCCCGTGCGGGGATCGAGGTCGACCGACCGGCGAGGACGGTGGACGTCCACCGGTTCGACGTCGGGCCGACCGCGACCGCGGGCGTCTACCGCGTCGAGGTCGACTGCTCCTCGGGGACCTACGTGCGGGTGCTGGCCGCAGATCTCGGTGTGCTCCTCGGCGGCGGGGCGCACCTGAGGGCACTTCGGCGCACCGCGGTCGGTCCGTTCCGCGTCGGCGACGCGGTCTCGCTCGCCGCGCTCGACCGCGCCGATGTCGCTCCGGCGGTCGGGCTCGTGGTGCACCTGGCCCAGGTCAGCGCCGGGGACGAGCTCGCCGAGTGGGTGCGCCACGGCAAGGTGCTCGAGCGCCGCGTCCTCGGCGTGAGTGGTGATGGCCCGTGGGCCGTGCTCGACGAGGGGGGCGGGCTCCTCGCCGTCTACGAGCCGCGCGAGGGTGACCGGGTCAAGCCCGTCGTCGTGCTCGCGCCCCTCGCGGGGACCGCGCCGGAGGGGCCTGCGCCCCGCCCGGTGTCGGGGACGCCCCGCGCCGCCGAGTAGCGTCCGGAAGGGTGGAGCCGCAGCAGCCAAGGTTGGGCGCGACCGCGCGCGTGGCGGTGACCGTCGGCAACTACGACGGCGTCCACCTCGGCCATCGCCGCCTGCTCGCCGAGGCGCGAGGATTCGCGGAGGCCGCCGGGCTCGCGCTCGTGGCGGTGACGTTCGACCGGCACCCGGCCGCAATCTTGCGACCGGCACAGGTGCCACGCCTGCTGACGGCGCTCGACCACAAGGTGGAGCTGCTCCGCTCCGCCGGCGTGGACGACGTCGTCGTCCTCGCGTTCGACGAGGCACGCGCCGCAGAGTCGGCCGAGGAGTTCGTCACCGAGGTGCTCCTCGGCGAGCTCGGGGCGCGTCTCGTCATCGCCGGCGCGAACTTCCGCTTCGGCCACGACCATCGTGGCGACATCGAGCTCCTCCGGTCGATGGGCGAGATGCTCGGCTTCGAGGCCCGGGGGGTGGACCTGATGCGCGACGGCGAGGCGACCGTCTCCTCATCGCGCATCCGAAGGCTCGTCGGCGAAGGGGCGCTCGCCGAGGCCGCCGACCTCCTCGGGCGACCCCACGAGGTGCGCGGCGTGCTCCGCGGGCCGACCGGGCCCGACGGCCTGACGCTCGTGGTGCCCGGCGAGCTGCTGCTCCCGCCCGCGGGCGAGTACACCGCGACCGTCGGCGCCCCGGGCGAAGGTGCGGTCGCCGCAACGGTGGTCGTGCCGGACTCGCCGGCGGCCGCCGACGAGATCCTCCTCGAGCTGCACCGCGCGTCGGCCGGGGCCGATCCGGGCGGGGACGGCGCCGCAGCCAGGCGGCTCGCCGTCCGCTTCCTTGCCGGTGAGACGGCCGGATCGCCCGAGCGCGCCGACGCCGGCGCGTCGGTGCCCGGTGGCGGCGCCCGGTAGAATTCTCCCGATGGCGACCATCCCGATCAGGATCTTCGGTGATCCCGTGCTTCGCCAGCGCGCGTCCGAGGTGGCCGAGGTCGACGGAAAGCTCGCCCGCCTCGCCGAGGACATGATCGCGACGATGTACGACGCTCCCGGCGTCGGCCTCGCAGCGCCCCAGATCGGCGTTCAGCGGCGGCTGTTCGTGTACGACGTCGGGGACGGGCCGAACATCGTGATCAACCCTGAGATCGTCGAGTCGAGCGGGGAGTGGAGCTACCACGAGGGCTGCCTGTCCATCCCCGACCTCGCCTGGGACGTCGTCCGGCCGAAGCAGGTCCACCTGGTCGGCATCGGGATCGACGGCGAGGTGCTCGACATCGAGGCCGACGAGCTGTTGGCGCGCTGCTTCCAGCACGAGGTCGACCACTTGGACGGGGTGCTGCTCGTCGAGCGGCTCGAGCCCGACCAGCGCAAGGAGGCGAAGGCCATCCTCCGGCGCCGGGCCCTCGCAGACGTCGGCCTCGCCGGCGGCGCCGGCGAGCTCGTCGAGCGCTAGGCACCGCTCCGCCGCTGGCCCGCCTCGCCTTCCTCGGCACGCCGCAGGTCGCGGCCACGGTCCTCGGCGCGCTCCTCGACGCGGGTCACGAGGTGGTGCTGGTCGTCAGCCGCCCGGACCGCCGCCGGGGGCGCCGGGCCCTCCCGTCGCCGTCGGCAGTGAAGCAGCTCGCGCTTGAGCGCGCGATCCCCGTGAGCGAGCAGACGGCCGACGTCGTCGACAGCGGCGCCGAGCTCGGTGTCGTCGTGGCCTTCGGCCAGCTCGTGCGCCCCGAGGTCTTGGCGCGGCTCCCGATGGTGAACGCCCACTTCTCGCTGCTCCCGCGCTGGCGCGGTGCCGCCCCGGTCGAGCGGGCCATCCTGGCGGGCGACGCCACGACCGGCGTCTGCCTGATGGCGCTCGAGGAAGGGCTCGACACCGGGCGCGTCTACGCTTGCGCCACCGTGCCGATCGGCCCGGAGGAGGCCGCCGATGAGCTGCGCTCGCGGCTCGCCGCCCTCGCTGGCGACCTCCTCGTCGCCCGCCTCGCCGGTGGGGTTGCGGGCCTCGGCGAGGCGGTCGCCCAGCAGGGAGAGCCGACGTACGCCGCCAAGCTCACCCCCGCCGAGCTGGCGATCGACTGGGAGCGCCCGACGCTCGAATGCCATCGCCTGGTGCGGGTCGGGCGGGCCTGGACGAGCTTCCGGGGTCGCCGACTGCTGGTCTGGCGCGCCCGTTTGGGCGCCGTGGTACCCGGACGGACCGGGTCCGGCGGCGCCGGGCCGGGCGCCCCGGCCGTCCCGCCCGGCACGTTGCGCGACGGGCTGGTCGCGACCGGCGACGGCTTCTTGGAGCTCCTCGAGGTGCAGGGCGAGGGGCGGGGTGTCCAGCCCTACGCCACCTGGGCGCTCGGCGCCCGCCCGGCGCCCGGCGAGCGGCTCGGCGAGCCGGCCGACGGGTAGGCGCCCGCTCGGCGGCCACCCGCTCCGCCGGGCGGCTGCGGGCGGTACTGTCGACCCGATGCTCCCCGCCGGTGAGATCCGGATTGCGCCGTCGGTGCTGGCCGCGGACTTCGGCAGCCTCGCCGAGGCCGTCGGCGAGGTCGCGACCGCCACCGACTGGCTCCACATCGACGTCATGGACGGCCACTTCGTCCCGAACCTGACGATCGGCCCCCCCGTCGTGGCCTCGCTGCGCAAGCACAGCGGCGCCTACTTCGACTGCCACCTGATGATGACCGACCCGGGGGACTACCTGGAGGCCTTCCGGAAGGCCGGGGCCAACTCGACGACGGTCCACGTCGAGGTCGGCGAGACCAACGCGCTCATCGGCGAGATGCGCCGCCTCGGGCTCGGTGCCGGCGTGGCGCTCAATCCCGACACCCCGTTCGACGCGGTCGAGCCCTACCTCTCCTCGATCGACCTGCTGCTCGTCATGACGGTCTTCCCGGGCTTCGGTGGCCAGCGCTTCATGGAGCAGGTCATGCCGAAGGTCGCCGAGGCGCGCCAGGCGATCGACCATTGGGGGCTGCCCGTGGCGATCGAGGTCGACGGCGGGATCGACGTCGGCACCGTCGCGGTCGCCGCCCGCGCCGGGGCGCGGGTCTTCGTCGCCGGCAGCGCCGTGTTCGGTGCCGAGCGGCCGTGGGAAGCTGTCGAGCAGCTCCGAGCGGCGGCGCTCGGCGCGCTGTCGGAGGGGTCTTCGGGGACGGTCCACCCCACGTCGGCGCGCACCTCGGACCGCGACGGCTAGGAACGCCGTGGCCGGCAGCGCCGCAGGGGGGCCGGCGCCCTTCTCGGCCGAGGACGACAGGTTCATGGCCCGCGCGCTCGAGCTGGCTGCGGCGGTCCGCCGGACGGCCCCGCCGAACCCGTGGGTCGGCTGCGTCGTCGTCGCCGGCGGCGAGGTCGTGGGCGAGGGTGCCACGGCGCCGCCGGGCGGCCCGCACGCCGAGGTGAACGCCCTCGCCGAGGCCGGCCCCCGGGGGCGTGGCGCGACCTGCTACGTGACGCTCGAGCCGTGCGCCCACCACGGCCGCACGGCGCCATGCGCCGAGGCGCTCGTCGAGGCCGGCGTCGCCCGCGTGGTGACCGCGCTCGTCGACCCGGACCCCCGCGTCGGGGGACGCGGCCTCGAGCGCCTGCGGGCGGGGGGTGTCGAGGTCGAGGTCGGGCTGGCCGCCGGCGCGGTCGGCGAGCAGCTCGCCCCCTACCTCAAGCACCGGCTGACGGGCCGTCCCTTCGTCGTGCTGAAGCTGGCGATGACCCTCGACGGCAGGACCGCTGCGCCCGACGGGTCGAGCCGCTGGATCACCGGCGAGGCCGCGAGGCGCGACGCGCACGAGCTGCGCGCCGACAGCGACGCCGTGCTGGTGGGTGCCGGCACGGTCCGTGCCGACGACCCGCTGCTCACCGTCCGCGCCGATCCGGCGGGCTCGGACGACGGCCGCCAGCCCGACCGCCGGCTGCCGGTCCGCCAGCCGCTGCGCGTCGTGCTCGGCCGCGCCCCGGCGGCGGCGCGGGTCCACCCGGCCCTCGAGCTGTCGGGCGAGCTCGGTGGGGTGCTCGACGAGCTCGGCCGGCGCGAGGTGCTGCAGCTGCTCGTCGAGGGGGGGGCGCACGTCGCCCACGACCTGCATGCGGCCGGTCTCGTCGACCGCTACGTCTTCTACCTCGCCCCGGCGCTGTTCGCCGGCGACGACGCCCGGCCGGCGTTCGCCGGTCCCGGCGCGGCGAGCATCGGGGCGCTCTGGCGCGGGCGGCTGCGTGGCGTCACGGTGCTCGGCACCGACCTGCGCGTCGACCTCGACCCGGGGGAGAGCGGAGGCGAGCACGGGGGCCTCGGCGACCGCCGGTAGGATGACGGTCCCGGAAGAAGGGCAGAGGATGCCGAAGGCCACGATCGAGGATGCCGTCGCGGCGATCGCTCGCGGCGAGATGGTGGTCGTCGTCGATGACGAGAACCGCGAGAACGAGGGCGACCTCGTCATGGCCGCCCAGTTCGCCACCCCGGACAAGGTCGCCTTCTTCCTGGAGCACACCTCGGGGCTCATCTGCGTGCCCCTCCTGCCGGAGCGCCTCGACCAGCTCAACCTGCCGCTCATGGTCGCGAACAACACCGAGTCCCAGCGGACGGCCTTCACGGTCACGGTGGACTACATCCACGGCACCACGACGGGGATCTCCGCGGAGGACCGCGCCGCGACGATCAGGGCGCTGATCCACCCGGCGACCCAGCCGACCGACCTCGCCCGGCCGGGGCACGTGCTGCCGCTGCGCTATCGCGAGGGCGGCTCGCTCAAGCGCGCCGGGCACACCGAGGCGACCATCGACCTCTGCCGGCTCGCCAAGTGCATCCCGGCCGGCGTGCTGTGCGAGCTCGTCAGCGAGGACAAGCGGTCGATGGCCCGCCTGGCCGAGCTCGAGCGCTTCGCCGACAAGCACGGCCTCTGCCTCGTGACCATCGCCGACCTCATCGAGTATCGGCGCCGTTCGGAAAAGCTCGTCGAGCGCGTCTCGAGCGCGCGCATCCCGACCGACGCCTACGGGGAGTTCACCGGCTACGTCTTCCGCAGCCTCCTCGACGGCGAGGAGCACTTCGCCCTCGTCGCAGGTGACGTCACCGACGGCCAGCCGGTGCTGACCCGGGTGCACAGCGAGTGCCTGACCGGCGACGTCTTCGGCTCGGCCCGTTGCGACTGTGGCCCCCAGCTCGACTTCGCCCTGCGGCGGATCGCCGAGGAGGGCCGGGGCGTCCTCGTCTACCTGCGCGGCCACGAGGGGCGCGGCATCGGACTCGGTCACAAGATGCGCGCCTACTCGCTCCAAGAGCGCGGCCGCGACACCGTCGACGCCAACCTCGAGCTCGGCCTGCCGATCGACTCGCGTGAGTACGGCATCGGCTCGCAGATCCTGGCCGACCTCGGGGTGCAGCACCTCCGCCTGATGACGAACAACCCCGCGAAGTACGGCGGCATCGAGGGCTTCGGCCTCGACACGGTCGAGCGTGTGCCGATCCAGACGACGCCCACGGAGGAGAACATCTCCTACCTCCGGACCAAGCGCGAGCGGCTCGGCCACCTCCTCGAGGGGCTCGACCGTGGCGACTGAGCGGGCGCCGGCCTCGGGCGCAGGGCCGGTCCGAGCAGCCTTCGCCGCCGACGCGCTCGCCGGCGCCCACGTCATCTCCGGCACCCTCGACGGCGGCGAGATCCGCCTCGGCATCGCGGTGAGCCGCTTCAACGCCGACGTGACGAGCCGCCTCCTGGCGGGCGCCCGGAGCGCCTGCGGGCGCCACGGCGTCGCCGACGAGGCCATCTCGATCGCCGTCGTGCCGGGCGCCTTCGAGCTGCCGCTCGCCGCGCAGGCCCTCGCCTACTCCGGCGTCGACGCCGTGGTCTGCCTCGGGGCGGTCATCCGCGGCGAGACGACCCACTACGACCTGATCGCCGGCGAGGCCGCCGCGGGCTGCCAACGCGTCCAGCTCGACACCGGCGTGCCGGTCGCCTTCGGCGTCCTCACGACCGAGAACTTGGACCAGGCGCTCGCCCGCGCCGGCGGGGAGCTCGGGAACAAGGGCGAGGAGGCCGTCGACACCGCGATCGAGATGACGACGTTGCTGCGCGGGACGGTCCAGCTGGCGCCGGGCGTCACCGGACCCGGTGTCGCGCACTCGGTGCGGGCGCGCTAGGGCGATGCTGCGCCTCGTGCTCCCGAAGGGCTCGCTCGAGCGACAGACCCTCGAGCTGTTCGCCGCCGCCGACCTCGCCGCCCGGCGGAGCTCGGAGGTCGACTACCGGGCGACGATCGACGACCCTCGGGTCGACGAGGTGCGGATCCTGCGCCCCCAGGAGATCCCCGTCTACGTCGCCGACGGCATCTTCGACCTCGGGATCACCGGCCGGGACTGGATCGAGGAGACCGGCGCCGAGGTCAGCTCGCTCGGCGTGCTCGGGTACTCGAAGTCGACGGCCAACCCGATCCGGATCGTGCTGGCAGTCGACGAGGCCTCGCCGATCCGGGGGGTCGCGGACCTGCCCGAGGGCGTGCGGGTCTCCACCGAGTACCCGCGTCTCACCGAGCGCTTCCTGCTCCACCACGGCGTGAAGGCCGACGTGCGCCTCTCCTATGGCGCGACCGAGGCCAAGGTGCCCGAGATCGCCGACGCCGTCGTCGAGCTCACCGAGACCGGCCGCGCCCTGAAGGCCGCGGGCCTGCGGGTGGTGGCGACGGTGCTCGAGTCCCACACCGAGCTCGTCGCCAACCCGGCGGCGGCCGCCGATCCGGTCAAGTCCCACGCCATGGGCCAGCTGCTCACCCTGCTGCAGGGGGCGCTCGAGGCCCGTACCCAGGTGCTCGTCAAGCTCAACGTCTCCGACGCGGACCTCGAACGCGTGATCGCGGTGCTGCCGTCGATGAAGTCGCCCACCGTCTCGCAGCTGTTCGGCGAGGCCGGCGGCTACGCGCTCGAGACGGTCGTCCCGAAGTCGGAGATCAACGTGCTGATCCCCGAGCTGAAGGACCGGGGAGCGACCGACATCATCGAGCTCGCGCTCGCGAAGATCGTCCGCTAGCGGGGCCGATGCGCCCGGCGCCGCTGTCTTCTGGCCAGCTCGGCCAGCTCGCTACAGCACGCCGTGGCGTCGTCGGGGTCTTCGACGACGACGCCGGGCTCGGCGAGGTGACCGACGACGCCGGCGCCAGCTGGCCGTTCCACTGCACGGCGGTGGCGGACGGCAGTCGCCACGTCGACGAAGGGGCCGCGGTGTGGTTCCACCTCGCTGCGGCACCGCTCGGACGCCTCGAGGCCCGCGACATCGTCCCGGACGCCTCGCGCCCCTGAGCCGTCGCCGCAGCGCCCCGGCCCGCGGGGGAGCGAGGCCCGAACCTCAGTCGCCCCCCGTCCCGGCCGCCGCGTCGCCGGCCGCCGCGTCGCCGATGGGTGGCTCGCTCGCGATCTGCACGAACGCGAGGCGCAGCTGGGCGAGGCCGTCCCGCAGGGACTGCGCATGCTCGCCGAAGCGGTCGCCGAGCGCCTCGACGACCCCGCCGAACGCGTCGATCGCGAGCCGCGCCGCGTCCAGGTTCGGCGGCCGCTGCCCGAGATGCAGGGCGGCGAGCTGGAACAGCCCGTAGCAGTGGTTGGCGACGACGTCCTCGACCGGCGCGGCGAGGAGCTGGCGCTCGATGTCCGCGAGCTCCGCCGCCATCTCCTCGCGCAGCACCTCGGCCTGGGCACGGTCGAGCGTGTCGGGGTCCTCGGGCGCCCCAGGCCCGGCGCCCCTCGGGCCCAGAGGGCGCCCGCCGCCGCGCCCGCCGCCGCCGGCGTCCTGGTCAGCAGCGACGCGGTGCTCCCCACCAGGTGTCCAGAGCGTGCTCATGCTGCTAGCCTATTTCCAAACTCAATGGGGAAAGCGGGGCCGCTCGTAGGCGACTCCCACCCGGTCACCGCAGCCGGCCATGCCGGCGTGGGCGAGTGCACCGGGTCTCGGTTGTCCAGGCGGACGGCATCGCGGACCCTTTGTCGACGGCCTTGCCGAGCGCAGGGCTCAGACCGAGAGGAGTGATGCCCGATATCCACCGCCCCAACCGCCAACGAGCCGCGGATGAACGACCGCATCCGCGCCCGTGAAGTCCGCCTCGTAGACCCGGAGGGCAACCAGCTCGGGATCAAGCTCCTCCCCGAGGCTCTTGCGATCGCGCGCCAGATGGATCTCGACCTCGTGGAGGTCGCGCCGTCGGCGAACCCGCCGGTCTGCAGGATCATGGATTACGGGAAGTTCAAGTTCGACGAGGCGCAACGGGCCAAGGAGTCTCGGCGCAAGGCGAGCAACGTCGGCATCAAGGAGATGAAGTACCGGCCGAAGATCGGCCAGGGCGACTTCGACACGAAGACGCGGCAGGTGTCGCGCTTCTTGTCAGAGGGCCACAAGGTGAAGATCACGATCATGTTCAGGGGTCGCGAGGTGTACCACCCCGAGCTCGGAAAGCGCATCCTCGACCGGCTCGCCGAGCAGGTGGAGGGCACCGGCAAGGTGGAGTCCGAGGCCCGTCTGGACGGACGCAACATGGTGATGGTGCTCGCACCGGACAAGCGGGCCCGTCAGTCGCAGGCCGCGCGCAGCGCCACCCATCCGGACGAGGCAGAGGGCGGCCCGCAGGGGAACGGGGCGGGTGTGGCGCCGGCGGCCGCCGGTGCGACCCAGGGGGACGAGGTGCCCGGCGCGGTCACGGCGCCGCCGGGGACGAGCACGACAAGCGGAGAGGGCTAGACCAGATGCCGAAGATGAAGACGGACCGGGGCGCGGCGGCGCGCTTCAAGGTGACCGGGTCAGGCAAGATCATGCGCCGCCGGGCCAACCGGTCCCACCTGCTCGAGAAGAAGTCCTCGGTGCGCACGCGCCGCCTGAAGCACGAGGTCGAGGTGGCGAAGGGCGACCGTCGCCAGGTGCGGCGGCTGCTCGGCATCTGACACCCCCGGCGCGGCGCCCCCTGGCGCCGTGCCCTCGAGGCGAGGCACCGGCCCGCCCGCCTCATGGAGATTGCGTCGACGAAAGGAGTACCCATGGCCAGGGTGAAGCGCGCCGTCCATGGCAGGAAGCACCGCCGGGTCGTCCTTGAGCGTGCCAAGGGCTACTACGGCAACAAGTCGCGCTCGTTCCGCTCCGCGAACGAGCAGGTCATGCACTCGCTGCAGTACGCATACCGCGACCGGCGCGCGCGCAAGGGCGACTTCCGCAAGCTGTGGATCCAGCGGATCAACGCCGCGGCCCGCGCCGAGGGCATGAGCTACAGCCGTTTCATCGCCGGGCTGCACCGGGCGGAGGTCGCCGTGGACCGCAAGATCCTCGCTGACCTCGCGGTGCGCGACCGGGAGGCGTTCGCCGCCCTGGTCCGTGTCGCGGCCGACGCGCTCGGCGACGAGGCCGCGCCGGAGGTGCTCGAGGCCGAGGAGGCCGACGCGACCGACGGTGCGGACGAGCCGGAGCAGCCGACCGCCGAGGAGGCGGGGGAGGCAGCTTCCTGACCCAGGCGCTCGGGCCGCAGCACCAGCGGGTGCAGCGGCTCCGGCGCCTGCTGCGCCAGCGCAGCGTGCGGCGCGCCGATCGCGCCTTCGTGGTCGAGGGCGTGAAGGTCGTCGAGGCCGCGTTGCTCGCCGGCGCGCCGCTCGAGGCGCTCTACCACGCCCCCGAGGCGGCCGGTTCGCCAGCCGCAGCGGCGTTGGTGGAGCGCGCGCTCGCCGTCGGCGCCCGGGTCTTCCCGCTCCAGCGCGGCGTGATGGAGCGGGTGGCGGACACGGTGACCCCCCAGCCGGTGTGCGCCGTCGTCGGCTTCGTCGACGTCCCCCTCGAGGAGGTGCTCGGCGCCTCGCCCCTCGTCGTCTGCGTCGACGTGCGCGACCCGGGGAACCTCGGCGCGATCGTCCGCAGCGCCGCGGCCGCGGGCGCGGGCGCGGTCGTGTGCTGCGAGGGGAGCGCCGACGTCTACAACCCGAAGGTCGTCCGCGCCTCGGCGGGGGCGCTGTTCCACCTGCCGGTCGTCACCGCCGGGTCCGGGGCGGAGGTGCTCGGCCGGCTCGGGGCCGCCGGGCTGCGTCGGGTGGCCACCGTGGCGCGCGACGGCGAGGACTACGCGACGGCCGACCTGTCCGGCCCGCTCGCGATCGTGCTCGGCAACGAGGCGCACGGCCTCGACCCCTCCCTCGGCGGCGCGTTGGACCAGGCGGTGACCGTGCCGATGTCGGGGCCAGCGGAGTCGCTCAATGTCGCGATGACCGCCACGGTGCTCTGCTTCGAGGTCGCCCGCCGCGCCCGGGCCGGCGGCGGCTCCGGAGCCGGACGGGCGGCGGAGTCGACCACCTCGCGCGGGCCGTACGATGAGGGCCGTGACGAGCGCACCCTCCCCATCGACTGACGCGCGCGCTGTGGACGAGCGCCCCTTCGACCCGACCGAGCTCGCCGCCTTCGTCGCGCGCGCCGCGGCCGAGCTCGCCGGCGCCGGCGATCTCGCCGAGCTCGAGCGCCTGGAGGCCGGGCTGGTCGGCAAGCGCTCCCCGCTGACGTCGTGGAAGCGCTCGCTCGGCCGCCTCGGCGAGGACGAGCGCCGTCGCGCGGGCCGGGCGCTGAACGAGGCGCGCGCCGAGCTCGAGGCGACCGTCGTCCGGCGCCGGGAGGACCTGGCCGCGGTCGAGCGCGAGCGGGCGCTCTCCGCCGACCGCCTCGACCTGACCGAGGCGACGCTCGACTGGCCGCCCGGCCATCTCCACCTCGTCACGCGCATCCGCGAGGAGCTGGAGGACGTCTTCCTCGGGATGGGCTACGAGATCGCCGAAGGGCCCGAGATCGAGACCGACTGGTACAACTTCTCCGCGTTGAACATGCCGAGGGACCACCCGGCTCGCTCGAACCAGGACAGCTTCTACCTCGCGCTCGGCGACCACGAGACGCTGTTGCTGCGCTCGCAGACCTCCCCGGTGCAGATCCGGCTGCTCGAGCGGGGCGAGCTGCCCATCTACGCCGTGGCCCCGGGACGCGTCTACCGGCGCGACACCGCCGATGCCCGCCACCTGCCGATCTTCCATCAGATCGAGGGGATCGTGGTCGACCGGGGGGTCACCTTCGGCGACCTCGCGGGCACGATCGCCGCCTTCGTGCCGGCGATCTTCGGCGGCGACGTCACCTCGCGGCTTCGACCGGGGTACTTCCCGTTCACCGAGCCGTCCGCCGAGTTCGACATCACCTGCACCATCTGCCGCGGCGGGGGCTGTCGGACGTGCGGGTACACCGGCTGGATCGAGCTCGGCGGCTGCGGGATGGTCCATCCGGCCGTGTTCGAGGCGGTCGGGGTCGACCCGGAGGTCTGGACCGGCTTCGCCTTCGGCTTCGGGATCGACCGGCTGGCGATCATGCGCCACGAGATCGAGGACATCCGCAGCCTCCTCGAGAACGACGTCCGCTTTCTCACGCAGTTCTGAGCGCAGCGCAGGCCCCGGCGCCCTGCGGGCACGAGCGCCGGATCGGACCGGGTTGCCGCGGGAGGCCGCGGCCGGCAGACGGAGAGGACCGTGCACGTACCGCTGTCCTGGCTGAGGGAGTTCACGCCGATCGCGACCGACGCGCGCGACCGGGCGGCCGTGCGCGAGCTCGGGGACGCCCTCGACTCGCTCGGGCTCGTCGTCGCCGGCGTGGGCTTCGTCGGCGGCGACCTCGACGGCGTCGTGCTGGCCCGCGTCCGCGAGATCCATGCGATCCCGGGCGCGGACCGCATCCGCCAAGTGGTGGTGGACGCCGGCGGCACCGACCCCGTGGAGATCGTCTGCGGGGCGTGGAACTTCGTCGAAGGCGACGTCGTGCCGCTCGCGCCCGTCGGGACGACGCTGCCGAACGGCATGGTGATCGCGCGCCGGAAGATGCGCGGCGCCGTCTCGGAGGGGATGCTCTGCTCCGGCCGGGAGCTCGGCCTCTCCGACGACGCCGCCGGCCTGATGGTGCTCGCCTCGCCCGGCGGGGCCGCGACGCCGCTGCCCGGCGCGATGGAGCTCGGCCAGCCCCTCGCGGAGTACCTCGGCATCGTCCCCGACGCCGTGTTCGACCTCGAGATCGAGCCGAACCGCCCCGACTGCCTCTCGGTCGCCGGGGTGGCCCGGGACCTCGCCGCCCGCCTGCGCCTGCCCTTCGCCATCCCCGAGCCGGTCGTCCACCAGTCCGGCCGGCCGGTGGGCGAGCTCGCCACGGTCGCGGTGGCGGCGCCTGAGGCCTGCCAGCAGCTCGTCGGCCGCGTCCTAGTCGGCGTCGCCCCGATGGCCTCACCGCCCGAGATCGCCCGGCGGCTGGTGCTGGCCGGGATGCGGCCGATCGGGGCGGTCGTCGACGCCACGAACTACGTGATGCTCGAGCTCGGCCAACCTACCCACCCCTACGACCTCGACCGTCTCGGCGGCCACGGGATCGTGGTGCGCCTCGCCCGCCCCGGCGAGCGGATCATCACCCTCGACGGCGTCGAGCGCTCGCTCGGCATCGCCCGCGACGCCGCCGGGCGGGAGGTCGAGGTCGAGGACTGCCTGATCTGCGACGCGAACGACGCGCCCGTCGGCGTGGCCGGCGTGATGGGTGGCGCGTCGAGTGAGATCGGACCCTCGACCACCCGGGTCCTGCTCGAGGCCGCCGAGTTCGCCCCCCGCCTCGTCGGCGGCACCTCGAAGCGCCTCGGCCTGCGCAGCGAGGCGTCTCAGCGCTTCGAGCGCGGCGTCGACCCCGAAGGGGTCGTGCGCGCCGCGGACCGTGTCTGCGAGCTCGTCGCCCTGGCCGCCGGATCGGCCGGCGCCAGCGCGCCGGCCGTCGCCCCGGGCGTCGTCGAGGACCGGCCGCTGCGCCGGGAGCGTGCCCGCGTCCACGTCCGCACGGCCAGGGTGAACGCCCTGCTCGGCACGAAGCTCGCGACGCCCGAGATCGCCGCCTACCTCGCCCCGATCGGCTTCGTCTCGGCGCCCGAGGGCGACGGCCTGCTGGTCGAGGTGCCGTCGTTCCGTCCCGACACGACCCGTGAGGTCGACGTGATCGAGGAGGTCGCGCGCCATCACGGGTACGGCAACATCACCGCGACGAGGCGCCGCTCGCCGTACGTCGGGCGGAGGAGTCGCTACCAGTTGGCCCGGCGCGTGCTGCGCCAGCTGATCGCCGGCACGGGCGCGCACGAGGCCTGGACGAGCTCGATCGTCGACCCCGCCGAGGAGCGCCGCGCCGCGAGCGGGGCCGAGCCGGTGGTGCTCGCCAACCCGATGGTGCAGGAGGAGTCGGCGCTGCGCACCCACCTGCTCCCGGGCCTGCTCGGGGCGCTCCGGCACAACAGCGCCCACCGCAACGGGTCGGTCCGCCTCTTCGAGCTCGGCGCGGTCTTCCGCCCGGCAGCCGGTCGCGAGCCTGACGAGCGCGAGCTGCTCGGCGTCTTGTTGGCGGGTGACGGCGACGACGCCGAGGCCGCGGTGGCGTGCTGGTGGCGCCTGGCCGACGGTCTCGGGCTCGAGCGCGACGCGCTCGAGCTGCGCCAGCGCGGCCCCGGCGAGACGGCCCCCCTCGACCACCCGCTCGCCCTCGGTTGCCACCCGACGCGAAGCGCCCTGATCGTCGCCCGCCAGGCCGACGCCGACCAGGCTTCGGGGGGCGGGGACACGGTCGTCGGCGTCGTGGGCGAGGTTGACCCCCGGGTGCTCGACGCCTTCGAGCTGCGCGGCCGACGCGTCGGATGGCTCGCCTGCGACCTCGAGCGCCTGCTGGCGGTGCCGGCGCGCGCGAGCCTCGCCAGCCCCGTCAGCCGCTACCCCTCGAGCGACATCGACCTCGCCTTCGCCCTCGCCGAGCACCTCCCGGCCGCCGCGCTGGCGACGGCGCTCCGGCGGGCGGCCGGCGAGCTGCTGGAGTCGGTCCGCCTGATTGACGTCTACCGCGGCCCCGGCCTGGCGGAGGGGACGCGCAGCCTCGCCTACCGGCTGCGCTTCTGCGCGCCCGACCGCACGCTGACCGACGCCGAGGTCGCCGGGCTGCGCGCCGCGTGCATCGCGGCGGCGGGCGCCGAGCTCGGGGCGCTCCTTCGCGCCTGAGGCGCCGCCGGCCCGTCATCCGGGCCGTCCGCTCGGGCGTCGCCCTCCGCCGGGAGCGGCAGGTCGTAGCCGAGATCACCGGCGTCGAGGCGTGCGAGCAGGGCCTCGGTCGCCGGGTTGAGGTACGCCCCGGCGAGCTCGAGCGCTCCGGGCTCGAGGGCGTCGAGGAAGGCGAAGGCGACGGCCTCCGTCGCGTCGACGCCCGGGGCCAGCGCGACCTGCTCGAGCGCGCCGAAGATCGCCTCGAGCAGCTCCTCGCGCCCCTCGGCGCCGAGCAGCAGGCGGCTCGTGACCTCGGCGAGCTCGTTGAAGACGACCTGGACCGTCAGGTCCTCGCCGAAGTCGTCGGCGAGGGCCCGGTAGGGGCCGGCGAACCAGGTGAGCCCGGCGAGCAGCACCTCGGCCGCCCGCAGGTCCGGTTCTTCGCGCACGTGCCGCTCCCTCTTCCACCGGCGGAGCCGGGCGTGGTGTCGAGGGAGGCGGTCGGCCTCCGAGCGGTGGCGGGCTGCGCCGGCCGTTCGCGTGCGAGCGGCGACGACATCCTACGCGGCGGCTGCGCGCCGGGCGGGCCGGCGCAGCCGGTGGTGGTGCTCAGGTGGCCCAGCGGTCGAGGACGAACCAGACGGCGCGCACGGGGACGTCGCCGGCGTTCCAGAAGCGGTGCGGAATGCTGGAGTCGAAGGCCAGCGAGTCACCCGGCAAGAGCAGGTGCTCCTCGAAGCCGATCTGGACCGAGAGCGCGCCTTCGAGGACCAGGCTGTACTCGCGCCCGTTGTGGCGGATGGAGTGGTCGGCGGCGCTCGAGCCCCCGCCGACCTCGTAGAAGACCTCCATGAACTCGGCGTTCGGCTCGGGTGTCGGCATCAGCAGCTCCCACCGCACACCCCGCTCGAGGTTGATGGCCCGTCGGTGGCCGCGCCGCTGGATGATCGAGCGTTCAATCGAGCTACCCGCGCCGCGCGCGTGCCCCGGACCGGGCTCCGGGCCCGGGCCGAGCTCCGAGCTGTCGGCCACGAACAGGCTGTCCATGGAGACCCCGAGCACGTTCGTCAGGGCGTAGAGCGTGCTCACCGAGGGCACGACCCGGCCGTGCTCGATCTGGGAGATCAGGCTCGCTGAGCACTCGATCTGGCGGCCGAGCTCGCGCACGCCGAGGCCGACGCGGCGACGGGCGTCGCGCAGACGACCGCCGATCAGCTCGCGTGCGCGGGCGGCATCGTCCCGCCCCGATGCAGGCGACTCGTCGCGGCCGGCGTCGCTCGAAACGTCGCCCGGGTTCGCTGCCGTGGCGTCGTGCTGCACGCAATGACTGTAGCTGACGGCCCATTTCCGGCCGCGGGTCCCGGTCCGAACAACGCCAGGAGGGTGACGCCGGACGTCCTGCTCGGCCGCGGGTGCGCCGCCCGGGCCATGGGGCTCTCGATCGCGCGGCTCCATGTGAAGCGCGCCGCACACTTGTATCTTGACACTTGACGGCACGAGGGCGGGCGCCTTCCTGTTCTTCCCGGTCGGGGGGTCCCAAAGCGGCGGGCGAACCCGGTGCCGGCGGCGACGAGGCGTGTTGGCTCGACGTGAGCACCCCTCAGGCGGTGCCCGCTGGCGGCCCGGGCGAGGACATCTCCTGTGTCCTGGAGCGAGCGGGTGCGACCGGGCGGGAGGCCCCGGCCGTCGCGGTGGTCCCCGATCTCGCCGACCCGACGACCCGGCACCTCGGCCACGACCATCCCTTCGAGGAGTTCGACATCGTCGTGGACGGCGAGATCGAGGGGGAGCGGCACACCTTCTGCGCCGGTGACGTCACCTTCTGCGGCGTCGGGTCGAGCCACGGGTGCTCCAACGAGCGCGGTGGGCGCGTGCGCTGGATCGAGACCCGGGCACCCGAGCCGCATCGGCGCCGCGCCTACCGTTGGCCGGCGCGCCGGCAGCATCTGCAGGAGCGCCTCGAGCAGGGCCGCCGAGCGCCCGCCCGTCGGGTCGCGCCCGCCCGGCGCGGCGGGCCCGGGTCAACGCGCCGGGAGCGAGCGTACGAAGGCCGCCGCGATCTCGGCGTAGCCGGCGGTGTTGGCGTGGATGTCCGCCGCGGCCGAGCTCCGGCTGGCCGGGCACATCCAGGTCCATCGGCAGACCGTCGCGACGTCGAGGGGGAGGCGCCGTCCGCCGATGGTGCGTAGCGGCAGCAGGTCGTTCGTCTTGAACGCGCCGGCGACATCGGCGAGGAGGAGGCCGGCCCGGTGGTACACGAGGGCGAGCTCGGCGTTCAGTGCGTCGGTCGCGCTGAGCGACAGCGATGCCACCGCCGCTCCCGTCGCGCCGGGCAGCACGTAGGCGGCCGCGAGGAAGGGGTCGTAGTAGTTCATGCCGATCATGTGCGCGCCGGGGTCGTCGGCGGAGAGCGCCGCTCTCAGCGTGGCGACCTCGCCCGGCAGGTGGGCGGCCACGTCGGCGTCACCGCGGGCGAGACAGGCCGCGTCGATCCGCCGGCCCACCACGCAACCGTCGAGGTCGTTCGCGCCGAGGTCGATCGTGACGAGGGCGACCTGGTGGCGGTGCGCGGCCAGGAACGCCAGGGCGGCGGCCTCCTGGTTCGGGGCGTCGAGCTCTCGGCGGTAGGTGGTGGCGCAACGGCGCTCGGCAGGCGTGGCCGTCATCGAGCGGGTCGTCTCACCCGGGCAGGCCAGATCGACGAGGTGCAGGCCGCCGCGCGCCGAAGCCAGGTCGGCGGCGTAGCTGCCCGGGTAGCCGAGGTCGGGCTCGCCCGTGGCGTGGTCGAGCGGAGGGCCGGCGCCGTGGAACGCCGGCTGGTAGCCGGCGGCCAGCGAGTCGCCGAGGGCGAGGAGGTAGGGCGCGGGCTTGGCCGTGCGGACCGTCCGCGCCGCCGAGGCGGCCGCCCCGGGCGCGGCGGCGAGCACGCTCGTCGCGGCGATGGCCGCCAGCACGAGCGCCAGGCGCGGCGTGAGGCGTGTACGGGCGGAGTCGCTCGGTCGCATGCACCGATGGTCGCATCTGCGACCGCCCGGGTGCGGTCGGGGGGCGCCGCCCGGCCGGCCCGGGAGCCGTTCGGCGGTGCGCCAACCGCGGTAGCCGTATCACCCCGATGGGGCTGGAGGAGCTGGCAGGTGCTCCCTACGCTGCAGGCGTCCGAATCGGCGGCGAGCGAGGAGACGGGCTGGTGGCGGCGGGAGGACGGTCGGCGGGGTGCGGGCGCCCCCGCTGGTGACCACGTCGGGCACGAGGCGCTATCGGCTCAGCGCGGCGGCGGTGGCGACCTTGGCCCTGCTGATCGGGCTCGCGGCCGGGGCGGCGGGCCCCGCGGCGGCTGCACCGGTGACCACCCCGGCGCTCGGCAGCCCGGCGCATCCGCCGGTCGGGAGGGGGCGCGGCGCATCGATCGCCTCACGCGTCGTGCTGGTCGCCGGGACGCGGTCCGTGCGGGAGTACCGGCCCGCCACGGTGCGCGTCGCGGTCCGGCCGGCGCGAGCCGGCCGCGTCGTCGCCGTCGAGATGCGCGCGGGCAGGCGGTGGTTGGACCTCGGACGGAGGGTCACCGGCACGAGCGGGGACGCGACCTTCCGCCTCCGCTTCTCCGCGGTCGGCGGCGTGCGCCTCCGGGCCGTCGTCGAGGCCGGCGACGGCTTCCGCGCGGCCGCGAGCCCGGTCGTCGCCGTCTCGGTCACCTGAGCGCCGCGACCCGCCGGCCCGTCGCCGCGCCCAGGCGGGCGACGCAGCTGGCGGAAGGTGTATGCAGGGAGCATGCGGAACCTCCTCGAGCTGCACGGTCGGGCGATGGAAGGGTTCGGTCGGCGCGTCGGGGCCGTCGGCCGCCGCTGGCACCAGCCGACGCCGTGTCGGGAGTGGGACGTACGTGACCTCGTGAACCACCTCGTGGTCGAGCAGCTCTGGGTGCCGTCGCTCCTCGCCGGCAAGACCGTGGCCGAGGTCGGCGGCCGCTTCGACGGCGACCAGCTCGGCAAGGACCCGAAGGCCGCCTGGGACGCGGCCTCCGAGGCGGCGCTCGCGGCCTTCGCCGCTCCCGGCGCCTTGCAGCGCAGCGTCCACCTCTCCTACGGCGAGGCGCCGGCGTCGAGCTACTGCTGGGAGATGACGACCGACCTGCTCGTGCACACCTGGGACCTCGCACGGGGGATCGGTGGCAACGAGGAGCTCGACCCCGAGCTCGTGGCCGTCGTCTACGACCGCAGCGCACCCCACGCCGCCACCTTGCACGAGTCGGGCCTGTTCGACCCGCCGGTGGAGGTCCCGCCCGGCGCCGATCTCCAGGTCCGGCTGCTCGCGCTGTTCGGCCGCCGCAGCGCGCCGGCCCCGGCCTGAGCCCACCCGAGCCGCGCCCCCAGCCGAGGGACAGGCCCGCCCGCCCGGGCGCATCCTGGGGCCGGGCCAGGGCCTTCGGGCCCGTCCCGTTCAGCTGCCGAGGCCCGCGCGCCGGCGCACCGCCGGCTCGGGCGCCCGTCCGGCGTCTCGACCCTGGCGCCCTAGCCGTTCCCGCCGAACTTGCGCCGCAGCTCCTGGCGCCGCTCCTGGAGCTCGCGGTAGCTGATGCGCTCGGTGTCGGCCGACACGCCGAGGGAGCCGCGCACCCCGTCCAGGTCGACCTGCTGGGCTCGCGGGTCGATGCCGATCTCCTCGGCGATGCGGTTGCCGTGGCGACTGGCGAAGTAGCCGGCGATGGCGGCGATCTCGCCGAGCAGGTCGACGTCGGGAGCGAAGGCCGCCACGGCGCCGTCGAGGAAGAGGATGTCCTTCACGAACAGCATCAGCTCCTTCGGCATCTTCGCCCCGTAGGCGAGGAGCTGCTTGGTGAGCTCACGCAGCTGCGCGGTGAGCTCCTCGGCGCTCATCTGCACGACGTCTTGGGGCGGCGCGTCGAGACCGAGGTCGACGATGACCTGGTCGATGTCGGCGTCGGGCCGCAGCGCCCCGAGGTCGCGCAGCGCCTCCACCTGGCTGCGCACGTCGTTCAGCGTCCCGGCCATCACGAGGCGCAGAAAGGCGAGCCGGCGCGCCTCGTCGAGGCGGCCCGTGATCCCGAAGTCGAGCAGGGCGACGCGCCCGTCCTTCATGACGAACAGGTTCCCGCCGTGCAGGTCACCGTGGAACACGCCGAAGAGCATGGCGCCCTCGAGGAACGAGACCACCCCGGCGCGGAGCACGAGCTCGGTCTCAATGCCCGCGGCCCGCATCCCCGCCACGTCGTCCCAGGCGAACCCGTCGAGCCGTTCCATGACGAGCACGCGCCGCGTGACGAGGCGCGGGTGCGGGCGGGGCACGACGATGGAGCGCTGTCCGGTCGCGGCGAGGATCCCCGCGATGTCCAGCATGTTCTCGGCCTCGAGGCGGAAGTCGAGCTCTTCGACGATGGTCTCGGCGAACAGCTCGATGAGCGCCGGGGGGTTCGCCAACACGGCGACGGGGATCCGGCCGACGAGGTGGGGCGCGAGGAAGCTCATCACCGCGAGGTCGTGGCGGACGAGCTCGTTCACCTGGGGACGCTGGACCTTGACCACGACCTCCTCGCCGCTCGCGAGCCGCGCCCGGTGGACCTGGGCGATCGAGGCGGCGGCGACGGGCTCCTCGGCGAACTCGGCGAACACCTCGCCGAGGGGCCGCCCGAGGTCGCCTTCGACGATCCGGCGCACCGCGTCGAACGGCTCGGCGGGGACCCGGTCGCGCAGCAGCTTGAACTCGCCGACCAGCTCGGGCGGGAAGATCCCCTCGCCCGAGGAGAGGATCTGGCCGAGCTTGATGTAGGTCGGCCCGAGCCGCTGGAAGGCGAGCCGCAGCCGGCGCGAGAGGCCGGCGCGCGACACCGAGCGGCCCCGGCGCCGCTCGAGCACGTACCACGGCCCGAGTGCGCGTCCGATCGCCCAGCTCACCGTCACGATCCGCTGCCACGGCGGCACCTTGCGCCGGCGCGTCAAGAGCGGCACGTCGGCGCGCATCCGCTCCCGTACGAGCTCGAGGCCGGTCCGCCACGGCAGGTCGTCGAGGTCGACGATCCACGGCGGGTCCTCGCTGAAGGCCCCGACCTCGAGGTCGGCGGGGCCCTCGCCCATGCTCAGGGTGCGACGGGCGCGAGCACCAGGCACCCGTTGTGCCCGCCGAAGCCGAAGCTGTTCGACAGCACGGGTCCCGGCGTAAAGGGGCGTGGTGCGCCCGTCACGACGTCGAGGTGGATCTCGGGGTCCTGCTGCTCGAGGCCGGCCGTCGGCGGGATCAGGCCGCGCTCGATCGTGAGCGCCACCGCGACGCCCTCGATCGCCCCGGCGGCGGCGAGGGAGTGGCCCGTCACGCCCTTGACCGAGGTGACCGGCGGCGTGGCGCCGCCGAAGAGCTTCTCGATCGCCTCGGCCTCGGCGAGGTCGTTGAGCGGCGTGGAGGTGCCGTGCGCGTTGATGTGGGTCACGTCGGAGGGCGCGACCCCGGCGTCTTCGAGCGCGAGCTCCATGCAGGCATAGGCGCCGGCGCCGCCAGGCGCGGGCGCGGTGATGTGGTAGGCGTCCGCGGTGGAGGCCGCTCCGAGGACCTCGGCGTAGATGTGGGCGCCGCGAGCCCGGGCGTGCTCCAGCTCCTCAAGCACGAGGGCCGCGCCGCCCTCGGCGATGACGAAGCCGTCGCGCCGCACGTCGAAGGGGCGGGACTCGCCGCTCGTCGACAGCGCCGTCATGTTGCCGAACGCGGCGATACCGATCGCGACCTGGTCGCCGACCGGGGTCATCGCGGCCTCGGCGCCACCGGTGATCACCGCGTCGCAGCGGTCGTAGGCGATCAGCCGGTAGGCGTTGCCGATCGACTGGGTGCCGGCCGCACAGGCGGTGACGATCGTCTCGCACGGCCCCTGCCAGCCGTAGCGCATCGAGATCGCGGCCGCGCCGGCGTTGCCCATGATCATCGGCACCAGGCGCGGCGAGACACGCCTGGGCCCTTTCAGGACGAGCACGCCGATCTGCTCCTGGAGCGTCTCGAGGCCGCCGACCCCGGTGCCGAAGATCACGCCGGAGCGCAGCGGGTCCGTGCCGACCTCGCCGGCGTCCTCGAGCGCCATGGCCGCCGCCGCCACCGAGAACTGGGCGAAGCGGTCGGTCTGGCGGGCTTCCTTCGGGTCGAACCAGCGCCCCGGGTCGAAGTCCGCGACGCGGTGCTCGCCTCGCGGCGGCGCGGCCAGCAGGCCCTCGAAGAAGGCGTCCGTGCCGGTGCCGCAACACGAGACGACGCCGAGGCCCGTGACCGCGACCCTGCGCTTCTCGAGCCGCGGGGACATCAGAGCTTGGTCGTCACGAGCTCGTAGGCCTGGCCGACGGTCTCCACGCCCTGGAGCTCGGACTCGTCGACGGTGATCTCGAAGGCCTCCTCGAGCGCCATGACGAACTCGACCAGGTCGAGGCTGTCGGCGTCGAGGTCCTCGGAGAATCGCGCCTCGGGAACGACCTTGTCGCCCGGTACCTGGAGGACCTCCACGGCACAGGCCTTGAACTTGTCGAAGGTAGCGTCGTCAGCCACGTCTTCTCCCCTTTGCTTGCTGCGCGCGCCGCCCTACGCGGGTGCGCGACGTCCCTATGTCAGTCCTCGGTGTCAGTGTCCCATCCCGAGGCCACCGTCCACCGAGAGGACCGCTCCCGTCACGTAGGACGCGCCCGGTGAGGCGAGGAACTCCACCGCCGCGGCGACCTCCTCGGGAGCAGCGACCCGGCCGAGCGGCACCTGCCCGGCGAGCAGCGCGGTGCGCTCCTCGCCGAGCGCCGAGAGCATATCGGTGGCGACGAGGCCCGGCGCCACGACGTTCACGGTGATCGACCTGCTCGCCACCTCCCGGGCGAGCGAGCGGGCGAAGCCCACGAGCCCCGCCTTCGACGCGGCGTAGTTCGTCTGTCCGGCGTTGCCGAGGAAGGCGACGACGGAGGAGACGAGCACGATCCGCCCGGAGCGGGCCTTCACCATCGCGGGGAGCGCCCGCTTTGAGACCCGGTAGCAGGCAGTCAGGTTCGTCGAGATCACCGCGTCCCAGCGCTCCTCGCCCATCCGTAAGAGCAGGGCGTCGTCGGTGATCCCCGCCGAGCACACGAGGACCTCGACGGGCCCGAGGTCGGCCTCCACCTTGGCGAAGCACTCCTCGACGTCTTCGGGCGAGGTCACGTCGCAGCGCAGCGCGCGGAGGGGCGCCGACCCGGCCGGGCCCTCGAGGGGCTCGGGCGGGGCCTTCGTGTACGTCACCGCGACGCGGTCGCCGCCGGCCTGGAGACGCCTCGCGCAGGCGAGCCCGATGCCGCGCGAGCCGCCCGTCACGAGCACGCTGCGTCCGCTCACGCCGCCCCTGTCGTGTCGGAGCGCTCCAGCGTGGCGGTGCCCCAGCGGATGATCGCCGACGCCCAGGTCATGCCGGCACCGAAGCCCGAGAGCAGGACCAGCTCGCCGTCCTTCACGCGGCCGGCGTCGGCGGCCTTGCACAGCGCGAGCGGGATGGAGGCAGCCGAGGTGTTGCCGGTGCGGTCGAGCACGATGGCCGTCCGCTCCATCGGGATGCCGACCCGGTGGTTCACCGCCTCGATGATTCGCAGGTTGGCCTGGTGGGGGACGAAGAGCGCGATCTCCTCCGGTCGCACCCCCGTCGAGCCGAGGACCTTGTTGATCGAGTCGAGCTCGGCGCGCACCGCCCGCCGGTAGACCTCGCGGCCCTCCATCGCGATGTAGCCGCCGTGGTCCGCGTAGAGGAGGGGGGCGGCGGAGCCGTCGACCCCGAGGTCGTAGCCGAGCACGAGCTCGTCGCTCGCCCCGGACTCGACGACGACGGCTCCGGAGCCGTCGGCGAAGAGCACCGCGGTCGAGCGGTCCTCGAGGTCGGTGAAGCGGCTCAAGGTGTCGCTCCCGATGACGAGCGCCTTGTGGACCCCGCCCGCGCGCAGCAGCGCGTCGACGGTCACGAGCGAATAGACGAAGCCGGCGCACGCCGCGTTCAGGTCGAAGGCGCCGCCGCGGCAGCCGATGGAGTCGTGGACGACCGAGGAGGTGGCCGGGATGGCCTGGTCGGGGGTCGTCGTCGCCAGGACGAGCAGGTCGATCTCGTCCGCGCAGCGGCCGGCGCACTTGAGCGCCGCCGTGCCGGCCTCGGTGGCGAGCCCGGCGGTGGTGCCGCCCATGCGCCGTTCACGGATGCCGGTCCGCTCGACGATCCACGCATCGGAGGTGTCGAGACGCGCCGCGAAGTCGTCGTTCGTCACCACCTTGTCGGGGAGCGCGCTGCCCCAGCCGGTGATCGCCGCGCCCATCAGCCCTCCTCGATCCGTGCTCTCAACCAGGCGACCGGCTGGCCGCCGACGACGCGCTCGCCGGGGAGGACGAGGACGCCCTGCAAGGTACCGGCGAACGCCGAGCGGACCTCCACGTTGCCCGCCCAGCCGACGAGGTCGCCGACGGCGACCTGCACCGGTGTGTCGGTAGCGGCGTCGTCCCCGCCGCCCGGCGCCGGCGCGTCGCCGGCGCTCGTTCTCGCGGCGAGCTTCGGCGTCGCCGATGCGAACGCCGGGGCCGGGGTGAACGGTCCGGTGGCCGGCGAGACGACCAGGCGCTCGGTGATCTGGTAGCGCTCGCCGACGTGGTGCTCGATCGCCGGGGCGGCCGTGCCGGCGCCGCCGGCGCCCGCCAGCGACTCGACGAGGGCCTCGAGGTCGGCGGGCGTCGCCACCGAGACGACGCGCACGTCGGCGGCGGGCAGGCCGCGCTTCGCGAAGCCGGTGAGCACGCCGCCGGGGCCGAGCTCGACGAAGGTGCGCGCGCCGGAGGCGTAGAGGGTGTCCAGGCTCTGGCGCCAGCGCACCGGACTGCACAGCTGGGCGGAGAGCAGCCCGGGCCATTCGGCCGGGTCCGGGTGGGTGCGGGCGTCGACGTTGGCGACGACGAGGGGCTCGGACTCGCGGAACGTGGCCGCCTGGAGCGCCTTGCGCAGGCGCTCGCGGGCGGGGGCCATCAGCGGGGTGTGGAAGGCGCCGCCGACCGGGAACGACACGACGCGCTTCGCGCCGAGCGAGCGGGCGAGGTCGGCGACGCGCCCGAGGGCCTCGGCGGTGCCGGCGACGACGACCTGCCCGGGCGTGTTGAAGTTGGCCACCCAGGCGTCCCCCTCGGCGCGCTGGCACGCCGCCTCGACGTCGTCGTCCTCGAGGCCGAGGATGGCGAGCATCGTGCCGGGGCACTGCTCGGCGGCATCTTGCATCGCGGTGCCGCGCTCGGAGACGAGACGCAGCCCGTCCTCGTAGGTGAGGGCGCCGGTCGCGACGAGGGCGGTGTACTCGCCGAGGCTGTGCCCGGCGGACGCAGCCGGCTCGAGGCCGAGACGCTCGGCGGCGTCGAGCACCACGAGGCTGGCCACGAAGGTCGCCAGCTGGGCGTTCGCCGTCCGGGTCAGGGTCTCCTGGTCGGCGTCGAGCAGCAGCCCGGCGACGTCGTGGTCGAGGATCTCGCCCGCGTGCTCCACGAGCTCCCAGGACTCGTGGTCCACCCAGCTCGCGCCCATGCCAGGGCGCTGCGAGCCCTGTCCCGGGAACGTGAACGCAAGCAAGCAAATGCCCCTTTCGAGTGTCGGCGCGCGCCGACCGCCGTCGCACCCGATCTGTTTGACTCGCCGACGCGGCCCGCGGTTACCGTGGCGTCCGCGATCGCCACCCAAACTGTACGGGCCGCCGCCGGGCGGGGCACGATCCGAGGCGCTGACCAGGGAGTTCATGGCGGAGTCGGTCCCGGTCGACAGGATCGCGATGCTGCGGCCGTCGCGGGCGCGGGCGGCGAGCATGGCGCGCCTCGTCCTTGGCGGCCCCGGCGGCGGCGGCGCCAGGGCGCCGGGCCTCGCGACGCCTCGGGGGCGGGACCCCTTGCCGAGTCCCGCGGCGTCGCCGCTCCTCACGCTCCTGGCAGCGGCAGTCGGGAGCATCCGACCGTTGTGTGCGTCGTCGGACGGGCCCGCTCGTTCCAGAACCCCGCCGCCGGGGCCATGCGGCCTAACGGTCGGCGCGCGTGTCGGGTTGAGCTGCCGTCAGACGGGTCGAGGTGCGCCAGGCCGCCCCGATCTCGCGCCGTCCCGGTCGCGCGAGCGAGGCCGCACGCCGGCGGTGCCCGGAGCGGGACTCGAACCCGCACGCCCTTTCGGACAGCGGCTTTTGAGGCCGCCGCGTCTGCCATTCCGCCATCCGGGCCGGCGGTGGCGGGCTCGGCGCCCGGGAGGGCGCGAGCGGGCCCGCCGGCGCAGCCGCAGACTACCCGAGGGGGCGCAGCGCGCCCGTCCCGAGCACGGGCATGCTGTTGGCGCCGGCGGCCGCCGCCGGGAGCCGGAGGGAGGGCCGCGGGGCCGTGGAGCTGCACGCCGTCGAGCTGATCCGCCTCGAGCTGCCGCTCGTGGTCTCGCTCGCGACGAGCGCCGGCGAGCACGCCGTGCGGCCGATCGTCCTCGTCCGGCTGATCACCGACTCCGGTGAGGGCTACGGGGAGTGCGAGGCGCTGGCCGAGCCGATCTACACCGAGGAGTACGCCGACGGGGCGGCCAGGGTCCTGGCCGACCACCTGGTGCCGCGCCTCCTCGCCGGCGGGCCGCTCGAGGCGAGCTCGCCGGCCGCAGCGGGGCTCGAGCGCCTGCGGCCGGTGCGCGGCCACCGGATGGCCAAGGCGGCCGTCGAGATGGCGCTGCTCGACGCGTGGCTGCGCGGCGAAGGACGCTCGCTCGCCGACTTCCTCGGCGCGACCAGCCGTCACGTGCCGGCCGGCGCGACGGTCGGGATCGTGCCGACGGCCGAGGTCCTCGGACGCGTGGCCGCGGCCGCCGCCGCCGGCTACCGCCGGGTCAAGCTGAAGATCGGCCCGGGCCACGACGTCGAACCGATCGGCGCGGTTCGGGCCGAGTTCCCGGCCCTCGTGCTCGCGGCCGACGCCAACGGCGCCTACCGCCTCGACGACCCGGGCGACCGGCGCGCCCTCGAGCTCATCGACGGCCTCGGCCTCGCCGCGCTCGAGCAGCCGCTCGCCGCGGAGGATCTCGTCGGCCACGCCGAGCTCGCCGCGGCGCTCGTGACGCCGGTCGTGCTCGACGAGTCGGTCGCCGACGAGCAGGACCTGCAGGCCGCCCTGGCGCTCGGCGCCTGCGTCGGGGTCTCGCTCAAGGCGGCGCGCCTCGGCGGCCTGCTCGCGGCGTGCCGGGTGCGCGACCGCTGTCTGGCCGCCGGCGTCCGCATGGCTGCGGGCGGCATGCTCGAGACCGGGCTCGGCCGTGCCGCCTCGCTGGCGCTCGCCGGGTGCCCGGGCTTCGACCTGCCCGGCGATCTCGGTGGGAGCGAGCGCTACTTCGTGCCGGACCTGACCCCGGCGCACCGCGTGGTCGACGGCGAGCTGGCAGTGCCCGACGGGCCCGGCCTCGGCGTCGAGCCGCGCCCGGACGTCCTGGCGGCGACGCGCACCGGGGCGGAGTTGATCCGGGCGCCGAGCTGAACGCGCCGGACCGAGCTAGGAGCGGGCCGGGCGGAGGCTCCGCCACGGCGGTGCGTCCGGGTCCCCGGCGACGCCGGGGCGGGCCAGCCGGGCGCCGCCGTGAGTCAGGCCGGCGGGATCGTCCTAGACTCCCCGGCGATGCGACCGGGTATCGGCGATCGTCGGCTCCGGGCCGAACGGCGGCTCTTCGACGTCCACGCGCGGCTCGTGCGCGCCCGCTCGGAGCTCGCGATCGTGGAGGAGCAGTACCAGGCGTTCGCCGAGATGGCCGAGGAAGCCAGGATGCGGATGCTCATCTCGGAGACCGCGCTGGCGCACCAGGAATGGCAGGAGGCCCGCCGCCACGCCGAGACCATGGAGCGCAGCTGCGCCGAGGCCCGGACGCTCGTCGCGGACCTCGAGCGGACGCAGAACGAGCTTCTCGACGAACTCGTAGTCTGAGGGCGCACCCGGACGCATCCGGGGTGACCGGCCGCAGGGCCGGGTCGGCCCCGCTTCACGCGGCACGCAGGAAGTCCCGCCACCCGGCGGGGCCGGCAGGACCCAGCCCGGTGGAAGGAGCACAGCGCGTTGTCGAAGACGGTCGTCATCGCCGAGGACGAAGCCATCGTACGTCTCGACCTCCGAGAGATCCTGGAGGAGGAGGGCTACGAGGTCGTCGGCGAGACGGGCAGGGGTGACGAAGCCGTCGAGCTCGTCCGCCGCCACCGGCCCGACCTCGTGATCCTCGACATCAAGATGCCGGCGATGGACGGCCTCGCCGCCGCCAAGGCGATCAACGCCGAGCGCCGCAGCGCCGTGCTGATCCTCACGGCCTTCAGCCAGCGCAACCTGATCGAGCAGGCCCGCGACGCCGGCGCGCTCGCCTACCTGGTGAAGCCCTTCCAGAAGGAGGAGCTGCTGCCGGCGATCGCGGTGGCGCTGGCGCGCTTTGCCGAGATGCAGGCCCTCGAGGCGGAGAACGCGACGCTGTCGGACGACAAGCGGGGCCTCGAGGAGCAGCTCGAGACGAGGCGCTGGATCGACCGGGCGAAGGGCAAGCTGATGGACGATCACGGCTTGCGCGAGGGCGAGGCCTTCTCGTTCATCCAGCAGAGCGCGATGAACCGCCGGGTCACGATGCGCGAGGTCGCCCGGGCCGTGGTGGAAGAGGACCTGGCGCCCCCTGCCGACCCGGCCTGAGCCCCGGTCCGCCCGGGCCACCGGAGCGGCGCGAGGCGGTCAGGCGGCGGTGACGTAGAGGTGCTGCGACATCTCTGGGCCGAGGGCGATCGTGGCGGTGTCGCCCCCGGCGCGCTCCAGCTCGACGGTGAGCGTGCCGTCGGGGGCGCGTGAGCGCACCCGGGCGTAGCAGCCGGGCAGGAGCCCGTGGTCGCTCAGGTAGACGAGGGCCTCCTGGTTGACCTCGATGCGCTCGGTGATCCTGGCGAGGCGCACCCTGCTGCCGGGCTCGGCGTCGGCCATCGCGATCTGGGGGGTGGCGTCACCGATCGCGCCGGGGATCGGGTTGCCGTGCGGGCACGTCGTCGGGTGCCCGAGGATCTCGACGAAGCGGGACTCGACGTCGTCGGAGATCACGTGCTCCCAACGCCCCGCCTCGAGATGGGCCTTGTGCCACGGCAGCCCGACCACGTCGACCAGGAAGCGCTCGGCGAGGCGGTGCTTGCGCACGACGCTCTCGGCCCGGCCGACGCCCTTCGTGGTGAGCTCGACGCCGCGCCCGGAGCGGACGAGGTAGCCGTCTCCGGTGAGGCGGTGCACCATCTCCGAGACGGTCTGGGGCGAGTGGCCGAGGCGCTCGACGAGGCGCGCCTGGATCACCTGGACGCCCTCCTCCGACAGGGCGTGGATGGCCTCGAGGTACTCCTCAAGGGGGGGGTGGAACCCGTCCGACACGGGCGAATGGTACTCCTCAGCCCGGTGACGGCTGGCGGGCCGCCGCTTTGGCCTCCAGCGGAACGCGGCGCTGCTTGGGCTTACGATCGTCCCATGGGCAGCTACCTCCTCCTCGATGGGCACTCGCTCGCGTTCCGGGCGTGGTTCGCCCTCCAGGAAGCGGGCATGAAGACCGCGTCGGGCCAGGAGACCCAGGCCGTGTACGGCTTCGTGTCGATGGTGACGAAGCTGCTCGGCGACTTCCGCCCGACTGGGATGGCGGTGGCCTTCGACCGCGCCGAGCCGACCTTTCGAGACGAGATCGCTCCGGACTACAAGGCCGGCCGACCCCCGACCCCCGAGCCGCTGCGCGAGCAGGTCGGCCTGATCCGCGAGTTCGTCGCCGCCCTCGGTGTGCCCGTGCTCGACGCGCCCGGCTACGAGGCCGACGACGTGATCGCGACCCTGGCGACGCGCCTCGCGGCGCGCGGCGAGGACGTGGTCATCGTGACGGGGGACCGCGACGCCTACCAGCTCGTGGAGGACCCCCACGTGAAGGTCCTCTACAACCGCCGCGGCGTGAGCGACTACGCCCTCTACGACGAGGCCGGGATCGAGGAGCGCACGGGCGTACCGCCGGTCAAGTACCCGCTGCTCGCCGCCTTGCGCGGCGACACCTCCGACAACATCCCCGGCGTGCCGGGCGTCGGCGAGAAGACCGCCGCCAAGCTCGTGAACACCTACGGCGACGTCGACGGCATCTTCGCAAACCTCGCGAGCTGCACGCCGAAGCTGCGTGAGTCGCTGGCGGCCTTCGAGGGCCGGGTGCGCACGAACCTCACGCTGACCCCCGCCGTGCGCGACGTCCCGGTCGAGGTCGACCCCGCCGAGATGGTGCTCGGTCGCTACGACCGAGAGGCCCTCGGGAGGCTCTTCACCCTCCTCGAGTTGCGCGCCCTTCGCGAGCGGCTCTTCGCCCTGCTCGACGAGCTCGACGCCGCCTCGGCGGCGCCGCCGACCGGCGCCCCCCCCGCAGTCGGCGCGGCCCCGCTCCCGGTGCTCGTGCTCGAGGACGTCGCCGGCTTCTCGGCGTTCGTGCGGTCGCTCGCGGGGGAGCCGGAGGCGCCGCTCGCCGTCGAGCCGGCCTGGGCCGGCGTGCCGGGGCGAAGCGCAATCGAGGGGCTCGCGCTGCTCCCCGACGGTGCCGGGACCGTGACGTGGCTGCCGGGGGACCTCGTGGCCGAGGACGCCGTCGTCGCCGGCCTCGCCACCCTGCTCGCCGCCGCTTCACCGACCGGCGCGAGGCCCGGTGTGCCGGCGCAGGGCCGGGTCGTCGCCCACCGGGCGAAGGAGCTCATGCGGGCGCTCCTCCCCTCGGGCGTCGACATCACGGGCCTCGGGCTCGACACCGCCGTCGCCGCCTACCTCGTCGACCCGGCTGAAGGTCAGGCCAGCCTGGCCGAGCTGGCGGAGCGCAACGGCCTCGCGCCGGTCGCGGCGCCGCCGGGCGGCGGCGCCCAGCTCGGCTTCGACCTGGAGGGGCCGCCGGCGACCGGCGTCGCCGAGGCGGCCGCCGGGCGGGCCGAGCTCGTCGCGGCGCTCGGGACGCGCCTCGTCGCCGAGCTCGAGTCGGTCGGGGCGACCCGGCTGTGGGAGGAGGTGGAGCGCCCGCTCGTGCGCGTCCTCGCAAAGATGGAGGTGGTCGGCATCGGCGTCGACGTCGACCGGCTGCGGGACATCGGCGCCGAGCTGACGAAGGAGGCCCGCGCGCTCGAGGCGCACATCCAAGAGCTCGCCGGCGAGCCGTTCAACGTCAACTCGACGACCCAGCTGCGCACCGTGCTCTACGAGCGCCTCGGTCTCAAGCCCCAGCGGCGGACGAAGACCGGCTACTCGACCGACGCGGCGACACTCGAGAAGCTGCGCGACGAGCACCCGCTCGTCGCGGAGCTGCTCCGCTACCGGGAGGTCGAGAAGCTCCGCTCGACCTACGGCGAGGGCCTCCTCGCCGAGGTCGCCCCCGACGGTCGGATCCACGCCTCCTTCAACCAGACCGTGGCCCGGACCGGCCGGCTCTCCTCCGACCGGCCCAACCTGCACAACATCCCCGTCCGCACCGACGAGGGCCGCCGGTTCAGGGAGGTCTTCGTCGCGGCTCCCGGCTCGATGCTGCTCGTCGCCGACTACAACCAGATCGAGCTGCGTGTGATCGCCCACCTGGCCCGCGACCCGGGACTGGTCGGCGCCTTCGCCGAGGGTCGCGACATCCACTCGACCACGGCCTCGGCGGTCTTCGGTGTCGACGCCGCGGGGGTCACGGCGGCCATGCGGGCGAAGGCGAAGATGGTCTCCTACGGCCTCGCCTACGGGATGGAGGCCTACGGGCTCGCCCAGCGCCTCGGCATCGGCGTGGAGGAGGCGGCGGCGATCCTCGAGCAGTACTTCGTCGCCTTCCCGGCCGTGCGGGCGTACATGGAGGGGACGGTCGCCGAGGCCCGCCGCCGCGGCTACACCGAGACCGAGCAGGGCCGGCGCCGCTACCTGCCCGAGCTCGCCTCGGACAACTTCCGGGTACGCCAGGCGGCGGAGCGCCAGGCGATGAACGCCGGCATCCAGGGGCTGGCGGCGGACATCTTCAAGATCGCCCTGGTGCGTCTCGACGAGACCCTGGAGCGCAGCGGGCTCGCCTCGCGCGTCGTGCTCCAGGTGCACGACGAGGTGCTGGTGGAGGCCCCGCAGGCCGAGCACGAGGAGGTCGAGCGCCTCACGCTCAATGCGATGCACCACGCCTACCCCCTGGCCGTGCCGCTCGAGGTGAACATCGCATGGGGCAGGACCTGGGCCGACGCGAAACAGGGCTGAAGACGCCTGTGTAGAATCGTCGCTGGTCGCGTCCCCCGGGACCCGCCGCCCACGGGCAGCCAGCGCGTGGTCGTCGAGCCGCCCGGCGAGCCCGACCGACCCAATGCCCATAGCCGCCCGTGCCCGGCGCCGGTCCACGATCGCCCCGCAGCGGCGGCTCCCTCGACCTTGAAGGCGAAATCCCTCTATGTCCGACCCCACGACCAGCACCCCCGACGAGTCCGCCGCCGCGACCGCGACGGCGACGGCCGAAGCGCCCGGCTTGTTCGGCACCTTCGACGAAGACGGCGTCTACACGCCGCGCCAGGTGATCGAGGACGACCTCGGCTCTGTCTCCTTCGACGACGCGATCGCGAAGACGATCGTCGAGTTCGAAGACGGCGACATCGTGAAGGGCACGGTGGTCAAGGTCGACAAGGACGAGGTCCTGCTCGACATCGGCTTTAAGTCCGAAGGCGTCATCCCCGCCCGTGAGCTCTCGATCCGCCACGACGTCGACGCCCACGAGATCGTCAGCGTCGGCGACGACATCGAGGCCCTCGTCCTCCAGAAGGAGGACAAGGAGGGTCGGCTCGTCCTGTCGAAGAAGCGGGCCCAGTACGAGCGCGCCTGGGGCACGATCGAGGAGACGAAGGAGAGCAACGGCGTCGTGCGCGGCCCGGTCATCGAGGTCGTGAAGGGCGGGCTCATCCTTGACATCGGCCTGCGCGGCTTCCTGCCGGCGTCGCTCGTCGAGCTGCGCCGCGTCCGGGACCTGCAGCCCTACGTCGGCCGGGTGCTCGAGGCGAAGATCATCGAGCTCGACAAGAACCGCAACAACGTGGTGCTCTCCCGCCGTGCGTGGCTCGAAGAGACCCAGAAGGAGCAGCGCGGCGAGTTCCTGGTCAACCTGAAGCCGGGCGAGATCCGAAAGGGCGTCGTCTCCTCCGTGGTGAACTTCGGCGCCTTCGTCGACCTCGGCGGCATGGACGGGCTCGTCCACGTCTCCGAGCTGTCGTGGAAGCACGTCGACCACCCCTCCTCGGTGGTCTCGGTCGGCGACGAGGTCACGGTCCAGGTGCTCGACGTCGACCTCGACAAGGAGCGGATCAGCCTCTCGCTGAAGGCCACCCAGTCCGACCCCTGGCAGGAGTTCGCCGGGGCGCACCGCATCGGCGAGCTGGTGTACGGCCGCATCACCAAGCTCGTGCCGTTCGGCGCGTTCGTCCAGGTCGGCGACGGCATCGAGGGCCTGGTGCACATCTCGGAGATGGCCGCCCACCACGTCGACCTCCCCGAGCAGGTCGTCAGCCCGGGCGAGGAGCTCTGGGTGAAGATCATCGACATCGACCTCCAGCGCCGCCGGATCAGCCTGTCGATCAAGCAGGCGGCCGAGGGCGGCGAGGTCGCCGAGGAGTACCGCGAGGCCTTCGGCGAGCACGCCTACGACGCCGAGGGGAACTACATCGGCACCTTCGACTACTCCGCCGCCGAGTTCACCCCCGAGACCGAGGCCCAGGCGGCCTGGGCCGACTTCGCCGAGGACGGCACGCCGAACCCGCCGCAGACGGGGGAGGAGGGCGCGCCCAGCGTTGCCGCCGCTGCCAAGGTCGCAGGCCCTGAGGAAGCCGAGGCCACCGAGGCCACCGAGGACGTCGCCGCGACAGCGCCGGTGGCCTCCGGCGAGGACGAGGCCTAGCACCCATGCGTTGCGCGGGGTCGCTCGCGGGGCGCCCACCCGCGTAGCGGTCGGCTGGCGGCTGTCGCGCATGCTCGTCGTCGGGTGCACGGGTGGCATCGGGTCGGGGAAGTCGACGGTCGCCGCGCTCCTCGGCGAGCGCGGGGCGGTGGTCGTCGACGCCGACGCCATCGCCCGCGCCGCGCTCGAGCCCTCCGAGGCGGCCTTCGCGGCCGTCGTCGAGCGCTTCGGGCCGGCGATCGTCGGCGAGGACGGGCGGCTCGACCGTTCCGGCCTCGCCGAGCTGGTTTTTCGCGACCCGATCGCCCGAGCCGACCTGGAGGCGATCGTCCATCCCGTCGTCCGCCGGGCGATCGCCGATCGCCTCGAGGCCGAGCGGGCCGGCGAGCGCGTCGTCGTGCTTGACGTGCCCCTGCTGGTCGAGACGGGGGGCAAGCAGCGCTACGGCGTCGACGCCGTCCTCGTCGTCGACGCCCCTGAGCATCTCGCTGTCGAGCGGCTCGTGTCCTCCCGCCGGATGACGCGCGAGGCGGCGAGGGCGCGGGCGGCGGCGCAGGTGCCGAGGGCCGAGCGACTGCGCGCCGCCGACTACGTCATCGTGAACATCGGCAGCCTGGACGAGCTCGTGCTGATGGTCGATGCCGCGTGGCGCTGGATCGGCCAGCTGCGCCTCGAGCGCTCCGGGGCGGCCGGGGCCACCTGAGCCCGCCCCGGCGCCACCACCACCCCCGGCGCCACCACCACCCCCGGCGGCTCCCGGCCGGCTGCTGGGAGTGACACACCCCGTCGGTACCATGGCCGCGTGCCCCCCTTCCGTGTCGTCTCGGACTTCTCGCCGGCAGGGGACCAGCCGCAGGCGATCGAGACGCTCGCCGAGGGGATCCGCTCCGGGGACCGCTACCAGACCCTGCTCGGCATCACCGGGTCGGGGAAGAGCGCGACCATCGCCTGGACGATCGAGCAGGCACAGCGGCCGACCCTCGTCATCGCCCCGAACAAGTCGCTCGCGGCCCAGCTGGCCGGGGAGTTCCGGGAGTTCTTCCCGGACAACCGGGTCGAGTACTTCGTCTCGTACTACGACTACTACCAGCCCGAGGCGTACCTGCCGTCGTCGGACACCTACATCGAGAAGGACTCGTCGATCAACGACGAGATCGACCGGCTACGCCACTCGACGACGGCCAGCCTGCTGACGCGCCGCGACGTGATCGTCGTCGCCTCCGTCTCGTCCATCTACGGGCTCGGCTCGCCCGAGGAGTACCGCGACCGGATCCTCGTGCTCCACCCGGGCGAGACGCACGACCAGCGCGCCGTCCTCCGGCGCCTCGTCGACCTCCAGTACGACCGGAACGACCAGAACCTGATCCGCGGCAAGTTCCGCGTGCGCGGCGACACCATTGAGCTGCACCCCGCGTACGAGGAGACCTCCGTGCGCGTCGAGCTCTTCGGCGACGAGATCGAGCGGATCACCCGCTTCGACGCGCTCACCGGGGAGCTGCTCGGCGACCTCGACGAGCTCGTCGTCTTCCCGGCGACGCACTACGTCGCCGGCGACGAGCCGATGCGCCGCGCGATCGCCTCGATCGAGGTCGAGCTCGGCGAGCGCCTGCGCGAGCTCGAGGAGCAGGGCAAGCTGCTCGAGGCCCAGCGCCTGCGGATGCGCACCGAGCACGACCTCGAGATGCTCGCCGAGGTCGGGACGTGCAGCGGGATCGAGAACTACAGCCGGCACCTCGACGGGCGCGGGCCCGGCGAGCCGCCCTTTACGCTGCTCGACTACTTCCCCGACGACTGGCTGCTCGTGATCGACGAGAGCCACGTGACCGTGCCCCAGCTCCACGGACAGTTCGCCGGCGACCGCTCGCGCAAGGAGGTCCTCGTCGAGCACGGCTTCCGACTGCCTTCCGCGATGGACAACCGCCCGCTTCGCTTCGAGGAGTTCGAGTCCAGGGTCAACCAGGCGATCTTCATGTCGGCGACCCCGTCGCCGTACGAGCTGTCGGTGTCGAGCCGGATCGCCGAGCAGATCGTGCGCCCCACCGGACTCGTCGACCCCGAGGTCGTCGTGAAGCCGACGAAGCGCCAGATCGACGACCTGATCGCCGAGATCGACGCCGTCGTCCAGCGCTCAGAGCGCGTCCTCGTCACGACGCTCACGAAGAAGATGGCCGAGGACCTGACCGACTACCTGCTCGAGTCGGGGCTGCGCGTCCGCTACCTGCACTCCAACGTCGAAACGCTGGAACGGATCGAGATCGTGCGCGATCTGCGCCTCGGGGAGTTCGACGTGCTGGTCGGGATCAACCTGCTCCGGGAGGGCCTCGACCTGCCCGAGGTCTCCCTCGTCGCGATCCTCGACGCCGACAAGGAGGGCTTCCTCCGCTCGGCGACCTCGCTGATCCAGACGATGGGGCGCGCGGCGCGCAACGTCTCGGGCCGGGTCGTGCTCTACGCCGACGTGATCACCGACTCCATGCGCAAGGCGATGGGCGAGACGGAGCGCCGGCGCATCCTCCAGCAGGCCTACAACCTCGAGCACGGGATCGACCCCCAGACGATCCGCAAGGCCGTGACCGACCTCGTTGCGCAGTTCCGCTCCGCGGCGGGGACGGCCGACCTGTTGGAACCGGCCGGCGCCCCGCTCCCCGGCGGACACCGCGGCCGATCGGACCGCTCACGCCGCTCGGGCCGTCGTGCCGCCGAGCGCGCCGGCGCGCCGCTGCCGGAGCACCCGGCCGAGCTGCCCAGCGAGGAGCTCGGGCGGCTCATCGACACTTTGGAGGCCGAGATGCGCCAGGCCAGCGCAGAGCTGCGCTTCGAGTACGCGGCCCGGCTCCGCGACGAGGTCCGCAGGCTCCGTCGTGAGCTGCGAGAAGTCGGCTGAGCGGTCGGTACGCTCGCACAGTGCACGAAACTCTCGTCATCCGCGGCGCGCGCGAGCACAACCTCAAGAACGTCTCGCTGGAGCTGCCGCGGGACCGCTTGATCGTGTTCACGGGGCTGTCGGGGTCCGGCAAGTCCTCGCTCGCCTTCGACACCATCTACGCGGAGGGTCAGCGGCGCTACGTCGAGTCGCTCTCGTCCTATGCCCGCCAGTTCCTCGGCCAGATGGACAAGCCCGACGTCGACTTCATCGAGGGACTCTCGCCGGCGATCTCGATCGACCAGAAGAGCTCGTCGAGAAATCCTCGCTCGACCGTCGGCACCGTGACCGAGGTCTACGACTACCTGCGCCTTCTCTACGCCCGGATCGGTGTCGCGCACTGCCCGATCTGCGGTCGACCCGTAACGAGGCAGAGCCCGCAGCAGATCGTCGATCGCATCATGGACCTCGACGACGGCGCGCGCTTCCACGTGCTCGCACCCGTTGTGAGAGGCCGGCGGGGAGAGTACGAGGCGCTCCTCGAGGAGCTCGCAAAGC
>DATKQY010000071.1:0-10496 GCA_035532475.1 Acidimicrobiales bacterium | reverse complement strand
GAGGAGGGCATCTCCGATCTCGGTCGAAGCCTCCGGTGAAGCGCGAAGACGGCACCGCTCGAGCGGGCAAGACCGTCACCGCCTCGTCGCAGGACGAGGCTGCCTGACCGCGGTGACGTTTAGTAACGGTTCAGGTAACGGCAAGCCGTGAGCACGTCGCGAGCTGTGGAGAGCGGACGGTCGAGCGCTGCCCGACGCGCGGATGGATGCTCGCTCACGTGACGGACGGCGGTTCAACCGCAAGGGCGAAGACCTCCGGCTGACGACGGGGTCGCGTGATCCCACGCCGCCTGCTGCGCCGAGGACGAGGACCTCGCCGAGGTCGACCGGCGCCTGCCAGAACTGCGTCCGGCCGAGCGCGTGGCCGAGCGCGCCGTTGGCGCGGGCGTTGGCGCAGCGGCGGTCGATCTGGCGGTGTGCATGACCATGCGGGGTGCTGTATTGTCATTCCATGACCACCTGGGGCGCCCCGTGAAGGCCGGCGTCGTCGGCGCCTCCGGCTACCTCGGCGCGGAGCTGCTCCGGCTGCTCGCCGGCCACCCCGGCCTCGAGCTCGTCGCGGCGCAGGCGGACTCCTCGGCGGGCTCGCGGCTGAGCGCGCTGTACCCGGGGCTCACCGGCGCCTACGGGGGCCTCGTCCTCGGCGAGGTCGATGCCGAGGCGCTCGGCGGCTGTGACGTGGTCTTCGTCGCCGTGCCGTCGGGGCGCTCCCAGCAGCTCGTCGCGTCGCTCGTCGACCGGGTGGGCTGCGTCGTCGACCTCGGGCCGGACTTCCGCTTGCGGGACCCCCGTGCCTACGACACCTGGTACGGCTTCACCCACTCGGCGCCCGAGCTCCTCGCCCGCTCCGTGTTCGGCCTGCCGGAGCTGTTCCGCAAGGAGCTGCCGGGCGCGCCGCTCGTCGCGTCGCCGGGCTGCTACGTGACGGCGGCCTCGGTCGCGCTCGCCCCGCTCGTCTCGGCCGGCGTGATCGAGCCGAGCGGGATCATCGTCGACGCGGCGAGCGGGAGCTCGGGGGCCGGCCGTGCGCTGTCGGCCGAGACCCACCACGGGACCGTCAACGAGAGCTTCAGCGCCTACAAGCTGCTGCACCACCGTCACACGCCCGAGATCGAGCAGACGATCGGTGCGCAGGTGCTGTTCACCCCCCACATCGCCCCGATGACGCGGGGCATCCTCGCCACCTGCTACGGGCGTGCGAGCGCGCCGACCTCCACCGAAGAGGTGCTCGCCCTGCTGTCGACGGCCTACGCCGGTGAGCCGTTCATCCAGGTGGTCGAGGAGGCGCCTGCGACGCGGGAGACCTACGGCTCCAACAACGTGCGCATCACGGCCCGCTACGACGCCCGCACGGGCCACGTCCTCGTGCTGTCGGCGATCGACAACCTCACCAAGGGCGGTGCCGGCCAGGCGCTCCAGGCGGCGAACGTCGCCCTTGGCCTGCCCGAGACGGCAGGTCTGCCGCGGGTGGCGCTCACCCCGTGAGCGTCACCGCACCCCGGGGATTCGCGGCTTCCGGCATCGCCTGCGGCATCAAAGACGGCGGCGCGCTCGACCTCGCCCTCGTCGCCGCCGACCCGGCGGGACCGGTCGCGGCCGCGGCGACGTTCACGACCAACGGCGCCGCCGCGGCGCCGGTGCGGGTCAGCCGGGAGCACCTCCACCAAAGCGGCGGGCGGGCCGGCGCGGTGGTGGTGAACAGCGGCTGCGCCAACGCCGCGACCGGCGCGCCCGGCATGGCCGCCGCACGCAAGAGCTGCGGGGCGGTCGCCTCGGCCCTCGGCCTCGCCGCCGAGCAGGTGCTCGTCTGCTCGACGGGGCTGATCGGCATCGAGCTGCCTCTCGAGCGCCTCCTCGGGGCGGTCCCCGGGCTCGCCGCGGCGCGCGGCCAGGGCGACGAGGCGGCGCTGCTCGCGGCCCGAGCGATCATGACGACCGACACGCACCCGAAGCAGGCGCTCGTGCGCGCCGGGGCCTTCGCCGTCGGCGGCATGGCGAAGGGTGCCGGCATGCTGGCGCCGAACATGGCGACGATGCTGGCCGTGCTGACGACCGACGCGGCCGTCGCTCCCGGCGACCTCGCCGTCGCGCTGCGCCGCGCGGTCGACCGCTCGTTCAACTCGCTCACGGTCGACGGCTGCACCTCGACCAACGACACGGTCGCGGTGCTGGCGAGCGGTGCCGCCGGTCCGGTCGATCTCGACGGGCTCACCGAGGCGCTCACGGCGACCTGTGCGGACCTGGCCTTCCAGCTGGCCGAGGATGCCGAGGGGACGACGCGCGTCGCCCGCGTCCACGTCGCTGGGGCGGCGAGCGTCGAGGACGCCCGCCGGGCGGCCCGGCGCGTCGCCGAGAGCAACCTCGTGAAGACCTCGCTGTACGGCGCGGACCCGTACTGGGGCCGGATCGTGAGCGAGCTCGGTTCGGCCGGCGCCGCGTTCGAGATGGACCGCGTCAGCGTCGCCTACGGCCCGACGCTCGTCTGTGCCGGCGGGGTCGAGGTGCCGCACGACCGCGGCGACGTGGCGGCGTACCTGTCGGGGTCGGAGGTCGAGATCATCTGCGACCTCGGGATCGGCGAGGGGGACGCGACCATCCTCACCACCGACCTCGGCCACGGCTACATCGACGAGAACATGAGGACATCGTGAGCCTCGCCACCTCGCCCGCGGCCGGCCTCGACCCGCAGACGAAGGCCGCGGTCCTCGCCGAGGCGATCCCGTACATCCGGCGCTTCTCGGGGCGGGTCGTCGTCGTGAAGTACGGCGGGAACGCCCTCGGGGCCGCCGAGGGCGCCGAGGGCGAGGCGGGGGTGCTGGCCCGCTTCGCCGAGGACGTCGTGCTGATGCGCTCGGTCGGGATGCTGCCGGTGGTCGTCCACGGCGGCGGGCCCCAGATCGGCGAGCTGATGCGCCGTCTCGGCAAGACGCCGGAGTTCCGAGACGGCCAGCGGGTGACCGATGCCGAGACGCTCGACATCGCCCGGATGGTGCTCGTCGGCAAGGTGAACCGTGACATCGTCGGCGCGTTGAACGTGCACGGGCCGCTCGCGGTCGGGCTCTCCGGCGAGGACGCCGGGCTGATCACGGCGTCCGTGCGCGACCCGGCGCTCGGCTTTGTCGGCGACGTCGTGTCCGTCGACCCGACCATCGTGCAGCGGCTCGTCTCCGAGGGGCTCGTGCCGGTGCTCGCGACGATCGGCTCCGACGCCACGGGCCAGGCCTACAACATCAACGCCGACACCGTGGCGGGTGCGATCGCAGCGTCGCTCGGCGCGGAGAAGCTCGTCTTCCTGACCGACGTGACCGGGGTGCGTGCCGATCGCTCGAATCCGGACAGCCTGCTGAGCTCGCTCGACGCCGACGGACTCGACGCCCTGGTGGCGAGCGGGGCGATCGAAGGCGGCATGATCCCAAAGGCGCGGGCCTGCGCACGCGCGGTCCGAGGCGGCGTGCGCAGCGCGCACGTCCTCGACGGGAGGGTGCCCCACGCCCTGCTGCTCGAGCTCTTCACCGAGCAGGGGGTCGGGACGATGGTGACGGCCCCGTGAGCCATCTCATGCCGACGTACCGGCCAGCGCCGGTGCGCTTCGTCGCCGGCTCGGGCTGCCGCCTCGTCGACGACGCCGGCCGCCGGTACCTCGACTTCCTCTCGGGGCTCGCGGTCACCTCGCTCGGCCACGCCCATCCCGCGGTGCGCGACGCGCTGTGCCATCAGGCGGGGACGTTGCTCCACGTGTCCAACCTGTTCGAGAACGCCTTCGCCGAGGACGTGGCGGCCCGGCTCGACACCCTCGTCGGCGACGGGGCGCCGGCAGGGGGGAAGGTCTTCTTCGCGAACTCCGGCGCCGAGGCGAACGAGTGCGCGATCAAGCTGGCGCGGCGCTTCGGCGGCCACGGTCGCCATGCGGTCGTGTCGGCCTACAACTCCTTCCACGGGCGTACCCTGGCGACGCTGCACGCCACGGGCCAGCCGACCAAGCACGAGCCCTTCGCGCCGATGCCGGAGGGCTTCCGCCACGTCGCGTACGGCGACATGGGGGCCCTCGCCGCGGCAGCGGACCCGACCGTTGTCGCCGCGGTGCTCGTCGAGGCGATCCAGGGCGAGGGCGGGGTTGTCGTCCCGCCCCCCGGCTACCTCGCGGCATTGCGGGCGCTGTGCGACGAGCGCCAGATACTGCTCATCCTCGACGAGGTCCAGACCGGTCTCGCCCGGACCGGGCGGTGGTTCGCCTTCCAGCACGAGCAGATCCGGCCCGACGTCGTCACCGTGGCGAAGGCGCTCGGCAACGGCGTCCCCGTCGGTGCCTGCTGGGCACGCGCCGAGGTGGCCGACGTCTTCGTCCCGGGCGACCACGGATCGACCTTCGGCGGCCAACCCCTCGCCCTGTCGGCGGCGAAGGCGACCCTCGAGACGATGGTGGCGATCGACGCGCCGGCGCTCGCGCGCGAGACGGGCGCCTACCTCGCCGAGGCGCTCGGGAGGCTCCCGGGGGTGACCGGCGTGCGAGGCGCCGGCCTGCTCCTCGCCGCCCTGCTCGAACCGGGCCTCGACGCGGCCGAGGTGGTGCGCGCCGCGCTCGAGGACGGGCTCGTGGTGAACGCGCCGGCGCCCGGGGTCCTCCGGCTCGCCCCGGCGCTCATCGTGAGCCGCGAGGAGTGCGACGAGGCGGTGGCGATCCTCGCCGGGGTCCTCGGCAAGCTCGTCTCGAGGGCCCGTGGCGTCGCCGGGGCCGACGGGGCGGCGCCGTGAACCGCCACGTGCTGCGCCTGAGCGACCTCGACGCCTTCGAGGTGACGGCGGTGCTCGACCTCGCCGAGTCGTCGGACCTCGAGCCCGTGCTCGCCGGTGCCGGCGCGGCGCTCGTCTTCGAGCACCCCTCGGCGCGGACCCGCAACGCCGCTGAGATGGCGGTCGTCCAGCTCGGCGGCCACCCGGTGACGATCCGCGGCGAGGAGGTCGGCTTCGATCGCCGCGAGAGCGTCGAGGACGTCGCCCGCACGCTCGCCTGCTTCCACAGCCTGATCGCGGCGCGCGTCGCGAGCCACCGGACGCTCGAGCGCATGGCGGCCGCCCTCGACGCGGCGGGCTCGGCCGTTCTGGTCGTGAACCTGCTGTCCGACTACGAGCACCCCACCCAGGCGCTCGCCGATTTGCTCACCATCCGGCAGTGCTTCGGGGCGCTGGCAGGGCGCCGCCTCGCCTACATCGGCGACGCCAACAACGTCTGCCGCTCGCTCCTCGACGCCTGCGCGCTGACCGGCGTCAACGTGCGCGTCGCGTCGCCGGAGGGGTACGAGCTCGGCGAGGAGGACCTCGCCCGGGCTCGCGAGCTCGGGGGGACCGTGGAGCGCGTCGCGCGCCCGGAGGAGGCGGCCGAGGGTGCCGACGTCCTCTACACCGACGTCTGGGTGTCGATGGGCGAGGAGGCCGAGGCGGAGGAGCGGCGGCGGGCCTTTCGGGGCTTCATGATCGACGAGGCGCTCCTCGCACGCGCCGGGCCGGACGCCGTGGTGCTGCACTGCCTCCCCGCGCACCGCGGCGAGGAGATCGCCGACGGCGTGCTCGAGGGACCGGCCAGCCGCGTGTGGCAGCAGGCGGAGAACCGGATGCACGCGATGCGCGGGCTGTTCGCCCTGCTGTTTCGGGGCGGCGCGGCGACGGTGATGCCAGGGGCGTCCCGGTGACGCGCTTCCCGAAGAACCGGCGCCAGCACGTCATCGCACGGCTCCTCTCCGAGCACGCCGTGACGAGCCAGCCCCAGCTCGTGGAGCTGCTCGGCGCGGAGGGCGTGGCCGCGACGCAGGCGACCGTCTCGCGCGACCTCGAGGACCTCGGCGCCGTGAAGGTGCGCCTGCCGGGCGTCGACCGCCAGGTGTACGCCATCGCCGAGCTGCCGAAGGACCAGGTGGCGCCGCTCGAGCACCTGCAGCGGGTGCTCGGCGAATGGGTGGTCGAGCTCGGTACCTCCGCGAACCTCGTCGTCGTGCGTACCCCGCCCGGCTCGGCCCACGTCGTCGCCTCGGCGCTCGACCGCACGGGCCTGGAGGGAGTGCTAGGCACGGTCGCCGGGGACGACACGGTGCTCGTCGTCGCCACGGAGGAGCTCGGCGGCCCGGGCCTCGCGAAACGGCTGGCCGAGCTGGCCGAGCGCTAGGCCGTGGCGCGTCGCGACGGCCCGTGAGGGCGGTGACGGCCGTCCGGGACGGCCCGCCGCCGGCGGCGGACCGGCGGTCCTCGGGGCCCGCGCGGTCGAGCGGGCGGCGGCGAGGAGGAGCATGATCAGGTCGCGGGAGCGGCCAGAACCACAGGAGAGGTAGGGGAAGTGACCAAGCGCGTGGTGCTCGCGTACTCGGGCGGCCTCGACACGTCGGTGGCGCTGCACTGGCTCGGGGCCGAGCACGGTTACGAGGTCGTGGCCGTCGTGCTCGACGTGGGGCAGAGCGACGCCGACTTCGAGGCGATCCGGGCCCGGGCCCTGGCGGCGGGCGCGGTCGAGGCGGTGGTCGTCTACGCGAGGGAGGAGCTCGCCCACGACTTCGTGCTGCCGTCGCTGCAGGCGAACGCGATGTACGAGGGCCGCTACCCGCTCGTCTCCGCGCTGTCGCGCCCGCTCATCGTCCGTCACCTCGTCGCCGAGGCGCGTCGGCACGGGGCGAGCGCCGTCGCGCACGGTTGCACGGGCAAGGGCAACGACCAGGTCCGCTTCGAGGTCGGCACGCGGGCCCTCGGCCCCGACCTCGACATCGTCGCGCCCGTGCGGGACTGGGGCATGACCCGGGAGGAGACGATCGACTACGCGGCACGCCATGACCTGCCGATCACGGCGAGCAAGGAGCGGATCTACTCGATCGACGAGAACCTCTGGGGCCGTGCCATCGAGTGCGGCGTCATCGAGGACCCCTGGGAGGCGCCGCCCGAGGACGTCTTCACCCTGACCGTCCCGCGGGCGTCCTCGCCGGTCGAGGTCGCCGTCAGCTTCGAGGCGGGCGTCCCCGTCGCCCTCGACGGTCGTCGGCTCCCGCTCGTGCAGCTCATCGCCGAGCTGCAGGGGATCGCCGGGGCGTCGGGCTTCGGCCGCGTCGACATCGTCGAGAACCGGCGGGTCGGGATCAAGAGCCGGGAGGTCTACGAGTGCCCGGCGGCGCTCGCGCTCGTGCTGGCCCACCAGGACCTGGAGGGGCTCACCCTCGAACGTGACGTGGCCCACGAAAAGGCGCGCCTCGAGCCGCGCTTCGCCGAGCTCGTCTACGACGGGATGTGGTTCTCCCCGCTTCGCCTCGCCCTCGGCGCGTTCGTCGCTGAGACGCAGCGCCACGTCACCGGCGAGGTCCGGCTCCGCTTCGCCCCGCCGGGTCAGGCGGTCGTCGCCGGGCGGCGCAGCCCCGTCGGCCTCTACGACTACGGTCTCGCCACCTACGACGCGGCCGACGCCTTCCGCCACCAGGATGCCGAGGGCTACGTGCGCATCTACGGCCTCGGCATCGAGACCTGGGCGAGCCGCCAGGGCGGTTCCGGGGCCGAGGGGGGCGGTGGCGCGTGACGCTGTGGGCCAAGCGCATGGGCTCGGGGCCGGCCGAGGCGATGATGGCCTTCACCGAGAGCCTCTCGTTCGACCGGGAGCTGGCGCTCGATGACCTGCACGCCTCTGTCGCCCATGTTCGCGGCCTCGGCCGGGCGCAGATCCTCGCGGCCGCCGAGGTGGAGGAGCTGCTCGGCGCCCTGCGGGCCGTGCGGGCCGAGGTCGCCGGTGGGACCTTCGCCTTCCACCCCGACGACGAGGACGTGCACACCGCGATCGAGCGGCGGGTCACCGAGCTCGTCGGGGAGACCGGTGCGAAGCTGCACACCGGGCGCAGCCGCAACGACCAGGTGGCGACGGCGCTGCGCCTCTTCACGCGCCGGCGCCTCGGCGAGACCGCCCGTGACCTGCTCGGGTTCGAGGAGGTGCTGCTCCGCAGGGCGCGCGAGGCGGGGGACGCGTACCTGCCCGGCTATACGCACCTGCAGCGGGCACAGCCGGTCCTGCTCGCGCACCATCTGCTGGCCCACGCCTGGGCGCTGGCCCGCGACTTCGACCGGGTCCTCGACGCCCTCGTGCGCATGGACGTCTCCCCGCTCGGCGCCGGCGCGCTCGCCGGGTCCTCCCTGCCCCTCGACCCCGACGGCGTCGCCGAGGACCTCGGGTTCTCCTCGCGCTTTGAAAACTCGCTCGACGCGGTGAGCGACCGCGACTTCGTCGCGGAGGCGCTGTTCGACTGCGCGCTGCTCGGTGTCCACCTCTCGCGCATCGGCGAGGAGATCGTCCTGTTCTCGACGGTCGAGTTCGGCTTCTACCACCTCGACGACGCCTGGGCGACCGGCAGCTCGATGCTGCCGCAGAAGAAGAACCCCGACGTCGGCGAGCTCGCACGCGGCAAGTCCGGCCGCCTCATCGGGCACCTGTCGGGCTTCCTCGCCACGCTGAAGGGCCTGCCGCTCTCGTACAACCGGGACCTGCAGGAGGACAAGGAGCCCCTCTTCGACGCGCTCGAGCAGGTCGGCCTCGCCCTCGCCGCGCTCTCCGGCCTGTTCGCGACCGTCGTCTTCGACGACGAACGGATGCGGGCGGCCGCCGACGAGCAGGCTCTGGCCGCGGTCGACCTCGCCGAGTGGCTCGTGGCGAAGGGCATGCCCTTCCGCCAGGCGCACGGCATCGTGGGCGCGTTGGCCCGTGAGGCGGCGGAGCGCGGCACGGACCTCGCCGAGCTGGTGGCGGGCCATCCCGACCTCGGGCCGGACGCGGCCGAGGTCCTCGCGCCAGGCGAGGCGGCGCGGCGGCGCCAGACGCCCGGAGGAGCCGGGAGCGCGGCGGTGGCCGTGCAGCTCGAGCGGTTCGCGGCGCGGCTCGCCGACGACTGGGCGCGCCTCATGAAGGCGCCCGGCGGGCCGCCGCCGATGGGCGCGAGCGAGCCGGCGGGTGCAGGCGCCGCCGGCACGTGCGCGTCCGTCGAGGACAAGCCCGAGGAGGGCGCGTTGGTCGCCGAGCAGGGCCCGGCCACGGCGGGTCCTACCGCTCGGGGGCGCAGCTGAGCCCGTCGAGCCGGCGCGTCATGCGCCGCTTCCTTGCGCGCGACGCGCTCGAGGTGGCTCCGGAGCTGCTCAACAAGGTGTTGGCGCGCGGGCCCCTCGTCGGGCGGATCGTCGAGGTGGAAGCCTACCGTGGAGGGCTCGACCCGGCGAGCCACGCCTTCCGGGGGCCCGGGCCGAGGAACGCCACGATGTTCGGACCGCCCGGCCACCTCTACGTCTACTTCACCTACGGCATGCACTTTTGCGCCAACGTCGTCTGCGGCACCGACGGCGAGGCGTCCGCCGTCCTGCTGCGGGCGTTGGCGCCCATCGCGGGCCTGGAGCTGATGCGGGCGGCCCGCCCGGCCGCCCGGCGCGACGCCGAGCTGTGTGCCGGGCCCGCCCGTCTCTGCCAGGCCTTCGGCATCGACCGCTCGCTCGACGGGGCCGACCTCGTCGGCGGCTGGGCGGGGATCGCGCTGCTGGACGACGGCACCCCGCCGCCCGAGGCACCAGCGAACGGCCCGCGCGTCGGATTGTCGAGCCGGGTCGGGGAGGCGGTACAATGGCTTTGGCGCTTCGCAGTGCCGGGTGATCCAGCCGTTTCACGGCCGCCTCCACCCGGGTGGCGCCCACCGGACCTCGTGGTTTGACACCCGGGGCGCAAGTGATAAGGTTTGCAGCCGCTCCGGATGGCCTAGCCACCCGGACCGGCGCCGACAGAGCGGCTTGTCCGCCCGTCGGAGCGCAGTGGGACAGCCCGCCTGAAACGGGTGGAGCAGTCCCGCCGAGCGCACGGGCACCTCCTTCCGAAAGGAAGTGTGCCTCGTCGTCGCTCCTTGAGAACGGAATAGGAACAGCCAAAAGCCAGTGCGGGTGACCGTCGGCCCCGCTTCACGCGGACGTCGGTGGTCACAGAAGTCAATTGCACTGAGAACGGACAACGTCTGTTCTTGTGCCAGTCGGTCAGGGGCTTCCAGGCCCCGGCCGGCTCTCCAGATCAAAGCGAGGAACCCTTCGGGGGACCGAGCGAGATCTCGATGGAGAGTTTGATCCTGGCTCAGGACGAACGCTGGCGGCGTGCCTAATACATGCAAGTCGAACGAGGTTCAACCGGTGGCAACACTGGTGAAGACCTAGTGGCGAACGGGTGCGTAACACGTGAGCAACCTGCCCCGAAGACCGGGATAACACCGGGAAACCGATGCTAATACCGGATACCCCCACGAATCCGCATGGGTTTGTGAGGAAAGGATTCCGCTTCGGGAGGGGCTCGCGGCCTATCAGCTTGTTGGTGGGGTAATGGCCTACCAAGGCGACGACGGGTAGCTGGTCTGAGAGGACGATCAGCCACACTGGGACTGAGACACGGCCCAGACTCCTACGGGAGGCAGCAGTAGGGAATCTTGCGCAATGGGCGAAAGCCTGACGCAGCAACGCCGCGT
>DATKQY010000070.1:0-53108 GCA_035532475.1 Acidimicrobiales bacterium | reverse complement strand
AGCCCACCGGTTCCCGGACGGCACGGACGTGGAGACGGAGTGGACGACCACGGTGCACGTCACCGAGTCGATCAGGCTTCTCCTCATCCTCCTTCTCTTGGAGGACGCCGGTCTCTCCGAGCAGCAGCGGCGCGAAGCGATGAAGCGCTCGAGGGAGGCAGAGCGAGTCGAAACACACCTCCGCCGGGTCCTGCCTGGATGGTTTCGCTGACAAATCGGTAAGCCTGCCGCGTGAAGTCTCTTTCTCACGTTAGGACCCAAGTGGGCAAAAGGACTTCGGCCTCAAACGTCAGCCCAGGTAGACGAGTCGTAGTTTTCGCGGAAATCGGGCCCCCGCCACTCCCCCGCCACCGCGTAGCCGAGACGGGGCGCACCAGCTTCACTGGCTAGCGCGAAGGGCGTGGAGCTGGAGCGAGTCGGTGTAGGACGGCGTCGAGGATCGGTGAGCGCCAGGCTCCAAATGGGGGAGTGGAGGTCGTTTTCGGGCTTCGCGGTCTGGACTTCAAGCGACTTTCCGAAGCTCTGACCAGCCACTATCTGCTTCAAGGGGGCGTGGAGCAAAGTTGCCAGTCGGTCCTCCGACACCCCTTCTGATCAGGAAATACGTCTAGGTGGGGTGCTTCACCCCGGTTTGCATTGGGCAGTGTCGTGCGCGCACCGTGCGCGACCGAGCATTCAGGCGGGCAACCGTCGGGCGCGGCACGTGCAACGGGGGCGAGGAGGCATCCGCGCTCTGCCTGATGGGGATGACCTTCTCATCGCCGACTCCGATCGCTTGGGTCATCTGTAGTCGGACCCGCACGCGACGGTGGCGCACCGGCTGCTGCGGTCGTCGGCAAGGCCCGTCTCGACGTAGGGCGCGAAGCCGCCCCGTGCCGATGTCGGCGTGGCTACCGTGCAGGTCATAATGGTCCAAGCGTCCAGGAACGTCGTGGCTGCGGATTCAGAACCGTCCCTGCTGTACCACTACACCGATGCGGCCGGACTGCGCGGCATCGTGACGTCGGGCGAGCTGTGGGCGACCGACGCGTTCTACCTCAACGACGCGAGCGAGTTCCGGTACGTCTTCCAACTGGTCGCCGAGGAACTCGAGCAGATGGAGCAGGCCGACCCGCCCCCGCCGGACGCGGCGTCGGAGGTCGCCGAGATGATCAGGCTCGCCGCCGACATCGCCCTCGAGACGATCCGCGACGACATCCCGTTCTTCGTCGCGTGCTTCTGCAAGAGGAAGGACCTGCTGAGCCAGTGGCGCGGCTATGCGAAGGGCACCGGCGGTTTCAGCATCGGGTTCAAGCGCCGCGAGCTCGAGGCGGTGGGCGAAGACCGCGACTTCGGCCGCTGCGAGTTCAGACAGGTCAGCTACGACGCAGAGGTCCAGCGGGCGGAACTGACGACCACCTGATAAACGCCGTCAAGCACTACCAGCCGACAGGGAAAGGGGAACAGGAGCGGCTGGTGCTCTGGCGCTCCGTCATGGGCGGCTACTTCGGCGAGGTCGGGTACAACGCCCTCCTCTACAAGAACCCGGGGTTCGCCGAGGAGCTGGAATGGCGGATCGTCGTCCACGCCCGTGGCACCGATCTCGCGGCGCACTCCCTGCCCTGCTTCCGGACCGGGCCGATGGGCCTGGTCCCCTACGTCTGCATCGACGTGTGCGACGACCGGTCGCGGCGGCCGCTGATCGGTGAGATCGTCGTCGGACCAACCCCGCATCCCGAGCTCGCGGAACGATCAGTCCGCATGCTCCTCGCCTCGGTCGGCTACGAGGACGGCGAGGTAGCGATCATGCGTTCGGAGACTCCGCTCAGGACCTGAACCGCCCGAGGATTCGCGGGCGCTCGGCAGCCTCCGGGGTCGCGGGCCGAGTGGTGACGGCCGGCCGCGTGCCGGCCGCCACCACGGGTCGGCCCTCAGGCGAGCAGCGCCTGGACGGTCTCGATGACGGCCTTGCGCAGCCTCCGGGCAGTCGGGTGCTCTGCGTACCCGACCCAGCCCGCGACGGCGATGCCGATCGCGATGGCCGCTCCGATCTGCTTTTCCATGCTCCACCTCCCCTCCGTGGGACGGCTCTATCGTCGTGCCTCATCGACCTGACGTGGCACTCTGAGTTCTACACGCGGGTAGTGACGGTGCTCCGGAGCGGTCTCGCGACCGCCTGTAAAGTGACCCCTGTGGACCCGGAGGAGACGTTCGAAGACATCCGTCAGGCGGCCCAGGAGGCCGGTTACGAGATCACGCCCACCCAGCTGCGGCGCTGGCACCGGGCAGGGCTCCTCGGCACCCCGCGACAGCAGGCCCTCGGGCGGGGCCGGGGCACGGTCACCCGCTATCCGCCTGGTACCGCGGCGAGGGTGCTCGGCATCTGTCGCGTCCTGACCGCGCACCGATCGCTTCGCGACGTCGCCTGGACGCTCTGGTGGGAGGGCGACGACCTCGCGGACGGGATCGCCCGTGAGCAGCTCGAGGACTCCGCCCAGTCGTTGCGGGCGGACTTCGAGAAGTTCGTCGACGCCGACGGCCTCACCCAGGCGGCCGAGGAGTTCCTCGACACGGCCAACGATGCCCGCCTCCCGTCGCGCCCGCTCCGCTGGGCGAGGCGTCGGCTCGGGACCGACAGCTTCGACACGTTCCTCGATTCGCTCCTCTCCGTGATGGCGGGCCGGACGGATCGTCTCGACGACTCGGACATCTCGCTGCTGGATCGCGGGCTCGGCTTCGAGAGCGGCCGTACCGATCTGCTGGCCACTGGGGAGCCGTGGCTGACGGGGGACGCCCGATCGGACTTCGTCGCGATCGGCCAGCTCTTCGGACCGGACCGCGTCGACGAGGGGCTGCGCATCGACGACGCGGAACTGCGGCCTGCCCGTGACGAGGCGAAGGACTTCCTCACGGTGGTCGGCGCGATGGGACGCATCGTGAGCGCCGGCTTCGGACGTTGGGGCTACGGCCTCGGCATGATCGGCGCAGCGATGGACGAGTTCGCGGAGGGCCCCGAGGGGCAGCGCCGCTTCTTCCTGCTGTGGCTCAGCATGAGGACCTCGGAGTTCCGCGAGGGGATGCAGTCGATCGCCGCGAACGCGGCGAAGATGGCCGAGGCCGGCGCGCCGCTAGAGGCCGTGAAGGACCTCCTCGCCTCCGTGCCGGCCGTGGGCAGGGAGATCAGCGTGAGGGACGTCGTACGGGCGAGGTTCGACTCGGCGAAGCAGGCCGAGCTCCAGGAGACCGTCCAACGCGTCCGGGCGGTACACGGCGAGGAGATCGATCGGTTCTTCGAGAACCGCGGGCAGATTGCTTAAGGCTCGTGACCGAGCGATCCCTTCTGTCGCCTGTGACCCACAGGAGTGATGATCCGAACCTTGCCGAGTGCCTGAGAGATGCAGACCCAAAGCACTGGTTGGTCCGGCTCCTGGACACGGAGCGCGATCCCGAGACGACATCGCCGACCTTCGCGGATGTGGTTCTCAGGCCACTGGAGCTACTCACGCATTGGGCGGCCCAGGCGGCCGAGCGGGTGAAGGCGGGGCATCGCTGGTCGAACGAGGCGCACCTGGTCTTCACCGGGCCGCTCGGCGCGCCGCTCGACGTCGACGCGTTCGGGAAGAGCGTGCCCCGGTTGATGAAGAAGGCCGGAAAACGCCCTGACCAGGTCGAACGTGCGCCCCCTGGGACTCGAACCCAGAACCTGCGGATTAAGAGTCCGTTGCTCTGCCAAATTGAGCTAGAGGCGCGCGAGCAGAGATCCTAATCGCTCGCGATAGGCCGTACGGCCCGCTCGAGCGCGATCAGGTCACCGCTCCGGGGTGACCGAGGGGACTTGAACCCCCGACCTCCAGGGCCACAACCTGGCGCTCTAACCAACTGAGCTACGGCCACCGTGGTCGCGAGAGCCAGCGGGCTCATCGCGAGTGGTCACAGCATGGCACATCGGGCTGCCGCTCCGGATCGGGGTGGGACGGCTTGGCGACACCTCCCGCCGCGCCCGGGCATCGGGTGAGTTGGCAGAGATTCCCAGCTCAGAGGGCTACCGTCTGGTCCGCCCGGAAGGTGTCCCCGGGCGTGACCGCGACATCGAGGACCAGCGGTTCGTCGCGCGCCGCGAGGCCCGGCAGGACCTCGTCCAGGGCCACGACGAGCTCGGCGTACGTGGTGACCCGGCGCGCCGGGCAGCCGAAGGAGCGGGCCAGCCCGGCGATGCTGACCTCGTCGAACGCCGGCCAGGCCGGCTTGCCCCCGACACCGTCGTGCGCGGCTGCCAGGCGGTCCATCACGGCGTAGCGCCCGTTCGACAAGACGACGTAGAGCACGCCGCAGGAGTACCTGGCGGCGCTCCAGAGGGCCTGGATGCCGTAGAGCGCCGCACCGTCGCCCGCGACGACGACAACCGGCCGGTCCGGCCGTGCCATCCGCACGCCCGCCGCCGCCGGCAGCGCGAAGCCGAGTCCGCCCATGGCGGCGCTGAGGAAGCCGAGCGGCTGTCGCGCCGGGATCAGCGCGTGGAGCGTCGGGCGCGCGGATGGCGCCTCTTCGACGAGCACGGTGTCGGGCGAGAGCCGGCGGGCGAGCGCCCCGAGGACGTCGGCTGCGCTGAGCGCCTCATCGTCGCCGAGTGGAGCCGGCAGCTCGGCCCGGCGCACCTCGGCGGCGGGCGTGTCGTGCCGCGCGCCGACCGCGGCGGCGAGCAGCTGGCAGATCGCCGCCGCCGGCCCCACGACGGCCATCGCCGCCGGGCTGCGGTGCGCCTCCGCCGGGTCGTCCGTGACGACGGCGACCCGGGTGCTCTCCGGGGCGAGTGGCCCGGGTTCGAACTGGTACTGGCGGAAGGCGGACGTCCCGACGACGACGACGACGTCGTGCGGCTTCAGGACCGCGCGCAAGGCCGCCCGGCCGGCAGGGAGCAGCCCCGCGAAGGAGCGGTGATCCTGGGGAAACCCAGCTCGCGCGCCGAAGGCCTCCTGGAACACGGGACAGCGAAGGCGCTCTGCCAGCTCGACGAGCGCGGTCCAGCTCGCCTCGTCGTCGGCGCCGGCGCCGACGACGATGGCCGGGGCGACGGCGCCGTCGACGAGCGCGGCGAGCTCGCGAAGCGCATCCGGGTCGACGCCCCTCACGTGTCGCACCACGGCCGGTGACGCTGCGGACTCCACCGCGGTGGGCGCCGCCCAGTCGTCCATCGGCACGACGACGATGGCCGGTCCGCGCCCGGCTTGCGCCTCGTGCCAGGCGCGCGCCAGCGTTCCCGGCACGTCGGCCGCCCGGATCGGCTGGGCGGTCCAGACGGGGTAGGAGCCCGCGAGGCCTTCCAGGTGACCCGCGAGGAACGGCTCGGCGGCGAGGTGACGTCGGTCCTGTTGCCCCACCGCCACCACCAGCGGAGCGCGGTTCACCCGGGCGGTCGCGATCGCCCCGACTGCGTTGCCGAGCCCTGCCGTCGTATGCAGGAGCGCGAACGCCGGGCGCCCGGTGGCGATGGCCCAGCCGGTCGCCATGCCGACCACCGATCCCTCGTGCAGGCCGAGGACGAAGGTCAGGTCATCGGGAAGGTCGACGAGGAACGGCAATTCGGTCGAGCCGGGGTTGGAGAAGATCCGGGTCAGGCCGTAGCGGCGGAGCACCTCGAACGTCGCGTCGCGCACGGTCGTGGTCGTCATGGGGCACTCCCGGGAAGGCCGCTGCCCCGCTGACACACTGCGAGGCCGCGGGGGAGCGGGGCGGTCAACCGTCGCGGCACACGCAGAACTCGTTGCCGTCGGGGTCGGCCATCACCTGCCACCACCCGCCCTCGGATCCGGACTTCGGCGCTCCGAGCGTCGTGGCGCCGAGGTCGACCAGGCGGTCGACGACCGCATGGGGGTCGTCGACGATGAGGTCGAGATGGAGGCGGTTCTTCGTCACCTTCTCCTCGGGCACGCGTTGAAGGTATACGACGGGGAGGGAGAGGTCGGGAGGCACGAGGTCGAGGTAGACGCCGTCGCCGTCGAGCTCGCCGAGGGCGTAGCCGAGTGCGGCGGCCCAGAACGGAGCGAGGCGTTCCGGCTCCTCGCAGTCGATGCCGACCTCGAAGCGTTGCGGCACCATCGCCTCCTTCGTCCAATTGGACCGATCCCGCCTGCCCCGGGCTGGCGAGCGGCGCAGGCGGGGGCTATGCGGTGCGGGGAGCGTCTCCGTGCCAGAGTACAGCGTGTGCACGGCACGCCCCCGTAGCTCAGTGGACAGAGCAGCTGCCTTCTAAGCAGTCGGTCGCAGGTTCGAATCCTGCCGGGGGTGCTGGGGGATCGAACGCGCCTGTCCGAGGCGAGGCGTGCGGCGCCGAGGACACGTGCAGGACGAGCGGGGCTCAGAGAGGACGGACACCGAAAAGAGAGGACTCACGCCATGAGCGTTGGCCTGCAAGAGCAAGGCATCGACGACGATCGTCCAGCCGGGATGAGCGCGCAGGAGTGGGAGCACCGCGCCGAGCTGGCCGCCTGCTACCGGATATTCGACCTTCTCGGCTGGACCGAGATGATCTTCAATCACATCTCGCTCCGCCTGCCGGGCGACGAGCCCCGCCTGCTGATCAATCCGTTCGGTCTCGCCTACAGCGAGGTGACCGCGGCAAATCTCGTGGCGATCGACTTCGACGGCAACACGGTCGAGCCCGAGGCCTGGCGCGTGAACTCGGCCGGCGTCCTGATCCATACGGCGATCCACGCGAGCAGGCCGGACGCCCACGTGGTCATGCACACGCACACGACGGCCGGATGCGCGGTGGCGGCGCTCGAGCAGGCTCTCGACCCGAACAACTTCTATTCGGCACAGCTCGACGGGGCGATCGCCTACCACGAGTTCGAGGGCATCAGCAACGACAAGGACGAGCAGCCCCGGCTCGTCTCGAGCCTCGGCGACCACTCGCTGATGATCCTGCGCAACCACGGGCTGCTGGCATGCGGCCGGACGATCCCCGAGGCGTTCTTCCGGCTCTGGACGCTCGAGCGGGCGTGCGAGGTCCAGCTCGCCGGGGGCGGCGCCGCCACGCACGAGATCACCGCGGAGGCGCGTGCCCGCTCGAGCGAGGTCCTGCGGCGGCTGCTCTCTGCTTCCGACGCCGGCGTCCTCGTCTACGACGCGCTCCGTCGCAAGCTCGACGCGAGCGGCGCCTCGTACCGGAGGTGAGGTGCTTCCCCGGCGGGCGCTCCCGGCACCGGCGCCGGCGGAGCCCGCCGGGCAGGGCGCGACGCCCTCGACGGACGGGTCGACCGGGGTGCGGCAGCGACGCCCCTCAGCGCGCGTCGGCGCCGTTGCCGAGCAGCGACGGAAGCGGTCGCGGGACCCCGCTCGCGACGAAGGCCGGTTTGGCGATGGCCGACCGGACCGCCTCGGCGGCGAGCGGCTTCGCGAAGAGGTAGCCCTGTCCGAGATCGCACGACTCATGCTGGAGGTGCTCGAGCTGGAAGGGCTCCTCGATGCCCTCCGCGATCGTCACGAGTCCGAGCGAGCGCCCGAGGTGGATCAGGGCGTCGAGGAAGTTCCGGCCCTCCTCCGATCCGAGCCGGGCGACGAAGGACCGGTCGATCTTCAGGATGTCGACCGGGAACTCGCGCAGGTACGAGAGTGAGGAGAAGCCGGCGCCGAAGTCGTCGATGGCGATGCGGACGCCGAGCCGCTTCAACGTCCGCAGGCGCTTCGCGGTCATCGAGCTGTCGATCATCAGCATCGACTCCGTGAGCTCGACGGTCAGGTACCGCGGCTCGAGGCCGGCCACCTCCAACGCCTCCCGGACGTGGTCGACGAGCGAGTCGTAGTGGAGCTGGCGAGCGGCGACGTTGACCGAGACGCCGACGCGGGTTCCGATGTCGTGCCACGCCTTCGCCTGGAGGCAGGCCTGGCGCAGCACGTATCGACCGACGTCGACGATCAGGTCGGAGGCCTCGAGCGCCGGGACGAACTCGTCGGGCACGATGACGCCACGGTCGGGACAGCGCCAGCGCAACAACGCCTCGACGCCCTCGCTGACACCGGTCCGGAGGTCCACGATGGGCTGGTAGACGAGGAAGAACTCGTTTCGCTCGAACGCGTCGCGCAGCTCGCCCTCGAGCGCGAGCTTCTGCTTGACCGCCTCGTGCATCTCGGGCTTGAACACGACGTGGCAGCCCTTGCCCATCCCCTTCGCCCGGTACAAGGCGGTGTCGGCGTCCCGCAACAGATCCTCGGGGCTGTCGCGTGGCCCGGCGGCGATCCCGATGCTGGCCGACAGCGCGACGTGCGTCTTGCCATCGGGGCCGAGCCGGAACGGCTCGCGCATGAGACTCTGCAGGCGCTGCGCCAGCCGATCGAGCCCAGCGGCGAGCGGGGTGCCGGCGACGAGGACGACGAACTCGTCGCCCCCGAGCCTGCCGACCGTGTCCGAGTCGCGCACCGTCCGCGAGAGCCGCACGGCGAGCGCCTGGAGAAGCTGGTCCCCGGTGCCGTGCCCGAACGTGTCGTTGACCTTCTTGAAGTCGTCGAGGTCGATGAAGAACGCGGCGATGGGCACCTGCTCGGTCCGGGCCAGCGCGAGGAGCTGGTTGGCGCGGTCACCGATGAGCAGGCGGTTGGGCAGCCCGGTCAAGGAGTCGTGAAGCGCCTGGTGGCGGAGCTCGGCGGTGCGCTGCTCGACGAGGACGAGCGCCGAACGGCGCGAGCGGGCGAGCACGTCGACGAGGACCGCCAGCAAGACGCTGAGCAGCAGCCCGCCCGCGAGGAGCGCCGCCCCTTGCGACAGGGGCGACAGGCCGGTCGTCGTCGGGCGGGCGATGATGCTCGCGGACCAACCCGGATCCCCGGGGAACTTCAACGTCGTGCTCGCCGCCCCGGGCGCGGTGGGGCCGGCCCGCACGAGCACATCAGGGGGAGCGCCCGGGTTCGCATACCTGAGGGCGATGGTGGCATTCGGCTCGCTTGCGAAGACGGGGCTCAAGATCGCGGTCGCGTCGAACAGTCCGAGCACCCAGCCGCGAAAGCCCTCTTCTCGACCAGCGGTCGTCGTCGGGATCTGGCTGCCGACGTAGACGGGACTCAGCATGGCGATCAGCGGCAGGCCAGCGAGGAAGGCGTGGAGCGGCTGCGCCATCATCGAGCTGCCCCCTCCGGTTCCGCCGATCAGCCCCGCGAGGGAGGTGATCGTCAACTTGCCGGTGCGGGCCGAGGAATGGAGGAGCGGGGCGAACGTGGACGTGCAGTAGTCGAATCGCGGCGAGAGGTACTGCTCGATGCCGGACGCGAGGAGGGTGGGCAGCAGGGCTTCGACGGGCGGCAGCTCCGCCACGGCGAGCCGCGTCAGGCAGTAGCTCGAGGCCGGGCGCGCCGGCGTCCATTCGCCCTCGGAGGCGGGGGGCGCGATCTGGAGGGGCGGATCGCGCTGAGCGAGCGACTCGAACGCGGGGAGCGCGGCCGCGCGCACCTGCTCCAGGTAGGCGAAGCCGAAGGCGCCCCGGTAGTCGCGCGCGACGTCGAGTCGGCGGAGCAACGACTGGAGGCCGGCGTTGGCGATCGTCGGGCGGGTGGCGATGACGGCGTTCACGGTCGCGAGGAGATCGCTGTCGCGATGAAGCGACGTGGCGAGCACCGAGCGCGCGTCGGAGAGCGCCATCGCCGCGGACTGGCGCCGCAACGTGCTCACGTAGGAGAACCAGGACCACCCGCCGAGCGTCGACCCGGCACAGCCGACGACGAGGACGGTCCAGGCCATCGCGCGCCAGCCGCCCGGGCGCGCCCCGCGTCGCGTCGGCGTGGCGCGCCAGCGGGGACGACGCCGCCGCTCCGGGTGATCGTCGGTCCTCCGGGAGGGGCGAGCGCGGCCGCCGCGCGGCGCGCGCGGGGTCAGCGAACGTTCCAACTGGCGCATGGGCGGCGGGCTTCCCTCGTTGGCCGGGGACGGGTGGTGCAAGACGTCCTCACTCGCCCAACGGCGGCGACCACGGCGCGATTGAGGGACGGACGCCGACTCGTCGTCCTGCCGAACGGGGAGCAAGCCAGGGCCGTTGCGGGTGCTTGCCCCTCAGCGGGGCCAAGCACGACGGCGAGCCGCTGGCGGCACCGGCTCGGGTCAATGGGCGAGCTCGCGGGCGAGGTCGCGTTCTCCGGCGGCACAGCCGCTGAAGAGGGCACCCGCTCGGCGTCCCGTGAGGAGCTGACAGTCGTCGCCGGGCCTGATCGGCGTGCCCACGACGACGAGGATCTCCGCGTCCATGACGCCGTCGAAGTAGGCGTCGGCGTGCGCCGGCGCGGTCGATCGCGCGAGCCCAGGCGGGGGGGTCGCGGCGCCCACGCGCGCGTGCGCCCGACGTGCCACCGAGGCGGCGGTCGCGCCGGTCCCGACCGCCGCGGACGCCAGTGCCACCAGGACGCCCGTCAGCAGGAGGCGGTCGGCCCGGCCCAGCCGGTGGCGTCGACGAGGAGCGGTCCGCGCCCGTTGCGATCCCATGTCGACAGTGTGACGCAGCGGCGCCCTTCAGGCGCGGATCGTCGGGCCCGGCGCGAAAAAGCCAGGCCGGCGGGAGGTGCCCCGCCGGCCTGGTGGTTCAACGGTCGCGGTGGCTCGGCTCAGTAATCGAGCTTTTCGAGGTACGAGATCAGGTACTCGCGCTTGCCCTCGAACTGCGGCGGGACCTGGAAGTCCTTGCCGAGCCGGTCGAACGTCTCGTCGATCAGGAAGCCCTGGGGCTTGGAGACCGTCGCTTCGAACAGTGCCCCCGCGGGCGTGCGCACGTAGATCGACTCGAAGTAGCCGCGGTCCTTGCGCTCCGACACATCGGTGAACCCGAGCCCCTCGAGGTGCCACTTCACGCCGTTTTGCATGTCGTAGTCGTCAACCTGGAAGGCGGTGTGGTGGACGATGCCCTCGCCGTAGGTCCAGCCGGCGAGGGGCACGTTCGGCTCGGCGACGTAGTCGATGATGCGGCCGGTGCCGCCGGATCCCACCTCGAAGCGCGCGTAGTCCTTGTCCTCCTTGCCGGGGTGGGCGCTCCACCCCTCCTGCGCGAAGGCGGCCGCGAGGTCGAGGTCCTTGGCCGACACGACGATGCCGTGCGTGCCGCGGATCGCGTGCTCCGTCGGGACGGGGCCGTGCTCGTACGGCGCCCGCTCGTCGCCCGTGGTGCCGACGAGCTCGTACTCGATGCCGCACGGGTGCTCGAAGTGGAGCCGCCGCTCGCCCAGGCGCTCCATCTCGGTGACCTCGAAGCCGTGCTCCGAAAGGCGCCCGCGCCAGTACGGGATCGAGGACTCCGGCACCGAGAGCATCAGGACCTTCGTCTGGTTGGCGCCCTTGCGCCCGACGCGGCCCGACTGGCGCATCGGGAAGCAGGTGATGAGGGTCGACTCGTCGCCGTTGTCGTTGCCGTAGTAGAGGTGCAGGATCGGCGTGTCGCCGTCGTACAGCGCGGTCTTCTTCACGCTCTTTAGGCCGAGGACCTTGGTGTGGAAGTCGTAGTCCTCCTGAGCTCCACCCACGCAGAGCGTGATGTGGTGGTGGCGCTTGATGGCCGAGCCCGGGTCAAACGTGGTGGTCATGCTTCTGCGCTCCTTCTTGTCCTTGTCGATTCCGTCGATGGGGCCGCGCCAGCGCGTGCGAGCGGGGCCGGTGCACCGGGAGGTCGCCTGGCGGCGGGCGGACCGGGGTGCCGCGCTGGCGGCGGAGCACTCTCGTCTCGAGCGCCGGGCGCGCTTCGGGCCAGGCGGTGCCACGGCGCTCCGCTACGAGCGCGGGCGCAGCCGTTCGGCGGGACCAACCTGGTGATCGCGGTGATCGGGAGAGTCAAGACCCCCAGCCTTCAACTCGGGACGCCGGTGCGCAAGAGCAGAGGAGCCGGACTGTCGCGCCGTGCGCCCGTCGGGCTCCGGTCGTTCGTATGTCGAACGTGTATTCGTCCTATGTACCAGCGTTGCGGAGTCGGGGGCGCATGTCAAGGCAAGGCCCCTGCTCAGCGTTGAACACTCGCGGCGCGCGCCTTCGAGCGTGCCGGCGGCCCGAACCGTACCGCCGCGACGGGCGGACGGCCGAGCGCGCCGACGCCGGGGAGCGGGGTGCGGGGAGCGTTCGAGGGCGCCGCCCACGGGGCGCGATGACGGCACCGGGAGGGCGGGATGCCGCCTTGACAATGCAGGGGGCGGGCGAAAGACTGAGGTTGTCGCACAGCTGTTCGTATTGCGAACGACGAGGGGGGAGTGTCGTGGTCGAGCCGGGAGCCACCGTGTCGGTGGAGCTCGTTCCTGCTCTCACGCCCTGCCCGCCCCTGGCGGCTTCTTACCTGGTACGGCATGTCTGGCGGTCGCGCCGAGACCGCCGTCTCGAGCGAACTGAGGAGTGACGCCGTCATGGCCCTACCCCCGGACCTGCAGTTCTACTTCATGCATTTCATGCCGTACGCGGATCTCCCCGAGGACCACGAGAAGTACGAGTCGACGTGGGTCGACTTCCCGAACAAGTTCTACGACCCCGTAAAGGGAAAGAAGTTCTACGAGCGCTACTTCGCCGAGATGGTGCTGGCGGACCGGGTCGGCTTCGACGGTCTCGTCGTGAACGAGCACCACTCGAGCCCGTACAACATGATGCAGTCCGCCACGATGGTCGCCTCCGCGCTGGTGCCCGTCACGAGCAGGGCCAAGATCTGCGTGTTCGGGACGCCCATCAACCTGCAGTACCCGAACCGCGTCGCCGAGGAGTACGCACTTCTCGACGTCATGTCGGGCGGGCGGACCGAGTTCGCGTTCCCCCTCGGCACCGGCATGGAGTACTGGTCCAACGCGACGATGCTCACCCCTGCGACGGCTCGCGCTCGCTTCCGGGAAGGCATCGACGTCATCTTGCAGGCCTGGGAGCAGGAGGGTCCGAGCACGTTCGACGGTGAGTTCTACAGCTACCGCTACTTGAACTCGTGGCCCACGACGTACCAGAAGCCGCGACCGAAGTGCTACATCGTCGGGACCGGCAGTCCCCAGACGATCGAGCTCGCCGCCGAGCTCGGCTTCGGCTACTCGGTCGTGTTCATCCCGATCCAGGCACAGCTGAAGACCTTCGAGGCCTACCGGGCGAAGACGCAGCAGCTCGGGCGCACCGCCGCGGCGGACGACGTCTGCATCATGGTGATGGCGTACGTGGCCGACACGGACGAGGAGGCCCTGGCGGAGGGCAAGGAGCACATCCTCTACTACTTCGACAACATGATGCGCGTCCCGCCTCGGTTCCTGATCCCTCCGGGGTACGTGACGAACGAGGAGTTCCGCAAGCGCGCCGCGGCAGCCAACGTCCACGGCACCGCCGACTGGGACACCCTCACGGCCAACTCGCGCGTGGTCTGCGGTTCCCCCGAGACCGTCGCGAAGGCGATCGAGGGATGGGTGGAGGAGGCCGGCACCAGCCGGGTCATCTGCAACCTGCATCTCGGCGACATGCCGCACTGGAAGACGGTGAAGAACCTGACGCTCTTCGCCGAAGAGGTGATCCCGCGCCTGCGCAAGGCCGGGGTGTCCGGGAACGGCGCCGGCCGGCCGGCGGCGGTCAGCGCCGCCGCCAGCTGAGCGGCTCCGAAGGGAAACGGGAGACATGCCTTCATTCGAACGCCAAGAGCTCGACGTCAACGGGGTCAAGACCGTCGTCCTATCCTCCGGCAGCGGCGATCCGGTCGTCTTCCTGCACGGCGCGGGAACCATGACGGGGTTCGACTTCGCGCTGCCGCTCGCCGAGCGGTACCGCCTCATCGTGCCCATCCACCCCGGCTACAGCGACTCCGGCGACGATCCGAGCATCAGCTCGGTGCACGACTACGTCCTGCACTACCTGGATCTGTTCGACCAGCTCGGCCTCGACTCGCTGCGCCTGGTCGGCCACTCGCTCGGAGGCTGGATGGCGGCGACCTTCGCCATCGAGCAGACCAAGCGCGTCGAGAAGCTCGCGCTCGTCAGCCCGGCCGGCCTGCGCGTGCCGGAGGCGCCGACGGCGGACCTGTTCAGCATCCCGCCCGAGGCCTTGCTGCCGGCACTGACGGAGAACCTCGAGATATTCGAAGGCAAGATGTCGAACCCGCCGGACCTCGACTTCATCGTCGCCCGGTACCGGGAGAGCGCCTCGTTCGCGCAGGTTGCCTGGGAGCGCATCTACGATCCGAAGCTCTCGAAGTGGCTGCACCGTCTCACCATGCCGACCCTGATCCTTTGGGGGGAGAAGGACCAGATCATTCCTGCCGCCCAGGCCGACGCCTGGGCGAGGCTGATCCCTGAGGCACAGGTGAAGGTCCTGCCGGACAGGGGCCACCTGGTGCTCGAGGAGACCCCCGACGCCCTCGGCGTGATCGGCGACTTCTTGTCATGACGGAAGGATGAGCGCGGTGCCTTGACAGCGCCGGAGGGGCCATGAGACTGTCGCGCAGCCTTGAGCCGTTGGCAGTCGATTCGGCCAGGTGGCGTCGGGCGCGGCTCGACGATGGAGGGGGGAAACAGGAGGCAATAGGGGCATCGGTCGAAAACGCGACGCGTCGTCCGTCGGCGCTGCCGTGCCGCGTTGCGGCGGCGGCCCGATCTGGCGGCCCGGGGGCGTCGCGTCGTGCGTGTCAACGATGAGGGGGTTGTTTAGATGAGGCATAGAGGTATCCGCATGATCGCCGGGTTCGGTGCGATCGCTGCGCTCGGCGTCATGGTCGCCGGCTACAGCGGGGCGGGCGCGAGCACGGCGAAGACGACGGCGAAGGCCACGGCGCACGTCGCGTCGGTGCCGTGCATCACGAGCGGCTCCGGGAAGGCGACTGGCTCGCCGATCCGGCTCGGCGCGATCGTCACGAACCAGCCGGGCACCAGCTTCACCGACATCACCAACACGGCCCAGGCGTACTTCAACTGCGTCAACGCCCACGGTGGGGTCAACGGTCACCCGATCAAGTACTACATCGAGCAGGAGCAGACGAATCCCGCGCAGGTCGCTGCGGACGCCAAGAAGCTCATCCAGACCAACAAGGTCATGGGCATCGTCGGCAACACCAGCATCATCGACTGCGCCGTCAACGGCAACTACTACAAGGCGCACGGCTACTACATCATCGACTCGGGGATCGCCTCCCAGTGCTACTCCTCGTCGTACAGCGCGACGGTGAACATGGGACCGCGCTACAGCTCTGACGGCGCGGTGCAGTACGTCATCGCGCACGGGGCGAAGAAGGTCGTCTTCGACCAGTCGAACGTCCCGGGCACCGGCTACAACGTCGGCGGCGTCGCGCTGATCGCCAAGGCGGCGCACATCCCCGAGGTCTCGCTGACCGAGAACGTGCCGATCTCCGACGCGAACTCAGTGGCGCTGAAAGAGGTCCAGGACGCCGGTGCGGGCGGTGCGGTCGTGCTGAACTTCACCCCGCCTGAGGCGCTGATCATCCTCCAGGCGGCCCAGAAGCTGGGCTTGGAGAACCAGGTCCAGTGGGCGTGCTCGACGCCGTGCAACACGAACTTCCTCGCCAGCGCCCTCGGGCCGGCCTGGAACGGCAAGCTCCACGTGAACGCCGAGCTGAACCTCACGAACGCGCCGGGCGCGGACGCCACGGCGTACCGGGCCCTGCTGAAGCAGTACGCGCCGAGCATCGCGCTCGGCAGCTTCAGCCAGATGGGCTTCGTCCAGGCGAAGATCGCGGTCAGCGCGCTGAAGACGGTGAAGGGCGCCTTCACGGCGAAGAGCGTGAACAACGCGTTCGTGAACGTGAAGAACTTCAAGACGGACATGTTGTGCAAGCCCTGGTACTACCAGAAGCTGCCGGTCCACCTGCCCAACAACACCGACCGGACGGTCACGCCCGACAACGGTGTGATGGTGCAGCAGCAGGGCTGCTTCGCGATCTCCTCGGTCGACCCGGTGGTGAAGTACATCCGCGGCATCGAGGCCTCCCGGGGCCTGTAGGCGGGAAAGAAGGCGTGGGAACGGGGCGTCCCGGCGTGTCCGGCCGCGAAGCGGCCGGGCGACCGGGACGCCCCGACCCGCGATGGTGCACGTGAGCGCGCGGTGAGTTGCGGCGCTCGGCCGGAAGCGACAGGGTGGGGGACGACAGCGTTGCAGTCTGCAGGGAAGCACGATGCCTAGCTGGCAGGACTTCGAGCCGTTCATCGTCACCGGCATCGCCGCCGGAGCGGTCTATGCCGTGTCGGGCGTCGGCATGGTGGTGCTCTACCGGACGACCGGGGTCCTGAACCTCGCCTTCGGTGCCATCGGCGCGCTCGGCGCCCTCATCTGCTGGTCGCTGATCAACACGGCGCACGCCCCGGACTGGCTCGCGTACCTCGTCTGCGTCGCGGTCGGCGGCCTCGTCACGTTGCTCTACGGCATGGTGATCGGCCCGGCGCTCGCGGCGAGAGACGCCCTCGTGAAGGCGACGGCGACGATCGGCCTGGCGCTGATCCTGCTCGGCGCGATGTCGTGGATCTGGAGCAACAATGCCAACGCCCGCTCGCTCACGCTCACCTCGGACAGCTGGACGTTCCGGCTCGGATCCGTCCTGGTCAACTGGACCCAGATCATCGCGTTGATCTTCGCCGTCGTGGTCGCCGTCGGGACGGGCATCTTCTTGCGGTCCACGAAGCTCGGCACGGTGATGCGCGCGCTTGCCAACGACCGCGAGATCAGCGCGACGCTCGGTGTTCCCGTGCGACGCGTCGAGGCGGCGGCGTGGCTCGTCTCGGGCCTCATCTCCGGCGTGGCGGGACTGATCCTCGCCGACCAGGTCGCGCTGGACGCGACGACGCTCACCTTCCTCGTCATCTCGGCGCTCGCTGCGACGGTGATCGGGCGGCTGCGCTCGCTCACCCTGACCTTCTTCGGGGGCATCGTCATCGGCCTCGTCGACGCGCTCGGCAACCCGATCAGCTCGGTCGCGCCCTACAAGGACATGACGCCGTTCATCCTGGCCGTCGCCGCGTTGCTGTTCCTGTCTCGGCGCGGCGGTGCCTCGGCGCGCGCCCGCCGGGTCGCCTGAGCCATGGCCGACCCCGCCACCACCGGGCAGGGCAGGCTCGCGGCCGTGCTGGCGCGGGCGCACGTCGACCGCCACGACCGGGGCCACGTGCTGGCTGCCGCCGTCGTCCTCGTCGTGTCGCTCCTCGTCCTCCCGAGCGTGCTCAGCCTCTACTGGGTGGACTCGCTGATCCAGGTCGCCGTCTACTCGGTCGTCGCGCTCGGGCTCGGCCTGCTCGTCGGGCGGGTGGGGATGTTCTCGCTCGGCCAGGTCGCGATCCTCGCGATCGGCAGCTGGACCGCGGCGCGCCTCGACTACGCGACGACGCTGCCCTTCCCGGTGATCCTGCTCATCGCCGGCGTGGTGGCCGGCATCTTCGGCGTCCTCGTTGGGCTGCCGGCGCTCCGACTGAGCGGCCTCGACCTCGCGCTCATCACGCTGATGCTCGCCGGCGCGGTGACGATCGTGCTCCAGAACACCAACTTCCCGAACGGTGGCCACGGCTTCACCGGGTACACCGCGTCGCCGCTCGGCAATCCGCCGATCAGGCGCCCGAGCATCGCCAGCACCGACCCCGGGTACCTGCGTTACGCCGTGATCGTCGCCCTGCTGATGTTCCTGCTGGTGATCTGGCACCTCCGGAGCAAGCCGGGGAGGGCCTGGGCGACGATCCGCCAGAGCGAGGCGGCGGCCATGGCCTCGGGGGTGAACATCACCCTCTACAAGATCTGGGCGTTCGCGCTCGCCTCGTTCATCACCGGCGTCATCGGGGCGGTGCTGGCGTCGAGCGCGACGCAGCTCTACATCACCCCGTTCCAGACGCAGAACTCGATCGAGCTCATGGCCGTCGTCCTGATGGGCGGCGTGTTCACCGTCTGGGGAGCCTTGATCGCCGCGCTGCTCCTCGAGCTGCTCCCGTCGATCTTCGACATCTGGAATCTCTCCCCCTTCTTGCTGATCATCCTCTTCGGCGTCGGGGTCATCCAGGTGCTGGCAACGGCGCCGACGGGGATCGCCGGTCAGCTGCCGAAAGACCTCGCACGGCTCGGGCGGGCGATCGCGTCGCTCGCGTCGCGCGCCGGGGGCGGTCGCAACGCCGCGGGGCCGACCACGGCGGGCGGTCCCGGACCGGCGATCGGCGTGCCCGAGCAGGACCCCGTCGGGACGGCCCCGTGATCGAGATCGAGGACCTGACGGTCCGCTTCGGTGGCGTCACCTCGCTCGACGGCGTCACCGTGACGCTCGAGAGCAAACTGTGCGGGCTGATCGGCCCGAACGGGGCGGGCAAGACGACGTTCTTCAACGTCCTGTCCGGCTTCGTCGCCCCGGCTTCTGGCCGGATCACCGCCTTTGGGACCGAGCTGCTGAAGCTGGCGCACTACAAGCGTGCCCGCTGGGGGTTGCGCCGGACGTTCCAGACCGAGCAGGCGATCGAGGGTCTGTCGATCTTCGACAACGTGGCGATGGTCTGGGAGCACACGAACCGCGGCCGGGCGTCGCGCGAGCGCGACGTGCTCGGCGCGCTCGAGTTCGTCGGCCTCGGTGTCGACCCGAAGGACAGGGTCGGGACCCTCGGCGCGCACGAGCGCCGCCTCGTCGAGATGGCCCGCGCCGTCGTCGGCAAGCCACGGGTCATCCTGCTCGACGAGCCGGCGGCCGGGCTGCCCGAGGAGGAGACGAAGCACCTCGGGTCGTTGATCCGCCGCATACCCGACGAGGTCGGCGCGCTCGTGATCCTGGCCGACCACGACATGGACCTCGTCTCGGGGTGCTGCACGACGACGATGGTGCTCGACTTCGGCCAGGTCGTCACCGTCGGTCCGACCGCAGAGGTGCTGCGCGACGAGCGCGTCGTCAGCGCCTACCTCGGCCGGGCGGAGAGCGCATGAGCACGTCCGCGTCCTCCGAGGTGCTGCACCTGCGCTCCCTCGCCGTGGCCCGCGGCGGGCGGCCGGTGGTACGTGGCGTCTCGATCGAGGTGCCGCCGGGCGAGGTCACGGCCTTGCTCGGCCCGAACGGTGCCGGGAAGTCGAGCCTGGTCCTGGCGGTCGGCGGCGTGCTCCGACCGACGGGAGGCCAGGTCGTGCTGGGCGAGGAGGACCTCACCGGCTCCCGACCCGAGCACATCCGCCAGGCCGGGGTCGCGATCGTCCCCGAGGGTCGCCGTCTCCTGCCAGACCTGACGGTCGACGACAACTTGCTGGTCGCCACCTACGCGCTCTCGAAGCAGGAGTCGAGGGTCGGCCGGGGCTTCGCCCTCGAGCTCTTTCCCGAGCTCGTCAAGCGGCTCGACGTCACGGCACGTCTGCTCTCCGGCGGCGAGCAACAGATGCTCGTCCTCGCGCAAGCGCTCGTCTCCAAGCCGAAGTTCGTGCTGATCGACGAGCTGTCGCTCGGTCTCGCCCCGGTCATCGTCCAGCGGCTGATCCCGAGGATCCGCACGGTCACCGAGACCGGCACGGGCGTCCTGCTGATCGAGCAGTTCGCCATGGTGGCGCTGGAGCTCGCCAACCAGGCCTACGTCATGGACCGGGGCACGATCGGCTTCGCTGGACCGGCAAGCCGCTTGAAGGACGAGCCGGAGCTGCTGCATTCGGCGTACCTCTCCGGCGGAGGGGACGTCGCGGTCGGTCCCGAGCCGGCGGAGTCCCTGCAGCAGTGACGCCCGAGGCCTCCGCCCCCCCAGGCAGCGCCCGCCCGCAGCCGGGGGCGGCGGCGCGGACGCTCCGGTGGCGGCCCGCCGCCCCGCTCATGCACGCGTGCCGGAGGCGCGGGAGGCGCCCCGGCTGAGCTTCGGTCCGGCGGCCCAGGTCGGGGGTCCCGGGTCGCCGGACCGTCCATCTCGCAGGCGTTCATGCATGCACCCCGAGCGCCGCGCGCGCTCGTGGCTCGCCTGGTCTCCCGGCGGAGGGCCGGCGCGGCCGGCGCCTCGCGTCTGTCGCCGGCCGAAGGCGTCCCCTCAGTCGAACGGCATCCCGACGTAGTTCTCGGCGAGCGACGTCGCAGCGGCGCGCGACGTCACCGTGTACGCGAGCTGGGAGCGCTGCAGCTCGAGCTGGAACGGGTCCGAGTCGGGGAAGCGGTGGAGCATGGACGTCATCCACCAGGAGAAGTGCTCGGCCCGCCACACCCTGCGCAGGCAGGTCTCCGAGTAGCGCGCCAGCGGCTCTCGGTCGCCGCGCTGGGCGGCGGCGATGGCCCGTGAGAGCACGAGCACGTCCGCGACGGCGAGGTTCAGGCCCTTGGCGCCGGTGGGGGGGACGATGTGGGCGGCGTCGCCGGCGAGGAACAGGCTGGCGTGCTGCATCGGCGCGACGACGAAGCTGCGCATCGGCGTGATCCCCTTCTCGAGGATCGGGCCCTCCTTGAGGGTCCAGCCGTCGCGGGTGGCGAGGCGCCGGTGGAGCTCTTCCCAGATGCGCTCGTCCGGCCAGTTGGCGATGTCCTCGCCGGGCTCGCACTGGAGGTAGAGGCGGCTCACCTCTGGCGAGCGGAGGCTGTGCAGGACGAAGCCCCGTTCGTGGAACCCGTAGATCAGCTCCTCGGTCGAGGGGGCGACCGACGCGAGGATGCCGAGCCAGGCGAACGGATAGGTCCGCTCGTAGCGGGTCAGGACCCCCTCCGGGATCGAGCCGCGCGAGACGCCGTGGAACCCGTCGCAGCCCGCGACGTAGTCGCACTCGAGGACCTGCTCGGCGCCGCCGAGGCGGAAGCGCAGCAGCGGCCGGTCGGTCTCGGCCAGCTCGAGGCGCACGTCGTCGGCCTCGTAGTGCAGCGCGCCTCCCGCCGCGGCGCGGGCGTCGGCCAGGTCCCGCACCACCGACTGCTGGCCGTAGATCGAGATGACGCGTCCGCCCGTGAGCTCGCTCATCGGGATGCGGTGGCCGGCGCCGTCGAAGCGCAGCTCGATCCCGTGGTGGACGAGACCGTCGCGGTCGTGGCCCGCCCCGACCCCGGTGGCGCGCATCAGCTCGATCGTGTCGTTCTCGAGCACGCCCGCGCGGACCCGCCCCTCGACGTACTCGCGGCTCTTCGACTCGACGACGACCGACTCGACCCCTTCGAGGTGGAGCAGGTGCGAGAGGAACAGCCCCGCCGGCCCCGCGCCGATGATCCCAACCTGCGTGCGCATCGACCCTCCGATCCTCGTGGCGCAATGGTCTCGCGTCGCGCCGCGGGCGTGCACGTTCCCGCCCCGGGCAGCCGGCACTCGAGCACGCGTCGCCCGCTTGGCCCCCGGGGGCGTCGAGGAGCGGGCGCGCCGGACGCCCGTGCGGCGTCCCTCCCGGACGCCGCCCACGGCGAGATCGCCCCGGCGATTCGTGACGATGAACCAGGTCTCAGACGCGCTGCTGACGTTTGCAGCCGGGCATCGCCCCAGCTATCCTGCGCAGCCAACAGCGGAACGTGCCACGCCGGGGGGAACCATGGACGAAACCACTGGGGGCGCAAGCCCTGGACGCGACCGCGACGCAAAGCCCGGGTCGCGGCCCGAGCCCGCGGGGTCGACGGCGCCGGCGATCAGCCGCCGCGACCTGCTCAAGACCTTCGGTGCTGGAGCCGCCGTGCTCGGCGCGGGTCGCCTCGGCGAACTCGGCGACCTGGCCCGGCCGAGCCGGGCGCCGTACGTGTCGAAGTCCAGCACCGTCGTCATCGGCTACGTCACGCCCGAGACCGGAGCCCTTGCCGGCTTCTCGCTCGCCGACAAGTACGTGCTCGGCAAGGTCCGCTCGGCCCCGCCGTACAAGAACGGGATCAAGATCGGCGGCCGGACGTACAAGCTCGAGATCATCCCCGTGGACTCCCAGTCCGACCCGAGCCGGGCGTCGACGGTGGCGAAGCAGCTCATCCAGCAGAACAAGGCCGACATCGTCGTCACGAGCTCCGCGCCGGAGACGACGAACCCGGTCGCGCTCACCTGCCAGCAGCTCCACGTGCCGTCCCTCGCCACGGTCGTGCCGTGGGAGTCGTGGTACGCGGGGCTCGGAGGGAACCCCCTCAAGCCGACGACGACGTTCGCCTACGCCTCGGTGTTCTTCTTCGGGATGAAGGAGTTCGCCGACACGTTCCTGCCGATGTGGAATCGGGTGGAGAGCAAGACCCACGCGGCCAAGGTCTTCGCCGGCATGTTCCCGAACGACGCCGACGGCAACGCCTTTCGCGCCGGCTTCCCGATCTTCGCCAAGGCGGCGGGCTACAAGTTCATCGACGGCGGCGCCTACACCGACCTCACGCAGAACTACTCGTCGATGATCTCGAAGTTCAAGGCGTCCGGGGCGGAGTTTTTCGTGAACTGCCCCCTGCCGCCGGACTTCAACACGTTCTGGAAGCAGGCCGTCCAGCAGGGATTCAGGCCGCGCCTCGCGACCGTCGCCAAGGTCCTCCTCTTCCCGGCGGACGTCGCGGCGCTCGGCAGCCTCGCCAAGAACATCGCGACCGACGCGTGGTGGACGCCGTACGCGCCCTACCGCTCCTCGATGACCGGAGAGACCACCAAGGCCTTCGCGACCGGCTACCAGAACTCGAGCGGCCAGGAGTGGATCCAGTCGATGGGCTCGACGTACTCGCTCTTCGAGGTCGTCGTCGAGGCGCTGAAGCGCGTCGACGACCCCCACGACAAGGCCCAGCTGGCAGCGGCGCTGCACAAGGTCCACTACTCCGGGATGACCGGGCCGCTCAACTTCGCGGCCGGGCCGGCTCCGGGCGTGGCGATCGTCAAGCCGGTCGGGATCCAGTGGAAGCCGGGCACCAACAGCCTCGGAAAGAAGTTCCCCTTCCAGCCCTTCGTGGTCGACAACACGCAGAACCCCGCCGTGCCGATCAACGGCGACCTGGTCCCGACCAACCCGTAATCGGGGGCCAACTCGCGCCGTGCCGCCCCTGCTCGAGCTGGCCCACATCACCAAGCGCTTCGGTCAGGTCACGATCGCCGAGGACCTCTCCCTCACCGTCGAGGAGGGGGCGGTCCTCGGGATCGTGGGGCCGAACGGAGCCGGCAAGACCACGCTGTTCGGTGTGATCTCCGGTGACCTGCGCCCCGACGCCGGAGAGGTGCGCTTCGAGGGACGCGTGGTCAACCGGCTGGACGCGGCGGCGCGCTGCCGCCTCGGCATCGGCAGGACCTACCAGGTCCCACGGCCGTTCGGCGGGCTCACGGTCTTCGAGAACGTGCTCGTCGCCGCCCAGCAAGGTGCGCGGGCGCACGGGCGCGAGAGCTTCGAGGCCGCGGCCGCCGCGCTCGAGCGCACCGGTCTCGGCGCGCTCGCCAACACCTCGGCCGGCTCGCTCGGCCTGCTGGCGCGAAAGCGCCTCGAGCTCGCGCGCGCGCTCGCCACGGGTCCGCGGCTGCTGCTGCTCGACGAGATCGCCGGCGGCCTCACCGACCCCGAGGTCCGCGAGCTCGTCGGGATCGTCCGGCAGGCCACGGGCGAGGGCGTGGCGGTGATCTGGATCGAGCACGTGGTCCGGGCGCTCGTCGCCACCGTGCAACGCCTGATCTGCATCGCCGGCGGCGCCGTGATCGGCGACGGCGAGCCCCGCGCCGTGCTCGCGAGCCCGGCGGTGCGGGAGGTCTACCTCGGCACGGACACGACGGTGACCGGAGCGGTGCCGGCCACGTGAGCGACCCGCCGCAGGCCGAGGCGGCGAGCAGCGGCCGAGCCGCGCCCGGCGCGCTCTTGGAGGTCGAGCACCTCGTCGTGCACCACGGGCAGCTGCGCGCGCTCGACGACGTCAGCGTGTCGCTCGGTGCCGGCGAGACGCTCGCGATCATCGGCGCCAACGGGGCGGGCAAGTCGACGCTGCTGCGCACCATCGCCGGGCTGCACCGGCCGACGTCCGGGCGGATCCTCCTCGACGGCGTCGATCTCTCGCACAGCACGCCCGAGCAGCGGCTGCGCCGCGGCGTCGCGCTCGTACCGGAAGGCCGCCGCCTCTTCCCCTCGCTCAGCGTCGAGGAGAATCTGCTCGTCGGGACCTACCGCGCGCGCCCCGGGCCGTTCGTGCCGGATCGGATCTACGAGCTGTTCGAGTGGATGCGGTCGCGCCGCAACCAGCGTGCCGCGGAGCTCTCAGGCGGCGAGCAGCAGGCGGTCGCCATCGGCCGGGCGCTCGTCGCGAACCCCCGTGTGCTGCTGCTCGACGAGCTCTCCCTCGGTCTCGCGCCCCTCGTCGTCCAGCGGATCTACGGCGTCCTGCCGGAGCTGCTGTCGGCGGGGATCACGATCCTGCTCGTCGAGCAGGACGTCGCCCAGGCGACACGCGTCGCGTCGCGGGTCCAGTGTCTCCTCGAGGGCCGTACGACGCTCGAGGGGCGGCCGGGCGAGTTCAGCGCCGAGCAGATCGAGACGGCCTACTTCGGGATGTCGTCCACGTCGGCCGTCTCGGCGGACGCCGACGGCGCGCCCGAGCGGTGAGCCGTCCATGAGCTGGGTGAACGCCGTCATCCAGGGCATCCTCACCGGGGCCTTCTACGCCCTGTTCGCGTGCGGGCTCTCCCTGCTGTTCGGCGTGATGGGGATCATCAACCTCGCCCACGGCGACCTGGCCGTCATCGGCGGGTACGTCGCGGTGGCGCTGATCCCCGTGACGCACGTGCCCGTGGTGTGGTCGTTCGTCATCGTCGTGCCGATCTTCGCCGTCGGCGGCTACGCGCTGCAGCGGACGCTGCTCCAGGCGAGCTTGGACCGCGGCCCCTTCACGACCCTGCTCGTCACGTTCGGCCTGTCGGTGATCGCGGAGAACGCCCTGCTCGAGGTGTTCACCTCGAACAGCCAGTCGCTCAACATCGGCAACCTCATCACCTACTCCTTCAGCATCAACAGCCAGATCACCATCTCGTACTTCTCGGTGGTCGTCCTGGCCCTCGCCGTCGCGGTGCTCGGCGCGCTCCAGCTCTTCCTCTCGCGCTCGAGGACCGGCCGGCTCATCCGCGCGGTGGCGGACGACCGCGAGGCCGCGCAGCTCATCGGCGCGAACTACCGGCACGTGTTCGGGGTGGCCGCGGCGATCGCCTTCTCGACGGTAGCGCTCGCCGGCCTCGCGTACGCGATGAGCTCGCAGATCGCGCCGACGACGGGCACCGGGACATTGCTGTCCGCGTTCGAGGCGGTGGTCATCGGTGGCATCGGCTCGGTGTGGGGCACGCTCGTCGGCGGGATCGTCCTCGGTGTCGCGCAGCAGATCGGCGCGCAGATCAACCCCGCGTACCAGATCCTCGCCGGCCACCTCGTCTTTCTCGCCGTCCTCGCGCTCCGCCCGCAGGGCCTGTTCGGGACGAGGGCGCGCGCGTGAGCTCGACCAGGCCCGCGGCGCTCGCCGCCCCGTCCGTCGAGGCGCGCGTGACCCGCTCCGCGCAGCCGTCGGCCTGGCTGCTGCCCGTCGCCGCCGGCGCGATCGTGCTGCTCGTCTTCATGCCGTCGCTGCTGTCCCAGGGCGACCTCTCGACGATGGTGAACGTCTTCATCCTGCTCACGATGGCGGTGATGTGGAACCTGCTCGCCGGCTATGCCGGCATGGTCTCGATCGGTCAGCAGGCGTTCATCGGCCTCGGCGCGGAGGGGGTGCTGGCGATGGCCCAGCACGGCCTGAACCCCGTGGCGTCGATCCCGCTCGCCGCCATCGCGACGGCGGCGATCGCCCTGCCCGTGTCGCTGCTCGTCTTCCGTCTCCGCGGCGGGTACTTCGCCATCGCGACCTGGGTCGTCGCCGACACGGCCGAGCTCGTCGTCAGCTCGATCTCCTCGCTCGGCAGCGGCACGGGAAGCCCGGTGCCGGGCCTGTCCGGGCTCAGCGCGAAGTCCTTCGGCGACATCACCTACTGGTCGGCGCTCGCCGTCGCGCTCATCGCGCTCGCGATGGCGTACCTGGTCCTGCGCAGCCGCCTCGGGCTCGTGCTCGCCGCCGTGCGCGACGACGAGGTCGGCGCCCGCAGCGCCGGCGCTCGGGTGATGAGGGCCCGCCGCATCGTGTTCGCCGTGGCCGCCCTCGGGTGCGGCGCGGCAGGAGCGCTGCTCGCGGTCAGCCAGCTGAACGTCCAGCCGAGCTCGGTGTTCAGCGTGCAGTGGTCGGCGGAGATGATCTTCGTCACCCTGATCGGCGGCATCGGCACGCTGGAGGGCCCGATCATCGGGACGATCCTGTTCTTCGTCCTCGAGCAGTCGCTCGCCCAGCACGGCGCGCTGTACCTCATCGTCCTCGGGGCGGTGGCGGTCGTCGTCGCGATCTGGGCGCCGAAGGGGATCTGGGGGATGATCGCGAGCAGGGCGCGCTTTCGCCTCTTCCCCGTCGGCTACTGGCTGTGGACCCATGGCGCGACCCGCGGGCGCAAGGCCCGACGCCTCCCGGCGCGCCTCGTCGGGCGGGGACGGGGCGGCCAGGGCCAGCCGAGCGCCTGAGCTCGCCGGGGTGCCGGCGCGCCTCGCCGCCCGCTCGAGGAGGCGGCGCTCGTCGCGCCACCCGCCCGAGGTCGCACGCCCCGCGGGGATCAGACGGACAGGCTCGCCGAGGCGAGGACCGTCCCGTCGCTCGCGCGCACGCGGGCCGAGCGGAGTGGACCGAGGTTGCCTGGCAGCTGGCTCGCCCACGCGCCGTGACCGGACTGCAGCCAGAACGTCCCGAGCATCACCGTGTGCCCGCTCGCGGTGGTCACCTCGCAGGTGACAGGGCCGACCGAGCCCATCCGCTCGACCGTCATGAACAGCCATCCCGGGTCACCCTCGTCGACGTAGACGACGCCGCGGGCGTGGCCCGCCGAGAGCAGGCTGGCCTCGACGACGTTGCCGTTCAAGGCCACGCCCGGCGCCGCGTTCGAGCGACCGCCCCCGCCCGTCGCCCGACCGATGCCGAAGCCGACCGAGGCGGCAAGGAGAGCCGCCGCGGCGGCGGAGGCGACCAGCCGGCGGGCCGACCGGGTACGGGGCGCCCCGGCGGGGCCGGCCCACCGGCGCCCGCCACGGCGCCGCGCGCCCAACCGTGGCACGGACGGATCCCGACGCGCTGCGGCGAGTCGATCGAGCACGCGCACCTCGAAGCCGACCGGGGGCTCGGCCTCCGGCACGGCGAGCAGCAGGCTGTCGGCGGCCGCGGAGAGCCCCTCGACCTCCTCGGTGCAGCGCGGGCACCCCTCGAGGTGGCCGAGGAGCTCGGCGCGCTCGCGCCCCGTCAAGGTGCCGAGCGCGAGCTCGGCGAGGTCGTCGGCGAAACGGCCGCAGCCCGAGCCCCCGGTCGTCATTCGACGTCCTCGTGGTGGGAGGCCTGCTCGTCGAGCGCGTGGCGCACCTTCGACAGGGCCGTGCGGATCCGGGTCTTGGCGGTGCCGAGCGGGATCGCCTCGAGCCTGCCGACCTCGTGCGCCGTGTACCCGTAGACGGCGGCGAGGATGAGTGCCCGGCGCTGCTCGACGGGGATGCCGGCGAGGGCGTTGCGCAACCCGCCCGCGATCTCGGTCGCGGCGAGGGCGTCCTCGGTCGGGCGATCGTGGCCGAGGAGCCCGACGAGCTCGTCGGCGCCGACCGGGACCGAGCGGCGGACGCGGAGCGCATCGATCGCCAGGTTGCGGGCGATGGTGAGGACCCACGTGGTCGCCGAGCCGCGCCGCGCGTCGAAGACCGGGGCGTGGCGCCAGGCGCGTACGAGGGCCTCCTGCGCGATGTCCTCCGCCATCCCGGCGTCGCCCACCATGCCGTAGGCGAGGCCGAAGACCCGGCGCTGGTAGCGCCGGACGAAGGCGACGGCCGACGCGTCGTCGCCCTGTGCCATCCCCGCCAGTAGGGCTTCGTCGGTGAGCTCGCCGGTCTCCGGGCGCGGGGCGCGTCTCACGCGCGTCGACCCCGGCCCCCCGGCCGGCTCAACAGCCGCGGCGGCCCGCGCCACGCCTCGCCCGTCTCGGCCCGGCGGCCCGGCCCGCAGGCGGGGCGGCCGGCCTGCGGAGGGATGCCACGGAGAAGGTCCATGTCGGCCTCCCCGACCGCTGCGCCGTGTCGCCGGCCAGCGTAGGCACGACCGCGGGGGTGGTGCCGGCGGGGTGCGACGGGCTCGCCTCCCCGGCCCGGCCTGTGCAGACTTCGTCGGACATCTACGGCCCTTCCTCGCGGCTCCCGTCAACGGTCATACGGCCTGGGGCGGCGTCGGGATTGCCCGAGGCCAACCCAGACCAACCCCCGGCCACCAGCCGGTACGCTGGCGGCGCCGCGTTTGGTGGAGCCGAGCTCGCCCGCGGGCGAGAGGTGGGGTCGGACGCCGCTGGAGCGGCGACCGGCGCGGCGGCAAGGACGACGAGCACGGGGGTTGGTGGTGGCCGAGGAGCAGCAGCCGGGGGCGGACCATCTCCAGCGCGGCGACAACCGCGCGACGACGCTGTCGATGTGGGCGCTCGAACACGCCCAAGACGTCGTCTCGATCGTCGCCGGCGTCGCCCTCATCATCCTCGCGGGCGCGTTGCTGATCGCCGGCTTCGTCGACTTCTTCCGCGAGCTCGCCAGGCACCACTCGGTCGTCGCCGCCGCCTCGGGCCTCCTCGACCAGGTGCTGCTGGTGCTGATCCTCGTCGAGATCGTGCACACCGTCGTGCTGTCGCTCCGCGCCCACACCCTCGTGCCGCAGCCGTTCATCGTGGTCGGGCTGGTGGCGGTGATCCGGAAGATCCTGTTCATCCTCGGGGGTCAGGCGACGGTGGGCACCTCCCAGCTAGCGCTGCTCATCGCGATGGTGGCGGTCTTCGTTGCCGGCCTCATCGCCGTCAACCGCTTGGCGCGGACGCGACCGAGCGGTCTCGCCGACTCCACCGAGGAGCCGCTCGGATGAGCGCGGCCTAGCTGTAGTTCCGAGTCACGTTGTTGACGGGAGCCGGCTCGACGGCGCCCTCCCCCCGAGCGCGGCGCGGCTCGCGGCGAGCGCCTCGCGGACGCGGGACGCGTCGGGGCTGCGCATCCGCTCGAGGGCGCGCCTCGCCGCGTCGATGGCCTCCAGGTGGGGGGAGGGTTCGCGGGCCACGGTGCGCGAGCCGAACGCCCGCTGCTCGGCCCATGAGCAGTGCAGCTCCTCCTCGGCCCGGCTCAGGGCGACGTAGAGCAGACGGCGCTCCTCCTCCAGCGCCTCGGGGCTGCGGGCGTGGGCGATCGGCACGAGTCCGTCCTCCAGGCCGGTAACGAAGACCACCGGCCACTCGAGTCCCTTCGCCCGGTGGAAGGTCGCGAGCTCGACGGCATCGGCGGAAGAGGGCGAAGGGTCGCGGCGGAGCGCTCCTTGCAGGTAGCCGAGGAAGCCGTCGCCGGTCGGGAACGCGTCGAACTCGGCATACTCACGTCCGAGGCGTGCCAGGGCGGCGAGATCGAACAGGTCCCCGGCGCTGTCGCCCCCCGGCCCCGCGGCGGACGGCGCCTCCGGATCGGCGCCCGCGCCCCCGCCGGCCGCCCCGGCGGCCCGTTCGTCGAGGTCGTCCAAGAACGCGCGGAGGGACCGGGTGTCGGCGGCGGGTCGCAAGGCGCCGAGCGCGGAGCGCACGGCCGGGCGCGACAAGAACGAGGGGCCGGCGGCGCTGCGGAAGGGGATGCCGTTCGCGCCGAGAGCCTCCTCGAAGAGGTTGAGCTGCGCGTTCGTCCTCGCGAGGACGGCGCACTGGGACCAGCGGCGGCCGGGTCGGTGGGCGAGGCGCAGCGCCGCCGCGACGCCGGCAGCCTCGGCCTCGCCGGTCGGGAACGCCCGGAGCGTCGGGACCGCACCGTCGGGCCGTGACGAGGTCGGCGTCGTGGGCGCGAGCTCGCCCCGGCCACCCCCCGGGTGGTCGCTCCCGCCGTGCACCCTGCTCGCCAGCGCCGCCGCGGCGACCGCGACGACCTGGGGCGTCGAGCGGTAGTTGGCGTCGAGCCGGAGGACGGTGGCGCCGGGGTAGCGGTCGGCGAAGGTGGCGACGGCGCCCGGGTCGGCGCCGTTCCAACCGTAGATGGCCTGGCGGGGGTCGCCGACGGCGAAGAGGTCCGCGCGCCCCCCGAGCCAGGCGTCGAGCAGGCGCAGCTGCGCCGCGTTGGCGTCCTGGAGCTCGTCGACGAAGAGGTGGGCGAAGCGCCAGCGCTGGGCCGCGGCGAAGTCCGCATCGGCGTGGATCGCCGCGGCCAGATCGACGAGGAGATCGTCGAAGTCGAGGACGCGCCGCCGGCGCTTCTCGCGCTCGTAGGCGGCGTAGGCCGCGGCGACCGCGGCGGGCTCGAGGGGGGTCGTCCGTCCCGTCGCAGCTGCGGCGGCGGCGTAGCGGTCCGGGCTGACGAGCCTTGCCTTGGCCCACTCGATCTCCCCGGCAAGCGCGGCGAGCAGCTCCCGTCGCTCGAGAGGCCTCCCGCCGCGCCGCGCCGGAGCGGCGCTCACGCGCTCGCCCATGGCCGCGCCGAGCAGGCGCGCCTTCGACTCGACGATCACCGGTGGCGTCCGGCCGGTGTCGAGCGCGCGGCGGCGCAGCTCCGCGAGCGCGACCGCGTGGAAGGTCCCCGCCGTCACCGGCGCGGGGAGGCCGAGGTGGCTGAGGCGCGTGCGCAGCTCCGTCGCCGCCTTGCGGGTGAAGGTGAGGGCGAGGACGTGCGCCGGCGCGGCCGTCTCCTCGACGACCCGCCAGGCGATCCGGTGCGTGAGGACCCGCGTCTTGCCCGATCCCGCGCCGGCCACGACGAGCAGGGGGGCCGCGCTGGACGTGATCGCCTCGCGCTGCTCGTCGTCGCAACCCGCGAAGAGGCGCCGCCAGTCGCCGGGGAGGGTCACCGTCTGGACCGTACACGGCGGCTGTGCCGCTCGGCTGGCACGGACCTCTGGGCCGGCAGGCGCGTTATGGTCGGCGCCGTGCTAAGGGCCTTCGCCGGCGGACGACTCTTCGGGGAGTCGTACGGGACCGGGACTCCGTGGGTGCTCGCCCTCCACGGCTGGCGGCGGACGCACGCCGACTTCGACGGCGTCCTCGGCGAGCGCCCGGGCACGCCCGCGCTGGACGCGCTCGCGCTCGACCTGCCGGGATTCGGGGCGGCGCCGCCGCCGCCCGCGGCGTGGGGGAGCGGTGAGTACGCCGAGGCCATCGCGGCGGTGCTCGACGAGATGGGCGACAAGGTGGTCGTCCTCGGGCACTCCTTCGGGGGTCGCGTCGCCGTCCAGCTCGCCGCGCTCTGGCCCGAGCGCGTCTCGGCGCTCGTGCTGAGCGGCGTGCCCTTCTACCGCCCCGCCGGCGCGAGGACGAAGCCGAAGGCCCGCTACCGGATCGTCCGGTCGCTGGCGCGACGGGGGCTCGTGTCGGAGGGCCGCCTCGAGGCGGCGCGCCGCCGGCACGGCTCGGAGGACTACCGCGCCGCCACCGGGGTGATGCGCGAGGTGTTCGTACGGGTCGTCGCCGAGGAGTACGGGGACGTGCTCAGCGGGCTGAGCTGTCCGGTCGAGCTCGTCTGGGGGAGCGAGGACACCGAGGCGCGCGTCGAGGTGGCGCGCCGCGCCGAAGGCGTGCTCAGCGAGGCCCGCCTCGTCGTGCTCGCGGGGGTCGGGCACCTGACGCCGACGGCGGTGCCGGCGGAGCTGCGCGCCGCGCTCGAGCGGGTGCGCCCGTGACGGCGCTCGCCGCGGCCGCGCTGGCGGCGTGCGCCGGCGCGGCGGCTCTCGCGCTGCTGCGCTGGGCGCGTGTGGCGCAGCGCGAGCACTACCTGTCGGGGGCGGTGTCCCGCTTCGCCTGGCGCTGGTGGTCGCTTGGCACCTGGCAGGCGGCCCTCGGGCTGGTGGCCCTGGCTTCGGCCGTCGCCGCGGTCGTCACCCCCTGGCCCGCGCTGGTCGCGGCCGCGGCGATCGCCGCAGGACCGGTGGGGCTCTCGGCGAGAGGGCGCACCTCGCCGCTGCGCTGGACCCGGCGGTGCGCGACCGTCGCTGCGCTCGCCGCCGTCGTGGTGGCTGCCCCGGCCGCGATCGCGGGGGCGCTCGGCGGGCTGCGTGCTGCCGTCCCGGCCGCGGCCCTGACGGTGGTGGCGGTGCCGGTCGTGCTCGACGCCGTCCTGGCGCTGCTCGCGCCGTTGGAGGAGCGCCTCGCCCGTCGCTTCGTCGACGCCGCGCGCACCCGCCTGCGCCGTGTCGGACCGGTGGTCGTCGCGATCACCGGCTCGTACGGCAAGACCACGACCAAGGGCTACCTCGCCCACCTGCTCTCGGGCCGGTTCTCGGTGGTGGCCAGCCCGCGGAGCTTCAACAACCGCGCCGGGCTGGCGCGCACGGTGAACGAGCTGCTCGTCCCCGGGACGGACGTGCTCGTCGCCGAGATGGGCGCGTACGGCCCGGGCGAGATCGCCGCGCTGTGCGCGTGGTTGGCGCCGACCGTCGCCGTCATCACGGCGATCGGGCCGGTGCACCTCGAGCGCTTCGGCTCGCTCGAGCGCACCCTCGCGGCGAAGGCGGAGATCGCCGCAGGCGCCGACGCCGTCGTGCTGAACGTCGACGACGAGCGCCTCGCCGGACTGGCCGAGCGCCTCACGACGGAGGGCCAGCGGGTGCTCGCGTGCTCGGCGAGGGACCCCGGCGCCGACGTCGCCGTGATGGGGGAGGCCGGGGGCCTGACGCTCATCGTCGGGGGTGAGCGCGTCGGGCGGGCCGGGACGGCCGGCGGCGAGCTGCCGCCGGCGATGACGAACGTGGCCTGCGCCGCCGCGGCGGCGATCGCCCTCGGCTGCAGCCCGGCCGAGGTCCTCGAGCGTCTCGGAAGCCTGCCCGCCACCGAGAACCGGCTCCAGCGAAGCGTCGCGTCGAACGGGGTCGTCGTGCTCGACGACACCTTCAACGCGAACCCCGCCGGCGCCGCCCTCGCCCTCGAGCTGCTCGCCGCGACCGGCGCTCCCGGGGCCCGCCGCGCCCTGATCACCCCCGGGATGGTCGAGCTCGGCCCGTTGCAGGCGGCGGAGAATGCCGCGTTCGCGCGCCGCGCCGCGGGCGTCGTGACCGACCTCGTGGTCGTCGGGCGCAGCAACCGCAAGGCGCTCCTGGCGGGCTTCGCCGCGGGCCGAGGAGCCGCCCGCGGCGGTCGCGCTCCGCAGGTCAGCGTCGTCGGCACCCGTGACGACGCGGTCGCCTGGGTGCGCGAGCACCTCCGGGCCGGCGACGTCGTGCTCTACGAGAACGACCTGCCGGACCACTTCCCGTGAGCGGCCCGTGAGCCCGGCGGGGCCTGAGGCTCCCCGGTAGGGCGCAGCAGCTCGCGTACCATGAGGGCGATGGCCAACTCGTCGCCCAACGTCGCCGTGCTCTTCGGCGGGCCCTCCCCGGAGCACGACGTCTCGATCCTCACCGGGCTGCAGGCCGCCCGGGCGCTGGTGCGGTCGGGGCGAGCCGCGAGCGTCCAGCTCCTGTACTGGTCGAAGAGCGCCGCATGGTTCGAGGTGGCGGCGGAGGTCGAGGCGGCCGCGTTCTTGGACGGCCCGCCGGCGGGATCCCAGCCGGTGCGGCTGGAGATCGGCCCCGAAGGTGGCTTCACCGCCCGGCGTGGACGGCTCGCGGCGCGCTTCGAACCCCTGGGCATCGACGTCGCCCTGGTCTGCTGCCACGGCGGCCCCGGCGAGGATGGGGCGCTGCAGGGTGCCCTCGACCTGGCCGGGGTGGCCTACACGGGCCCCAGCGCGGCGTCGGCGGCCCTCGGCATGGACAAGCTGGCGTCGTTCTCGGTCGCCGCCGCCGCGGGGCTCCCGACCCTGCCCCGCCGCCTGCTCCACGAGGGGTCGAAGGAGCCGGACTTCGCCGGACCCTACATCGTGAAGCCGCGATTTGGCGGCTCCTCGATCGGCATCGAGGTCGTCGCCGACTTCCCGACCGCCCTCGCGCGACTCGGTGCCAACGTCCACCTCCGCCGTGGCGCCGTGCTCGAGCCGTACCGCCCGGCGCTGTTCGACCTCCAGGTCGCTGCTCGGAGCTGGCCCGAGCTCCAGCTCTCGGCGATCGAGCGGCCCCTCCGTGGGGGGTCGACGAACGAGATCCTCGGCTACGCCGACAAGTACGTCGGCGGTGAGGGGATGTCGGCGGCGCCGCGCGAGCTGCCGGCCGCGCTGCCCGCCGGTCTCGAGGTCGAGCTGCGCTCCGTCGCCCGTGAGGCCGCCGTGCTGCTCGGCGTGCGGGGCGTGGGCCGGATCGACTTCCTCTCCGACGGCGAGTCGGTGTACCTGAACGAGGTCAACACGATCCCGGGCTCGCTCTCGCGTCATCTCTTCGTCGACCCGCCCCTCGCCTTCGACGAGCTGCTCACGGGCCTGCTCGCCGAGGCGCTCGAACGGCCCGCCGCCCACTTCTCCTCAGCAGGCGCCGACGGCGTCGTGCTGCGCGACGCGGGGAGCATCTCGAGGAAGCTGACCTGAGCACCTGAGCACCCGAGCACCGGCAACGGGGTCCGGGCGGCGTCCGGCGCACGTGACGGAGAGGACCACCGATGCCCTTCCCCCACAAGCTGTTGCACGAGGACGAGGAGGTGCTGCTCGACGTCCGCCCGCACTGGTGGCGCCTCGCGGGTCCGATCGCCTTCGCGGTCGTCGTCCTCGGCGGCTGCGTCGCCGCGTTCGTGCTCTGGTCGAGCGCTCCAGGCTGGTTCGGTTTCGTGCTGTTGGCGGCCGTCGTCCTCGTCGGGCTGTACCTGTCGGGTCGCGTCATCTCCTGGCGCGCGACCGGTCTCGCGGTCACCTCGAGCCGGGTCATCTACCGCGAGGGGGTGCTGCACCGCGTCGGGCGCGAGATCCCGATCGACAGCGTCCAGGACGTGACGTACCGCCAGCACCTGCTCGAGCGGCTCGTCGGCGCCGGGCGGCTCACGGTCGAGTCGGCGGGGGAGCGCGGGGAGGAGCCGTTCGCCAGCGTCCGCCATCCCGAGCAGGTCCAGAGCGCGATCAACCGGGCGATCGACGAGTCGCGCCATCGCAGCGCGTTGGCGGCGTCGGGTCAGCCCGCGGTGAGCTTCCCCGAGCAGATCGAGAAGCTCGACGAGCTGCGGCGGCGTGGCATCGTCACCGACGCCGAGTTCGAGCAGAAGAAGGCGGAGCTGCTCGGCCGGATGTGACCGGGGCCGTCCTCGCCGGCGCTCGTCACGGCGGCCGGGACCGCTCGGAAGTGGCCCGGGGGGCCGTTGGTAGGCTGGGCCGGTGACGGGGCGTTACTGGATCGAGACGCTCGGCTGCCCGAAGAACCAGGTCGACTCCGAGAAGGTCGCGGGGTCCCTGCTCGCGGACGGCTTCGAGCGGGCGGATTGCGCCGAGAGCGCGGATCTCGTCGTCGTGAACACCTGCGCCTTCATCGAGGCGGCCCGGGCCGAGTCCGTCGAGACGATCCTCCAGCTCTCCGAGGCCCGCCGCCCCGGGGCTCGCCTCGTGGTGACCGGCTGCCTGGCGGCGCGCGCCGGCGAGGAGCTGGCGGATGCGCTGCCCGAGGTGGACCTCGTCGCCGACTTCGGCGTGCCGGTCCAGCTGGTCGGCGGTCCGCGCGTGCGCAGGGCGGGCGCGGCTCGTGTACCCGTTCTCGACCTCCTCGAGCTGGCGCGGCCGCCGGCGAGCGCGCCCTGGGCCTATGTGAAGGTCGCCGAGGGCTGTGACCGCAAGTGCGGCTTCTGCGCCATCCCGAGCTTTCGCGGGGCCCAGCGCTCGCGCACGCCCGAGTCGATCCTCGCCGAGGTCGACGTGCTCGCGGTGTCCGAGGTCGTCCTCGTCGCCCAGGACCTCGCCTCCTACGGGCGGGACATCGGCCGTCCCGGGGCGCTCGCGCCCCTCGTCGCCGAGGTTGCCCGGCGCGTCCCGCGCGTCCGGCTGCTCTACCTGTACCCCTCCTCGCTCACCGACGCGCTGGTGGAGGCGATCGTCGCGACCGGTCTGCCGTACTTCGACCTCTCGCTCCAGCACGCCTCGGGACGGCTCTTGCGCAAGATGCGCCGCTACGGCGACGCGGCGCGCTTCGTGGAGCGGATCGGGCGGATCCGCGCACTCGCGCCCGACGCCGCCCTGCGCTCCTCGTTCATCCTCGGCTACCCGGGGGAGACCGAGGAGGACCACGACGCACTGCTCGGCTTCCTCGAGGAGGCCCGCCTCGACTGGGCCGGCTTCTTCACCTTCTCCGAGGAGGACGGGACCTACGCCGCCGGCCTCGGCGACAAGGTGCCCGCCGAGCTCGCCGCCGAGCGGTTGCGCGAGTGCGCCGAGCTGCAGGACGCGATCACCGCGGCACGCCGCCGGGAGCTCGTCGGCAGGCACCTCGACGTGCTCGTCGACTCGCCGGGGGTCGCCCGCTCGCATCGCGAAGCCCCCGAGATCGACGGCGTCGTCCGGGTCCCGGCGACGCTCGCCACCGGCAGCTTCGCCTCCGTCGAGGTGCTCGACGCCGAAGGGCCCGATCTCGTGGCCCGTGCCCTCTCGGCGGGAGCCGTCGCGTGAGCGAGGAGCACGGCTCGGGCAAGCTGTTCGGGCCGTCCGCCGTCGCCACCCCGGCCAACGCCCTCAGCATGGCGCGCGTCGTCGCGGCGCCGGTGCTGGCGGTGCTGATCGGAGCGTCGCACCCGTCGTGGTCCTGGTTGCTCTGGTCGCTGTGGACGGTGCTCGCGGGCTCGGACGGGCTGGACGGCCACCTGGCCCGGCGCCAGGGCGCCACCCGCTCGGGCGCCTTCCTCGACCCGCTGGCCGACAAGGTGCTGGTGCTCGCGGCGCTCGCCGCGCTCGCCGGCATCGGCTACGTGAGCTGGCTGCCCGTCGCGCTGATCGCCGTGCGCGAGATCGCGATGAGCGCCTTTCGCGTCTACGCCGGGAGACGGGCCGTGTCGGTCCCGGCGCGCCCGCTCGCCAAGGCGAAGACCCTCGTCCAGGACCTGGCGATCGGCTTCGCGCTGTTCCCCCCGACCGGCCCGCACCCGGGTGCGGCCCGCGTGATCCTCTGGGTCGCGGTGGCCTTCACCCTGGCGACCGGGGTCGAGTACTTCGTGGACGGCCGCCGGATGCTGCGCGCCACCCCGGCGGTGCCGGGGCGGGTCGCCCGCGGCCCCGTGGCCTGAGCGGGAGACGGTGCGCGCGGAGATCGTCGCGGTCGGGACCGAGCTGCTCCTCGGCCAGATCGTCGACACGAACTCGACCTGGATCGCGCAGCGGCTCGCGGCCGCGGGCATCGACTGCAACTACCAGACCCGTGTCGGCGACAACATCGGGCGCGTCGCCGACGTGCTGCGCATCGCCTTGTCGCGCGCCGAGGCGGTGGTGGTCTGCGGTGGTCTCGGGCCGACCCAGGACGACCTCACGCGCGAGGCGATCGCCGAGGTGATGGGGGTGGAGCTCCGCCGTGACCCGGCGACCCTCCAGGTCATCGAGGACCTGTTCCGGCGGCGCAACCGGACCATGGCCGCCAGCAACGCCCGTCAGGCTGACGTGCCGGTCGGGGCGACGACCATCCCGCAGCGCATGGGGACGGCGCCCGGGCTCGTCTGCCCCGTCGGGGACAAGGTCGTCTACGCGCTCCCCGGCGTGCCCGACGAGATGAAGGAGATGGTCGAGCGGGCGGTGCTGCCGGACCTGCGGGCCCGCTCGGGGGAGACCGCGGTCATCGCCAGCCGGACGCTGCGCACCTGGGGCATCACCGAGTCCGGCCTGTCGGAGATCGTCGCGCCGCGTGTCGAGGCCCTGGAGCACGCCGGACCCGGAGCCGCGACGATCGCCTTCCTGGCGAGCGGCATCGAGGGGATCAAGGTCCGCCTCACGGTGAAGGCGCCGCACGAGGCCGCGGCGGCGGCCGTGCTCGACCGGGAGGAGTCCGAGCTGCGGGCGCTCCTCGGCAACGCCGTCTTCGGGATCGACGACCAGACGATGGAGCAGGCCGTCGGCGCGCTCCTCGTCGAGCGCGGACTGCGCCTGGCGGTCGCGGAGTCGTTCACCGGCGGCCTCGTCGCCTCGCGGATCGTGGCCGTGCCCGGTGCGAGCAGCTGGTTCGCCGGCGGCGTGGTCACCTACGCCAGCGAGTCCAAGCACAGGATCCTCGACGTCCCCGAGGGTCCGGTGGTGTCGGGGGAGGCCGCCGCAGCGATGGCCGAAGGGGTGCGCCGCCTCTTCGGCGCGGACGTTGCGCTGGCGACGACCGGCGTCGCCGGGCCCGACCCGCAGGAGGGCCTGGCGCCGGGCACGGCGTTCGCCGGGATCGCGCTGCCGGGGCTTGCCGCCGAGCGCGTCCCGCTGGCCCTCGTCGGCGGTCGCGTACGGGTCCGGGAGATCGGCACCATCACGGCGCTCGACGCCCTGCGGCGACGGCTGCTCGCGGCGCGCGGGGCTTGAGGAGCGCGCGGCGACCGAGCCCCGTCAAGCGCCGGCGAGAGCGGCCTCGTAGTGACGGAGCATCTCCTCGTCGAAGGCGACGAGACGGATGAGGACAAGGCGCGTCGGCGCCTTGGTGAGGGTGGTGACGGCGACGCGGGCCGCGGGCTGCTTCGGGTAGCCGTAGATGCCCGTCGATATCGCCGGGAAGGCGATCGAGCGGGCGCCGACGTCGTCGGCGAGCGTCAGGCAGCGGCGGTAGCAGGAGGCGAGCAGCTCCGCCTCGCCGTGCGCACCACCGCGCCAGACCGGCCCGACGGCGTGGGCGATGTGCCGGGCCGCGAGCGCGAAGCCCGGCGTGAGCTTGGCGTCGCCGACCGCGCAGCCGCCGAGCGCGGCGCAGGCGGCGTGGAGCTCGGCGGCGCCGGCGGCCCGGTGGATCGCGCCGTCCACGCCGCCCCCACCGGCGAGCGCGGGGTTTGCCGCGTTCACCAAGACGTCGACGGCTTCGCGGGTGATGTCTCCGAGGACCGCCTCGATCCGTGTCGCCACGGCAGGAGTCTCCCGCGCCCCCAACGCCCGGCGCCACGCGTCGGCCGTCCGGGGAGCCGGCCGACCGACGACGTCAACCGAGTGCCGGGAGGACCTCCTCGCGAAGGAGCCGCAGCGGCGCCGTGTCGAACGGATGACCGATCGCGATGATCCAGGACGAGACACCCGCCTCGGCGTAACGGCGCAGCTGGCCCGCGACCTCGGCGGGGGTGCCGAGGAGCCAGCTGTCGCGCTGAGCCTCGAGGTCCTGGCCGTGGCCCGCGGCGATCCGGGATGCGAGGCGCTCGGCGTCCTCGTGGGTGCGCGCCAGGGCGAGCTCGGGGTGGACCGACAGCTCGATCTCGCCGAAGTCCCTTCCCACCTCCTCGCAGCAGCCACGGAGCACCGCGGCGCGCGCCGCGACCTTGTCGGGTGCGCCGATCATGTTCCAGCCGGTCGCGTGCTTGGCGGCGAGCCGCAGGGCGCCGAGGCCCGACCCACCGACGGTGATCGGCGGGTGCGGCCGCTGCAGCGGCTTCGGCTCGCACGGGGCGTTCTCGAGGCGGTAGTAGCGGCCCTCGAACGTCGTGCGTCGCGCGTCCCAGAGGGAGCGGACGATCTGGAGCGCCTCGTCGAGGCGCGCGTAGCGCTCCGCGAGCGGGGGGAAGGCGAGGCCGAAGGCGCGGAACTCGCGCTCGGCCCATGCGGCACCGAGGGAGAACTCCAGCCTGCCACCGCTGATCTGGTCGACCTGGGCCGCGCTCTTGGCGAGGGTGGCCGGGTCACGGTAGAGGACGCCGTTCACGAGCGCTCCGATGCGGACTCGCTCGGTGAGGACCGCCATCGCCGCGAGCGTCGTCAGCGTCTCGAAGCAGGCACCGTCGTCGGGCCCGGAGAACGGGAGCAGGTGGTCGAAGGTCCACGCGGAGTCGAAGCCGAGGTCCTCGACTGCTCGGAGGGCCGTGACGAACTCGTGCCAGCTGGTGCGCTGCGCTTGGAGCTGGACGCCGAAGCGAAGCGGGCGGCCTCGGACCTCCATGGCACCTCCTTCTCTCGCTTTCGCGAGCTCGTCCGCCGGGCCGGGCTGCGCACGGCGTCGGCCGGCCAGTGGATAACGGCGCCGGGCCCCCGGGCAGGCCCGGCACGAGCAGGCGCGCGGCGGCCGACCCGCGTCGGGGTCCGGGTCCCTGGGACGCGGCGCGTGCGCAGTGGCCCTCAGTCAATCAGCTGCACCGCCCGCGATGGGCGGCCGGCGAGCTCAGCAGGCCGTTGGCGTCCTCCGCGCCACACATCGCCCCGAGATCCACCACCGAACACACGTTCGGAACTACAGTCTTGGAAGTCGTTGACGGACGGCGCGGGCTGGGCGATACACCCGGCGCGTAGGTTGCCCGCCCGTCAGGTACGAGTCGGATGCGAGGGCCCGGCGACGCGGTCCGAAGAGGAAAGGGACAAGCGATGGAGCGTGAGAAGGCACTCGACGCGGCGCTGGGTCAGATCGAGAAGCAGTTCGGCAAGGGCTCAGTCATGAAGCTGGGTGAGAACATGAACTTCGCGATCGAGGCGATCTCCACCGGCGCGATGTCGCTCGACCTGGCGCTCGGCGTCGGGGGTCTGCCGCGCGGCCGCATCGTGGAGCTCTACGGACCGGAGTCCTCCGGGAAGTCGACCCTCGCCCTCCACGTCGTGGCGGAGGCGCAGCGCAACGGTGGGATCTGCGCCTACATCGACGCCGAGCACGCCATGGACCCCGTCTATGCCCGCGCGATCGGCGTCGACATCGACGAGCTGCTCATCTCCCAGCCCGACACCGGCGAGCAGGCGCTCGAGATCGCGGAGATGCTGATCCGCTCCGGCGCGATCGACGTGCTTGTCGTCGACTCGGTCGCTGCGCTCACGCCTCGCGCCGAGATCGAGGGCGAGATGGGCGACAGCCATGTCGGCCTCCAGGCCCGCCTGATGTCCCAGGCGCTGCGCAAGCTGACCGGGACGTTGAGCAAGTCGAACACGATCGCCCTGTTCATCAACCAGCTGCGCGAGAAGATCGGGGTGATCTACGGCTCGCCGGAGGTCACCCCCGGTGGTCGGGCCCTCAAGTTCTATGCCTCGGTCCGCCTCGACATCCGCCGCGTCGAGTCCATCAAGGACGGGGCGGAGATGGTCGGCAACCGCACGCGGGTGAAGGTCGTGAAGAACAAGTGCGCCCCGCCCTTCCGCACGGCCGAGTTCGACATCATGTACGGCAAGGGGATCAGCCGGGAAGGCTCGATCCTCGACGTCGCCGTGGACTTCGCCATCGTGAAGAAGTCGGGCGCCTGGTACACCTACGAGGGCGAGCAGCTCGGTCAGGGGCGGGAGAACGCCAAGCAGTTCCTCCGCGAGAGCCCGGAGCTGATGGTCGAGCTCGACGAGCGGATCCGCCAGGAGGTCGCCGCTCAGCGTGCCGTCGACGTCCCGCTCGGGGTGGGCGTGGGCGACGACGAGCCGATCTCCATCGAGGGCTGATCTCGCCGGTTGGACACGGGCGACCGGAACGGCGACGACAGCCGCCGTTCCGGTCGCCGAGGCACCACGGGGCCCGCGCGCCTAGCGGGGGATCGACGTGTGCTTGAACTCGTTGAGCTCGGGGTGCTCGGCGAGCAGGCCGAGCACGAGCTCGGTCGTCGCGATCGCGAGCGTCCCGTCACCAGCCGGGCGCGTCATCACCCGGACGAAGGCCGCCCGCTCGCCGACGACGAACGTGGGCACGCCGAACGCCGCGTGGTCAGCGACCGAGCGCTCGTGCTCGGCGCGGAAGGTGGCGAACGGCCAGCCGTCGACCAGCTCCTTGAAGACGAGCTCGTCGTCCGCGCCGCCGCGCCGCAGCGCCGCACGCAGCACCTGCTCGTCACGGAGGTCTTCGCCGTCGTCGTGACGCACGGCGAACAGCGACAGGTGCGTCGCTGCGAACGCGTCCGGGAAGCGGTCGCGCACCACGATCCCCGCAGCCACCGCCAAGAGCTCCGGGCGCTTCCCGGCGTCCTCCCAGACGGCAGGAGCACCCTCTTCGACATGGACCTGGCTGAGGGAGAAGGGCACGAATCGCACGTCCCAGTCCGCTCCCGCCGCGAGGCCGGCCAGCACGTGCTCGTTGGCGTTGCGGGCAAAGGGGCAGCGGTAGTCGAAGTTGATCGAGAAGCTCGTCGTCATACCTGGGCCAACACCGCGTTCTCGTGCGTATTCCGCAGCGGAGAGGGCGCGTCGCGCCGGGAGGTAGCATTGTGCGGTGCCGGAGGTGCGTCGAGCGCTGCCCGAGGACGTACCGGGTCTGGCCGCCTCACTCGCTCGAGCGTTCGCAGACGACCCCGTAGCGTCGTACATCTTCCCTGACGCGTCCTTGCGCGAGACGGGGTTGCGCCGCTTCTTCACGCTCCAGCTGCGGCACAACTACCTGCCGCGTGGCGAGGTGTACACGACGTCCGAACGCGACGGTGCCGCGCTCTGGCTCCCGCCGAGCCCCGAGCCGGCGCGCTTTTCCGATGTCCTCGCCCATGCACCGCTCGTGAGCATGCTCGCGGGGCGCTTCCTCGCGGCCCGGCGCCTCGCGCGCATGCTCGTCGCGCACCATCCGCAGAACCGGCACTACTACCTCGGCACCCTCGGGACCGACCCGTTGCACCAAGGGAGGGGCGTGGCCTCTGCGCTGCTGCAGCCGGTGCTCGCACGCTGCGACGGCTCGGCGACGCCGGCCTACCTCGAGTGCTCGCGACTCGAGAACGTCGCCTTCTACGCTCGGCACGGCTTCACGGTCGTCCACGAGGTGCTGGCTCCTGAGGGAGGGCCGCCGCTCTGGCTGATGTGGCGCCAGCCGCTCGAGCGTCCCTGAGCCGGGCTCAGCGCGCCGGCGCGATCCGCGCCGCCGGGAGCAGGTGCGGGTGCTCGTGGTCCGGGGGCACGGCGCGTACGCCCGGCGGCGTGCGCTCCCCGTCGACGACGATCTCGGAGAGGATCTCGAGCACGGCGCGCACCGGTGCGCCGGGCAGGCCCCGTCGGCGCTGGGCCACCCCGACGTGGCGGGGTGGGAGTCCCTCGACGGGGAGCAGGACGAACTCGTCGCGCAGGTAGTGGGGCAGGGCGCCGGAGGGAAGCACGGAGAATCCGCAGCGCTCGAAGGTGAGCGTCGCGATCAGCCGGAGGCTGTCCATCTCCGCGCGGGGCCGAAGGGTGACGCCGACGGCGCCCGCCACCGCATCGAGGTCGTCCCGGTAGGCGGTGCCCGGCAGCGGGAGGATCAGCGGAAGCGCGGCGAGCGCGTCCATCGGCACCGCGCTCAGCTCGGCGAGGGGGTGGTTGCGCGGGAGGACGAGCCCGAGGTCCTCCTCGAACAACGCCATGGTCCGGACCTCGGTGCCCGAGGCGGGGAGCGCCATCACGCCGAGGTCGACGTGGCCCGAGGCGAGCTGGTCGCCGAGGCCGATCGTCGTCGCCTCCATGAAGATGAGGTGCAGGTGCGGGTGGCGCGACGGCACGACCTCGAGCAGCTGGGGGACGAGCCAGCGCGCCGCCGTGCCGATCGCGCCGAGCCGCACGGTGCCGATCACCTCGTGGCTGAGCGCCGTGACGTCAGAGGTGAGCGCGTCGAGCTCGCGGATCACCCGCCGCGAGCGCGCGACGACCAGGGCACCGGCCTCGGTGAGCTCACCCGTGGTGCGGTCGACGAGCTGGCTGCCGAGCTCGCGCTCGAGCTTTTTGATGTGGGTCGAGACGTTCGACTGCACGGTCGAGAGGGCGTCGGCCGCCGCCGAGAACGATCCGTGCTCGGCGATCGCCACGATCGCGTTCAGCTGGCGCAGATCCATCGTATTTTACGATAGCCGATATCTGCTGAAGCTGTTTGACCGATGTGGTCGCCGGGGACATACTGGAGGCGGACCACAGGAGCAGACGGACCCCCCCTCCGTGCCTGTTGAGTCTACTAAGAAGGGGCCGGTCCCCCCACCGGCCCCTTCTTCGCGCCCGGGCTCGGGTGCCGGGGCCTGCCAGACCGGCACGGCGCCCCGGGCTCGGCCTTGGTGAAGCGGCTACCAGGGCTTGGAGGGGCCGAGGCGTCGCCGCTCCCCGCTCTTGCGGGCGCTCGCCGGCAGCTCCCAGCTGCGGCGCCACTCGGCGACGTCCGGGCCGCGGAACGGTGGGGTGGCCCCGGCGGCCGCGCGGCGCCGGGCCGACCACCAGTCACTCTCGGCCTCGTCGGCGAGCTCGGCCACGGCAGCCTCGATACGCGCACCGAAACGCCTGGCGTCCTCGTCACGGCCGCCCTCACGGGTGGCGAGGGGGCGGAGCGGCCGGCCGAAGCGGACCTCCACCTTGCCGGGCCGCAGCCGGCCGCTCCCCTTCGGGAACACGGGGCGCACGCCGCGCAGGTGCAGCGGCACGACCGGCACGCCGCAGCGCTTGGCGAGGTACGCGGCGCCCCCGCGGAACTCCTGGCCCCAGCCGTCCGGGCTGCGCCCGCCCTCGGGGAAGATCACGAGGCTCCAGCCCTTCGCGAGCAGCTGGGCGGCGAGATCGGCGCTGCGGCGGTTCACCTTCGTGCGCTCGATCGGGATCGTGCCGAGGGTGAGCGCCCACAGCGCCGACTTCCACCGCCGGTCGAAGAAGTAGTCGGCCGCCGCGGCGACGACGCTGTGGTGCCGGAAGCGGACCGGCAGGCACGAGAGCACAATCGCCGTGTCGAGGTGGCTGCTGTGGTTCGCGGCGAAGATCACCGGGCCGTCGAGCGCTTCCAGGTGCTCGACACCGCTCACCTGCGGGTCGGCCGCCAGGTGCACGAGGGGCCGGGTGACGTTGTCCACCAGCATCGCCCGGGCGAGGCGGGCCGCGGGCGAGCGCGCCCAGCCCGTGTCGTAGTCGACGCCGAGCCCCCGGTCGGGCGCAGGGCGCTCCAGGGTGCCCGGCCAGGTCGGCTTGCGCAGGACCTTGGCGAGGGGGCGGGGGAGCTCGAGCCGCACGCGGACCGTCTCAGACGACGTCGGCGATGAACAGCGGCGGGAGGTGCAGGTGTGTGATGGTCGGGTCGCGTCCGACGACGTCCTCGGCCATCTCGAGGGCGTCTGCGAGGCTCGTCGCCGGCTTGAAGCCCATCCGCCGGACGGCCGCCCGGTCGCCGCCGACGACGATCACCTGGCCGAGGTGGTCGAGCGCGTGCGCGCACCAGTACCACATGTAGAAGGGGTGGACGCCGTGGTAGGCGTAGGAGGTGCGGTAGAGGTGCACGTACCACGGGTCGCGTGCGAAGGACTCCTCGTAGCGCTTCTCGACTTCGAGCGGGTCGGTCGTGTCGGCGAGCACCTGCTCGAAGAAGTCGATGTAGCTCGGGTGGTGCACCGGGTTGAACGCCCACGGTGTCGGGTGGGAGAGGATGCACACCCCGCCCTCGCGCACGACCGGCCTGCCCCGGTAGAGGTTGAAGAAGTACCCGAGGCCGAGGCACGCGACGAGCAGGGGGTTCATGATCGAGTTCACGTTGTACGGGCAGATGTAGGGCAGCCCCATCGTGACCACGTCGCTCTGGCCCTCGACGCGGACGAGCTGCTGGCGGTGGACGTTGGCGAGCGCGGCGTCGTGGACCGCCTCGACCTCGCCGGCCTGGATCGACGAGAGGGCGTGGGGGGAGCGGATCGAGTGGAAGATCTGGCGCTTCAGGGCGGGCGGGGTCCGCTCCAGCGCGGCGCTCGTCGCGTGGAACCCCGCGCGGTCCTTCAGCGACCACTCCCACTCCCGGTGCTGGAGGAAGGCGAACTGGGACGGGAAGGTGTCGGTGTTGAGGGTCGTCTCGATCTGGAACAGCTTCACCGAGCGGGCGATGAGCCGGCCCATGCGCCAGTTCGAGGTGTGCAGCTCGGAGTTGTGCCGGTCCATGAACGAGCGGCTGTGCTGCATGGTCCGCACGTTGTGGTGGTGGCGGATGCTGCGGTAGCTGGCGAGGCCGGTCGCGACCGACTTGTGGCCGCCGTCCATCGCGACGAGGTTGATGTTGACGTAGACGAGCAGGTCGCTCTCGGCGGCGCGCCGGTTGATCTCGACGACCTCGCCCTCCTCGGTCTGGCCGAGGTCGGTCATCCCCTCGGGGTCCTCGGCGTCGTGCTGGAGGAGCAGGCCGTGGGGGGCGAAGGCGTCGAAGACGCGGCTGCCGAGGGCGTGGCGCAGCTCGTCGTCGGTCATCCGCCGGTGCAGCGCCAGGGCCGCGATGAGCACGACGTCGTCGACGCCCGCCGCGGCCGCCTTGTCGAGCACGGCCTCGATCACCCGGCCGCGCACGTCGGGGGCCCGCATCGGGGGCAGGGGCAGCGAGATGTCGTCGAACGCGATCGTGAGCCGCATCCCCGGCCGGAGGAGCGCGGACAGCGGCTCGGAGTCCCCGAGCGGATGCTCGAGCGCGTGCTCGATCGCCGCGTCGGGATCCTCGAGGGCGGCGAGCGGCTCGGGCGGGTAGACGACGCGGCTCCCCGTCGGCAGGCGCTCCAGGCGGTAGCCCTCGCCGTGCCAGAACAGGGTGGGCGGCGTCGAGCGGTCGACCTCCAGGACGAACCCCGGCCTCGGACTCACGTCGCTGCCTCCACTTCCTCGCCGGACGTCGCTCTCGCCGCCTCCTCGTCGGCCGCGGCGAGCGCACCGATCCTCCGCCAGCTCCCCGTGGCGCGGCGGAGGTCGAAGACGACCTTCACCGCCCCCCGCCGGCCGGCGTTCGCCGCGTGGCGGACGGCCTCCTCGTAGCGCTCCAGAGGGTAGCGGGCCGAGACGAGGCGCTCGAGCCCCGCCGCCGCGACGAGCTCGAAGGCGAGGTCGAAGGTCGACCTCCGCCCCTCGGGGCGCTCCTCGGCGCCGTAGGCGTAGGCGCCGAGCAGGGTGATCTCGCGCTGCCAGAGCGGGGCGAGGTCGACGCGGACGGTCCCCGGCATCCCGACGAGCACGACGCGCCCGCCCGGGCGCACGACGGCGAGCGAGTCCGCGATCGTCGCCGCCGAGCCGACGCAGTCGAACACGACGTCGGCGCCACCGGCGAGCCGCCGGATCCCGCCGCCGCGGTCCTCGAGGGCGAGGCTCCCGGTCGCGCGGCGGACCGCACGGGCGAGCTCGCCGGGGGCGACGACGTCGTCGGCGCCGAGGGACGCGGCGAGGTCGCGCTGGACGGCGTGCTTCGCGACGCAGATGAGCGTGCCGGCGAGCGCGAGGTGGCGAAGCGCCGCGAGGACGGCGAGGCCGAGCGTCCCCGAGCCGAGCACCACCACCGTCTCGCCGGGCACCACCGCACCGAGCAGCGCCGCGTGGACGGCGCAGGCCGCCGGCTCGACCATCACCGCCGCCTCGTCGTCCAGCTCCGCCGGCACGACGTGGAGCTGGGACTCGTGCGCGACGAGCTCGTCCGACCAGCCGCCGCCGGTGTCGCGGCAGTAGCCCGTCTGCAGCCCGGGGCGCAGGTGACCAAAGGCGATGCGCTCGCAGGCGCCCTTGCGGCCCGTGGCGCAGGCCGCGCACGGCGGGTCGATCGCGCGGGCCTCGCAGCCGAGGACGGGCTCGACGACGACGCGCCGGCCGGCCAGCGGACCGTCGAGCACGTCGGCGACGATCTCATGGCCCGGGACGAAGGGGAAGCTCACGATGGGCTCGAAGTAGCGTGAGCTGGCGCCGTCGACGGTGTGCAGGTCGGAGCCGCAGATCCCCGCCAGGCGTGGGCGCAACCGTTGCCAGCCGGGACCGGGAAGCTCGGGGGGGTCCACGTCGGCGAGGCGAAGGGGCCCGACGCCGATCCCGCTCGCCGGGCCGGCGACGAGGGACGCCGCCCGCGCCGCCGCGAAGCGGTGCAGCTGGCGCTCGATCAGCAGCGCCCTCATCGGAGCACCCCGGTCGCCGTCACGAGGAGGACCTGCCGGGAACGCCGAGCGGCGAGGCGGTACGGGGCCCGAGGGGGCGCGTCGCCACCGCGAGCGGATTGCGCGGCCCGCCACGGGCGCGCTCCCAGCGCTCGATGGACCAGCCGCGCTTTCGAGCGATGGCGGCGAGCTTCGGCTCGGGGTTCACCGCGACGGGAAGGCCGGCGGCTTCGAGCATCGGCAGGTCGCTCGTCGAGTCCGCGTAGGCCACGGTGCGTGCCAGGTCGAGACCGTGCGAGGCGGCCCAGGACTCCATCAGGATCGCCCGCGCCTCCCCGGTCGGGGGGGTGGCCACCATCTCGCCGGTGAACGCGCCGTCGACCTCGCCGAGGGTCGCGCAGACGATCTCGTCGAACAGCGGCTCGAGCGGCGCGACGACGAAGTCGAGCGCGCCGGTGATGAGGAGCGTCTTGTGGCCGAGCGCCCGGTGCGCGCGGATCCGCTGGATGGCGGCGGGGAAGGACCGGGTGAGGATCAGATCGCTGAACAGCTCCCAGGCGTCGGCGCGCACGCGCTCGACCGGGGCGCCCTCGTAGCGGCGGTAGAAGGAGCGGAGGAAGTCGCCCCGATCGCGCCGGTCGACGGCCAACAGGCGCGGCCCCTCGGCCATCAGCCCGAGCGCCAGCTGGGCTCGCCTTAGCGGCTCGAGGTGGCGGGTCGCGAGCCAGGCGTAGGACTCGACGACGTTCGAGTTGATGATCGTCTGCTCGAGGTCGAACACGGCACAGCGCGGCTCGGGCGAGAGGATCGTCTTTCGGGAACGCTCCTCCCGGTTCGGTCCGGCGCGCCTGCCTGGCGTCGTCCGCACCCGGGCGTGCTCGATGATCGAGGGCAGGTGCACCTCGGTGACGTAACGCTCCCAGTCGACGACGGCCGGGTCGAAGCCGAAGCGCTTGCGGTCGAGCGGGTCCAGCGACTCGTAGAGGGCGAGGGTGCGGTCCATGCGAAAGCGCGCCTCGGTCTCGGAGTAGGCGCCGTAGAGCTCCACGTAGCCGAGCGCCCGCTCGGCCAATGCACGGCGCTCCTCGATCCGGGCCGCCTTCTCGGCGAGCTCCCCGCGGATCGGGAGCGTGCTCACCAGCCGCTCGGCGGCCGACAGGGCCTTGGCCGCGCGGCGCAGCTCGCCCTGGACCTTCCCGCGTCCGGGGAAGGACCAGGTCGGTACGGCGATCGGCTCGCCGCGCGAGTCGTAGAGCGGGTGCTCGGTGAACCACCGCTCGCAGAGGTTCACGAGCGTGCCGTAGCGCAGCGGGTTCCGCACGCCGGAGGCGACCTGGTACACGATCGGGTCGCCGCCCCGCCCCTCGTCGGGCTCGGGGCCCCGCGCCGCCACGGCGATGATGGCCGCGACGACGAGGTCGACGGGGATGACGTCGACGACCCCCTCAGGGACCCCGGGGAACTGGCGCAGCATGCCGCGGGCATACGAGATGATCACCGGCTCGGCCATACGGAAGCCGCGGATCCACCCGGGGCGAGGCTCGGCGAGCGCCGACTCGACGATCGAGGGTCGCACGACCGTGACCGGGAGCTGGCCCCGGCTGGCCGCCAGGGCGACCTCGCCGAGCGACTTCGTGAACGCGTACGCGTCGGGCCAGCCGAGCGCCTGGGCACGTGCCCGGCCGAGCTCGACCAGGCGGTCCTCGACCCATTGGTCGCGCAGCCGCTCGGTCCGTTCGGCGAGGAGCGCGGTTCCGGCCGCGCCGAGCTCGTGGCGCGCCGCCTTGCGGAACGACGCCAGGCGCTTCGGGTCGCGGCTCTCGGCGTCGGTGTCCGAGCGCATCCGGCGAGCGGCCGCGACCTCGGCGTTCCAGTCCGGGAGTGCCAGGTAGCGGCTGGCGCTGACGGGCTCCTCGGCGGCGTCGCCGTGGTGGCCGCTGTTCACGTAGGCCGTCGAGACGGAGACGAGGTGGGGGAGCGGCATCCCGGGCGGACGGTATGTGGCGCTGATGTCGAGGAGCGTCGTCGCGACGCGCGCCGGGCCGAGGAGGTTGACCTCGACGGCGCCGTCGAGGGGGGCGTCGAAGCTCACCGTGGCCGCGGAGTGCACGACGATGTCGCAGCTCGCGAGGACGCGCCGGCCCTCTTCGTCGAGCGCGAGGCCGTCCGTGCCGACGTCGCCGGCGATCGTCGAGAGGCGCCGGCCGACCTCGTCGTCGAAGCGCTCGCCGAGCTCGTCGCGCAACCGGTCGAAGCAGTCGTTGCGGACGATCTCGCGCGCGGTGCGATCGGCCGCGCTGGCCCGGCGTCCTGGCCGTACGAGGACCACGACCTCACACTCGGGGACGGTGCGAAGGAGTCGTTCGACGAGCGCCGTGCCGAGGAACCCCGTGGCGCCGGTGACGGCGATGCGCCTGCCAGCGAGCGCGTCGGCGATCACGACGCGCTCGCGGCCCCTGCCGCGCTCAACGGTGGGGCGCCCGGCCGCCCCTGACGGGACCGCCGGGCGCGCCACCCGGCAGGCCGCGGGCGCTGAACGACGCCGGGGACGGTCCCGCGGCCGCGTGCGCCGTCATCGCTTGCGGGCTGGGGTGGCCCGCGCGCCCGCTCGGGCCCTGGCGCGCTTCGGCGGCGTGTAGCGGGCCGACGGTGCGGGGACCGCCGACTTGGTGGCCTTGGCCGCTGGGGTCCCGCTGCTTCCGGCCAGCTTGGTGACCGCCTGGTCGTGGCGCTGCTTGCGCATCACCCGCACGATCAGCCAGCCGCCGAAGAAGAGGTACAGGATCCCGGTGACGTCGCTGAACGAGAGCATCTGCATGCCGGCGATGAACGACGCGAAGCCGAGCAGGGCCCTGCGGCGCAGGAGGGTCCCGAGGAGGAGGATGCCCGACACGATGAGACCGGCCAGCAGCAGCGACGTGGCGAACTTCCGGTCGTTCGCGATCGTGGAGTGCCGGTCGTGGAAGTACCCGACGATGGTGAGCACCGCGGCGAGCACAGCCGAGGCGTAGCCGAGGAGGCGCTCGCGCTGGTCGAGCTTGTCGACGATCTCCTTGCCGGGCGGCAGCAGCTTCGCCTCGGCGTTGCGGCTCGACTCGCGTGGGCCCGGCTTTTGGTGCCAGAGGTCGAGCAGGATGTCCTGCAGCCGCCGGCGCGGGAGCTTCGACTCGCCGGGGTCGTCCTCGGCGTGCGCCGACGGCGTCACCTCGGCTGTCGCGTGAGCGACGTCAGACTCCGGCACTCCGTCGTCGCTGTCCCGTGCTGTCACGGCCGACAAGGCTACTTGGGGCTGGAGGCGCCCGCGGACGGGTGGGCGGCCTCCACGCGTGAGAGGACTACGATGCGGCGTGCGGGCGCTTGGCTCAGGTGGTTAGAGCGCAGCCTTCACACGGCTGAGGTCGGGGGTTCGAGTCCCTCAGCGCCCACCAGAGTAGCTGGCTGACACGTCGCGGACCCGGCTCCGGCACGTGGGCAGCGCTCGCCTGTCCCGGCGCGAGGACCGCCACCGAGAGCTGCGACGCGCTTGGCAGGCTCACCTCGGTCACCGACCGATCCGATCGCGGCAACCCAGCGGTCGTCGACCGCCTCGGCGGATGCAGATTGGCAGAGATCGCGCCCGTGCAGGACGCGTCCGGCCAATACGAGGGGCGTTCAATGGATGTGTGACCGCTCTGGCTGCGCGACCCGACGACGACGCCCTCGTGCGGAGAGCCGAGGAGATCGCGGCGCAGCTGATGCACGTCGCACGCTCCTTCGAGGACCGCGCCGACCGTGCCAGGCGCAAGCGGATCGCCGCGCTCGTCGGCGACCCGTCAAGTCGAGAGTTCCTCGCCGAGCTGACCGACCAGGTGCTGCGCATCAGCGACGAACGCCGAAGCGCGCGGCGACTGCGCGACCTGCTCGACGAGCGCGGCACGCCGAGCTTCGCCACCGGTCTCGACCGGCTCGGGCTCGAGATGGCCGGCCGCCTCGCACCGGTCGTGCCCAGGCTCGTCATGCCGGCAGTGCGCGCACGGCTCGGACGGGAGCTCCGGGGAATCATCTTGCCGGCGGAGCGACGCGCCTACGCCCGTCACGCCCGTCAGCGCCGCCGCCAGGGGATCCGGCTCAACGCCAACCTTCTCGGCGAGGCGATCCTCGGTGAGCGGCAGGCGGCCGACCGCGTGCGCGCGGTGGTCGACCTACTCGCTCGCCCGGAGATCGACTACGTGTCGGTGAAGATCTCGTCGATCTGCGCCCAGCTCGACGTGCTCGCCTACGACGACGAGGTGGCACGGATCGCCGGCCACCTCGCGCCCGTATATCGAGCTGCGATTCGCGCGCGCCCCGCGAAGTTCGTCAACCTCGACGTCGAGGAGTACCGCGACCTCCACCTCACGATCGACGCCTTTGAGCAGGCGCTCGCCGATCCCGAGCTCGACGGGCTCGACGCGGGCATCGTGCTCCAAGCCTACCTGCCGGACTCCTACGCTGCGCTCGAGGAGTTGGCGGAGTTCGCCCGGCGGCGCCACGAACGCGGCGGCGGCACGGTCAAGGTGCGGCTCGTGAAAGGCGCCAACCTCGCGATGGAACGGGTCGAGGCCGAGCTGCGCGACTGGCCACTGGCGCCGTTCGGGTCGAAAGCGGAGGTCGACGCGAGCTTCAAGCGACTGCTCGATCTCGCTGTCGCGCGGCACGGCGCCGGGGCGCTGCGGGTCGGCGTCGCGAGTCACAACGTGTTCGACATCGGCTGGGCGCTCGCGCTTCGGGAGGTGACCGGCGCGGCGATCGAGCTCGAGATGCTCGAAGGGATGGCGAACCCGCAGGCACTCGCAGCCCGGCGGATCGCCGGCGAAATGGTGCTCTACGCTCCGATCGTCGCTCGCGGCGACTTCGGCGCGGCGGTCGCCTATCTCGTGCGGCGATTCGACGAGAACACCTCACCGGAGAACTTCCTCTCGCACCTGTTCGACCTCGACGTCGGGTCGCCGTCGTGGTCGGAACAGCGCGACCGGTTCCGCTCATCGGTTCGCGCTCGGCTCGAGCCGCCGCCGCCCCCCCGCCGGCTCCAGGACCGCGGGGCCCGCGACACGATCTCGCCGGGTTCCGCGCAGTCGTTTGCGAACGAGCCGGACACGGACTTCAGCCTCGCCTGCAATCGGGCCTGGCTCGCTGCGGCGATCGAGGAGCTCGCTTCCGAGCCGATCGGGGACGTGGCCGCCGTCGTGGACGGCGAGGAGGTGCTGACGCCGATGACCGGCCGCGGCGAGGACCCCTTCGTGCCCGGCGAGACTCTCTACCGCTACGTGGAGTCCGACGTGGCGACCGTCGACCGGGCCGTCGACGTGGCCCGGCGCGCCGCGTCGGGCTGGCGAGATCTCGGCGCGCGTGAGCGTCGACGTGTTCTGCTGGCGGTCGCGCACGTGATGGGGCGCGAGCGCGGACGCACCCTGGCGGTGATGGCGCGCGATGCCGGGAAGACGGTCGGCGAGGGCGACCCCGAGGTCTCGGAGGCGATCGACTTCGCCCGCTACTACGCCGAGCGAGCCCTCGAGCTC